>CAZKDH010000001.1:0-2154 GCA_964551505.1 uncultured Rhodospirillaceae bacterium
CCATGGGCCGCGGCATCGCGCAGATCGCCGCCCAGGCCGGCATCCGCGTCCTGCTCTTCGACCTGCAGGCCGGCGCCGCCGCGGCCGCGCAGCAAACCATCGCCGCCACGCTGTCCGGGCTGGCCGCCAAGGGCAAGATCGACCCGGCTGCCGCAGATGCGGCCGCCGCCCGCATCGAATCCGCCGCGACGCTCGAGGCTTTCGCGCCCTGCCATGTCGTGATCGAGGCAATCGTCGAAAAGCTGGAGGCCAAGCGCCAGCTGTTCACCGCGCTCGAAGGCATCGTCGGCGAGGACTGCGTGCTTGCCAGCAACACCTCGTCGCTGTCGGTGACGGAGATCGCCGCCGCCTGCCGCAAGCCGGGCCGCGTCGCCGGCTACCATTTCTTCAACCCGGTGCCGCTGATGAAGGTCGTCGAGGTCATCGACGCCCTGCTCACCGAGCCTTGGGTCGGCGAAGCGCTCACCGAACTGGCCCGGCGCATGGGCCACACGCCCGTACGCGCCAAGGACACGCCCGGCTTCATCGTCAACCACGCCGGCCGCGGCTACGTCACCGAAGCCCTGCGCCTGCTCGGCGAGAACGTCGCCGAGTTCCACGAGATCGACGGCATCCTGCGCGAGGCGGCCGGTTTCCGCATGGGGCCGTTCGAGCTGCTCGACCTCACCGGCCTGGACGTCTCGCATCCGGTGATGGAATCCATCTACCACCAGTACTACCAGGAGCCGCGCTACCGTCCCTCCGCGCTGGCGGCGCAGCGCCTGGCCGGCGGCGTGCTCGGCCGCAAGAGCGGGCGCGGCTTTTATGCCTACCCCGACGGCAAGCAGCAAACGATACCGGTTCCTCCCGCGCCGTCCGCGCGGCCGGCCCGCGTCTGGGTCAGCGGGGCACGGCCGGAGTTCGCCGCGGCCGTCCGCGATCTGGTGCGCAAGCTCGGCGGCACGCTCGACGAAAGTCAGTCTCCACAGGACGGCGCCCTGTGCGTCGTCACCCCGCTGGGCGAGGACGCCACCACCTGCGCTGCTCGCGAAGGGCTGGATGCCGCACGCACCGTCGCCATCGACGTCCTCGCCGGCATCGACAAGCGCCGCACCCTGATGACCACGCCGCTCACCTCCGCCGAAACGCGCAATGCGGCGCACGGCCTCTTTGCTTCAGACGGTGTACCCGTGTCCGTCATCCGCGACAGCGCAGGTTTCGTTGCGCAGCGCGTGCTGGCGCACATAGTGAACATCGGCTGCGACATCGCCCAGCAGGGCATCGCCACGCCGGAGGACATCGACCGCGCCGTCACCCTCGGCCTGGGCTACCCGAAGGGCCCGCTGGCCCTGGGCGACGCGCTCGGTGCGCGCACCGTCCTCGCCATCCTGGAAGCCCTGCAGAGTTTCTACGGCGATCCGCGCTACCGGCCCAGCCCCTGGCTGAAGCGACGCGCCCTGCTCGATGCCTCCCTGCTGACGCCGGAGGCATGAGGTGCCTGTAACGCTCGACGCCCGCACCATCCTGCTGCTGATGGCCTTCACGGCGGTGCCCACCGCCATCGTCCTGCTGGCCGTCTCGCGCTTCTATGCCGCTCGTGTGCACGGCGTCGGCTACTGGACCGGCGCCAATATCGCACTCGCCGCCGGCCTGCTGCTGCTCGGCCTGTCCCAAACCGCCAATGATCTGCTCGCGCGCGTCGGCGGCAACACCCTGCTGGTGCTGACCACGGCCTTTTACTATCTCGCCATACAGCGCCTTCTCGGCGACAAGCCCAGCACCCGGCTGGCCTGGACGACGGTGGCCGCCGCCGGCATCATTTTCGCCCTGCTGTGGACCTCGGCGGCCCCCCATAGCCTGGCGGTGGGCACGCTGTCCATCGCGTTGGTGATCCTCACCGGCCTCAGCGCCGCCCGGCTGCTGCTGCCGCTGTCCGCCGAAAAGCCGGTCTCGCACCGCTTCACCGGCCTGCTCTTCCTGCTCGGCTGCACGCTGATGACCGTACGTCTCGTGTACACCGTGCTCTCCGACAACCCGCCGGCCCATCTCTTCGCACCCCATTTCTGGCAGGGGATGATTCTCGGCGGCGCCCACATCCTCGTCATGCTGATGAGCCTGGGCTTCGCCCTCATGATCGTCGACCAGCTCGCCTCCGAACTGAACCGCCTTGCCACG
>CAZKDH010000002.1:0-12555 GCA_964551505.1 uncultured Rhodospirillaceae bacterium
ATCCTGGTCGGCGGCATGACCCGCATGCCGAAGGTGATCGAGAAGGTGAAGGAGTTCTTCGGGCGCGAGCCGCATCGCGGCGTCAACCCGGACGAGGTCGTCGCCATCGGCGCCGCGATCCAGGGCGGCGTGCTGAAGGGCGACGTCAAGGACGTGCTGCTGCTCGACGTCACCCCGCTGTCGCTGGGCATCGAGACCCTGGGCGGCGTGTTCACCCGCCTGATCGACCGCAACACCACGATCCCGACGAAGAAGTCGCAGGTCTTCTCCACCGCCGAGGACGGCCAGACCGCGGTCACCATCCGCGTCTTCCAGGGCGAGCGCGAGATGGCGGCGGACAACAAGCTGCTCGGCCAGTTCGACCTGGTCGGCATCCCGGCGGCGCCGCGCGGCGTGCCGCAGGTCGAGGTCACCTTCGACATCGACGCCAACGGCATCGTCAACGTCTCCGCCAAGGACAAGGCGACGGCGAAGGAACAGCAGATCCGCATCCAGGCCTCGGGCGGGTTGAGCGACGCCGACATCGACAAGATGGTGAAGGACGCCGCCGCCCATGCCGCGGAGGACAAGAAGCGCCGCGCCCTGGTCGAGGCGCGCAACCAGGCCGACTCGCTGATCCACAATGCCGAGAAGCAGCTGAAGGACAACGAGGGCAAGGTGGCGCCGGAAGCCAAGGCGTCGGTCGAGAGCGCGATCAACGACCTGAAGAACGTGCTGACCGAGGATGACGCGGCGGCGATCGAGGCCAAGACCCAGGCCCTGACCGAGGCGCTGATGAAGGTTGGCGAGGCGCTCTACCGCGCCGCCCAGGCGGAAGGCGCCGCGGCGCCGGCCGGCGACGGCGGGGCCGAGGGTCCGGCGGCCGGCGCCGCTGCCGGCGACGAGAAGGTCGTCGACGCCGACTTCGAGGAAGTCGACGAACGCAAGGGCAAGAGCGCCTAGGGCGCACAGGTGTCAAAGGTCAGGGATGGGGACTTGACGGTTCTTTTCCCTGGCCTTTTTTCTTGCCTGATCGAACGAGCCTGATCAACGATGCCTGACCAAGTGATTCCCGAGCCATGAAGCGCGATTATTACGAGACCCTGGGTGTAGCCAAGGACGCCGATCCCGAGGCGATCAAGAAGGCGTTCCGCAAGCTCGCGATGCAGCATCACCCGGACAAGAACCCGGATGATAAGTCCGCCGATCACAAGTTCAAGGAAATCAACGAGGCCTACGACGTCCTGAAGGACCAGCAGAAGCGCGCCGCCTATGACCGCTTCGGCCATGCCGCCTTCGAGAACGGCGGCGCCGGCCGTCCCGGCCACGGTTTTGCCGGCGGCGGTGCCGGCGGCTTCGACTTCGCCGACATCTTCGACGAGATGTTCGGCGAGTTCATGGGCGGACGGCGCGGCGGCCAGGCGCGGGCGCGCGGCGGCGACCTGCGCTACAACATGGAAATCAGCCTGGAGGAAGCCTTCCACGGCAAGCAGGCGACGATCAAGGTGCCGACCTCGGTGGCCTGCGAGGCCTGCAGCGGCAGCGGCGGCGAGAAGGGCGCGCAGCCGGTCTCCTGCCCGGCCTGCCACGGCCACGGCAAGGTCCGCGTCACCCAGGGCTTCTTCACCATCGAGCGCACCTGCCAGGCCTGCCAGGGCGCCGGCAAGGTAATCGAGAAGCCCTGCAAGTCCTGCCACGGCTCGGGCCGTAGCGCCAAGGAGAAGACCCTGCAGGTCACCATCCCGGCCGGCGTCGAGGATGGCACCCGCATCCGCCTGGCCGGCGAGGGCGAGGCCGGCATGCGCGGCGCGGCCGCCGGCGACCTCTACATCTTCCTCTCGGTGGCCAGCCATCGCATCTTCCAGCGCGATGGCGCCAACATCCATTGCCGCGTGCCGATCCCGATGGCGAAGGCGGCGCTGGGCGGGCAGATCGAGATCCCCACCATCGACGGCGGCAAGGCCAAGGTCTCGGTCCCGGCCGGGGCGCAGACCGGCCAGCAGTTCCGCCTGAAGGGCAAGGGCATGAGCGTGCTGCGCTCGCAGTCGCGCGGCGACATGTATGTTCAGATCGCGGTGGAAACCCCGGTCAACCTGACCAGGAAGCAGAAGGACCTGCTCGAGCAGTTCGAGACCGAGAGCCATAAATCCGGCAGCCATTCGCCGGAATCGGAAGGCTTCTTCGCCCGGATCAAGGAATTCCTCGACGGCGGTCGCGGCTGATTTCGGCGCCGCGACGGCGCTCCCGGTTCCTGCCGCCCGCGGCGTCGGACGGGCGGTCGCAGCGGCAAAGCGCCGGCTTGCGCCGGGCGCGAAAGCCGTCTTTGATCGGCGCGAGCCGCTGCCGCTGCCGATGACAGGTGCAGAGGGCCCCGCCTGACCGCAGCGCAAGGGTGAGGAAAATCGCCGTTACTGCCGCCACTTCCCTGATCGACCGCGCCCGGGAGTCCCGGATCCGCACGATCGCCGTCCTTGGCCTGCTGCTCGTGGTCTTCGTCGCCGGCCATTACGCCTTCGACGCCGGCAGCTTCGGCATCCATGCCTGGACCAATGCCGCCTGGCTCCTGGCTGCCCTGGCCTGCAGCCTGCAGCAGCTCCGGCTGGCCTGGCTGCTGCGCGGACGCGACCGGCGCGCCTGGCTGCTGATCGCCGCCGGATCGCTGGCCTGGCTCGCCGCCGAGTGCGTCTGGAGCTATCGCGAAACTGTCCTCGGCGAGGTCACGCCGTTTCCCTCCCTGGCCGATCTCGGCTGGCTCGGCTGCGTTCCCCTCTATGCCGCGGGCCTGGTGCAGCTCGGGGCAAAGCGCAACTACGAGGCGATCGGCATCAAGCAGATCTGCTATTTCACCCTGATCGTCGCCACGCTCTATGCAGTGCTCGGGGTCAGCCTCTATGACAGCATCCTGGTCTCCGGCCTCGACGGCGCGTCCGCCCTGGTGGCGATCGCCTATCCGGTCCTGCATGCCTCGCTATTCCTGTTCGGCGTGGTGACGCTGTGGCTCTACGCCGCCAGCCCGCAGCGCTGGGTCTTCGGCCTGCTGGTCGCCGGCCTGGGGATCCAGGCGGCGGCCTTTGCCCGCTACGGCCTGGCGCTGCTCGATACCGACTACGAAGTCGGCGGAATGCTGGATTTCTGGTGGCTCCTCGGCTTCGCCATGCTCTACCTGGCCGGCTTCGCCCAGGCGGAACGCGTGGCCGCGCGGCCCGGGAGTGCCGCCGATGCCGCGCCCGGCGCCGCGCGGGAGCAGCGCGTGGCACGGCAGACCCGTCTCCTGGAACCGTTCATTCCCGCCGCCTGCATCCTGCTCATCGCCGCGGTGATGGCGATGAGCGAGAACGGCATCTCGCGCCCGGAAACGATCTTCATCCTGCTGCCCGCCGGCATCGCCATCACCCTGTCGCTGGGTATCAACGAATGGCGCGACCGCACCGCCGAGGCCGAGCTGCGCTATCGCGCCGATTCGGCGCTGCGCGCGCTGCAGCTCTCGGAGCGGCGCCTGGCCTCGATCCTGGAGATCGCCCCGGAGGCCATCGTCGCCTCCGACGATGCCAGCCGCATCAAGCTGTTCAACAGCGGCGCCGAGCGGATCTTCGGCTACAAGGCCTCCGAAGTCATCGGCCTGCCGGTCGAGATGCTGATCCCCGAGCGATTCCGCGCCGGCCATAGCGGGCATGTCCGCGAATTCGCCGGTTCGAGCCGGCCCAGCCGGCTGATGAGCGAGCGGCGCGACATCGTCGCCCGGCGCAAGGACGGCAGCGAGTTTCCGGCGGAAGGCTCGGTCTTCAAGCTCGACCTCGAGGAGGGCCAGCTCTTCGCCGTCATCCTGCGCGACATCACCGAGCGCCGCCGCCACGAGCGCGAGCTGCGCTTCGCCAAGGAGACCGCCGAGCTCGCCAACCGCGCCAAGTCGGATTTCCTCGCCAACATGAGCCACGAGCTGCGCACGCCGCTGAACGCCATCCTCGGCTTCTCCGAGATGATCGAGAGCCGACGGGTGGATGGCGAGCGCTGCGTCGAATATGCCCATGACATCCACGAGAGCGGCAAGCTGCTGCTGGCGCTGATCACCGACGTTCTCGACCTGTCGAAGATCGAGGCCGGCCACGCCGAGCTGCACGAGGCGGAGGTCGACCTGGCGCAGGCCATCGATGCCTGCCTGAGGGTGGTCGCCGATCGCGCCCGGCTCGGCAACCTCACGCTCCTGCGCCGGCTGCCCGAGCGCCTGCCCCGGCTGCGGGCCGACGAGCGCAAGCTGAAGCAGATGATCATCAACCTGCTGTCGAATGCGGTGAAGTTCACCGGCCCGGGCGGCAGCGTGGAGATCTCGGTGCGCGGCCCTGCGGGGGATGGCGCTGGGGACGGCCCTGGGGACGCCGCTGGGGACGGCCTGGCCGTGATCGTCCGCGACAACGGCATCGGCATGGATCCGGACCAGATCCCCCTGGCCCTGGCGCCCTTCGGCCAGATCGACCAGGGCCTCGCCCGGCGCCACGAGGGGACCGGCCTCGGCCTCCCCCTGGTGGCGAAGCTGATCGAGCTCCACGGCGGCAGCCTGACCCTGGAAAGCGCCCCCGGCAAGGGCACCGCAGCCATTCTCCGCTTCCCCGGGGAGCGCCTTCTCGGCTGACCGGCCCGGGACCAAATTCCTGGTCTGTTGCCCTCATCCCACGAAACCGATTAGATTTAACCAGTGCTTTTTTCGGGGGGATGAATGGCGGGGTCGAAATCGGCAAAGGCGCAGCCCAAGAAGGCCGCCAAGCCCGCTCCGGTGGCCAGGCCGGCCAAGACCGGGGTCAAGCAGGTTAATCTATTGAAGACAAAGGATAAACCGAGCGCCACCAGTGTCGCCAAGAAGCCGGTTCCGCAGCCGGCGCCGGCAGTCGCGGCCAAGGCCGAGGCGCCGAAGCCGCAGCCGGGCAAGCTGCCGCCGGCTAAACCGGCGGTGGCAAAACCCGCTCCGGCGCCGACCCCAGCCCTCGCTAAAGCTCCCCTGGCTAAAGCTCCCCTGGCCAAACCGATCCCGGCCAAGCCGGTCCCGCCAAGGCCCGCGGCCGCCCAGCCGGCGGCGGGCTCCCGCCCGAAGCGCAGCCCGAACGGCGCCATCAAGGTCGGCGTCGCCGGCTGTGCCGGGCGGATGGGCCAGATGCTGCTGAAGCTGCTGATCTCCGCCCCCGGTGTCCTGGTGGTCGGCGGCACCGAGCGCCGGGGCTCCCATGTCCTTGGCCAGGATCTCGGCGCCATCGCCGGCACCGAGCCCCTGGGCATCACCGTCAGCGACAACGCCGAGCCGCTGTTCGAGCAGGCGGATGTGGTGGTGGATTTCACCAATCCCGCCGCCACCGTCAACCACGCCCATCTGGCCGCCAAGAGCGGCTGCGCCCATGTCATCGGCACCACCGGCCTCGACGGCGACCAGATCCTCTCGATCGGCCGCGCCGCCCAGCGCACCCCGGTGATCCTTGCCGCCAACATGTCCCTCGGCGTCAACCTGCTGGAGCAGGTGGTCGAGGAGGTGGCGCGGATCCTCGATACTGAATGGGACATCGAGGTCATCGAGATGCATCACCGCCACAAGGTCGACGCGCCCTCCGGCACGGCGCTGGCCCTGGGCGAGGCCGCCGCCCGCGGCCGCGGCGTCCAGCTCCGCCGGGTGGCGCGCCGCTCGCGCGATGGCCATGTCGGCCCGCGGGTGCGCGGCGAGATCGGCTTTGCCGCCCTGCGCGGCGGCGACGTCGTCGGCGACCACACCGTCATCTTCGCCGCCGACGGCGAGAGGGTGGAGATCACCCACAAGGCCTCCAGCCGCGAGATCTTCGCCCGCGGTGCGATGAAGGCGGTGCTGTGGTCCGCCGGCAAGAAGCCCGGCCTCTACAGCATGAAGGACGTGCTGGGCTTCAGCGTCGCCGGCAATCCCGCCGGCAATGGCAACGGCAATGGCGCCGGCTGAGGCGATCCGGCCCTAGCTTCGCGGGCGGGGCCAGAGCCGCGGCACCGCCAGGCCCAGCAGCACCAGGACCAGGGCGGCGACGGCGTTCAGCCCCGGCCGCTCGCCCAGCCAGAAGAAGCCGTAGACCAGGGCGATCAGCGGCACCAGGTAGTTGTTGAACGACGAGAAGCCGGCGCCGGCGCGGCGCAGGATGACGAAGAACAGCAGGTTGCCGCAGCCGGTCGAGGCGAGGCCCAGCCACAGGGTGGCCGGCAGTGCCTGGGCCCGCCAGAGCCCCGGCCAGTCGAGCTCCCAGGGCCGGTCGTGCCAGAGCCAGACCGGCAGCATCAGGACGAAACCCGACAGCAGGATCGAGCCCACGGTCATCTCCGGCCCCATCCGCGGCAGGCGCCGGGTATTGACGCCGTAGAGCGAATAGCTGAGGCAGCCGCCGAGGATCGCCAGCTGGCCGATCACCTGGTCGCCGAGCCCCTTCAGCGCATCGACGCCGACCAGGATCACCACGCCGAGAAAGCCGAGCCCGACGCCGGTCAGCTTGCCCCAGGAGAGCTTCTCGTCATGGGTCATCAGATGCGCCAGGATGACGACGAAGAGCGGGATGGTGGCCATCAGGATCCCGGCCAGCTGCGAGCTGGTGTACTGCTCGCCCCAGCTGATCAGGAAGAACGGCAGGGAATTGCCGATGACGCCGAGAAAGGCGATGCGCAGCCAGAGCCGCCATCCCCCGCCGTCGAAGCGCGGCCAGGCTTGGCCCTTGGCCCTGGCCAGGCTGCACAGCATCAGCGTCGCGATGCCGATGCGCAGCGCCGCCACGGTCAGCGGCGGCATGGCATTGGCGACCGCCAGCTTGATGGCGATGAAGGACGAGCCCCAGACCAGCGACAGCAGCAGCAGCAGGCCGTATTCCGCCAGGCCCGGATGCTTGATGGCGGCGGGCGCGGCCGGCCCGCCCGGTGGGTTCGCAGCTGCCATGATGGATCGGTGTCAGCGTGCCGGTTGCGCGCCGCGATGGCGCTGCAGGACGTCGACCAGCTCGGCGGCGAATTGCTGGCGCTCCTGCGGCGAGAGGAAGGCGCCGATCTCCACTTGGCGCCCGTGCGAGCGCAGGTAGAGCGGATGGCGGAAGCTGTCGGCGCGGTCCAGGATCACCTGCAGCCAGTAGGGCTGCAGCACATAGGTGGTCAGCCGTCCCCTGGCGTCGAGCGCCTCGATCAGCAGCCGGTCGGGGAACAGGCGCAGGCGCTCGCCGCGGCGGTCGCCACGATAATGCCGCGAGAACAGGAACCAGAACAGCAGCCATTCGGCGCCGAGGAAGCCGAAGATGGGCCAGGCGCCGAGCAGCAGGAAGGTGACGCCGTAGAGCCCAATGATGGCGCCGGTGCCGGCGATCAGGATCACGTAGCCGCGGCGGTCGAGCGAGCGGCGCGGATAGAGCAGGGCCTCGAAGACCGGCTGTTCCGAGAGGGTCTCGGCGCCGGCATCGGCGGCGCCCGGGTTGGCTTCCGTTTCCATGGGGCGAAAGTATAGACTGCCTCCGCCGCGGGGGAAATCGCCCTCTCGCCGGCACATGTCATTCGGGGGCCACGGAGGCGTCATGCTGAAACACGACCAGATCGTCGCCTTCTTCAAGGCGCTGAAGAAGCAGCTGCCCGAGCCCAGGGGCGAGCTCGACTACATCAATCCCTACACGCTGCTGGTCGCCGTGGTGCTCTCCGCCCAGGCCACCGACGCCTCGGTGAACAAGGCGACGGCGCCACTGTTCAAGCTGGTCGACACGCCGGCAAAGATGGTGAAGCTGGGCGAGGCGCGGCTGAAGGAGTTCATCAAGACCATCGGCCTGTTCAACTCCAAGGCGAAGAACGTCATCCGCCTGTCGGAGATCCTGGTCGCCGCCCATGGCGGCCAGGTGCCGGCCGACCGCGAGACCCTGCAGACCCTGCCCGGCGTCGGCCGCAAGACGGCGAATGTCGTGCTCAACATCGCCTTCGGCCAGCCGACCATCGCCGTCGACACCCATCTCTTCCGGGTCGCCAACCGCACCGGCCTCGCCAAGGGCAAGACCCCGCTGGAGATCGAGCTCGGCCTGGAGAAGCGCATCCCGGCGGAATTCAAGCAGCACGCGCATCACTGGCTCATCCTGCACGGCCGCTATGTCTGCAAGGCGCGCAAGCCCGATTGCGCCGCCTGCGTCGTGCGCGAGATCTGCCAGTTCAAGGGAAAGACGGTCTAGGCCGGCGGCGCCGGCCCGGCTTCAATCCGCCATCGCCGTCGGGTGCTGCAGCACCGACTTGACGCAGCGCTCGGCGGGTGCCGGCTCGGCCTTGGGTGAGCGCGCTTCCAGATAGGTGACGCGGGAAACCCCGCCGTCGTCGTAGAGATAGAGGTCGAGCACGCAATCGCCCGCCAGGTACTGCCAGACCTGCGCTGGCGCTTCCTTGCGGATCTGTCCCGGGGTGCCGAGTGCGTCGGCGATGCTCGCGGTGTCGAGGCCCATCAGTTCCTGGGGATCGCCGGTGAGGCGCACCGGCGTCTTCTCCGGCACCAGCACCGCGGCGTTGTCCGGTGAGATCTGCTTGATTTTCGGCCCGGCCTTGCTGGCGATCGGCACATGGCTGGCGGCGGGAACCTGGCAGCCGGCGAGACCCAGCGCGAAGCCTGCTACCAGCAGCACGGCGCGGAGCGCGCCGGCGCCGGATCCGTCCACCGAGCGACGGCAGCGCCTGGTCGATCCTGACCGGATCGGCGCCGACCGCATCTCGATTGACAACTCCCCGGCCATCGCGCGACCCCTCCGGGTCCATTTGGGTTCAGCTGGA
Source organism: uncultured Rhodospirillaceae bacterium (assembly GCA_964551505.1). Taxonomy (GTDB): domain Bacteria; phylum Pseudomonadota; class Alphaproteobacteria; order Dongiales; family Dongiaceae; genus Dongia. The sequence goes on from CAZKDH010000002.1 coordinate 8,743, forward strand.
CGGCAGGTCGCGGCAGGCGGTTCGACCGCGGCTGCCCCAGCCCGCGGTCGATCCGTTTTCGTCGGGTCAGTGCGTCGTGGCGTGATCGCCTTCGGCACCCTGCGCGTCGGGCAGGGCCTCGATCTGGCCGGAGATGATGCCGCCACGTTCGGTTTCGAGCTGGCCGTAGCGGATCTTGCCCAGCACTTTGCCGGTGGTGCGGATGGTCAACCGGCCGCGGCAGGTGAGGTCGCCGTCGAAACGGCCGCTGATATCCGCGTTCTCGACCTCGGCGGCGCCCTTGAACTCGCCGGCGCCGGCGATCTCGATGTTGCGGCAGTCGCTCAGCACCGCCTCGACCTTGCCCTCGACCACCAGCGTGTCGCAGGTGCGGATCTCGCCGTTGAGGAAGATGTCGCGCCCGACGATCAGCTTCTTGTGGTCAGTCTCCTGGCGCTGGCCGGCCGGCGGCGGCGTGGTCTGGCTGTCGCGGCGCGGCGCGAACATCGACATGTCGGGCCCGCGGCGGGCGATTTCGGGGTTCAGCGCCGGGCGGCTGACCGCCGGCTGGCTGGCGACGCTGCCGGGGGCGCCATCGGGCTTGGACGCGTCCTTGGCGGCATCGGCGGGGGAAGCGGGCTCGTCTCTTTTCTTACCGAACATGTGAATTCCTTCGTCCTTTTGCTTCCCCAAATGGATCATGGCCGAACTGCGGTAGCGCTCCTTACCTGCACATGATTTACCACAGATTCAAAAAGATGCACCATAAAAGCTGTGGCGATTATGGGCGCAATAAGGTTGACGATTGGTAAAGTCGAGAGGAAGGCGATGACGATTCCGCCGCCGACGAAAAGCCCGCGATGGCGCCCGAAAACCGCCTTCGCCTCGGCCGGGCTCAGGCGCCGCTGCGCCGCCATGGCGAAATATTCGCGCCCCAGCAGGTAGCCGTTGATCCCATAGACGATTGCCACATAGGCCGGCGGGAAGACGATCAGGAAGGGCAGGGCGAAGAGGTTGGCGAGGAGCGACAGCCCGGCCAGCTTCAGCCCGTCCAGGGTGGCCGACCAGAACGGCGTCTGCCGCGGCTTCGGCCGGTTGGGATAGTGCCGGGCCTCGACCGCGTCGATCACCTGGTCGGCGAAGATGGCGCTCAACGCCGCGGCGAGGGCAGGGAAGGTGAACCAGGCCAGGATCAGCGTCACGAAGATGCCGCCCAGCTGCGCCGCCTCGCCCCACCAGCCCGGCAGGCCGGCGATGATCCCGATCAGGAACCAGGCGAGGAGGGCAGTGCCGGCAAAGACCGCGACGGCCAGGCCGATCGCCACCCCGACGATCTTCTGGATTCTCGGATCGGCGAGCTGGGCCAGGGCCTTGAAGAATGCGCTGAACACGGGAATTACACCTCTATTTCAATGCGATAACAGGGGGTCTCGGGGCCGGAAGCCGGCCCGCCGAAAACCGCGGTTGCTCGCCCGGGGGCGATCCATATACTGCGCCGCAAATTTGGGATGCGGGTCAATATGGCTGATAAGCACTTCGACGTCTGCGGCATCGGCAATGCGATTGTCGATATTCTGGCTCATTGCGATGAAGACTTTGTGGCGCAGATGCAGTTGAACAAGGGGGCGATGACCCTGGTCGACGCCGCCCGTTCGGCCGAGCTCTACGATGCGATGGGACCGGCGGTCGAGGCCTCGGGCGGTTCCGCTGCCAATACCATCGCCGGAATCGCCTCCCTGGGCGGCAAGGCGGCCTATTTCGGCAAGGTCGGCAACGACCAGCTGGGCGGCATCTTCCGCCACGACATCCGCGCCTCCGGCGTCTATTTCGAGACCCTGAGCGCCACCAGCGCCACCCCCACCGCGCGCTGCATGATCTTCGTCACCCCCGATGCCGAGCGGACGATGAACACCTATCTCGGCGCCTGCGTCGAGCTGACGCCGGCCGATGTCGAACCCCAGGTGGTGCAGCGCTCGAAGGTGACCTATCTCGAGGGCTATCTCTGGGACCCGCCGCTGGCCAAACAGGCCTTCCTGAAGGCGGCGGAGATCGCCCACGAGGCCGGCCGGGAGATCGCGCTCACCCTCTCCGATTCTTTTTGCGTACAGCGCTACCGCAAGGAATTCCAGGACCTAGTGCGCGACCATGTCGACATCCTGTTCGCCAACGAGACCGAGGTGAAGGCGCTCTGGGAGACCCAGAGCTACGAGGAGGCCCTGGCGATCACCCGGCAGTCCTGCAGCCTCGCCGCCCTCACCCGCAGCGAAAAGGGCTCGCTGATCGCCACCCCGGAGACCGTGATCGAAATCCCGGCCTGGCCGGTCGAGCGGGTGGTCGACGTGACCGGCGCCGGCGATCTCTATGCCGCCGGCTTCCTCTACGGTTATACCCAGGGGCGCGATTACGCGGATTGCGGCAGGATTGCCTCCCTGGCCGCGGCCGAGATCATCAGCCATTTCGGCGCCCGGCCGGAAACCCCGCTTTCCGAGCTGCTGTTGCAACAATTGATCTGAACCTGTAAGACCCCCCCACCCCGGCACCACCGGGACATTTGCGGCAACGGGGCAGGCTCGCCGCGCCCCCGTCGCCGACGGCCGCCGCCCCGGGATCCGGTCCCGGGGGAGGGTAGCCGGGCGACACAGGCCTGAAACAGCTTTCCCGCAGATTGGGGAAGGATCGGGCGAGGACAACGGAAAGCACAGATCTAGTCATGCAATTGCGTAACATCGCCATCATCGCCCATGTCGACCACGGCAAGACCACCCTGGTCGACCAGCTGCTCAAGCAGTCGGGGTCCTTCCGCGCCAACCAGCAGGTGGCCGAGCGGGTCATGGATTCCAACGACCTGGAACGCGAGCGCGGCATCACCATCCTGGCGAAATGCACCTCGGTCGACTGGAAGGGCTATCGCATCAACATCGTCGATACCCCGGGCCACGCCGATTTCGGCGGCGAAGTCGAGCGCATCCTCTCCATGGTCGACGGCGTGGTCGTGCTGGTCGACGCGGCGGAAGGTCCGCTGCCGCAGACCAAGTTCGTCACCACCAAGGCGCTGAAGCGCGGCCTGAAGCCGATCGTGCTGATCAACAAGTGCGACCGCCCCGACGCCGATCCGCATACCGTGCACGACCAGGTCTTCGACCTGTTCAGCGCCCTCGAGGCCAGCGACCAGCAGCTCGACTTCCCGACGCTCTTCGCCTCCTCGAAGCAGGGCTGGGCGACGGAGAACCTGGAGACCGGCTCGCGCGAGACCCTGGCGCCGCTGTTCGACCTCATCGTCAAGCATGTGCCGGCGCCGACGGTCGAGACCAACAAGCCGTTCTCGATGCTGATCACCACGCTGGAATACGACAACTACCTGGGCCGCGTGCTCACCGGCCGCATCCTCACCGGCAAGGCCACCGTCAACATGCCGGTGAAGTCGCTGCGCCCCGACGGCCAGGAGATCGAATCCGCCCGCCTCACCAAGCTGCTCTCCTTCCGCGGCATCGAGCGGGTGCCGGTCGAGGAGGCGGAAGCCGGCGACATCATCGCCATCGCCGGCCTCGCCGACACCACCGTCGCCGACACCATCTGCGCGCCGGAAGTCGAGGCGCCGATCCACGCCCAGCCGATCGATCCGCCGACCCTCGCCATGACCTTCTCGGTCAACGACAGCCCGCTTGCCGGGCGCGAGGGCGACAAGGTGACCAGCCGCATGATCCGCACGCGCCTGATGCGCGAGGCCGAGGGCAACGTCGCCATCAAGGTGACCGAGACCGAGGACAAGGACGCCTTCCAGGTGGCCGGCCGCGGCGAACTGCAGCTCGGCGTGCTGATCGAGCAGATGCGCCG
>CAZKDH010000003.1:0-68922 GCA_964551505.1 uncultured Rhodospirillaceae bacterium
GGCGGATTGCCGGGCGCCTGGCCGCTTTCCGCCGGTTGTGCCGGGCCGCCGCCGGGCCGGGCCAAAGGCGTGCTCTCGACCGCGAGGATCAGCACCTGCAGGCGATCGCCGGCGGTGCGCACCTCCAGGGTCACATGGCTGCCTGGCGGCAGGGCGGCATTGGTCGCCACCCGGACCACGCCCTTGTCGGTGGCGATGGAAATCGTGCCGTTGGGCTCGCGCCCGACGACGGTGCCCTTGAGGATGGTGCCCAAGGCGAGGCCGGCGATGTTGCGCGGCGGATCCTGGATGACTCCGGCGACCACCACCGGCCCGGTCGCGCCCGTGGTTCCGGGCAGGCTGCGGCCGATCGGGCTGAAGAGGTCGCTCATCGCCCGGCTATTCGATCAGGCGCCGCGCCAGCGCCTCGATGTCCAGCGCGGCGGGGCAGGAGGGAAACCGGACCAGCAGGGGGGTCTGGGCGCGGATGCTTTCCTTGACCTTGGGGTCGCGGCGGATGACCCCCATCAGCGGCACCTGCCGCTTCAGGAAGGTATCGCAGGCCTTGGCCAGCGTCTGGTAGGTGCGCTGGCCGGTCTCGCGGCTGGTCGCCATGTTGACCACCACGCCGATTTCCGTCGCCACCCCGTCGGCCGAGAGCATCTTGATCAGGGCATAGGCGTCGGTGAGGGCTGTGGGCTCGTCGGTGGTGACCACGAGGCAGGTCCGGGCGCGCCCGGCGAAATACCGGACCGGGCGCTCGATGCCGGCGCCGAGATCGATCACCACCCGGGCATAGGCCTGGCTGAGGTCCTTCAATCCGTCGGCCAGTGCCTGGAGGCGCGGCGCTGGAAGGTTTGCGAGGCTGCCCGATCCCGATCGGCCGGCGATGAGATCGAAGCCGCCGGTCGGATAGGCGGTGACCGCCCGGGAGAGCGACATCTGCCGCTCCAGCGCCGTGCCGAGATCGACCGCCGGGGCAATCCCGAGCTGGATGTCGATGTTGGCGAGGCCGAGATCGCCGTCGAAGAGCAGGACGCGCTTGCCGAGCTTGGCCAGGGCCTGGGCGAGGGAGATGCTGAGCCAGGTCTTGCCGACCCCGCCCTTGCCGGAGGCGACGGCAATGGCATTGGCGATCGGATCGCTGTGCGGGACCGGGAACGGCTGGTTGAGCGCCTGGATCATGCCGATCTGCCTATCGCTGGTTTCTTCTGCGGCTGCGCTGCATCGGTCCTGCCGGGCGCCTCCTCCGGCATCATCAGTCGGGCCAGGGCATCGGCCCCGAGGAAGGCCAGTCCGCGGGCGATCTCCGGCGAGACGCCGAATTCCGCCAAGGCCAGTTTCCCGGTCTCGGCCGCCGCAAAAACGCCGCCATACCGGCGTGCCGCATCGACACGGCTGGCGATCAGGCGGGTGGCGCCGATCTCGGCGTAGAGTGAGCCCAATTCGGCCGATTCGGCAACATCGCCGCCGGCCGCCAGCACCAGGACGATCTCGGCGCCGGCCGCGTCGGCGAGGCCCTTCAGCTTGCCGAGGTCCTGCGGCAGGTAGGGATTGCACCCGACGGTATCGATCAGCACCAGTGGATTGCCGCTGCCCTTGGCGGTGGCCTGGGCGACGGCGCGCTTCAGGGTCGGCGCGTCCTTGGCGCGGAAGGCCGGGATCTTCAAGGCCTTGGTATAGATCGCCAATTGCTCGACCGCGCCGGCCTTCACCAGGTCGCAGGTGATGGCCACGGCCGGGATGTTCTTGACCTTGGCGCGGGCCGCCAGCTTGGCGAGGGTGGCGGTCTTGCCGGCGCCGGGCAGCCCGACCAGAAGCACGGGCCTGGTCGGCCGGCTCTCGATGATCGGCGCATAGGTGAAGCGGGCCCGCAGGGCGGCGCCGAGCGCCTGGCGCGGATTGTCCAGCAAGAAGCTTCCGGCGACGTCGATCAGCCGGTCGGCGAGCGGACTGGGAACGCGGTGGAAGGCGAGGGCCCTGCCGATGGCCTCGATCGGATCGGTTCCCGCCCGGAAGCCGGCTTCCGGCTCCAGGATGGCGGCGCGATCGAGGGCCGCCGTCACCTTCACGCTCTTGCCAACGGTCTCGGTGGCGAGAATGACGGCGTCCGGGCCGAGTTCCGCCCGGACCTGGCGCATCGCCTCGGGAATGCTTGCCGCGTTGAAGGTTCTGAGACGCATCTAGCTTACGACCTCAGATCTGGCCCAGGGTGCGGATCTTGGCTTTGGCATGAATCTCGTTCTGCGACATCACCATGGTGGCCGGACGGAAGCGCTCGACGATCGAGCGGACGAAGGGGCGGATGCCGGGGCTGGTCAGCAGGACCGGGCTCTCGCCCATGATGGCGAAGCGCTCGAAGGTCTGGCGCACGGTCTGGATGAACTGCTGCAGCTGCGTGGGCGCCATGATCAGCTGGCGCTCCTCGCCTTCGCCCTGGACCGAGTCCTGGAAGGCCTGCTCCCATTCCGGCGACAGGGTGATCAGCGGGATGACGCCGCTGGCATCGCTGGCGGAGTCGGAGATCTGCCGGGCCAGGCGGGCGCGCACATGCTCGACGATCGAGGTGATGTTGCGGGAATAGCCGCAGGCCTCGGACACGCCTTCCAGGATGTTGGGCAGATCGCGGATCGAGATCCGCTCGGACAGCAGGCTCTGCAGCACGCGCTGCGCGCCGCCGACCGAGATCTGCGCCGGGATCAGGTCCGCCACCAGCTTCTGCTGCTCCTTCGGCAGTTCGTCGAGAAGCTTCTGGGTCTCGGCATGGGACAGCAGCTCCGCCATGCTGTCCTTGACCACCTCGGTGAGATGCGTGGTGATGACCGTCGCCGGATCGACCACGGTATAGCCGCGGAACAGCGCTTCCTCGCGGGCGCTCGGGTCGACCCACATCGCAGGCAGGCCGAAGGTGGGTTCCGTCGTCTCCTCGCCGGCCATGCTGATCTTGTCGCCGCGGGGATCCATGACCAGGATCATGTTGGGGCGCAGGTCCCCCCGGCCGGCCTCGATCTCCTTGATCCGCACGACATAGGAATTGGCGTTAATCTGCAGATTGTCCTGGATCCGCACGGCGGGAAGGACGAAGCCGATCTCGCCGGCGAGCTGGCGGCGGAGGGCCTTGATCTGGTCGGTCAGGCGGTGGCCGCGCTCGGTGTTGATCAGGCCGAGGAGGCCGTAGCCCAGTTCCAGGCGGATGGCGTCGAGGGAGAGGACGGCCGAAATCGGCTCCTCGATGACGGGTGCGGCGGCGGCGAGCTGGACCTTGTCCTGCGCCACCTTCTGCACCGCGCGGCGCTGCTGGCGGATGATCAGGAAGCACATCAGGCCGGCGCCGCCGGCGAGGATCAGAAAGGGGATCGCCGGAATGCCGGGGAGGGCGGCCATCAGCGCCATCAGGAAGGCGGCCATGCCGAGCGCCAGCGGATAGCCGGAGAGCTGCTTGAACAGCATCTTGTCGGTCGAGCCGGCAATGCCCGCCTTGGTCACCAGCATGCCAGCCGCGGTCGAGACGATCAGCGCCGGGATCTGCGACACCAGGCCGTCGCCCACGGTGAGCAGGGTATAGGAGGCCGCGGCCTCGCTCATGCTCAGGCCCTGCTGGGCAACGCCGATGATCATGCCGCCGATGATGTTGATGAAGACGATGATCAGGCCGGCGATGGCGTCGCCGCGGACGAACTTCGCGGCACCGTCCATCGCACCGAAGAAATTGCTCTCGTCCTCGAGCTGCTTGCGGCGGGCCTTGGCTTCCGCCTCGTCGATCAGCCCGGCCGAGAGGTCGGCGTCGACGGCCATCTGCTTGCCGGGCATGGCGTCCAGGCTGAACCGGGCCGAGACCTCGGCGATGCGGCCGGAGCCCTTGGTGATGACGACGAAGTTGACCAGCACCAGGATGGCAAAGACGATCAGGCCGATGACGTAGTTGCCGCCCATGATGAAGCCGCCGAAGGCCTGAATCACGTGGCCGGCGGCGTCCGTGCCCTCGTGGCCGTAGGTCAGGATGAGGCGGGTCGAGGCCAGGTTGAGCGACAGCCGCAGCATCGTGACGATGAGCAGCACCGTGGGGAAGGTGGAGAATTCCAGCGGCTTCTCGATGAACAGGACCACCATCAGGATGAGGACGGAGACGGTGATCGAGAAGGCCAGCGAGACGTCGAGCATCCATGCGGGCATCGGCAGGATGAGGACGGTCAGGATGGCAATGAGGCCGAGGGCGAGCAGGATCTCGCCGCGCCGCAGGAATTTCAGCGAGCTGCTCAGCGACGACATCGCGCCGTTGCCGCTGGCGGCGCCGACCGCGCCGGCCGGGCCGTTGGCGTTTGCTGTATCAGCCATGACGTTCTGCCCAGCTCAGTTCAGGCAGTGGCGTGCTCGCCGTCCCCATGCGAGGCCGGCACCGGTACGCCTTCCTCGTTGTACTGCTTCAGCTTGTTGCGCAGCGTGCGGATCGAAATCCCGAGAATGTTAGCGGCGTGGGTCCGGTTGCCGAGGCAATGCTGCAGCGTGTCGATGATCAGGTCGCGCTCGACCGCGGCCACGGTCTTGCCCACCAGTTTTGCCGGGGCGCCGGCCTTGCCGAGGACGGTCTCGGCGCCGGCGGCCGCGGCGGCCGGCGCAACCGGCAGGCCGCGCCCGCCGGTGAGCATGATCGCCTCCGGCCCGATGGCCGAGCCCTGCATCAGCAGCACCGCCCGGTGCATGGTATTCTCCAGCTCGCGGACGTTCCCGCGCCATTCGTGGGCCTTGAGCATGTCGTAGACCTCGGGCGCCACGGCGGAGACGGTGACGCCGTTGGCCTCGGCGTATTTCTTGATGAAGTAGTCGGCGAGGACCGGAATATCCGCCTGGCGCTGGCGCAGCGGCGGAAGCTCGAGCGCCATGACGTTGAGGCGGAAATAGAGGTCTTCGCGGAAATTGCCCTTGCGGACCTCCTCCTGCATGTCCCGGTTGGAGGTGGCGATCAGCCGGATATCGACCTTGACCGGCTGGGCGCCGCCGACCCGGTCGATCTCGCGCTCCTGCACCGCCCGCAGCAGCTTCGCCTGCAGGCGCGGATGCATCTCGCTGATCTCGTCGAGCAGCAGCGTGCCGCCATTGGCCTCCTCGAACTGGCCGATGCGCCGGGCGATGGCACCGGTGAAGGCGCCCTTCTCGTGGCCGAACAGCTCGGATTCCAGCAGGTTCTCCGGGATGGCGGCGCAGTTAACGGAGATGAAGTTCTTGCCGGAGCGCCGGGAGTGGTTGTGGATGTAGCGCGCCATCACCTCCTTGCCGGTGCCGGACTCGCCGGTGATCAGGATGCTGGCATCGCTCGGCGCCACCTGTTCGGCGAGCTTCTGCACCGCCTTGATCGCCGGGTCGTTGAAGATGAAGGCCGAGCTCTCCTCGGCGACCGCGGCGAGCACGGCGGCGATCAACTCGGCGTCAGGCGGCAGCGGGATGTATTCCTTGGCGCCGGCGCGGATCGCGCGGACTGCGATCTCGGCGCTGGAGCCGATGCCGCAGGCGACGATCGGCAGGTTGATCCGCTCCAGCTTCAGGCTTTCCACCATGCGCCGGACATCCAGATTGACGTCGATCATCACCAGGTCGGCGCCCTGGCCGTTGCGCAGGGCGTGCATGGCCTGGTCGATGTCGAGCACATGGGCGACCTTGGCGCCGCGCGAGAGCGCGATCTTACCGGCAGTGCTGATGTGACCGTCTAGGGAGCCGACGATGAGCAAGCGCATAATTGTTCTCCAGGACTCAAGGCTTAATCGAAATAGCGGACCCGCTGGTTGGCGGGCAGGATGGTATTGAGGACGAGTTCGAGGCGCCGCGGATTCTCCTGCCGGCCGATCGAGATCGATCCCAGGATGAAGATCTGGTTGATCAGCAGTTCCAGAGCCGAGTTGCGCTCGAGCTTGCTGGCGATCGGCAGGAAGATGACATTGGCGAGGACGGCGCCGTAGAAGGTGGTCAGCAGGGCTACCGCCATCGCCGGCCCAATGCGTTCGGGCTGGTCGAGGCTGCCCAGCATCTGCACCAGGCCGACCAGGGTGCCGATCAGCCCCATCGCCGGCGACACCTCGGCGGCGCGGCGCAGGATGCCGGTGGAGCGCACGTGGCGCTGGGCCATGGCATGGGTCTCGAAGGTCAGGTTGCGCTCGATCTCCTCGATCGGCATGCCGTCGACCAGCATGGTCATGGCGCGCTGCAGGAACGGCTCGGCCTTCAGCCCGTAAAGTTCTCCCTGCATCTGCAGGAGGCCGCGGCGCCGGGCACGCTCGGCAAGCTGCAGGACCCGCATCGCGGCCTCGTTCGGCGAATGGGTGCGGGAGAACAGCGTCCGGTACATCACCGGCTGCGCCTGGATGACCTCGGGAATGGAGAAGCTGACGGTGGTGATCGCGAAGGTGCCGCAGACCACCATCAGGATCGACGGCCAGTCGATGAACGCCGTCCAGTTTCCGCCCAGCCAGATGGCGATGGCAATGAGGAACATGGCGCCGAACAGGCCGAAGAACGTGGCGTAGTCCATCGACGTCTTCGGCGATTCCATCCGCACCGGCACCTCGCTGTAGCGGGTGTAGCTGGCCGCTTCGGGGACTGCCGTGCCGAGCGCTGGGTCTTCGGTCGTGTCGGCCATGTGGCCTCTCCTGCCGGGCGGGTTGTAAGTACCGAATTCCGCTGCCGCGTCGCCGCTAGGCGCCGCGGTCGGACTTGATGATTTCCGTCATGGTGACGCCGAGTCGATCCTCGACGACGACCACCTCGCCGCGCGCGACCAGGCGGTTGTTGACATAGATGTCGACGGCCTCGCCGACCTTCCGGTCGAGCTCGACCACGGCACCGCGGCCGAGTTTCAGCAGCTGGCTGACCTGCATCGAGGTGCGCCCGAGCACCGCGGACACCTGGACCGGGACGTCGTAGACGGCGTCCAGCTCCTTGGCGTTGGTCGGGGCGCGCGCGGCATCCCCCACGGTCTCCGGGACGGCAGCGCCCGGCGCATCGAATTCGGCCAACTGCAGGTTTTCTTCGTCGCCCATCATCGTCTCCTTGGATCCTTCGCCGGGGTCTTGCCCGGCCCGGATCACGGTTGAACTTCGCTACAGGCCGGAACTCATGCGTCCGGCGTCGTCTTCTCGGCGCTGGCGGCCGCGGTCTCGCCCGGGGTCTCTCCCGCGGTATTCCCCACAGTATCCCCCGGGGTCTCGCCCGCGGTTTCACCCAGGGTCAGCATGCGATCCAGGGCCCCTTCGATCTCCGCCCAGATCGCCGCGCTGCTGCGTTCCATGCCGCCGTCGGCCCATTCGACCCGGCAGTCGCCCGGCTTCATGCCGTCCTCGCCGATCAGGACGATGCGGCCCTCGAAGCCCTTGGCCGCCGACAGGGTGTCGGTGCGTCGCTTCAGCTCGTCGAGGTGCCCGTTCGCCACATAGACCACCAGGCGCGGCTCGTTCTTCAGGCTCTCGAGGCAGCGCCCGAGGATTCCCTCGATCTCCACCAGGCCCTTCCGGCGCGCCAGCTCCGGGTGCAGCTTCTGCAGGATGGCCCGGGCCAGCTCGATCGCCGTCGCCGAGATGTCGGTGCGGTCGCGGGTCACGGCGTCCAGCGTGGCGACGACCTGGGAACTGATGTTCGCCAGCGTGGCGGCGATCTGCTTCTCCAGTTGCGCCATCGCCTCGGCGCGGCCCTTGGCGAACCCGTCCTTCTCGCCGGCGACGCGCGCCTCGGCGACGGCCTTGGCGAGCTCCGCCTCGCTGAAGGTCGGCGCCGGCGGCGGCGGGGGCGGCGAAGGCGCCGCATCCACCGCGGCCGCGGACTTGCCGCGCCCGGCCACCGGCGTTGCCGGTGCGTCGAAATCGAGGTCGAAGAGAAACTTGCGCGCCACGTTCATCGATCCAGTCATTTCCCGTTGAGCCGACCGTTAGTAGATCAGCTCGTCTTCGCCCTTCTTGTCCGACATGACGATCTCGCCCTTTGCCGCCAGATCCTTGGCCGTCGTCACCATGATCATCTGCGCCTCCTCGACCTCGCGCAGGCGGACCGGGCCCATCGCCGCCATGTCCTCCTTGAGCATCTTCGATGCGCGCTCGGACATGTTGCTGAGGAACAGGTCGCGGACCGCTTCCGCCGCGCCCTTGAGGGCGAGGGGCAGCTTGTCCTTCGGCACGTTGCGCAGCAGCGTCTGCACGCCGCCCGGATCGAGCTTGCCCAGGTCGTCGAAGGTGAACATCAGCGACTTCACCTTCTCCGCCGAATCCCGGTTGCGCTCCTCGAGTGCCGAGATGAACCTGGCCTCGGTGCTGCGGTCGAGATTGTTGAAGATCTCGGCGATGAGCTCGTGGGCGTCGCGGCGGCTGGAGCGCGCGAGGTTGCTGAGGAACTCGTTGCGCAGGGTGCGCTCGACGTCGTCGAGCACGTCCTTCTGGATCGATTCCATGCGCAGCATCCGCATGACGACCTCCATCGCGAAGGCCTCCGGCAGCATCGCCAGCACCCGCGCGGCATGGTCCGACTTGACCTTCGAGAGCACCACCGCGACGGTCTGCGGGTATTCGTTCTTCAGGTAGTTGGCCAGCACCGATTCGTTGACGTTGCTGAGCTTGTCCCACATGGTCCGGCCGGCCGGGCCGCGGATCTCGTCCATGATGGTCTCGACCTTGGACTTGTCGAGGACCTTCATCAGCAGGCGTTCGGTGGATTCGAAGGTGCCGGTCAGGGTGCCGGTCGACGAGATCTGGTCGGCGAACTCGACGAACAGCCGCTCGATGACGGTGGCGCTGACCATGCCGAGATTGGCCATGGTCTGCGAGATCTCGCGGATTTCGTCGTCATGCATCAGGCCGAAGATCTTGGTGGCGCTTTCCTCGCCGACCGACATCAGCAGCAGGGCGGCCTTCTGCGTTCCGGTCAAGGCGCGATAGTCGTCTTTGCTACGCATGGCTGGTCACGATCCCTGGCCGTTTATTCCGGTGGTGGGGCGGGCGACGTTCATCTCATTGATCCTGGTAGATCCACTGCCGCATGATGTTCACGGCCTGCTCGGGATGCTGGTCGACCATCTCGCTGATCTTGCGCAGCGACGAGGCGCGCACCCGGCCCTCGACCTGGTTGATGTCGATCATCTGCTCGATCTCGTTGGCGACGTTGGCAGCGTCCTCGACGTTCTGCTGGCTGGCGAGGTCGCTGAGCGCCGGCGCCTGGCCGTCGGGGCCGGCCAAGGCGAGGGCGGCGGCCGCGCCCGGGGGCAGGGCGCCACCGCCGGGGCCGGCCAGCGCCAGGCCGCCTTCGGGCGCGATGCTGGGCAGCGCCAGCAGGCGATTGAGCAGGGGGCGCACCACCAGCAGCAGGACCAGGACGGCGATCACCGAGAGCACCAGGAGCTCGGCGATCCGCATCAGGTCCTGCTTCTCCAGGCCGAGGAGGAGGCCGGCCTCGGCGATGGTCTCGTCCGGCGCGGCGAACTGCATGTTGGAGACCTCGACCACGTCGCCGCGCTTCTCGTCGAAGCCGATCGCGGACTTCACCAGGGCGGCGATCTTGTCGAGGTCGGCCTGGTCGCGCGGCTTGTAGGTCTGGGTGCCGTCCGGCGCGGTATCGTAGGTGCCGTCGACCAGCACGGCGGCGGAGATCCGCTTCACCGTGCCGCTGTGCTTGACCTCGGTCTGCACGGTCTTGGAGATCTCGTAGTTGACGGTCTCTTCCGTGCGCTTGTTCTGCGAATTGGAGTTGCTGCCGGAGCCCGCCTGCTGGGCCGGCGGATTGGGCACGTTGTTGGCGACCGATACCGAGCCGTCCTGCTGCTTCTCCTGGCTGGTGTCGTCCTCCTCGACGGTCTGGGTCGAGCGCACGACCTGCCCGTCGGGATTGAAGTTCTCGGTATTGGTGGTGACCTTGTTGAAGTCGAGATCGGCGGTGACCTCGGCGCGGACCTTGCCCGGCCCCAGGGTCTGGGCGAGCAGCTCCTCGATCGACTGGGTGACCTTCATTTCGTAGTTGCGGCGCAACTCCTCGCTGTCGGCCGAGTCCATCTCGGCGCCGCTCTCGGCGCCGCGCGCCAGGAGCTCGCCCTTGCTGTCGATCACCGAGACGTTGTTGGGCTTCAGGCCCGGCACGGAAGAGGCGATCAGGTGCTGGATGGCGCTGACCTGCTCCTTGTCCAGGCCGGCGCCCTGCAGCACCAGCATCACCGAGGCGGTCGGCTCGTTGTTGTCGCGGGAGAACAGCTCGCGCTTCGGCATCACCAGGTGGACGCGGGCCGACTTCACCTGCTTCATCGCGCGGATGGTGCGCGCGAGTTCGCCCTCGAGGGCGCGGACCTGGTTGATCTGCTGCACGAAGTTGGTGGTGCCGAGGGCGTCGGCCCGGTCGAAGATCTCGTAGCCGATCGAGCCGCCGGAGGGCACGCCGTCGGCCGCCAGGGCGAGGCGGACCTTGGCGACCTGGTCCTCAGCGACCATGATCTGAGAGCCGTCGCCCTTGACGTCGTAGGGGACGTTCTGCGCCTCGAGGCGCTGGACGATGGCGGCGGAATCGGCGGGGTCGAGGCCGCTGTAGAGCAGCGCCATGCCCGGCGTGGTCAGGCGCGCGGCGATGAAGACGAAAAACGCGATCAATGCCAGGGAGACGGCACCCAGGCTCGCCAGGCGAACGGGGCCCAAATTGCGCATTGTCTGGAGCAACGGATTCACGGCAGCCACCCGCCTCTCGGTTCAGTCCATCCGGTCGCCAGGTGCCTAAAACTTTAGAGACTAAAATTTTAGTCGAATCCGCGCAGTTGGGGCGCGATCCGCCCTGGCTTCAGGGCCAAACTAGCCGGGACACGCTAAAGAAAGCTTAACGGCGGGAATTATTTGCCTAGTGCCCGGCAAGTCTTTCCGGGTTGGCCGGCGCGGGCGATGAACGCTGCGCCGCTAGGCGCTCTGGTTGCCCTGGCTGCCGTCGCCATGGCCGGTGGGGCGGTAGTCCTGGATGCGCGTCGTGCGCAGGCCGCGCAGGCCGTGACGGTCGATCGAGCGCTGCCAGGAGAGGAACTCCTCGACCGAGAGCGTGTAGCGCTGGCAGGCTTCCTCGAGGCTGATGATGCCGGCGCGCACGCCAGCGACGACCTCGGCCTTGCGGCGGATCACCCAGCGCTTGGTCCCCGGCGGCGGCAAGTCCTCGACCCGCTTCGGGAACGCATCCGCGCTGCGCGTCAAATTCGGCCTCCCTGGCAGCCCCATTACCATGCCGTAAAACTCCACCGGATTGACCGGTATCGGTCGAGATGTCGAAACGATAGTCCCGACCCATTTAATAAAGTCCTAAGTCGGGGCCGAAAAATCCGCGAAAATCCAAGTCATTTAGTTAAAATTGTCGGGATTTTCCCGCGCCAAAAGACCCCGCGGCGGGGGCCGAAAGACGCCTGGCCGGGAGCGTCCCGAGGTGGCCTATCCGGCGGCTGCCGGCTTGCTGATCCGGAGGATCTTCTCCATCGGGAAGGCGACGTCGCCGACATGCAGCAGGACGTTGCCGTCGCTGATCTCGGCGGAATCGACCTGGCCGTAGGAGGTGATCTTGGCGGTGTGGGACTTGCCGGAGGTGTCCTCGTAGGACACGGCGACGCTGTACTGGCCGTCGGGCAGCTGATTGCCGAAGAAATCGGTGCCGTCCCACATCGCCTTGTGGGTGCCGACCGAGCCGTCCGCTTCCTTCAGCATGACGACCTGCCCGCTCGCATCCATGATCTTCAGGATGGCCTTGCTGGTCTTCTGGTCGACGGCATAGTCGAAATACGCCTTCTTGTCCTGCAGGGCGACCTTGTCGCTGTCGACCGCGACGGTATTGCCGATGAACCCGACCGCGCCGTAGGCATTGGTGGCATTCTGCAGGGAAACCAGCTTGTCGAGGTTCTTGTTGGACTTGATCTGCTGTTCCACCGAGGCGAAGGACACCAGCTGCTGGGTGAACTGCGCCGTATCCATGGGCGACAGCGGATCCTGGTTCTGCAGCTGCTTGGTCAGCAGCAGGAGGAAATTGTCGTAGTTGGAGCTGAGGCTGGCGCTGTCGGCATCGGTCGTCGACGTCGCCTGCGCCGCGGCCGCCTTGTTCTTCTCCAGGGTCTGGCTGATGCTGCTGATTTCCATGACTAATCGGCTCCTAGGGCTCAAACTTCCACGTCGACAAGGCCGTCGGCAGTCACGATCACGGACGGTCGTGCCAAGTCCTTGGCATCCGCGACCGTCGCAGCCCCGTCACCCGTCCTGGCGGTTCCGCCGGGGCCGCCGAAGGCCCGGTTCTGGCCGGAATCGTCGGCTTCGCCGCCGTGCAGGGTGAACGACAGGCTGGAGCTGTCGGTCTTCAGCCCTGCCTCTTGCAAGGCCCGTTCCAGAGCCCGGGCGTCCTTCTGGAGCAGTTCCAGGGTTCCGGCACGCTCGACCGCGATCGTCGCTACGACCCGGTTTTCCTCGTCAATCTTGAGTTTGACCTGGATCCGGCCGAGTTCCACCGGCGACAATTCCACCGTGATCTTGCTGAGCCGGTCGGTCACGGCGCGCTGGATATGGACCGCGACCTGCTCGTGAGCCGGCAAATTCTGCAGGTGCTGGCGCAGATTGGCGATGAAATCGGCACGCCGGCCGCTGGCGCCCTGCGCGAGGTGCAATGGCCAGCCGCCCAGGCCGCTCTGGTCGGCGTCCTCGAAGGCGCCGGCCACCCCCGGACCCGTCCCGGTGCCGCGATCCTCGGCACCCATTGACGCCCCGGCCAGGCCATCCTGCGGTCCGGTGGCCGCGCGCGGCGGGGCCGGCTGGTCGGGCTGGTGGGTCTGAGCATGGGGTGCGGCGGCCCCCGGGCTCGCGGTCTGGGCCTTGCCCTTCGACGTCGCGACGGAGGTGCGAAAAACCGCCCCCGCAGCGTCGGATTCCGCGGCGACCGTGCTGGCGATAGGGATGGCTTGCTCCTGGCCCGGCTCGGAGAGGGCCTGGGGTGCAACGCCGTCACTGACGCCGACCAGCGGCACGTCGCCCCCGGAATTCATGGCCGAGCCGGCCGGTCCGGGCGCGTTCTCTTCGGCGGCATCAGCCGATCCCGCGGTCTCGAACGTGCCCACCGGCAGGGCCGTCGCCGCCGCCAGCGCCGCCTGCGCCATGGCATTGGCCTCGTCGGGGGAAATGGCCGCCGGGGCAGGGACGCCGGGCACGGCCGCATCGTCGTCGATCGCCACCTCGCCCGCCAGCGGCAGGGTTGCCGGGACCGGCGCCGCAGCCATGACCGCCGTGGCGGGATCGGTGAGATCGGCATCGGGCGGGTTGTCGCCGGTTCCGCCGGAGGACGACCCGCCCTGGTTTTCAGCATCGGTCGCGGTTTGATCCGGCATCTGGTCGGTCTCGCTGGCAGAAGACCCGGTCTCGGCGCGAAGCGAAGCAGGTCCGCCGCAGCCCAGGGGTTCGCCCTCCAGCGAATTCTTCGCCAGGCCTTCCCGCCGGTCTTCCAGATCCACCCGGTCGCGCTGGGCCGCCTGCATGGCTTTCAGCCGCAGCGACTCCCGCGCCTCGGGCAACCGGTCGGCATGCGTCGGCAGGTGCGATCGCTTGGCGCCAGTGGGCGGTGTCCGGTGACCCCGGCCAGGGTTCTCCGGTCGCGCTGCGGTCGCATCCGCGTCATTTGCCGGCCGCACGTTGGTGCCGTCCTTGAGCTTGATGTCGAGGAGCGTGGCGAAGATGTCGCCGGCCGTCACGGCCGGCTTGGTCTCGCGCTTCACAAAGAATGGGGGCTGCGGATCGAGGCGAATTTGTTCCATGTCTTCCCTGTTTACGCCAGAAAATTGACCAGAGACAGGCGGGTAGAGGAGGACACCACGCTGAAAACCGCCTGCAGCTGTACCTGCGCCGTTTGGATTTTCGCGGCGACTTCATTGGGATCGGCAGTCTCAATCTGATCGGACGAGTCCGTGTTCAGATTGATCGTCGTCTGATGCGAAAGCGTGGTCGCCGACATCAGGGCATCATTGACCGTATTGTCCGCATGCAGGGCACGGAGTCCGACCAGCGCGTCGCGGCTGAGAACGCGCGCGGTCTCGATCTTGTCGAAGTAGTTGTCCGGATCCTGGACGGCGGACTGCGCCGTTCGCAACGCCAGCTGCAGCTTCTGGATGGCCGCTTCATTGGCCGTAAAGCCGTAGCGGATGTTCAGCTGATCGGCGATGACGATCTCGCCACGCACCCAGGACCGCTGCGAGTCCTGAACCTCTTGGTGGATGTTGTATTCCGTCGGCGTGGGATCCGGCACGGTCGTCGGCTTTACGACCGCGGTCGCCGTCTTCAATTCGACGCCAACGACGGCCGAGGTCAGGAGGATCTTGCCGCTGCCGGTCGGCCCGGCGACCGCCGTGGCGGGCATGGCGGGCGTCTGGGCATTGATCAGTGCGGTGATGTTGATCGCGATTGCGTCCATGTCGGCTTCGGCGCCGGTCGTCGTATAGCGTACGGTCCGGCCGTTCACCGTCAGCTCATAGACATCGCCCTTGCGGCCGACCGGACCGGAGAGCTGAACCGTGTCGATCTGCGGCAATGGTCCCGCAACGATGTTCGCGACCTTGTTGGTGATGGCCGGCGCCTGGCTCACCTGGCCCACGTCGGTGGTCAGGACTGCCGTGTAGGTAAAGGGCGTGCCCGGGTTGGAGGACGTCAGATAGAGCCGACCGTCGCGGATCGAAGCGGTAACGCCGAATCCAGCCGCATTGATCGCCGCCTGGAACTTGGCGGCAACCGAGACCTCGTCGTCAGAGGCGGTCGTCGTCACCTGGAACGGGCCGCCGACCGGCGCCGTGAAATTGATCGTGTAGACGTCGCCGGCATCGCCGAAGGGGCCGGCAAGGTGGACCTGGTCCTCCTGCGCGACCGGCACCACCGTCCGCTGGGTCGTGGTCACCGTTGCCGTATCCTGCACGGCGCCGTGGGACGTGAAGGCGGTGGCGCTGGACAGCTGGAGGCGGCCGCCGCCGAGATTGGACGGCGTCACGGAGAAGGCGGGCTGATAGGCGCTGATCTTGGCGATCAGGTTGTTGACAATCGTGTTCATGTCCGGCTCGTCGCCGGTCGTCCGATATGAAATGGTGACCGGTGCCGCGTGCGCAGGCGGATCGGTGATGGTGACGCTGAATTTCTCCCCGATGATACCGATGGGTCCGGACAGCGTGATGACATCGAGTTGGCTGGCGCCGATCGGGACGTTCGGCTGAACGACCGATAGTGTCGAGGGCGTCGGGTCGGTGCCGGCGACGCTGGCGGTAAAGGCCGTGCCCGGCGTCGCCGATGTGAGGGTAAAGCCATTGGCATCGACGTCGCTGACGGTGATGACGCCGGGGAAGGCCGCGGCGATCGCGGTCGAGGCCTGCAGCGCGAGCTGCTGGGCGGTCAGCGGGCCGTTGAAGGTGAAATTCGTCGCGTTGACGGTGAAGGTTTCCGACTGCAGGGCGCCGAGATAGTCGGCGTTGACGCGGGTCTTCTGCACGATAGTCCCGGCCGCCAGCTGCTGGGTGGTCGCGCCGGAGGCGGCGTTCTTGCTTCCCGTCGGATCCGGCAGGCGCGACAGATCGACGACCGGTGCCAGCTCGTTCGCGGTGGAGCCGCCGAAGAGATAGCGGTCATTGATCTGCTCGTTGAGCAGGGACTGGAGCTCCTTGATCGCGGCGTCGATCTGGCCGACGATCGGCGAGATCTTCCCACCGCGGAGCAGTTCGGTCGAGACGGTGTTTACCGCGCCTCCGGAGACGTCCTCGATCCTGGCGCTGACCGTGAACAGCGGCCCGGGACTGGTTCCGCTGATCGTGATCTGGGAGCCATTGGCCTGTGCCTTGGCGCGCAGAGCCGGCAGGTGGTTGTTGATCTGGTTCGCGATGTTGCCGGCGATCTCGTCCAGGCTGCCTTCGAGGCCGGTCGTCACATAGGAGAACAGATTGCCGTCGACGACGACCTTGTAGATGTCGCCGACATCGCCGATGTCGCCGTCCAGAACGATCTTGTGCTGCTGGGTGGTCGGCGGGTCGGACAGCGGGGTCGTGAAGGCCGAATTCATGTTCTGCGCGAGCGTTTCCATCCGCGTCATGACAGTGTCATACGCCTTGACATCGGTGGCGGCGCTCTTGATCGTGTCGATATACCCTTCGCGCTTCTTGATCTCGGCGCGCAGGTCAAGGAGGCGTGTTCCTTCGGCACCGTAGGCGGTGATGTCAGTCGACTTCTTTCCCGAATTCAGCTGCTGGGTCAGATCGGCGAGGGAGCTCTGCAGCTGCTTGAAGGCGCCGACATTGCCCAGATACGTGGCATAGGTGCTGTAGGCGTTGATTGTCATGACTTACCTCGAGACGATCGCTTGCAGGTCGTCGAACAGGTTCTGTACGACGGTCAGCAGGCGGGCCGACGCCGCGTAGGAGTTCTGCAGGACCTGAAGGTTGGCGATTTCCTCATCGAGATTGACGCCGACTTCGGATTGGTAGCGCTGCTCGGTGATCTGCAGGCTGTCGGAGTTGAACTTCCCGGAATCCTGGACGGTCTTCGCGTTGACCAGGGATGCGCCGACCAGGCCGACGACCAGGCCTTTGTAGGAGACGTTGGTCAAGACAAGACCGGCCGACACGAAATTGCGGTCTGCCGCGGTCAGCGCCGTAACGACCGCCGGCGAGGAATTCTTCTTCATCTGCTGGGTTCCGTCGCGCAGGCTCTGGTTCAACTTGAAGGTGTACCGGTCGGTGCCGACAAAGAACCCCTGGTTGAGCTCCGGAAGCTGGCCGTTTACCGTGGTCTGAACCGTGAATTTCTGGTTGATGCTGCCGCCGACGAGCTGGAGCGACGAAATGCCGGCGACAGCGGTGACGCCGAGCGTCGTATCGGCATTGACCAATGCCGCCAGCTGTGTGGCGATCTGGTCCAGGCTGGTATCGCCGACCTGGGCCGTATAGCTGAACTTCTTGCCATTGACGTCGACCTCGAAGACGTCCCCGGCGACCAGGTCGCCGCTGAGGCCGATCGTGGTGAACTGCGCGGTCGATGGCGCCGCCTCGACGGTGTTCTGGAATGCGGCGGTGATCCGCAGTGATTTGTCGGCGTTGTCATAGGCCGAGGCAAAGCTCGGGGGCGTCCCTGCCGTCGCGGTGAACGCGCTGACCGCCATGTCGAGCTGCGAGCGCAGCTTGCGGATGACCTCGGTCGCGGGATCGTTGCTGATCGCCTGGTTGGTGTTCGAGTTGTCCAGGCGAAGGTCGAGAAGCGCCCGGATCTTGCCATCGCGCAGCAGCGCATTGATCGGCGTTGCCGGGTCCTCGACCCGGGTCAGATTGACCCCGTCATAGGCGAATTTCGACGGCGGCCCGTCCACCAGGCTCAACCCGGCGGCTGTAAAGAGGGCGACGGCACCGTTCTCCCGGTCGACGGCACGGACATCGATGTATTTGGCGATATCGCGGACCAGCTGATCCCGCTGATCCAGAAGCTGCGTCCGCTCCGGACCGCCGTCGCTTGAACTGCGCAGCTGCAGGTTCAGCTGGAACATCTGCTCAAGCTTGTCATTCAGCTGCTTGACCGAGTTCTCGGTATCGACGCGGATGTCGCGGTCGATCGAGTCGACGCCTTCCGCCAGGCGATTGATCTCGCCGGCAAACCGGTCGCCGAGGCTGATGACCTGGCTCTGGGCCGCCGAGGATTCCGGGCTGGCCTGGAAGGCCTGCCACGCCGCCGTGAACTCGTTCAGCAGCGAGGTGAGCTGTGCCTTGTCGGCGCTGGTTCCGAACAGGTCCTGGATCCGCGAGAGATATTCCGTCTGCGCGTCCGTGGTTCCGGTGCGCGCGGTCAAGGTCTCGAACTGCTTGCGCAGCGAGATGCTGACGGCATTCTGATAGGAGCCGATGGCGACGCCGCCGATCTGGTCGTTGCCGAGATTGAGGCTCTCGCGGCTTATCGTCTTGCGGACGTAGCCGGGGTCGTTGGCATGGGCGACATTCGCCGACACCAGCTGGATCGCCGCCTGATTGACCTTCAGACTGGAAACCGCGGCGTTGAGGGCTCCGGTGAGGGACATTATCCATCACTCCTGTTGCGAATCGCCGGCCTACCGCTTGATATTGATGATGTCCTGCAGCATGTCGTCGGCCGTGGTGATGACACGGGTATTGGCCGAATAGGCGCGCTGGGTAACGATCATCTTGGAAAATTCCTCGGCGATGTCGACGTTCGAGCCTTCGACGGCACTGCCGCGGATGGTCCCCGCGCCGCCCGCACCGGGATCCGAGAGGCGCGCGGAGCCGCTGTCGAAGGTTTCGGTGAATGCCTGTCCGGCTTCGCGCTTCAGCTGATTGGCGTCATAGAACTGCGCCATCGGCACCTTGAAGAAGACCCGGCTTCGGCCATTGTCGTAGTTGAGCTCGATGTCGCCATTGTCCCGGATATTGAGGTCCTTGAACACGCCCTGGGGGACGCCGTCCTGGGTGAGGCGCTGGATGTCGATCTGGGTGCCGGCGAATTGCGTGAGCTTGTCCGTGGTCTGGAAACGGCCGAGGTCAAGCGTCACCACCTGCGGGCCGGTGCCGTAGTCGACGGTAAAGCCGATCTCGATGGGCGCATTGGCAGTCTGGCTGGCCGGAATGGTGGCATTGCCGAGCAGGTTGAAGACGTTGGTGACCTGGACGACCTTGCCCGCGGTGGCCGCGGTGATGCCGAACTGGACGTCGATGAAGGCCGGTACCGATCCGTTGCTGGTGCCGGTAATCGCGGTGAAGCCGGTTCCGGGCGTACGTGCCGTCAGGTTGATGACGGCGCCGACCACCGTCGCGTCGACGCCGATCGAGGGATTGGCGTTGATCAGCGCGGCCAGGCCATTCGCGACATCGTTCGACGACGCTTCGGTGCCGTCGTTGGTGTAGGTGACGGTGGTCGAGCCGACGGTGACGGAATAGGTGTCGCCGATTTCGCCGGCACCGACGCTGCCGCCGATGGTGACCGAGTCGACCTGGGCAACCGCTGCGACGTTCGCCGTCGTCGTCGCCTGTGTCGGCAGGGCGGTTCCGCCGATGATCGCGGTAAAGGGGGTTCCAGCCGTATCGGCTGTGACCTGGAAGGTGTTGCCGACGATGTTGCCGGCGGTGACGCCGGCCGAAAGCGCGGCATTGCCGTTGATCGCGGCGACGAAGGCCGCCGCCGCCTGAGCCTGGGTATAGCCGCCGGCCGGTGCCGTAACGATGACGGCGCCGGCGCCGATCTGGTAGGTCATCGTGTCGCCGGCGACGAGGGCCGCGGGAATGGTGATGGTATCGACCTGGGCGACCGGCGAGACGTTGGCGGTCACCGCGGCCTGCACCGCGGTCTGATCGTTGACCCCGACGATCGTGCCGTCGACCGGATCGACGGTGCTGTCCGGCGCCTGGATGTCGAGCTTCCAGAGATTGTCGGCGCGCTTGGTCCAGACCAGCGAGACCGTATGCGGATTGCCCAGCGCATCGTAGATCTTGATGTTGGTGGGTCCCAGCGGCGGTGTCGGGTTCACCACCGAGGTCGCCGGCAAGTTGCCGACGAATTCAATGGTCGAGGTGGCCGTCGGCTGGTCCAGGGTCTGGGTGATCTTGATCGGCGCCAGCGAGGAGGTGTCCGGCAGGCCGGTCGTTTGATCGACGGACCAGCCGTTCAGGAAATAGTTGCCATTGTTGACAAGGTATCCGTCGCGATTGACCTCGAAGTCGCCGGCCCGGGTATAATACGACAGGTTGTCGAAGGTCGTGGTGGTCCCCGTCTGCTGATTGGGGTGGCTGACCACGAAGAAGCCGCTGCCGCTGATCGCCAGATTGGTATCGCTCTGGGTCTGATTGATGTTGCCCTGGAGGGCGTTGGCATAGTGGGGCGATGCAATGACGCCGCCCGGCGCGTGGAGATTCGAATTGGAGACGGTGATCAGCGTTTCGAAGCGCGTATCCACCTTCTTGTAACCGGTGGTCTGCGAATTGGCGATATTGTCCGAAATGTGACCCAGCGAACGCGACTGCGCATTGACGCCGCTGACTGCCGTGAACATCGCGCCGAGAATACTCATTGCCTACCTCTTATGGGCTTGGAGACGGGTGTGGCGTATTTATGCAAGCGCCGGGCCAAGTCGAGCAGGGCGATTATTGTAGATATTTCAGATAGTTAATCGCGAGCGCACAAGCAAAAGCCCGCGCCGATGGCGCGGGCTGCAGGCAATGCCGATCAGGTTGGCTGGGGACCGTGCGGATATTGCCGGGCCGGCCGCGGGTGAAGCGGTCAGGCCTGATCGTTCTTCAGATCGTAGAAGAAGATATCGCGACGGCTGTTGGCGCGGTCCAGCGGCTCGACGCCATGGAAGCAGGTGCTGGACTTGGCGAAGGCCACCAGGGTGTTCGGCGCGTAGGGCATCGTCGTCACATGGTCGAACTTGTCGAAGTCGTGGTGCGGCCCGCCGGGGCATACGAAACCGCGGTCCTTGGGCAGGTACACGGCCGTGCCCAGCTCCGGGCGGCTATTGTCGGGCGCCAGGTAGAGCAGGACGGAGACCAGCTTCTTCGGATTGTCGGTGTGCGGCCCCAGGGAATAAGTCTCGAGATCGCGCATCAGGAAGGTCTCGTGCCGGACCGACAGCTTGGCCCCCGCCTTGCCGGCAAAGCGCTGCTCGATCTGGGGGCGGAAGCGGTTGTAGATGGTGGTGGCGAATTCGGCGTCGCCGAAGGCCGCGAACATCTGCCGCCAGAATTCGCGCTGCTCATCGGTGCATTTCGACTTCTCGAGGTCGGTGGGGAACAGCGACAGCCGCGCCCGCGAATATCCCTTGCCGACGCGCCCGCTGTCGACCAGGACCGTGTAGCCCTCATCCGCCGGCAGGTTCTGCCGCGCCTCGGCGAAGAACGCCTTCGGCAGGATGTTCTCCACATAGACATGGGCGAAGGGATAGGTGCGCAGCTGGGCGTTGGTGATCTGGTAGATGGCGTGCAGCTTCGCCGCGGTAAACCTGTCGGCTGCTGCTTTCGGGTCGGCGCCCGGCGCCGGCTCCCTGGCGACCATTGCAGTTTTCATGATGCAGTACGCCTTTCTTTGTCGATATCGAGGGGTTGAGTGAGGAATTGCGAGATCTCCTCGGCAACCAGCTGGTGGCCGCGGTCGTTCATGTGTATCCGGTCGAGGAACAGCCAGTCGGACGTCCTCAGGCGGGTCGAGTGATTGAGGTCGATGAAACCGACACCCCACCTGTCGCAGATGCCCTTGATGTCCCGGCTGAACGTCGCATGCATCTTCCCGATGTATTGCGGGTGATGGGCGTGGCGGATGGCGGCACCGTGGCGGTCGAAGCCCTCGATCAGGGTCGTCTCCTCGGCGCTCATCGGCTTGCCGATCCAGGCGGCAGAAGGCTGCAGGCAGAATGTGACGCGGCCGGCGCTTCCCAGGCGCAACGCAACCGCCGATATGTCGATCTCCGCAATGCGCAGCATGTCGCGGTATCGCTCCATCGCCGTCTGCCTGGGCGGCTCCAGTCTGGCGTCCGGCATGGTGGCCAGGGTGAAGCCGCGTTCGCCGATGAAGGGCGCCGGATTGGGATCGACGCCTTCCTCGATGATCAGGGTGATCAGGTTGTTGATGCCGGAGATCCAGATCACCTGCTCGACCGGCGGCTGCGCATAGAGCTCGAAGGCCAGGCGCTCCTGCGTGAGGTTCGAGGCGCGCAGGGCGAAGTTGGCCCAGACGATGTCGCCGCCGGCGCCGACGGCATTCAGCCGGCTGGCGACCTGCAGGGAATCATGCGTGGTTCCCACGCCGAAGGCAAAGCTGTTGCCGAGCACGACGCCGCGCGGGCGGTCGGTGCCGACGATGGCCTCGTTGTCGACCGGCTGGCCGTTCCGCCAGCTGATGCGGCATCCAAGCCCGTCGGTATTGGTCGATGGCGACTGGAAATGCGCCGCGCCGCGCCGCATCAGATAGGCGACCGAGCTGAAGGGCTGCCTGTCGACGTCGCTCAATTGCGGGGCCAGCAGGCGCCGCGGGTCATCCGCCTGCAGCTCGCCGACCGCCGCATCCTCTGTGTCCGAATGGCCCTTCGGCTCCGTGCCCCCGGCTTCGACCAAGTCGATGATGCGCCGGGTGGTCTGGTAGCGGTTCGGATTGGTCCGCAACGCCGCCGCGATGTCGGCGCCGAAATGCGTCTCGACCTGCAATACCAGCGTGACGAAGGAGAACGAGTCGATCCAGCCTTCGGTGAGCAGCGGCACATCGTCGCCAATGGGTTCGCCGGCAATCTCAAGGACCAGGCGGCGCACCAGGGATGCGACCTCGGCGGCCTCGACCTTCGGCGCCGGGGCCGCCGCCTGCTCCGCGACG
Organism: uncultured Rhodospirillaceae bacterium; assembly: GCA_964551505.1. Lineage (GTDB taxonomy): Bacteria > Pseudomonadota > Alphaproteobacteria > Dongiales > Dongiaceae > Dongia. Next base: position 22,311 of record CAZKDH010000003.1, read on the forward strand.
ACCTTCAGATATAGCTCCCGGTTCCTGGTCCGGGAGATCTTGCCGGAGGTCGATTTCTGCAGCCACATGTGCGGCGCCGCCAGGATGTCGGCCGGCGTCGATTCGGTCCTGGAGACAATCGCCTGGAATACCTGCCGGCGCACCTTGTCCCGGATAGCGGTGTCGTCGGAGGCGACCTCGACGATGACCACGAGATTCTGGGTGCCGAGGTCCGGGTCGTCCACGCCGAAGGCGACGCAGCGCCCGGGGATCACGCCTGGCACCTCGTTGCAGATCGCCTCGATATCCTGCGGATAGACGTTCTTGCCGCCGATGATGACGGTATCCTTGATCCGGCCGATGACGAAGAGTTCGCCATTCCGCAGGTAGCCGAGGTCTCCCGTGCGGAAGGAACCGTTGCGAAATGCGGTTGCGTTGGCCTCGGCATTGTTGAGGTAGCCGCCGAACAGCGACGGCATGCTGACGGCAATCTCGCCGAGGTGACCGTCCGGCAACGGCGTGTCAAGCGTGGAGAGGATCTCGATTCTCGTGTCGGGCAGGGCCCGTCCGGAGCCGACCGCGACGCGGCCGCTGTCCACCGAGCGGGCGAGGCGCACCGGCTGATCCCGATTGAGGCTGGCGCTGTCGACGGTTTCAACGACCGGGCCCGCCTCGGAGGCCGCAGAACTGGCGATCGCGAAGGTAGTTTCCGCCATGGCATAGCAGGTGCGGATCATGCAGGGCCGGATGCCGTGGGCGGCGAAGCGCGCCAGGAACTGTTGGTGGCTATCGGCGTGGATCGGCTCCGAGCAATTGATCAGCGCCTCGACGCAATCGAGAGCCCATGCCTGCGAATCCTTCCGCGCTACCCGGGAGGCGAGGAAATTGAAGGCGAAATTGGGCAGCCAGCAATGGGTTGCCCGGGCGAGAGAGATGATGTCGAGGAGGATCTCCGGCTGGCGTACCCAGACGAAGGGCGAGACCGCAACCACGGGTATCCCCAGCAGGAGCGGCAGGAAGAAGCAGGTGATCAGGCCCATGTCGTGATAGAGCGGCAGCCAGGTCGCGATGCGGGCATCCGCCGTCAGTCCGAGCTGCCGGGCGTAGGCGTCGACCTGCCACAGCAAGGCTTCGGCCGTGACGCCGACGCCCTTCTTGATTCCGGTCGTGCCGGACGAGAATTGCATAAAGAGATGGTCCGAAGGTGAAGCGTCGATGCTCCAGGCCGGACCGCTGCCGATTTCGCACAGCGCGCCTCCTTCGGTGAAACCGCGAAACCATCCCATCTCGCCCGCGAGCTGCCGGCGAAGTTCGTGGGTTGTCACGACAAACGCGGCGCCGATCTGCTCCAGCAGGAGGGCAACCGAGCGCGCATAGTCGATCTGCGCGGTCTTTTCCGAGGGCGGCGCAAAGAACGCCGGGCAATATCCGCCGACCAGGGCGCCGAGATAGGCGCTGTAGAGGGCGCTGCAATGCGGCAGAATGACGACCAGGCGATCTCCAGGCGCAAGCCCTGCCTCCCGGTAACGCGCCGCCCAGGCCTGGGCGACCTCCAGCAGCATGGGATAGGTAAAAGTCACTGTCTGGCCGTCGGCCTCGACCAGGGTCAGCAGATCGCGATCACCGCGGGCGGCGGCGGCCGACGTCAGGCGCGCGAGAAATTCCGCATGACCTGCAGATCGGGCAGACGGGCCATCCGTCATAGGCAGTTCCGCCCTCGGCGCTGCGACGGCTTCGTGGGCCCGCACGCGGGCATCGACCGTCTCAACGGCGGAATACATACTCGCCGACTCCCGAGAAGATGCCCTCGTTGCGCGATGCCTTGGCGACCTGCTTGGGGTCGTAGCCGAAGCCGAGGGCAGCAAGCTGGGTGATGATCTGCCGGTGTTCCGCCAGATGCGGATTGATCTCGATGATCAGCGATCGGACCGCCGGGTCTTCGAGGGTGCGCTTGGCGCCGTTGATGACTTTGTGCTCGAACCCATCCACGTCGATCTTGATGTAGTTCGGCACCGGCATCGCGCCCTCGGCCACGAGCTGGTCGATGGTTACCGCGAAGCATCCTTGGATGAAGGGGCTCTTGCGCTCCTCGAGCTTGAAATTCACGGCCTCGTCGAAACTGTGGCAGGAACTGCCGGTCTTGAACTCCGATAGGTGGATGAGGCTGAATTTCTGGCTGTCGGACAGCGCGGCGCAATAGGCCGTGACCCGCTCGGACATCGAATTGTGCATGATGTTGCGGCAGAGCAGGGCGTAGTTCTGCGATTCCGGTTCGAAGGCATAGACTCGGGCGCCGCGCACAACTGCGGCGAAGATCGTATACATGCCGACATTCGCCCCGACATCCAGCAGGATGCTGCCGGGTTCGATGCTCTCCAGCCATTCGATCGTGCAGGGTTCCTTGCTCTTCAGCGTCTCCACCCGCCAGAGGGCATTGTCGTTCGGCAGGACATATCGCACCTTGATGCCGTTGTGCTGGATGGCAATCATCGGGCACGAATTGGCGTGATTCTCGACCGCCTTGGCCATTCTCGGATCCATCGCTTCTCCTACGCTTCGCTCCAGCCCCCTGCGACCGCAAGGCCGGGTATCGGCTCATTCCTCGGGCAGGTGGTTAATCCGCCGCGAATTTAGAAGCACGATCAATGCCAACGGGCCTGCGGCATGGTCGCCGCAGCGGCGCAGGCATCGTGCTGACGTCAAATTATAGTTAGCGATCGTTAATCATTTATTGGCATGTGACTTGCGAAGATGGAGACGTGAAAGAACCTTCCTGTGAAGAGGCGATCATGTCCGTCGCGCAGCCCGTTTCCCAGCCCGCCGCCCAGGGGCAAATCAGTGAAGAATACCGGCGCATGCAGGAGAAGCTGCATGAGAACCCGAATTACGGGGTTGCCTCGGTGCAGTATGCGCCGATCGTGGCCAATCTGCTGACCCAGATGAAGATCACCGAGATCCTGGATTACGGCGCCGGCAAAGGGCGCCTTGGCCAGACCCTGGCGCAGATCCTGCCCAATCAGATCAAGGTCAACCACTATGATCCTGCCGTCCCCGCCTGGGCCGGCCCGCCGCAGCCCTGCCGGTTCGTCACCTGCATCGACGTGCTGGAGCACATCGAGCCGGATTATCTGGATAACGTCCTGGATCACCTGCAGGAATTGGTCCAGCACAAGGGCTTCTTCACCGTCCATATTGGCCCGGCGATCAAGGTCCTGCCCGACGGCCGCAATGCCCACCTGATCCAGGAGCCGCCGAGCTGGTGGCTGCCGCGCATGTTCCAGCGCTTCGAACTGGTCATGTTCCAGCGCGTCCCGCAGGGCTTCTGGGTGGTCGTCGAGAAGAAGGCGGCGCAGCCGGCGGTCATCCAGCCCGTCTAGGTATCGATCCCAGCGCACAACGAAAAACGGCTTGGCGGATCGCCAAGCCGTTCGTCTTTTGGCCGAGAGCGGTGATGCGCTCAGTGCGGCGCCATCGCTTCCGGATGCAGCTTCGCGACGATGCGACCGTCATTGGTGCGGCCGGCATGAACCGACCTCGCCATCAGGTCCTGCCAGCCAAGCGTCTGATTCGACTTGGCATGTTCCTTCTTCCAGTGCTCGGCATATTCGCTGCCAGCGGTCTCCTCGAACACCGGCATGCCCTGGGTGTAATGCACCAGCTGGGCATCGTTGCGCGGCGGGTCATAGCCGACGAGATGGTTCCATTCCCGGGGCAGATCGCCGACCAGGTCGTCGCTGAGCCAATCCAGCGTATGGGGCGAGCGGCAACGTTTCGGATCCTCGACATAGTCCGGCGTCAGGACACGATTGGCCGGGTGCGCGCAGTTGAACAGGATCATGCTGGCCCATTCGAACTTCTTCACGTTCTTCGAGACCATGGCGGCATAGCGGTCGTCGGCCATGTCGAAGAGCTTGGCGATATCGGCAAGGCACAGATAGTCGGTATCGAGGAAGACGGCCCAACCCTGGAAGTCGGTCAGCCAGGGCACCAGGAACCGGCTGAACGTGAAGGGGGTCAGCCCCGAGCGGGTCATCGGCAGCGTCGGCAGGACCAGCGGCGAAATGGTCACCGGTTTCGAGCTGCGCCGGAAGATGCTGAATTGGAGAACGTTGTAGCTCACCGCCTGGCGGTGGTCGTAGCCGATGAAGATCTTCAGCGGCGCATTGGAGGAATTTGCAGGCATTTCATCACCCTAGAGTATCGAATCAAGCAGCACGCCATTCAGCTTGTCGGTTGCTGATGTACCAAGTGCTGGTAAAGAAGAGATGAAGCTGTAGGCGTTGGTCAGGCCGTCGATCAGGTTCGACGTGTTGATGCTGACGGTGCCGAATCCGTAGGGGTCGGAACCGTCGGTCTTTTTCGCCTGTTCCACCGTGTCATAGTCCTCGGTGAAGGTGCCCTGGCTCAGCTGCAGCGCATAGCTGATGCTGGTCTGCCGGCGCGTATCGACGCCATCCTGGCGGGACAGGCGCAGCACGTAGTCGCCCTTCTTCAGTTCGAAGGCGCCCTTTTCCAGTTGGTCATAGGCGGTCTTCAAGTCGCCGGCGTCGGCGGCATTGTCGGCCACCAGCCTGCCGGTGGTCTTTGCGAAGATCTGCACCCGGAGCTTGCCGTCATTTGCCGGGTCTGCGAGCAGCACGCCGATCTTCGTTACGGCTGTCTTGTCGACCTTGAATTTGAAGACGTCGGCGGCATCGTTCTTCTGCAGGGCGCTGAACAGGTTCAGCCGGGACTTGTGGTCCTTCAGCGTCCCGATATCCCGCGCCGTCATCTTGTTGTCGATCTGGACGTCGTTGGTGTCCTTGCGGAAATTGGTGACTGTCAGCCGGCTCTGGTCGGCCTTCTGCTGCAATGCGGCAATCTGGCTGGAGAGATCCTCGAGGCTGGTGGATGCGCTCTTGCCGGAGTTCGAATTCGAGATCGAGGTGCTGGTCGTCGCCGCCGAACTGGTCGCCGCGCCGGTGATGGCGGAAGTTGAACTGATGGTGCTGGCCACGGCGATCTCGATTCTTCCCGATGGGTTAGACGGATACGTTCATCACGGGTCGTGCGTGCTGGCCGAGACCCGGCTGGTTTCCTTGGGTCGGCGCAGCCAGATTGTCGTTGGTTGTCTCCGGCGGTACCGCCGAGAGGCCCTCGGCGATCGCGCGGTTGATGTCGAGGATCGGCTGGATCTTGCTGCCGTCCAGGTCGCCCAGGCGCTGCAACAGATGCCGGTCCATCATCACCGAAAGCGCAAGCACGTTGTCCCGGATGGTCTTCGGCAGGGGGCAATCGGGTTCAGAGAGGGCCCCCTGGAAAATCGACCAGAGGCGCTGGTTCAGGATCAGTGCAGCGCGCAGCGATTCGCCCTTGTCGTCGGCCTTGGCGGCCTGAATCAACCGGCGCGACGCCTCGGCCAGGGCCCAGGCTTCCGTGCTGCGGGAATCAGAGCCCCGCGGCTGGCTGACATAACCGACTGCTTGCTTCATTTCTATCTCCGCCGTGCGCTTCCCGGTTCCATCCGGCTAAGTCCAACCCGCTCCATGGCGATCTAGCTTTTCCTGGCTTTAGAACAGCTTGGCCGTCAGTTTCAGCGCCCGGTAGTAGTCCTGCCCATGCACGAGCCGTGCCACTTCCGTCAACTTCTCCAGGTCGGCCGATCGATGCCGCATAGTTTCCGCCAGAATAGCTTCGAACTTCATAAGATTTTCCGGCGCGTTCTCCGGAAACAGGTAGATCAACTGGATAATCAGGTAGAGCTTCTGTTCAATTCCCTTGGCGTCTTCTTCCTTCATCACCTCGCGGCCACGCAGAAAATTGGCCTTGTTGTAGAGGTAGAAGCTGCCGGTTTCCTCGCCTCGGCCGATGACGGCGCCGTTTACGATCACCTTTTCGCCGGGCTTCAGCGTGAACTTCAATGGCACTTGGGCTCTCCCGCGCTTGGGTTGTTTCCCGTCACCCCGGACCGGGGGAAGGGTGGGCGACGGCGTTGCCGCCGCCGCCCGATCCTACCCAAGCGAGTGCGGTTAGAACAACCGCAGGATCGCCTGCTGCGCCTGGTTCGCCAAGCTGAGGCTGATGGTGCCCAACTGCTGCCGGGTCTGCAGCGTCAAGACGTTCGCACCTTCCTCGTTCTGGTCCGCCTGGACCAGCTTGTTGGCGCCCTCGACCAGAACATCGGAGAATTCCTTGGTGTAGGATTCTCGGGTTTGGATGATGTTCAGGTTGGTACTCAGGGCCGACGATGCCGCTCGAAGCGACAGTTTTGCCGCATCCAGCTGTCTGATGGCATTGTCGATGTCGGCACGATCGCTGAAGTTGTTCTGAGCGAAATCCAGCCTGAGGCCCTGACCGTCGGTCCGGACGTTCTGGCTGACCACCGTGACGTTGCTGGTGTTGTTTTCGTTCAGCTGCACAGCGAGGTTGTTCGCATCCGTGCCGTCAACCACCTGCTTGGTGACCAGCGATGCACTGGATCCGGCATTGGCCTTGCGAAGGTCGAACTTCGCTTCGCGCGAGGCGGTGAATTCGCCGCGTGCTTTCAGTGTCAGCGTATCGCCTTCCGAGATCACCGTGTTGGCGGCGATCGAAAGGTTCAGCACGGCACCGCTGTTGGCACCACCCGTCACATTGAAGGAGATCGAGGTGTTGGCCGCAAGCGAGTTGCCCGACAGCGTCACCGTAATCGAGGCGGTGCCGCCGAACGCGTCGGTGTACTGGAAGGTCGCCGACGTGCTGGTCGCATTGGTGACGGTGATGTTGACGCCCGTCACCGCGTTGTCGGTGAAGCTGCCGATGGTCGACACGTCGACCACACCGAGGGACAGACCCGAACCCGCGGTAACCGACAGCGTGCTGTTGGCCTCGGTGGCGGTCGCCTGAGCGGCCGACGCCAGGTACTTCAGCTCGTTGAAGTTGAGGTTGATCGAGATCGCCGCGCTGTTGGCGCCGACCGAGGCAGCGGTGTAGACGCTGGTCTGGCCGACGGACAGTGTGGCGTTGGTGCCGGAGAGACCCTCGACGCTGACGCTGAACCCGGCAAAGTTGTTCGTGTCGTAGTTGAACGAAATGCCGGTGGCCTTCAACGTGATGGTATCGTCGACCGAGATGGTCGCCGCCTGGGTCGGCGTGCCGGTGACTGCGCCGGCGCCCGTACCGTAGGAACGCGAGATCCCCGAAGAATACTTCGACGACTGCAGGATCTGCCGCTCGTCGATGGTGATGCGCGCGCTGCCCGAATCGAAGGCAAAGGCATTCTCGCCGTCGGCGATCTTGCCCTGGCCCAGCAGGCTCAGGCCGTCACGAACGACGACTTCGCCGTTCTGGTTGGTAACCTTGGCCTGCAGGTTGACGTTCTTCTCGATCACCGAGGAGCCGACGCCGGCGGTATCCGGCACGTCTTCGATGTCCTGGAAGTTGACGTCGAAGCTGACCTTGGTGCCACTGGCGAAGCTGTGCGACAAACGGAGCACTGCGCCGTTGTCGTTGGCGATCTGCGCCTCGACCGTGGTGAACGTCTGGGTGACGGTTTCCGTACCTTCGGTGATGGTGAAGGTCTTGTCCTTGCCCTTGCCGCCGGTCAACTTGATCGAGATCGAGTCGAAGTTGGCGTTGGTGGTTGAGGAGAAGCCGGAAATGTCGAGGTTGGAGATACCGCGGGCCTTTTCCGCCGCCACGACGTCCGTGGTCGAGCCGGAAATGGTGCCGTCGCCGGTGACTTCGATCTTGTAGGTGTCAGCCGACACGACATTCGTGGCGCGCGCGCCGCTGATGCCGGCCAGGGCGTTGACCGCCGTCTTGGACGAGGCGGTGGCATCGACCTGCAGGCCGCTGCCGATCAGGAGGTTCTTGCCCTGATAGCCAGCGTCCGTCGCCAGACGATCGATCTGACGCAGCACGTTGTTGTACTGGGTGGCGAGATTGGAACGCAGGGACACCGAATTGGCATCGTTGCCCAGGGAGCCCAGGGCTTGGGTGGTGAGACCGCGGGCCTGTTCGACGAGGTCAGCGATCGAGGTGATGCCGGTATCAGCCGCCTTGATGGTGCTGATGGCCTGGCCGATGCCGTCCTTCAACCCGTTGAGGTCGCCGGCACGCTGGTTGAGGCCCTTCGAAGCGAAGAACTGGGCCGGACCGTCGAGCGCGGAATTGACCTTGTTGCCGGTTGACAGGCGAAGCTGCGTCTTTTGCAGGTTCACCGAGACGTTCTGCAGCAGCAGAAGGTTGCTGCGAATACCAGCGTTAAGCTGGATCTCGTTAGCCATTTGAATGCTCCTTTGGAGACATGGGTTTGAGCGAAACTTTGTTTCACCCACCCCGACGCACATGCCGGGGTTCGGAAAAGGAAGCAATTTCCCTGCCAACCGGGCAAAAGACGCCGTTTGGCGGTAATCTTTACCTTTTGGCCGGGGTGAAAGCGGGGGCGCCCGGCAAGAGCTGCCGGGCCCGGCAAAATTTGCCCGGCAAGACCCGGAGGACTAGGCATAAGCTGCCGTCGAACAGCGTTAATTTGATGTTAATTCAAGTCGTTGCACGATGCATTCCAGGATCGATCCGGTTGGTACGGACCGTGCAGGAACCGTCCGATTCGAACGCGGCGAGGAGTGCAACCGAGTGACTGACAAGCGAGCTTTTCCGGGCGCCAATGCCGCCCCAGGGCGATCGTCGACCGCCCTTGCCTCGGTCCCGGCGACGGCCAATGCCGCCAATGTCGCGCCGGCCGTGCCGGAAACGCCGGAGAAGGCCAAGGCGCGTCAGCTGGTGATGCGGGCCAGCGCCGCGCACCAGGCCGGACGCCGCGACCAGGTGAAGAAGTTCCTGGAACAGGCGATCGAGGCCGATCCCGGCAACGCCCTGGCACAGTTCAATCTCGGCTGCATCTGGCGCGAGGCCAAGGACATCATCAAGGCGGAGATCCATTTCCGCAACGCGGTGAAAGCCGACCCGGAATATGTCGATGCCCATCACGGTCTCGGCGACCTGCTGTTCGAGGCCAAGCACCTGTTCTCGGCCATCAAGTGCTACGAGAAAGGGTTGAAATACGCCCCGAACCGCCTGCCGATCCTGGTCAACCTGATGCGGGCGCGGATCATGATGCGTTCGGCCAAGGAAGTCGAGCAGCTGTCGCGCCGGATCCTCGCCATCGAGGAGCGCGAGGCCGACGTTCACAGCTACCTGGCCTGGGCGCTCTACCGGCAGAAGCGCGATCTCGATGTCGCCATCCAGCATTGCGACCGGGCGATGGAGCTCAATCCGAGCTACGCCCGCGCCTTGGCCTTCAAGGAACGCATCCTGACCCTGATGGGCGACGAAAGCGGTGCTGATGCGGCGTGGAAGCAGGTTCTCGAGCTGGCGCGGGTCGGCGTGCAGAACAACATGAAGCTGCTGCACGAATCCTATCTGTGCTGCGATTCCATCCAGCGCGCCGGCGAACTGATCCAGGAATACCTCCGGCACCATCCGGAAGACCACGAGGCCCAGGCGGCGCTGCTGCAGGTTGCCATGCACGAAGGCGATTTCGTCGAGGGCCAGAAGCTGCTCGATGCCGTGCTCGAATTCCTGCCCGACAACGCCCAGTTGAAAATGGGGCGGTGCCTGAACGGGTTCCGCATCGGCAACTATGCCGAGGCGATGAAGGAACTGGAGATCCGCTGGTACCGCTCCGGTGCCGACAAGAAATGGGCGCTGCCGGCGCCGGACTGGAACGGCGACCCGATCCAGGACGGCAAGCTGGCGATCTACTGCGAACAGGGCGTCGGCGACCATGTGATGTATGCCGGCCAGATGGCGCCGGCCAGGGCCAGGGTCCGCCGCATCGCCATGGAGACCGGGCCGCGGACGCAGTCGCTGTTCCAGCGCAGCTTTCCGGATTTCGAGGTGGTCACCCGCGACCAGCTGCCGCCGAACTGGGATCCCTCGGAATTCAAGGCCAAGGTCGCCGGCGGCGATCTCGCCGTCGCCATGGGCCTCGACTTCGAGGACCTGCCCTGCCGCGAGGGCTTCCTGGTGCCGGATCCTGGCCTTACCAAGAAGCTGCAGGACCGCTATCGCGCCCTCTATCCCGGGAAGATCCTGGTCGGCATCTCGTGGCGCAGCGGCAACCGCGACAGCGCCGCGATCCGGTCGCTGGAACTGACCAACTGGAAGCCGATCTTCGACGTCCCGGGCGTCGCCTTCATCAGCCTGCAATACGGCGAGGTGGCTGCCGACCTGGAGGAGGTCAAGAACGAGCTCGGCGTCGATGTCTACTGGGACAAGAGCGTCAACGCCATGGGCAACATGGATCCCTTCACCGCGCAGGTCGCGGCAATGGACATGGTGGTCTCGGTCGACAACAGCACCGTCCACTACGCCGGCGCGCTCGGCAAGCCGTGCTGGGTGATGCTCCCGGTCAACTCAGACTGGCGCTGGCTCACCGAGCGGCGTTCGTCGATCTGGTATGATTCGCTCGAGCTCTTCCGCCAGCGCAAGGACTACGGCTGGGACCAGCAGGTCCTGGAGATTGCCGGACGCCTCCGCGACGTCGATGCCGAGGCCCTGGCCGAGGCCATGGCGGGCATGTTAGAGCGCTGCGCCGACACGATGCTGAGCCACGACCGGAAATTCGAAGGCGAGGAGTTCTGCCGGATGCTGCTCGAGCTCGGGCGGCGCAAGGATGTCGCCTTCCACGGCATCGGCGTGGTCGCCACCGCGGTCGGCAAGGCCGAGGAAGCCCTGCCGCTGCTCGCGCGCGCCGTCGAGCTGGCACCGGACAAGATCGCCTACCGTGCGGATCTCGCCGTGGCGCTGGACGCGGCCGGCGAGCCGGAGCGGGCCGAGAAGCTCGCCCGCGATACCATCCGGCGGCACGAAACCAATACCGAGGCCCTGTTGGCCCTGGGCCGCATCCTCACCCGCCAGGCCCGCTATGACGAGGCGACGGATTATTTCGCGCGGGTCCTGCGCAAGGCGCCGGATCACGTCGAGAGCCGGGTGCAGCTTGCCAATCTCCAGGCCATCCAGGGAGACTGGGAGCTGGCGCAGGGCAACTTCCGCAAGACATTGGACTTCGCGCCGAATTCGGCGGTGGCCCATACCGGCGCCGCCGAGGCCGCATTGCGCCTCGGCAACTATGCCGGGGGCTGGCAGCATTTCGCCTGGCGGTTCGGGACGCGGCCCGGCGCCTTGCCGCGGCACCTGGAAACCATCAACCCCGACAAGCGGCCGCGCAGCTGGGACGGCGGGCATATGAAGCGCGCCCGGCTCTTCCTGCGCGCCGAGCGGTCGCTGGTCGAGCAGCTGCTCTTTGCGCCGCTGCTGAACCAGGCGCTGGCCGAGACCCGCAGCATCCACGCCGAATGCGACATGCGCCTGCTGCCGCTGATGTCGGCGAATTTCCCCAAGGTCACCTTCGTTGGCGCCGGCACCACGACCCCGGACGCCATCGAGCGGAACCGGACCCAGATCGTCTCCAGCCTGGGCGATCTCGCCGCGCGCTATCGTGCCGAGAATGCCGCGTTCCCGGCCTCGCCGCCGGTGCTGGCGGCGGACGCGGAACTGGCGCAGCAGTTGCGCGGCGAATACGTGGAGTGCCTTCCCGGACGGCATCTCGTCGGCCTGTCCTGGCGCGGCGGCGACACCTCGCGCAAGGATCCGGCAAGCGACTGGCTGCCGCTCTGGGCAAGCGAGGATCGCGGCATCGTCTCGGTCCAGATTCAGCCGGCCGAATCCGACCTTGCCGAACTGGCCGCTGCCGGCTGCAACATGATCGTCGATCCGCGTGCGGCCGGCGAGAACATCCTGGCCGTCTGTGCCCAGCTGTCGACCCTCGATGCGGTGATCGCCGTCGACGACCTCACTGCCATCCTCGCCGCGGCGCTCGGCAAGCCGGTGATCAAGGTGGCGAACCTGGTCGATCCCTGGTTCTGGGGGGTCGAGGGTGAGCAGATGCCCTGGTATCCCAATGTCAGGGTCGTGCGTCGCGGCCTGGGCGAGAAGCTGTCGGCCGCGGTTGCGCGCGCCGTTGCCATTCTCGATCAACAAATCCTGCGCGGATCGGCCAAGGTCGTCTCCGCCGCCTAGTCATAGAGGAATGCCCGCCATGAACCGCAAGTCACGTCGCACGGCCGCCAAGCAGATGCGCAATCCCGGGATCGGCGGCATCAGCACCGAATCGGCCGGCATGGTCATCGATCAGGCGGTGACCCACATGCAGGCCGGCCGCGACGACGAGGCCGAGCGCGTCTTGCGGCTGCTGCTGAAGACCCAGTCCGACAACGCCGAGGCGCTGCATCTCCTCGGCATGGCGCTGGCCCGCACCGGCCGCGGCGCCGAGGGCGTCGAATATCTGCGCCAGGCGGCGGACGCCAAGCCGATGGAGGCGCTCTACTGGAACAACCTCGCGGCGTCCTGCCTGGGGATCGACTGCTATTCCGATGCGGCGGATGCGGCGCGGCGGGCGGTCGAGCTCGATCCCGGCTACGGCATGGCCTGGGACAATCTCGGTTCCGCGCTGATGGATATGAAGGACAGCGCCGGCGCCAAGACGGCGCTCAGCAGCTCGATCCGGCTGGGCACCGGCAACCTGCAGACCCTCAAGCGGGCCGCCGCCTGTGCCATGGCGACCCAGGATCTCGAGAATGCCGAGGCTTGGCTGCGCCGGGCGATGGCCGAGGCGCCGAAGGATGTCGAGATCCTCTCCAATCTCGGCGCCGTTCTGATCGCGCGCCGTTCGCTGACGGCCGCCAAGGAAGTGCTGGCCGGCGCCATATCGATCAATCCCGACCATCCTCTGGCCGCGATGCATTACGGCGAGGTGCTCGCGGTCACCGGCGAACGCGAAGCCGGGCTGCGCTGGATGCGCCGGGCGACGTCGTCGGATTATCGTTCGGTCGAAGGCTGGCGCTTGCTCGGCGAGACCCTGCTGCTGGCGGGGGAGGCGGATGAGGCCGCTGTCGCTCTCGGGCGCGCCGCCGCCCTGGCGCCGCGCGATGCGGAGATCTCCGCCCTCCTGGACCGGGCCCGCGCCGCCAACGGGGCGCCGGCGCAGCCGTCCGCACCGATGGCGGATCCCTGCGTGCTCGATTTTCAGCTCCCCGAAGCCGGGGCTCCGAAGGCCCAGAAGCCGGCGAAGCCGGAACCGGCAGTGTCGGTCGCCCCGGTCGCCCCGGTTACTCGGAAATCGGGGGCCCTGGAGTTCACCCTGCCGCCCGGCACGGAACCGGCGAAGAAGACCGGCTCGACCGGCGTCATCGACCTGACGATCCTGGAAATCAAGTAGCCCGGGATACCGCAGCGTCCCGCTGGCCCTGGTTCCGGAGCGTTGCCGCGGCGGGATTCCACCGCATTCCCCATCACAGATGAGCGCGCGAGCTCGTGCCCGCGCCGGGAGATCCTTGCCCGGGTGCCAGGCTGCCATGCGGGATCGGCGGCAATGGCGATCGGCGCGGCGCATCGCGACTGGAGGCAGGACGGCGCTTCCCAAAAGAAGAACCGGCCCGGCGGGAGCGAACGCCGGGCCGGGGGTCAGGCCCCGAGAGGAATGGCGGGGCTCAGAACAGGCGCAGGATGGCCTGCTGCGCCTGATTGGCGAGGCTGAGGCTGATCGTGCCGAGCTGCTGCCGGGTCTGCAGCTGCAGCATGTTGGCGCCTTCCTCGTTCTGATCCGCCTGGATCAGCTTGTTGGCGCCTTCTGCCAGCACGTCGGTGAACTGCTTGGTGTAGTCGAGCCGCGTGGTGATGATGTCGAGGTTGTTGTTCAGTGCCGATGCCGAGGATCGCAGCTTGATCTTCGCGGCATCGAGCATCGCCGAGGCCGTGTCGATATCGGCCCGGTCCAGCCAGTCGTTCTGGGCAAAGTCGATCGCCAGGCCCTGTCCGTCGGTCTGGATGTTCTGGCTGACCACCGTCACCAGGCTGGTATTGGTCTCGTTCAGCTGCACCGTCAGGTTGTTGGAGTCGCTGCCGTCGGTGACCTGGATCGTGTTGACGGTCGAGGTGAAGCCGGTCTGGGCGGCGCGCACGTCGAAGCGCAGCTGGTCGGGGACGTTGAAGGCGCCGATCGCGTTGTAGGTGACGGTGCCCTCGGCGTTGGCGTTGAGCGAGCTGCCGCCGATGGTCAGCTGCACCACGGCGCCGCTGTTGACGCCGCCGACGATCGAGAAGGTGAGTACCTGTCCGGAATTCTGCGTGCCGGAGAGTACCGCCTTGCCGCCGTAGCCGTCATCGAGCGTGAAGGTCGCCGATGTCGCATCGGTCTTGAAGGCGACGGTGATCCGGTGGGCGAGATTGTCGGCGAGACCGGTCAGGCTGGTCAGCGTCAGGTTCGCACTGGTGACGGCGCCGCCCAGCACGCGTTCCGTCGCTTCCGCCTGGGCGACCGTCGATGCCGCCGCCGAGGTGACGCCGTTGAGGCCGATGCGCAGGAAGTTGATGTCGACGCTGGCGCCGCCGTCGGCGATGCTGGAGAAGGTGAAGGTGCTGTCCGAGCTGACGCTGACCGCGACCGTCGAGGTCGGGCCGACGGCGGTCACGGTATAGGTGTTGAACCGGCCGGCGACGAAGTCGAAGTCGCCGGCGCTGGCCGCCGCCGTCAGGTTGTAGGTGAAATCGTTGGAAATGCCGGAGGCGGCGATGGTCGGCGTGCCGACGATGGCGCTGGCGGCGCGACCGTAGGAGGTGCCGATGGTCGCGGTATAGGCCGACGACTGCAGGATCGTCCGCTCGTCGATGGTCATCCGCGGCACACCGGTATCAAAGCTCCAGGCGTTCTCGCCGTTCGACAGCTTCTGCTGGCCCAGCAGATTGGTGCCGCTGCGCACGATGCGCTGGCCGACGCCGTTGAAGTTGGTGGTACCGACGCCGATATCGACGAATTTCTCGATCACCGAGGTGCCGACGCCGTTGGTGTCGGGCACGTCGTCGATGTCGTCGAAATTGACGTCGAAGTTGATATGCGTGCCGCTGGCGAACTGGTGGTCGAAGTTGAGCAGCTTGCCGGTCGCCTTGGCGTCGTTCCACTGCGACACGGTGAAGGTCTTGGTGAAGCTGACGCCGCCTTCCGAGACGGTGAACACCTTGTCCTTGCCCTTGCCGCCGATGTACTTGATGACGATGTCGTCGAAATTGCCGTCGGTCTTGCTGTTGAAGCCGCCGATGTCCAGGTTGGAGATGCCGCGGTCGCGCTCGGCATTGGCGGCGTCGCTGGCATTCGCGGTGATCGCGCCGGTGCCGGCGATGTCGACCACGTAGTTGTCGATCGTCACCACGTTGGTGACGCGGGTGCCGGTGATGCCGGGCAGGGCATTGGTCGCGCTCTTCGAGGACGAGGTCGCATCGAGCCGCAGCCCGCTGCCGACCAGCAGGTTCTTGCCCTGGTAGTTCGAGTCCTGTGCCAGCTTGTCGATGTTGCGCAGCAGGGTGTTGTACTGGTTCGACAGCGACTTGCGCAGATTGACCGAATTGGCATCGTCGCCCAGGTTCTGATAGGCCGTGGTCACCAGCCCCTTGGCCTGGTCGATCATGGATTCGATCGAGGTGACGCCGGTATCGGCGGCCTTGATGGTGGAGATCGACTGGTCGATCGAGTCCTTCAGCGCGGAGAGATCGTCGGCGCGCCGGTTGAGCCCCTTCGAGGCGAAGAAGGCGACTGGGCCGTCGATGGCCGAGTTCACCTTGTTGCCGGTCGCCAGGCGCTGCTGGGTGCGGTCGAGCTTGCCTGAGATCTGCTGCAGCAGGAGCAGGTTGCCGCGAATGCCGCTGGTCAATTGTACGTCGTTGGTCGCCATGTGGGTTCTCCCGGATTCATCTCGACATCGGCAACCTTTGGCCGCCGCGCCGGTCGGTCATCCCGACCTCGCCCCCTTTAAAGCAACCTTCGTGCCAACTGATAATATGTTGATAATGAACGTAAAAATGAACTTTTTTGGCTGCCGCAGGGTCTTATCGACCGGGCAGGGCGCGTCACCGGGGGGACAGAACTTACCTAGGGGAGGGCGCGGCAGGGCAAAACCCGCCGCCTGTCATTCACATCAGGGTGTGATTTTAACGATTCTGAAATCTTGAATCGGGGTACTTTTTGCCATATCCTCAACAGTGGCATGGCCTACCTGTTTTTCGCCATGCCCGGAACGAGGAGAGTTGGCACTTTCGGGAAGCAATGGAGTTCCCAGGACCGAGACGATGGTAACCGGAATCAGCAACGCGACTTCAGTGTCGACCCTGCCGCTCAGCGTGCGGGCGGAGTCTGCTGCGTCCTTGCTGTCGAGTTCCGTCGCCGCCAGCCCGGTCACCGATGCGGTCGTTGACTCGACCGCGGTTTTGAAGAACTTCCGCTATAATAGTTTCGAATTCGTCTACAAGCAGGATTTCGGCAAGATCGTGCTGCTGCGGCAGGAGCCGCAGACCGGCAACGAGATCGCCCAGTTCCCCTCGGAATACTATCTGAAGCAGTACGCGGCGACGGCACGCGCCCAGCGCAGCGCCGAATTGTCGACCAACCGGAGCCAGGAGAAGGCGCCGGTCGAGGCCCAGGATGCCGCCGAGCCGTCGGCCCAGTCGGAAACCGCGGTGGCGACGCCGGCTGCGGCGACCGTCGCGGCCAGCCCGTCGCCGGCGCCCGCGCCGGCCGCGCGCGTCGACATCAAGGTCTGAAACCCCGGAAATCTCGTCTCGGCCGGATCGGTCATCGCGCCGCGCCTCGAGTCATGCCCGCTGCTGCACGGCGACCGGGCAGGCCGGCGCCTGCCGGCGGCTCTTGGTCAGGCCGCCGCGCGCATTGTAGCCGGTGACGGCGGCGCGCTTGTCCTCGAGGGACGAGACGATCGCCCGCATCACCCGTTCGTTGACGTCGCGCATGGCGCGCAGGGCGCGGAGATTGTCCTGGACCGAGGCCTGGAAGCGCTCGGTCGCTTCGGTGAGCTCGTCGCGCAGCGCGGTATCGACCGCGCTCAGGTCCTCGCCCGGCTCACGCAGGGCGAGGGTGAAGGCGCGGTAGGCGTCGGCGAGGGCCAGCTTGTCGTTCTGCGCGGCGCGCAACTCGTTGGGCTTCAGGCTGCGCAGCATCTCGATCTCGCGCTCCATGCAGCCGATCAGCTGCGAGGTGATCGCCAGCAGATCGGCGACGCGTGACGACTTGTCCGGGCTCGACTTGGTCATGACCTTGGACTCCTTCACTTGACCTCCTGAAGCTGCAGCAGCTGGCGCTGCACCACGTCGGCAATGCCCAGCGCATGCTGCCTGGCGGCTGCCTTGCCGTATTCCTGGATCAGCAGCGAGCGGAACATCTTCTCGCCGTCGCCGCCGCCGGTCTCCTCGTCCGGCTCCAGGCCGGCGAACATCTGCTCGAACATCTGGCTGGCATAGAACGCCTCGAAATCCTCGGAGACCCGCTTCAGGCCGTCGGCGGACTTGTCCTGCCGCGCCTGCGCCAGCATCGCCTTGGCGCCGCCCGGCAGCTGCCGCTGCAGCGCGATCTGGCTGGTGTCGACCGGGGCGATGAGGGCCGCGTCGCTCATTGGACGACGATGTCCGCTTGCAGGGCGCCGGCGGTCCGGATCGACTGCAGGATCGAGATCAGGTCGCGTGGTCCGACGCCGAGCGCATTGAGGCCGGCGACCAGCTCCTCGAGGGTGACGCTGACCGGCAGTACCGCCAGCTTGTTGTTGCCGTTCTCCTGCACGTTGATGTCGGTGCGTGGCACCACCGTGGTGACGCCGGTATTGGAGAACGGCGAGGGCTGCGATACCTGCGGGGTCTCGGTGATGCGGATCGTCAGGTTGCCCTGGGCGATCGCCACCTTGCTGATCCGCACGTTGTCGCCCATGACGATGACGCCGGTGGTCTCGTCGATCACCACCCGGGCTTCCTGGTCGGGCTCGATCGGCAGCTGCTCGATGTCGGTGATCAGCGACGTGGGGTCGCCGCCGTAATGGCTGATGTCGAGCTGCACGGTCCCGGAATCCATTGCATAGGCGGTGCCCGAGCCGACGAAGTCGTTGACCGCATCGGCGATCCGCCGGGCGGTGGTGAAGTCCGGGTTGCGCAGGCCGATCTTGACCGAGGCCAGCTGGTGCATCTCGAAGGGGATCTCGCGCTCGACGATGGCGCCGCGCACGATCCGGCCGTTGGTCGGCACGCCCTTGACCACGGTTTCCGCCGCACCCGTCGCCTTGAAGCCGCCGATGGTGATCTGGCCCTGGGCCACCGCATAGACCTCGCCGTCGGCGCCGATCAGCGGGGTCACCAGCAGGGTGCCGCCCTGCAGGCTGGTGGCATCGCCGAGCGAGGAGACCGACACGTCGATCTCGCCGCCCTGCCGGGCGAAGGCGGGGAGGGTGGCGGTGACCATCACCGCCGCCAGGTTCTTGGTCTCGAGGTCGGTATTGGAGCGGTTCACCTTGACGCCGAGGCGCTCGAGCATGCCGATCAGGCTTTCTCGGGTGAACGGCGCCTTCTTCTTCATGTCGTCGCCGGTGCCGTCCAGCCCGACCACCAGGCCGTAGCCGACCAGCTGGTTCTCCCGGGCGCCCTCGAAATCGGCGATGTCCTTGATCCGCGAGGTGGCGGCGGCCGGCGCTGCCAGGCCGCCGAGCAGGCCCAGCGCCAGTCCCGTCGCCAGGATCAGGCGCGACGCCGTTGCCCTGCCGAGATGTCGCAGGAGGCGGGGGGCGGGGAGCTTGCAGGTCGGTTTCATCATGCGCTTCCGGTTGAAAGACTTGTCGGAATGGTCGGTTCGCAGGGATTTAAGCGAATCCTGTGCCACTTCGGGCGCTTGGAATAATATAATCGAATCAATGCGATAAATGGGCGGCAGCCGGTCGATTTTGCCGCCTGCCGGCGCCGGGGGGACGGCCTTGCCGCGACCGGCCGCCGGAGGGGGAAAAACCTGCCGCCGGGGCGGCGGGCGGAAGCCCGGGCGGCGGACCGCGTTTTGCCCGCCAAGCCCTTGGATTTCTTAATGGAAAGTTAAGCAGCATCGCTGATAAGATAGCGCCGTTCCGCCACTCAGATCGGGTCGCCTTCCGCGTCCATGAAGATCGAACCAACATCGCCGCGTTCCGCCGCCGCCGCCCGCAAGGTCGGGACCGGCGCCGCGCATGGGACCGGCAGCGGCGAGTTCGCCAAGGCGCTGCAGGACGCCGCCCCCAGCCACGGGCCGCAGGTCTCGATGAGCGTCGGCCTGACCGGGCTCAGCACCGTCCTGGCGCTGCAGGAGGCGCCCGACGCGCTGCAGGGCCGGGCCAAGCAGCGGGCCCGGGAACGCAGCCAGAAGATGCTGGATTACCTCGACGAAATCCGGCTCGGCCTGCTCGCCGGGGCGATCCCGGTCGGCCGCCTGGAGCAGCTGGCGCAGATGGTCCGGGCCAAGCGCGAACAGGTCGACGACCCGAAACTCCACGAGATCATGGACGAGATCGAGCTGCGCGCCGCCGTCGAACTCGCCAAGCTGAGCCGCACCAGCCTGTGAGCCGGCTCCCGGCCTCCTGAAAGAATCCAAACATTTCAATGGATTGCAGGGCGGGGCCGGGCGCAAATCGGGCTTGCGGCAGAGGCCTAAATCCATATACTCCGCGCCGACCCGGCCCGACCGGGGATTGCAGATTTCGAGTCGACCATCCATGAAACCGCTGCTCTCGCCCGAATATCATCCCAGCGAAAAAGAGCCCTTCATGAACTCGATGCAGCTGGAGTATTTCCGCCAGAAGCTGCTGGTGTGGAAGGCCGAGCTGCTGAAGGAATCCAACGAGACCCTCAGCCACCTGCAGGAGGAAAGCCTGTCGGAATCCGACCTGGCCGACCGCGCCTCGCTGGAGACCGACCGGGCTCTCGAGCTCCGCACCCGCGACCGGGAACGCAAGCTGATCCAGAAGATCGACGAGGCCCTGGGCCGGATCGAGGACGGCACCTACGGCTATTGCGAGGAGACCGGCGAGCCGATCTCCATCAAGCGCCTGGAGGCCCGCCCGATCGCCACGCTCTCGATCGAGGCCCAGGAGCGCCACGAGCGCATGGAGCGCACCCACCGCGACGACTAGGGCGCGATCACCCTCCGGCGCCAGCGGTGCCGAGGGCGGACGCTAGCGTTCCGCCGGCGGGATATCCCGGAGCCTTGCCGCCAGCGCCGCGATCTCCGCTTCCGTGTAGGACAGGTGCACGCGGGTCGCCGAGGGCGGCCGCTGGCCGACGCTGAGCCCCGGGCGCCATTCCCGGGCCGGGCGGATCGGCCGCGGGGCGAATCCACCCCCGCAATTCGGGCAGACGTTGTGCAGGCGGTGCTCGACGCAGTCCGCGCAGAAGGTGCATTCGAACGTGCAGATCCGCGCCTCGGGCGCCGCCGGCGGCAGGTCCTTGTCGCAGTATTCGCAGTTCGGTCGCAGCTCCAGGGCCATCGCTCTCTCCGTTTCTGGTGATGCGCGGCGAAGATCGATCGGCGCCGGTCGCCGCGCAACGACAATCTCCCGGCATTTTCGGCCAGCTTGACGGGGACCGCGATCGGCCTATAGTTAGTCGTATGACTAACCATCAATCCGCCCTCGACCGGGTGTTCCAGGCGCTCTCCGATCCGACCCGCCGGGCGATCGTGCAGCGCCTGAGCCGCGGCGCCGCCACGGTGAGCGAACTGCGCGCGCCCTTTTCCCTGGCCCTTCCCACCCTGCTGCAGCACCTGCGCATCCTCGAGGCCAGCGGCCTCATCGGCACCGCCAAGGCCGGACGGGTGCGCACCTGCACCCTGCGCCCGTCGGCCTTCGGCGCCGCCGAGGCCTGGCTGGCGGCGCGGCGCGAGGCCTGGGCGGCGCGGCTCGACCGCATGGAGGCCTATGCCGCCGGCCTCGCCGCGCCGGCGCCCGATCGTTCCCGCGGCGAGACCGCCGCCGTCAACGTCAACGTCAACGCCAAGGAGAGGAAACGTGGCAGGAAATCCCGCGCAGGATGAATCGGCGCTCGACCTGGTCTTCACGCGAACCGTCGACCTGCCGCCGGCAGCGATCTGGAAGGCCTGGACCGAGCCCCGGCACCTGATGCAGTGGTTCACGCCGGCCCCCTGGCGGACGGTCGACTGCGAGATCGATCTGCGGCCGGGCGGCATCTTCCGCACCGTCATGCGCTCGCCCGAGGGCAAGGAATTCCCCAATCTCGGCTGCTATCTCGAGGTGGTGCCGCAGCGGCGCCTGGTCTGGACCGACGCCATGGGCCCCGGCTACCGCCCGGCCGCCACGCCCTTCATGACCGCGATCCTGACCTTCGCGGCGCAAGGCGGCGGCACCCGCTATACCGCCCAGGTGCTGCACAAGGACGCCGCCGACCGGCAGAAGCATGTCGAGATGGGTTTCGCCGAGGGCTGGGGCAAGGCCTTCGACCAGCTGGTCGCGCTGGCCCGAACCTTCTAGCTCCCGACTTTTTAGCCCCGATCTTCTAGTGCCGTCTCTAGGGCGTGGGGACTGGCACCCCCGTTCCCTCGGGCCCCACTTTGCCCAGGCGCGTCCTCATGACAGCAAGATGACAGGTTGATGACCTATTGAGGCCTTGGGGCCGATGGGCCGCGGAAATCTGCGGTTTCCGCCCCCGGGAAGGCTCCCCCGAATCCCGGCAAGGACGGCACCGCGACCATGGACGCAACCTCCAGCGACGACGTCTTCGGCATCTCGATCGTCGTCTTCGGCATCCGGATCCTGCTCGACCTCCTTTCCATGAGCCTGCTGGTCTTCGGCTTCTATTACCGCCGGTACCGCGACAAGGAACTGGCGACCAGCGCCGCCCTGTTCAACGTCTTCGTCTTCGCCGTGCTCACCGTGCTCTCGGCGGTGAATTTCAGCGTCGCCGCCGGGTTCGGCCTGTTCGCCATCCTGGCCCTCTTCACCCTGCGCTCGGAGCCGCTCGGCAAGCTGGAACTCACCTATTTCTTCGGCAGCATCACCATCGCCGTCATCTGCTCGGTCCAGGGCACCGCCCTGCCGCTGATCGTGCTGGTGCTCCTGGTCGTGCTGCTCGGGGTCTATGTCCTCGACCATCCGCTGATCCTGCAGTCGATCAGCGGCACCAAGCTCTCCCTCGACCACATCGACAAGGCCCTGCTCGCCGATCCGGCGGCGATGCGGCGCACGCTCTCCGAGCGGCTCGGCGTCGAGGTCCTCTCCTATCAGGTGCTGCAGATCGACTACATCACCGAACTGGCGCGGTTGAATGTCTATTTCCGCAAGCGATAGCGCCTGGCTCTGCCGGCCCTTCGCGCCGGTCGACATCGCCGGCCTCGACGCCCGCGCCGCGATGATGGAGCGCCTGGACAACAAGTACATCGTCGACGCCGCGGTCCTGGCCCGGGCCCTGCCGGAGTTCGGCGCGCATTTCGACATTCTCGAGATCGACGGCCGCCGCGCCTTCGCCTACGAGAACTGCTATTTCGACGGGCCCGGCTGGCAGAGCTATTTCGACCATCACCAGGGCCGGCGCCGGCGCAGCAAGGTGCGGATGCGCAAGTATCTCGATGCCGGCCTGTGCTTCGTCGAGGTCAAGCTGAAGGACCGGCGCGGCATCACCGTGAAGAAGCGGCGCGCCTGCGACCCGGCCGCCTATGGAAGCCTCGATGCCGCGGCCTGCGACTATGTCGCCGCCGCCTATCGGGACATGTATCGCCGCGACTTCCCGCACAGCCTGAGCCGCACCCTCGACACCCGCTACACCCGGGTGACCCTGGTTGCCCACGGCGGCGGTGAGCGCCTGACCATCGACACCGCGCTCGCCTTCGCCGTCGAGGGAACCAGCCGCAGTCTCGGCGACCGCCTGTTCATCCTCGAGACCAAGTCCGCCAATGGCAACGGCATCGCCGATCGGATCCTGCGCCGGCTCCACCAGCATCCGGTGAAGCACTGCTCGAAATACTGCACCGGCATGGCCTTCCTGCAGCAGGGCCTGAAGCACAACAATTTCAAGCCGGTCCTGCGCCGGCTCACCGATCTTCTGGGCGAGGCCGAGCTGCCGGCGTCCGCTTATCCTGCAAGGAGCTGAATTGAAAATACGCAAACTGGCCGCCATCCTGGGCGGCAGCGCGGCGCTGGTCGCGGTGGTCTTCGTCGCCCTGATGTTCATCTTCCCGTCCCGGCCCTCGAAGCCGGTGAAGATCCCGACCGGTCCGGCCGTCACGGTTCTCGACAGCATCCGCATCCCATGGGATTTCCGCATCAGCGAGCTGTCGGGCCTCGCCTGGGACGCCGACGAGCAGCTTCTTTATGCCGTCTCCGATCTTGGCCACATCATCCATTTCAAGGTCGCCATCAAGGACGACCGCATCGCCTCGCTGGAGCCGGTATTCTATGGCCCGCTCACCCTGACCGTCGGCCAGGGCAAGTTCTACGATACCGAGGATCTGGTGGCGACCAATACCGCCGACGGCAAGCCCGGCAACAGCGAGATCGCCGTGGTCTTCGAGGACGGGCCGGCCGCCGCGCGCTTCACCCCGACCGGCACCCTCGTAGAGACCATCCCGCTGCCGGCGCCGCTGCTCGATCCCAATGCCTATCGGCAGGTGAACCAGCGCCTCGAATCCATCGCCTTCACCCCGGATCACGGATACCTGATGGCGCCGCAGACGCCGCTGGTCGGCCAGTCGCGCAAGCATCACATCCTCTATGCCACCGACGGCACCACCTGGCGCTTCAAGGCCTCGAAGCACAAGCGCACCTCGACCAAGGCCCTGGAGCAGATGCCCGACGGCTCGCTGCTGGTGCTCGAGGCGGTGAACGACGGCGGCTTCCTCGGCGCCATCGGCCTCGGCGGCAAGGAGGCGCGCATCCGCCGCCTCGATCTCGCCACCTGCGACAACCCGAAGAAATGCAAGGCGGCGACCTATCCGACCGCGACCGGCGAGCCGATCCGCGGCCGATTCGAGGGCATTGCCAACGTCACCGGCGCCAGCGTCGTCTCGACCGCATCGCCGGCGACCCCGCCAGCGGACCTCTTCCTGATCGTCACCGACGAAACCTTCGGCGCCGAACTCATGCTGCTCCGCATCCCGTCGGCACGCCCCTAGCGCGGCACTTCCCCGCCGCCCGGCATCCGTCGCCCGGCATCCGGCACCCGATGCCGTCAGCCGCCGACCGGGTGATTGTCATAGGCGCCCACGCCCTGCAGCACCAGGAACCGGCAGGGGCCGCCGTCCTTGCCGTGGACGTGATGGGCGGTCTTCGGCGGCACCGCGCAGCTCCCGCCGGCCGCAAGGTGGTTCTGCCGGCGCGGCGCCCGTGTCTCCACCACCATCGGGCCTTCGAGGCAGAAGAAATGATCGGTGATGTCGGAATGAAAGTGCCAGGGCACGCATTCGCCAGGCCCGAGCGTCAGCATCACCACGCGCATGTCGGCGCCTTCCATCACCGTCTCGAAGCCGGTGATCTCCAGCGGGACCCCGTGGGATCGTATCTCCATGTCATCCTCCCCACCGTTTGCCGCGCCGCCCGGCCACGAGGGCGCCGGGCAAAAATTCTACCGCGCCCGTCGCCGGCCGCAAGTATCGTAGCTCCGCTACCGCCGCGTCATGCCGAGGCCTGGCCCGCCGGTTTGTTGCCGTCATGGCCGGGCTTGGCCCGGCCACCCACGAATTCATTTTTCCCTGCAAACTCATGGGCGCCCTGGCGGATCCCCGGATCAAGTCCGGGGGCGGGCGGGGAAGAGGGTGCCGCCGCCATGCCGCAGCCCGCAGGAATCGATTGAAACCCGGGGCGATCGCCGCCAGCATGGCGCAAAGATAAGGAGGCGGGACGCATGGCAGGAACCCCGGATGCAGCGGCATCGGCATTCGCCGAGATCGCCGCCGTCGCCCGCGACTATCTCGACGGCATGGTCTATGCCGATGAGGCGCAGCTCAGGCGGGCCTTCCACCCGAAATGCCTGATGGTCGGCCTCTACAATGGCCGCCACGAATTCGACGCCATCGACACCTTCATCGCATTCGTGATCAAGACCGGCGGCCTGAAGCGCGGCACGCCCTATTACAACGAGATCGTCGCCATCGACGTCACCGGCGATATCGCCATGCTGAAGCTCACCGACGACTTCCTCGGCGAGCGCTACACCGACTACCTCACCCTCCACCGCGAGAACGGCCGCTGGCTGATCGTCCACAAGGCCTTCTACGTCCACCCTGCTGCGTGAGACGGATGCCGGCGCAGATGCATGCGCGATAGCCTATGCTGGCCCCCCGGCACCCATACCCGCCGCGTCATGCCAAGGCTTGGCCTTGGCATCCACGAGTACTGCGAACCCGATCGCGCCGCCGCCCTAAGGCCGCGGCGGCGCCAGGACCAGGCCGTAGCGGGTCATCACCGCGGCCATTTTCGCCGGGTCCGGCCCGCCCGGTGCGCCCACCACGGCGGCGACGTCGCGGAAATACTGGGCGCCGATGTCCGGGGTGAGGATGATGAGGGCACGGGCCGGCCGGTCGTGCGGATTGCTGAAGGCATGCACCGCGCCGCGCGGCGTATACATCCGCTCGCCGGGGCCAAGGTCGCGGGTGTCGCCGTCGACGCTGTAGCGCAGCACGCCCTCCAGCACATAGGCGATCTCTTCGTTCGCCGTGTGGCTGTGGGCCGGCGGCACCCGCGCCCCCGGCGGCACCAGCAGCTCGAACATGCCCAGGCCGGCACCGCTCAGCGTCCCGTCCACCAGGTAGCGGATTTCCAGCCCGCCCACCTTCACCACCGGCTGTTCCTGCGGCTGCTGCATGGTCTCACCCCGCGCCATAAGCGACGGCGATCGCCGCCGCGAGTTTCGCATTGTTCTTCGCCAGCGCCACATTGGCAACCAGGCTCCGCCCGCCGGTCGCCGAATTCACCGCCGCCAGCAGGAACGGCGTCACCGCCTTGCCGGCGATGCCCTGTTGCGACGCCTGGGCGAGGGCCGCGGCGATCGCCCGGTCGATCTCCGCCGCTGGCACCTCGTCCGCGGCCGGGATCGGATTGGCGATGCTGATGCCGCCGGCGGGGCCGAGGCGCCATTTCGCCCGCATGAAGGCGGCGATCTCCGCCGTATTGTCCAGGCGCATCGGCGCCGGAAAGCCGCTCTGGCGCGAATAGAAGGCCGGGAAGTCGTCGCTGCCATGGACGATGACCGGCACGCCCAGGGTCTCCAGCAGCTCCAGGGTGAGGCCGATGTCGAGGATCGACTTCGCCCCGGCCGAGACCACCGCGACCGCCGTCGTCGCGAGCTCGCCGAGATCGGCCGAGATGTCGAAGCTGGCCGCCGCGCCGCGATGCACCCCGCCGATGCCGCCGGTGGCGAAGACCCGGATGCCGGCGAGGGCGGCGAGGCGCATGGTGGCGGCGACCGTGGTGGCGCCGCTCAGCCCCTTCGCCGCGGCGAAGGCGAGGTCGCGGGCGCTCAGCTTCGCCATCCCGGGATGGGTGGCGACATGCCGGAGTTCCGCCGCCGACAGGCCGACCTTGAAGGCGCCGTCGATCACCGCCACCGTCGCCGGCACCGCGCCGCCGTCGCGGACGATCGCCTCCAGCGCCTCGGCGGTGGCGAGGTTCTGCGGATAGGGCATGCCATGGGCGATGATGGTGGATTCCAGCGCGACCACCGGCCGGCGCGCGTCGAGCGCGGCTCGGACCTCGGGCGCAAGCTGCACGATTGGGGGCGTCGTCATCGGGGAAACCTCATCTCATCGCCGCGCCGGCATCGTTGGAACATCGTCGTCCGCATCGTCAGCCGCCGGCCAGAGCCGCCATCCGCCGCTTCACCTCCTCGGCGCGGGCATCGACGGCGGCGGCGGTGACGCTCTCGCTCACCGATTTCGCGCTGCCGACGGTCATCCCGGCGGCGGCCTGGCCGAAGATCGCCGCCTCGAGCGGCGTGCGGCCGTGCAGCAGGGCATGGGCGAAGCCGGCCAGCAGCGAATCCCCGGCGCCGGTGACGTCGCGCACGTCGCCGGGAGCGGCCGGGATCTCGACCTGCTCGGCCCGGTCCGCGCCGCGGCTGGAGAACAGGCAGCCCTTGGCGCCGAGGCCGACCAGGACATGTTCCACCCCCTGGCCGTGCAGTTCCGCGGCGGCCTGGCGCAGGTCGAGGGCGGAGCGCATGACCCGCCCGACCAGCACCTCGACCTGCTTCAGGTTGGGGGTGATCGCGGCGAGGCTGACGCCGCTGCGCAGCAGCGCCGCCAGCTTCTCCGCCTTCGCCACCGAGACCGGCTCGACCAGCAGCGGCAGGGATTTCTCCGCCGCCAGCCGGGCGATGAAGGCCAGGCCGTCGAGGCCGAGGTTGCAGTCGGCGACGATCATCGCCGCGTTCTCCAGGATCGCCCGCCGGTCGTCGAGCTCCTTCACCGTCAGCTGGTCCAGGACCGCCATCGAGGCGACGCCGATCACCAGCTCGCCGCTGCGGTCGAGGACCGCGCTGTAGAGCCCGCTGGCGCCGCTGCCGCGCAGCACCCCGGTGACGTCGACGCCGGCCTTGGCGGTGTCGCGCACCAGCCGCGTGCCCTCGGCATCGTCGCCGACCACGCTGATCAGCTTCGCTGCGGTGCCGAGCTTGCCGAGGTTGTGGGCGATGTTGCGCCCGACGCCGCCGGCGCTCACCGTGGCGCGGCCGGGATTGGAGGTGGCGAGCACGGTGTCGCCCTCGATCCGGCTCTTGATGTCGATGTTGCTGCCGCCGACCACCGCCACATAGGTGGTGCCCCGCAGCATGTAGCCGCGGCCGAGGATCTCGCCCTTGCGGGCGAGGGTGCTGAGATGGACGGCGACGGCGGCGCGGCTGGTCTTCAGGCGCCGCGCGATCTCGGCGGGCGCCAGCAGCGGTTCGCGGCGCAGGAGTTCGAGGATCTCGGCTTCGCGGGCGGTGATGCGCATGCATCTTTATAGATGCAAAGGCATCTTTATACAACTTAAGACGGGATTATGGAAAATCGGCGACCGGACCGGATTCCGGTGCGCAACCGGCACCACGAATGCACCGTGAAATCACCGTGCGGACACCACGTTCCGCACGGTGGAAAACCGGCAGAATCAGCCCTTGTTGGCGATGAAACTGCTGATATCGAAGCCGCCCGGCAGGCTCGGCTTGGACGGCGCACGGTCGTCGGGGGCAAGATCCTCGGCCGGCATCGGGTCGAGATTGGCCGGCTTGCCCGCCGCCTTGCGCGCCTTCAAGATCGCGGCGTTGAGATCGGTCTGGGTGCACAGGCCGAGCAGCACCGGATCGCGCGGCCGCAGATTGGGCGAGTTCCAATGCGTCCGGTCGCGCACCGCGGCGATGGTCTGCTTGGTGGTGCCGATCAGGCGCGAGATCTGCGCATCCGACAGTTCCGGGTGATGCCGCACCAGCCAGGCCACCGCATCCGGCTTGTCCTGGCGCTTGGAAACCGGCGTGTAGCGCGGGCCCTTGGTGCGCGTCATCGGCAGCGGGTTGTGGGTCTTGGCGATCACCAGGCGGGCCGCCGGATCGGCCTCGCAGCGCGCGATCTCCTCGGCGGTCAGCTGGCCGTTCTGCGTCGGATCGAGTCCGACGATGCCCACCGCGACCTCGCCATCGGCGATGCCCTGGACTTCCAGCGCATGCAGGTTGGTGAAGGCGCCGATCTGCTCGAAGGTCAGCGCGGTGTTCTCCACCAGCCAGACCGCAGTCGCCTTGGGCATCAGAAGCTGTTGCACCATGATATGTCTCCTCCTCGGCCGCCGGGGTCAACCAGCGGGCGGCCAAGTTCTAAAGCTTGACCATTTCGGGAACCGTCCGGCCGCGCCTCGGTCGCAGGCCGGACTCTTGCCCCGGCAGATAGCATCTAAGGGCATGGAATGCCAAGGATAAAGTTGCGGAAAGGGCGGCTTTTCCGCCCCGGCGGCGGGGCGATGTGGGATGCTCAATCCCTTGAAAAAGTGCGGTTTTGTCCGGTTTTCACGGCCCGGCCTGCAGCGCCGCGCGGAGGAAGGCGTCGACGCTGTCGGTATAGGCGCCGGGGAGGCCGAGTTCGACGTTGATTTCCCGGTGCGACAGGTCGACCGGCAAAACCGTCGCCGCCACGCCGAGGCCCTGCGCCTTCTGCGCGAAGGCGCGGTTGGGCCCGCAGGAGGCGCGCCGCGGGCTGGAGCAGACCAGCAGGAACGGCGGCGCCTGGGCGGTCAGCCGCGCCAGCGGCGAGGTCGCGCGCCAGAAGTCCGGATCGGCGCCGAAGGCATCGTCGAACAGCGGCGCGTGGCGCAGCCGCATCAGGCCCACGGTGTCGATGGCGCCGCTGTCGAGCGAGAGCGTGCCGCGCCAGGGCAGCGCCCCCAGCGCATAGGCCCGCGCGGGATCGGCGGCGAGGAGATCGACGAGATGCGCGCCGGCGGAATGGCCGGCGAGGATCACCCGCGCCGGATCGCCGCCCCAGCCCGGCGCCAGGCGCTGGATCTCGGCCAAGGCATGGGCGACGTCCTGCGACTGCACCAGCGGATCGGCCGCGGGCAGCAGGCGGTTGTTGACCGAGACGAAGATGAAGCCCTGCGCCAGCCAGTGTCGGGCCTTGTTGCCGACGACGCTGGGCAGCGCCTTGTCGCCGTTGCGCCAGCCGCCGCCATGCACCATGACGACGAGCGGCGCCGCCACCGGCCGCGCCGGCAGATAGACGTCGAAGCGCAGGGCGGGATCGCTGCCATAGGCGACGTCGCGCAGCAGCCGGCCGCCCGGCACCGGCGCATCGTCGGCGAAGGCTATAGAAAACCCGGCAACGAGAAACAGCAGCACCGCCGGCAGTCCGATCAAGCGTTTCACCTGCGCCTCTTCCCGTTCGTCGCAACCCCGTTCAACTTCATCGTATGATTATACCGAACGCGACGCGAAACCCTGCGCTGCATCGCTTGCACGATCTTCCTCGCGCTTGCGCCACCGCCGGTCGCAGGCACGCGATGCAGCGCGCCGCGCAGGCGATTGCGGGATGTTGACAACCCCGGCGCTTTTGCCCACGGTGAACAGGCTGGTATGCGGGGGCATCACTCAAGCGACTGAATTCGATCCGCCGATAACGTGGCCGCGATTGCGCGGCCACGCCACCGAAGCGCGACGAGAGGGGGCATCATGGTCAAGCGGGCCAAGGCTCGGGGCCGCAGCACTGCGGCCGGAGCACGGCGCTTCGTCGGCAAGACCGTCCTTGTCAGCGGCGGCGCCGCGGGCATGGGCCGCGCCGCGGCGCTGAAATTCGCCGCCGAGGGCGCGCGAGTCGGCATCCTCGACATTCTCGAGACGGACGGCCGCGCGGTCGAGAAACTGATCCGCGCCGCCGGCGGCGAGGCCGTCTTCGTCAAGGCCGATGCCTCGAAGGCCGCCCAGGTCGCTGCCGCGATCAGGAAGGTCAACCGCGCCTTCGGACCGATCTCGGTGCTGTTCAATCATGCCGGCACGGTGACGGTGCGGCCGTTCCACCTGACCACCGAGGCGGAATACGACCGGCTGATGGACATCAATGTGCGCTCGGCCTTCCTGGTCTGCCGGGCGGTGGTCGCGCAGATGCTGGAGAACGGCGGCGGCTCGATCGTCATCACCTCGTCCAATGGCGGCGAGATGGGCTTCGCGCTGGAATCGATCTACTGCATGACCAAGGGCGCGGTGCTGCAGCTGACCCGATCGCTGTCCACCGAGTACCGCGACCGCAACATACGCTGCAACGCCATCTGCCCGGGCTTCGTGAAGACCGCGCACGGGCTGCGCGAGATCAAGGAACTCGACGGCCTCGGGCAGAAATGGAGCGATGCCGATCTGCGCGCGGCGCAGGTGCGGATCTGCGAACCGGAAGAGGCAGCTTCCGCAGTGCTGTTCCTGGCCTCCGAGGATGCCAGCTTCATCAACGGCGCCGCCCTCTACGTCGACAACGGCTGGTTCGCCAAGGGCTGACCGGTAACGCGTGACCTAAACAACAGGATTCAGGGGAAGAGTATGGCCGAGAAACCGATGGACTCAGAAGACAAGCTGATCGCCTCGTTTGGCTACAAGCCGCAGTTCAAGCGCGTCTTGGGCCTGTTTGCCGATTTTTCGCTGGGTTACTCCTATATGAGTCCGCTGGCTGGATTCTACGCCCTGTTCGCCTTCGCCCTGACCACGGCGGGCCCCGCCTATTTCTGGACGATGCCGGTCATCCTGTTCGGCCAGATCCTGGTCGCCTTCGTCTTCGCCGAAGCCGCCTCGCAGTACCCGATCGCCGGCGGCGTCTACCAGTGGGCCCGCCATCTGGTCGGCCCGCGCTGGGGATTCCTCACCGCCTTCATGTACCTGCTGGCGCTGCTGGCCACCAATGCCGGCCTGGCCTATGGCGGCGCGCCCTATGTCGCCGCCCTGTTCGGCTTCGAGGCGACGCCGCTGATCAACGCCATCGCCGCCCTGGCGATGCTCCTCATCGCCGCCTTCATCAACTTCGCCGGCACCAAGACCCTGGCCAAGGGCGTCGAGGCCGGCGTCTGGGCGGGCCTCGTCGGCCTGGCCTTCGCCGGGATCTACCTGCTGTTCTTCGGCCAGGTGCAGCCGGTGAGCGTGCTGTTCGAGAACTTCGGAGCCGGAGCGGAGAACTACACCTCGGCCCTGTTCGCGGCCAGCCTGATCGGCATCTGGATCATCTTCGGCTTCGAGGCCTGCGGCGATCTCGGCGAGGAGGTGCAGGAGGCGTCGCACAAGGTGCCGCGGGCGATGATGCTGACCATGTGGGTCGGCGGCGCCAGCACCCTGGTGATCGCGCTCGGCATGACCCTGGCAGTGCCGGACATGGCGGCCGCGGTCAGCGGCTCCGTCAACCCGGCGGAAGCGGTTCTGCTCGCCAATTTCGGCGAGGTCGGCGCCAAGCTCGGCATCGTCACCCTGATCATCATCGTCGTCAGCGCGGCGGCGTCGATCATGGCATCGACCAGCCGTCTGCTGTTCTCGATGGGCCGCGACAGGCTGCTGTTCGGCTCCGAGACTCTGTCCAGGATCGACGAGCGGCGCGGCCTGCCGAACGGCGCCATCCTGACGGCAACCGTCATCCCCTGCGCGATCGTCCTGCTCGGCCTGCTCTCGAGCAATGCGATCACCCAGGTGATCAGCTTCGCCACCGCCGGCATCTACACCTCGTTCCACATGGTGACGGGCGGCGCGCTCTATGCCCGTTTGCATGGCTGGAAGCCGGCCGGGCATTTCAAGCTCGGCAACTGGGGCATGATCGTCAACGTCCTGGCGCTTGCCTTCGGCGTGGTGATGACGCTGAACCTGATCTGGCCGCGGACGCCGGATGCCCCTTGGTACCTGAACTACATCAACCTGCTGTCGCTGATCCTGATCTTCGTTCTCGGCCTGGCGCAGCTCGGCAAGGTGAAGGCCGCCAAGGTCGGCTTCTAGCGGGTCCGAACGACGCGTGACCCCGGCGACATCGCCGGGGTCACGCCGTCAGCACGATCTTGCCAATATGGGCGCTGGATTCCATCAGGCGATGGGCGTCCGCCGCCTGGGCGAGGGGGAAGGTCTGGTGCAGCACCGGCTTCACCTTGCCGCCCTCCAGCAGGGGCAGCACCTGCCGGCGCAAGGCGGCGGCGATGGCGCCCTTTTCCGCCACCGAGCGCGGACGCAGGGTCGAGCCGGTGATGGTCTGGCGCTTCACCATCAGGGCGGCGAGGTTGATCTCGGCCTTGGATCCCTGCAGGAAGGCGATCTGCACCAGGCGACCCTCCACGGCAAGGCATTTCAGGTTGCGATTGATGTAGTCGCCGCCGACCATGTCGAGGATGAGATCGGCGCCCTTGTCGCCGGTCGCCCGCATCACCTCGGCGACGAAATCCTGGCTGCGGTAGTTGAGGGCGAGATCGGCGCCCAGCTTGCGGCAGGCCGCGGCCTTGTCGTCACTGCCCACGGTGGTGATCACCTTGGCGCCGAAATGATGGGCGAGCTGGATCGCCGTGGTGCCGATGCCACTGGAGCCGCCATGGACCAGGAAGGTCTCGCCGGCCTTCAGGCGGCCGCGTTCGAAGACATTGGTCCAGACGGTGAAGAAGGTCTCCGGCACCGCCGCCGCCAGAGGGAGGTCGAAGCCCTGTGGCACCGGCAGGCATTGGACCGCGGGGGCGGGGCAGTATTCGGCATAGCCGCCGCCGGCGACCAGGGCCATCACCCGGTCGCCCGCCTTCCAGTCGGCGACCGCCGCGCCGCAGGCGACGACGGTGCCCGATACTTCCAGGCCGGGGATGTCCGAGGCGCCGGGCGGCGGGGCGTAGCCGCCCTGGCGCTGCAGGATGTCCGGGCGGTTCACCCCGGCGGCCGCGACCTGGATCAGCACCTCGTCCGGGCCGGGGGCGGGGACCGGCCGCCTTCCGGGACGCAGGACTTCCGGGCCGCCGAATCCGTTGAGTTCGATCGCGGTCATTTCCGCGGGGAGCCGATCGGGACGTGCCATGGGGCGGTGCCTTCCTGTGGGATTTTCCGCTTCCTAGCCTAGTTCAAGAGCCTTGGAAACCCGGTGGCATTACGCCTAGACTCGGCGCCGGAAAAGGGTGCCGCCATGGACATCGAAGAACTCGAACCGCGCAAGACCAAGCCACAGCCGAAGAACCTGGATCCGCTGTCGGTCGAGGAACTCACGGACTACATCGCCGATCTCAAGGCGGAGATCGCGCGGGTGGAAGAAAAAATCTCGGCGAAGCGCGCCCATCTCAATGCCGCTTCCGGATTTTTCAAATCAACATAGAAGTCCAATATATTGAAATTATAACATTAAATATGATTACTACGGCGCTATCTCGCCGGCAAAAAATCGTCGGCGCGTTAACGTTTTGTTCACATCCGGCCTATAAATTGGCATTCAGGAAGATGGTATTCCCGTCTTTCTCCCTGGATCAGTTCCGACGATCCAGTTTCATGCCTCCCTGTCTAACTTGCCGCCGGCCCCTGTGGCCGGCGGTCTTGTCTTCAGACTTCGGATTAGCTCGCATCTTCACAATCCTGCGTAAGTCGGTCTTGTTACAAGATTCCTTCTTGACGATGTCGGGGGCCAACCGTAACGTTCCCCGGCCGCAAGTTAGACAGGTTGAGGCTTTACAAAAATCGAGAGGGCCGCCGCCGGGAAACCGGATGAGCGGCCCTCCGCTTTTGGGGGTTGGGCTTTTGGGGAATGGGGCAGCAGGGGCATGACATGGCGGATCCGAAGTTCCTGAAATTCGACACCCTGTCGCTGCATGCCGGCCAGCGGCCGGACCCGGTGACCGGGGCCCGGGCGGTGCCGATCTACCAGACCACCTCCTATGTCTTCGACGATGCCGATCATGCTGCGGCGCTGTTCAACCTGGAACAGCCGGGCCACATCTATTCCCGGATCAGCAATCCGACCGTGGCGGTGTTCGAGGAGCGGGTGGCGGCGCTGGAAGGCGGCGTCGGCGCGGTGGCGACCGCCAGCGGCCATGCCGCCCTGTTCCTGGCGATCGCCACGCTGATGGGGCAGGGCGGGCATATCGTCGCCTCGGCGGCGCTCTATGGCGGCAGCCTCAATCTGTTCCGCCTGACCCTGCCGCGCTTCGGCATCACCACCAGCTTCGTCAACCCGCGGGACATTGCCGGCTTCAAGGCGGCGATCCGGCCGGAGACGCGGCTGATCTTCGCCGAGACCATCGGCAATCCGGGCCTCGAGGTGCTGGACGTGCCGGCCCTGGCCGAGGTCGCCCGGGGCGCGCAACTGCCGCTGCTGCTCGATGCCACCTTCACCACGCCCTATCTCAGCCAGCCGCTGTCCCAGGGCGCGGACCTGGTGCTGCACTCGGCGACGAAGTGGCTGGGCGGGCATGGGCTGGCGATCGGCGGCGTGCTGGTCGATGGCGGCCGCTTCGACTGGGAGCGGGCGGGAAAGTTCCCGACCCTGACCGAACCCTATGCCGGCTACCACGGCATCGATTTCGCCGAGGATTTCGGGCCGGCGGCGTTCATCATGCGGGCGCGCCTGGAAGGCCTGCGGGATTTCGGCGCCTGCCTGAGCCCGGCCAATGCCATGTATCTGCTGCAGGGCATCGAGACCCTGCCGCTGCGCATGGCGCGCCATGTCGAGAATGCGGTGAAGGTGGTGGCCGCCTTGAAGAGCCATCCGGCGGTCGACTGGGTGAACTATCCCGGCCATCCCGATCATCCCGACTACGCCCTGGCCCAGCGCCTGCTGCCGAAGGGCGCCGGCTCGATGGTGAGCTTCGGCGTCAAGGGCGGCCGGGCCGCGGGCCGCCGGTTCATCGATGCGCTGAAGCTGAGCTCGCATCTCGCCAATGTCGGCGATGCGAAGACGCTGGTCATCCATCCGGCGAGCACGACGCACCGGCAGCTGGATGCGGCGGCGCTGAAGGCGGCCGGGATCGGCGAGGAGCTGATCCGGCTCTCGGTCGGCCTCGAGGATGCCGGCGACATCATCGACGATCTCGCTCAGGCCCTCCGGGCATCGCAGAAGGAAACCTCGGCGTGATCTTCGACGTCGACGGGCATCGGGTCTTTGCCGCGACCGGCGGACAGCCGGTAGCGGGCGACCGCCCGGCGGTGCTGTTCCTGCACGGCGCCGGGATGGACCACAGCGTCTGGACCCTGCAGGCGCGCTATGTGGCGCATCACGGCGGGTCGGCCATCGCGGTCGACCTGCCTGGGCATGGCCGGTCCGGCGGGCCGTGCCTCGCCGACATCGAGGCGATGGCGGCCTGGGCCTGGCGGGCGCTGGATGCGCTGCGGGTCGATCGCGCCTATCTGGTCGGGCATTCGATGGGCGCGCTGGCGGCGCTGGAGATGGCGTCCGCGGCGCCCGGGCGGGCGCTGGGCCTCGGCCTCGTCGGCTTCGCGCCGGAAATGCCGGTGCATCCGGACCTGCTGGCGGCGGCGAAGGCGAACCAGCCGATCGCCGGTGAACTGGTGGCGAGCTGGGGTTTCGGTCCGGCCGGGCACATGGGCGGCAACGAGGTGCCGGGCCTCGGCATGCTGTCGACCGGTTTGAGGCTGCTGGAGCGGGCGGCGCCCGGCGTGCTGCACGCCGACCTCGCCGCCTGCAATGCCTATAAAGGGGCCGTCGCCGCGGCGGCGCGGATTACCTGTCCGGTCGTCTCGGTGCAGGGCGCGTTGGACCGGATGACGCCACTCAAAAAGGCGCAGGCGTTCTTCCCCCGCCTGCCGATGCGCGCCGCCGAGGCGCTGCCGGGCATCGGCCACATGGTGATGGCGGAAGCGCCGGACCGGGTGACGGCGGGACTGAGGAAGCTGCTCGCCGCCTAGCCCTTGTCGCGCACCGCGTGCCAGGCCGCCAGGATGGCGTCAGCCGCGATCGCGCCCTCGGCCGCGTCGGTCTGCCAGTTGATGACCGAGATCCGCATCACCTGACGGCCGCGCCACTTCGCGCCGCCGGCAAAGCAGATGCCATCGGCCTGGATGTGGGCGATGGTGTCCTGGGTCAGCCTGTCGCCGACCACGTCGGTCTCGTGGGCGCCGAACCGGACGATGACCTGGTTCAGCACCACGTCGTTGAGGACCTGGATGGAACTGTCGGCCCGCAGGCGGTCGGCGATCAGGCGCGCCGTCGCGCAATGGCGCTCGACCATCTGGGCGATGCCCTCGCGGCCGAGATGCTTGATCATCGCCCAGGTGGCGAAGCCGCGGGCCCGGCGCGAGAGTTCCGGCACGAAATGGCTGGGATCGCGCTCGCCCTCGGCGGCGGGCGGGAGGTAACTGGCGGCGATGGTCATGGCGCGGCGATGGGCGTCGGCGTCGCGGACGATGGCATAGCCGCAGTCATAGGGCGTCTGCAGCCATTTGTGGCCATCGGTGGCCCAGGAATCGGCCTGCTCGATGCCGGCGGTCAGGGATTTGAGGCCGGGGCAGGCGCGGGCCCAGAGGCCGAAGGCGCCGTCGACATGCACCCAGGCGCCGGCCGCATGCGCCGCCGCTATCAGGTCGTCGAAATCGTCGAAGCCGCCGGTGTTGAGCTGACCGGCCTGCAGCACGGCGATGGCGGGGCCATCGACCCTGGCGCAGGCGGCGCGGAAGGCGGCGGCAACGATGCGGCCCTGCTCGTCGGTGCGGATCCGGACCACCCGGTCGTGGCCGAGGCCGAGAAACTGCAGCGCGGAATAGACGGTGGTGTGGGCGTCGTCGCCGATCAGCACGGTGATCGGCGGCGCGCCGAACAGGCCCTGGGCCTCGACGTCCCAGCCGGCGCGGCGCAGGACCTCGTTGCGTGCGGCGGCGAAGCCGACGAAGTTCGCCACGGTGGCGCCGGTGACGAAGCCGACCGAGCTGGCGCGCGGCAGGTCGAGGATGTCGAGGAGCCAGCCCATGGCGACGGCTTCCGCCGCCGCCGCGGCGGGTGTGGCGTGGTGGTTGCCGCTGTTCTGTCCCCAGGCGGCGGTCAGCCAGTCGGCGGCGACGCCGGCCGGATGCGAGCCGCCGATCACCCAGCCGAAGAAGCGCGGACCGGTCATGCGATGGAGGCCGGGTTCGGCCTTGGCGGCGAGCTCGTCGATCACCGCCGGGGCCGCCGTGCCGCGTTCCGGTACCGGCTCGGCGAAGGCGGCGAGCGACTGGGCAAAGCTCTGGGCGGGCCGGTGCGGGGCCTCGCTGCCGCGATCTCGGTAGTTGATGGCGTGCTCCGCCGCACGCTGGAAGAGGCCTTTCACTGACTCCGGTTTCATCTGCGACTCGCTCCCGACCGTGCCGCCGAAATCCGGCGGTGCCGGCATGCTAGGTCGACCCGCGCGAGGCGGCCATAGGTTTCATTTCGGAATAAAACGGCGGCCGGGGTGTCCAGTGGCGCCGGGCCGGAAACGATCATGGCCGGGACGGGTCCCGGCCATGATGCGCCTCAGGCTATCGGTCGAGATCGTGCAACGGGTCCGGCCTCAGGCCGCCTTGCTGTCGATCACCCGCGGCTGGGACTTGTCGCCCGCCGCGATCTTGATGGTCCGGGGCTTGGCGGCCTCGGGGACTTCGCGGACCAGTTCAACGTGCAGCAGGCCGTTCTGCAGGCTGGCCGCCTTCACCGTGATGTGCTCGGCGAGCTCGAACCGGCGCTCGAAGGCCCGGCCAGCGATGCCGCGATGCAGGTAGGTCCGCTCGCCTTCTTCCTTCGCGAGCTTGCCGGCGATGGTGAGGGCGTTCTCCTGGACGGTGATGGTGACGTCGTCCTCGCCGAAGCCGGCCACCGCCATGGTGATGCGGTAGGTGTCCTCGCCGGTCCGCTCGATGTTGTAGGGCGGATAGGCGGGCGCGGTTTCCTCGCCGCGGAGCGCCGAATCCATCAGGCGCGAGAGGCGGTCGAAGCCGACGGTGGAACGGAAGAGCGGGGAAAGATCATAGGTACGCATGGCCACATTCTCCTTGTTGAGCAACATGGGATTTTCGGCCGCCCGCATGGGCCGACCGTTTTGCACTGCCAAAACCCGAAACCGGCGTCCTGGCAACAACGACATGGGAAACAAAGGCTTACCGGTCAAGACCCGGATCACGTTTTTTTGCCGCGGCTTTTTGGCGGGAACGAATAATATTTCTTAACGCCTGTCCTAGAAGCTGCTTTTATACCGCCCCCGGTCGCCGAGACCGGAGCTGAGGAGTCGCCGGCCGAGATGGCTAATATCGAGTTCTTCGACCGCACCATGCTTGAGGCGATGGGCCTGCTGGCGGAATCCCGCCGCTATCTCACGGATCATGCCGAAGCCGATTCGAAACGGCTGGCAGTGGATGACGGGCTGACCACGAGCATGGAGACGATGCGGCTGGTGGCGCGCCTGACCCAGGTGCTGGCCTGGCTGCTGACCCACCGCGCGGTGCATAACGGCGAGATGTCGATCGAGGAAGCCGCGAAGCCGGAGCGCCGGCTGGGCGGGCGCGAGCTCTGCAGCAAGGACACCACCGAGGCGGTGCGGGCGATGCCCGAGGAACTGCAGCGGCTGCTGTCGCGCAGCCTCTCGCTCTACCAGCGGGTGGCGCGGCTGGACGACCAGGTCGGCGCCCGGGTCGCGGCCGGGCCAATGACGGCGGTGGTCGGCGGCTTTCCCCGGTCCGAGAACTAGGCCCTGAAACGAAACAGCCGCCCAGAGGGCGGCTGTGGATCTCGGTAGAGCCGCAGTAACGCGGAACTACTTCTTCTTCATCTCCATGCCCTGGAAGCGCTTGTTGAACTTGGCGAGCTGGCCGCCGGCGTCCATCAGGCGATGCACCCCGGTCCAGGCCGGGTGCGACTTCGGGTCGATGTCGAGGTTGAGCGTGTCCCCGGCCTTGCCCATGGTCGAGCGGGTGGTGAACTTGGTCCCGTCGGTCATGACCACGTTGATCTCGTGGTAGTCGGGATGAATCTTGGCCTTCATGGCGATAACTCCTTGGAAATCGGGGCGGGTTATACAGAACCGCCGGACTTCGCGCAAGGGCGGGATCGCCCGTCCAGGGTGCCGGGAGCAGCCCCAATCCGGCCCCGCCCGGCGAGAAATGGTTAATTTTCCTACGGACGGGGGATTGCGAGCGGGGCTTCATCGGTCTAATGATGCCGCGGCCCGGGCTTATCCCCGAGACCGGCCGAAAATTCGAGTGGAATCATGGACCAAAGCGCCTTCGAGCGGCTGGCGACGGAGACCATCAACCGGCTGATGACGGAGATCGAGGATCAGCTGGAGGACCATCTCGACGTCGATCTCGAGGCTGGCATCCTGCATATCGCGCTGGCGGGCGGCGGGCGCTATGTCATCAACAAACACGGGCCGAACCGCGAGATCTGGCTCTCCTCGCCGGCGAGCGGCGCCTGGCATTTCGCCCCCGACCCGGCCGGCGGCTGGCGCTCGACCCGCGCGGTCGAGGGCGCGCACCGCAAGCTGCACGAGATTCTGACCGCCGAACTGGCGGCGGCGACCGGCCATCCCCTCGTCCTCAATCCCTGAGCGCGGCATGGCCAAGGCCCCGATTCCCGACCGTCCGGTCCCGCGCGATCCGCGCCGCGCGCTGGCCATCCTGCGCTTCATCCGCCCTTATCGCTGGCAGGCGGCCGGGGCGACGGTGATGCTGCTGATCGCCGCCGGCACCGTGCTAGCGCTGGGGCCGGGCTTCAAGTTCCTGATCGACCAGGGCTTCGGCCAGGGCGACCCGACCGTGCTCGACAAGGCGGTGCTGGCGCTGTTCGGGGTGGCGATCGTGATGGCGGTCGGCACGGCGGGGCGCTTCTACCTGGTGTCCTGGATCGGCGAGCGGGTGGTGGCGGATATCCGCCGCGCCGTCTTCGACCACATCATCGGGCTGTCGCCGGGCTTCTTCGAGGTAACGCGCACCGGCGAGGTGATCTCCCGCCTCACCACCGATACGACGCTGATCCAGGCGGTGATCGGCTCCTCGGTCTCGGTGGCCCTGCGCAATTCCATCCTGATCGTCGGCGGCTTCGTCGGCCTGATGCTGACCAGCCCGAAGCTGACCGGGCTGGTCCTCCTGGTGGTGCCGATCGTGGTGCTGCCCATCGTCACCTACGGCCGCAAGGTGCGCAAGCTCTCCCGCCTCACCCAGGACAAGATCGCCGAGGTCTCCGCCGACGCCGCCGAGACGCTCTACGGGATCCGCACGGTGCAGGCCTTCTCCCACGAGGACCTCGACCGCAAGAGCTTCGCCGCCCGCATCGACGACGCCTTCGCCGCGGCCATCGACCGCATCCGGGCGCGGGCCTGGCTGACGGCGGTGGTGATCCTGCTGGTCTTCGGCTCGATCAGCACCATTCTCTGGATCGGCGGGCATGACGTGGTGGGATCGCGCCTCAGCGGCGGCGACCTGGCGAAATTCGTCTTCTACGCGATCCTGGTGGCAAGCTCGATCGGCGCCATCAGCGAGGTGATCGGCGACCTGCAGCGCGCGGCGGGCGCCATGGAGCGGATCCTGGAGCTGCTCGGCACCAAGCCGGTGGTGACGGCGCCGCAGCATCCGACACCGCTGCCGCAGCCGTCGCGCGGCGCGGTCGGTTTCGAGAACGTCTCGTTCCGCTATCCCTCGCGGCCGGAGACCAGGGCTCTGGACCAGTTCTCGCTGCGGATCCAACCGGGCGAACGCGTCGCCATCGTCGGTCCTTCGGGCGCCGGCAAGACCACCGTCTTCCAGCTGCTGATGCGGTTCTACGATCCGGAGGAGGGCCGCGTCAGCTTCGACGGCGTCGATGTCCGCGACCTGCAGCCCGAGGCCCTGCGCCTCGGCATGGGCATCGTCGCCCAGGATCCGGTGATCTTCTCGTCGAGCGCCCTGGAAAACATCCGCTACGGCAAGCCGACGGCGAGCGATGCCGAGGTCCGCGCCGCGGCAAAGGCCGCGCATGCTGCCGAGTTCCTCGACCGGCTGCCGCAGGGCTACGATACCTATCTCGGCGAGCGCGGCGTGCGCCTGTCGGGTGGCCAGCGCCAGCGCATCGCCATCGCCCGCGCCATCCTGCGCAACCCGGCACTGCTGCTGCTCGACGAGGCGACCAGCGCGCTGGACGCGGAAAGCGAGCTGATGGTGCAGAAGGCGCTCGACGAGCTGATGCGGGAGCGGACCACGATCGTGATCGCCCATCGCCTGGCGACGGTGCTGAAATGCGACCGCATCGTGGTGATGGACCGCGGCCGGATCGACGCCGTCGGGACCCATGCGGAGCTGACCCGCCAGGGCGGGCTCTATGCCCGGCTCGCGGCCCTGCAGTTCGAGCAGGCGGCGGAGTAGCAGCCCGGCATCGCCCGGGCGGGGCCGCTAGCGCTGATCCAGCTTCATCTCGATCCGACGGTTCTTCTTGTAGGCGTCCTCGCTGTCGGTCGGATCGAGCGGGGCGAATTCGGCGAAGCCGGCGGTGGCGAGGCGCTCCGGCGGGATGCCGCGACTGATCAGGAATTTGGCGACGGCGACGGCGCGCGCGGTGGAGAGTTCCCAGTTCGACGGGAACTGTGCGGTCGCGATCGGCCGCTTGTCGGTATGGCCGTCGATGCGCAGCACCCAGTTGATGTCGGCCGGGATATCCTTGGAAATCAGGATCAGCGTGGTGGCGAGGATGTCGAGCTGCTCCTGCCCGGCGGGACCGATCTCCGCCGAGCCGGAATCGAACAGCACCTCGGACTGGAAGACGAAGCGATCGCCGACCACCTGGATATCGGACCGGTTGCCGAGGACCTCGCGCAGGCGCCCAAAGAATTCCGAGCGGTAGCGGGCCAGCTCCTCGACCTTCGAGGCGAGGGCGGCGTTCAGCCGGCTGCCGAGATCGGCGATCTGCACGTCCTGCTCCTTCGACTTCGCCTCGGAGGCGTCGAGGGCGGCACTGATGCGCGACAGCTCGTCGCGCAGGGCCAGGATCTGACGGTTCAGGATCTCGACCTGGGCCTGAGATTCGGAGGTGATCTTCTGGGCGTTGGCCTCGCTGGTGCCGAGCCTGCTCTGCAGATCGTCACGCAGGCTTTCCAGCGCCGCGATGTCGGAGAGCAGGGCGGTGATCTTCTCCCGATCGGCGTCGATCGTCTTGTAGGCCGCCTCGAGCTCCTTCTGCTTGGCCTCGCTGGCGGCGATCTTTGCCTCGGCATCGCCCAGGGTCGCCTTCAACGTGTCGCGCTCGCCGATGACGATCGTGAGCTTGCGCTTCAGGTCGTCGCGTTCCGCAGTCGAGCTGGTGAGCTCGCCCGATATCTGGCTGAGCTGCGCCTTCAGTTCCGCGGCGTTGCTGCGTTCCATTGCCAGCATGTCGCCGAGCTCGGCGATCT
Organism: uncultured Rhodospirillaceae bacterium; assembly: GCA_964551505.1. Classification (GTDB taxonomy): domain Bacteria; phylum Pseudomonadota; class Alphaproteobacteria; order Dongiales; family Dongiaceae; genus Dongia. The sequence continues at coordinate 64,907 of CAZKDH010000003.1, forward strand.
GCCGGTTGAGCTTGGCCAGGGCGTCGTCGCGTCCGGAAAGCGCCTGGCTGAGATAGAGCTGGGCGACCACGAAGACCATCATCACGAAGACGATGACCATCAGCAGGGTCGACAGGACGTCGACGTAGCCCGGCCAGGCTTCGACGTGGCGGCCGCCGCGGCGTCTTGAGGAGACGCTCATCCGCCGGCCCTAGCTCCGCTCCAGACCGGCGGCGACGGCGATGGTGCGGGCGAGGACCTTGATCTCGGCGCGCAGGTCCTGGACCGAGGCGTCGCGGCCGCGGGCCAGGTCCTCGGCCATCGATCCCAGCCGGGCATCGATGTTGCGCAGATGCGCGCGGCTGTTGGCATCCAGGCCGAAATTCCCGCCGGCGGCGAGATCGCCGAGCTTAGTCAGCACCTGGCGCATCTCGGCCTGGGTGTCGCCGAGCCGCGCCATGAACTGCTGCTCGCTGCGCAGCTGGTCGGTCAGCGTCAGCATCTGGTCCGCCAGCAGCTTGAAATTGTGGTTGCCCTGCGCCCGCCCGTCTTCCGACCGCGCCATCACCCGCTGCAGGTTCTCCAGGCTTTCGGCGGTCTGTTCGAGCAGCGCCTGGATATAGGCGGGGACCGGCTGGTCGCTCTCGACCAGGGCGCCGCCGGAGGAGAGGCGGGTCTGGCTGGAGAGCCAGTCCTCGAGATCGTTGAAGAAGCGGTTCTGCGCCTGGCTGGCCTGCAGCTCCAGATAGCCCAGCACCAGCGAGCCGGCGAGGCCGAACAGCGAGGCCGAGAAGGCGATCCCCATGCCGCTCAGCGGGCCCTCGAGGCTCTGCTTGAGGCTTTCAAACATCGCCGCCGGATCGCCGCTGCCGCCGACCTTCATGCCGCCGATCGCCTCGGCCACGGCATTGATCGTGCCGAGCAGGCCCCAGAACGTGCCCAGCAGGCCGAGGAAGATCAGCAGGCTGATGAGGTAGCGCGAAATCTCGTGACTCTCGTCGAGCCGCGACTGGATGCCGTCGAGGACCGATCGAAGCGACGAGGCGGAGAAGGAGAGGCGCCCGCCGGTGCGATCCTTCAGCATCGCCGCCATCGGTGCCATCAGCCGCGGCTGGATGTAGCTCGGGGCATGACCGCCCTTGCGGAAATGCTCGATCCAGGAGATGTCGGCGTTGAGGCGCAGGACCTGCCAGAAGGTGAAGACGATGCCGACCAGCAGGACGCCGAGGATGAAGCTGTTCAGCGGGGCGTTGTGCCAGAAGGCGGCAACGATCTTGTCCCACAGCATGGCGGCGATGAAGCCGGCCGCGATCAGGCCGATCACCATCCAGACGAGCTGGCGCGTGGGGCGGCTCATCGGCGGCCTCGCCGCGGCGCTGGCAATGATGCTGTCCGGCTAATCAGCTTGCCTCCGGCAGGATGTCGACACGGTCGGCGGGCATGCCCTCCGCCTTGGAGCCGAATACATGGATGTCGATGCGGGTCGACAGCACGCCGGCCTTGATCAGGTAGCCGCGAACGGTGAGGCCGCGGGCCAGCGACTTGCGGCGGGCCTTGCTCTCGTTTTCCTCGGCGCCGCTGGCATAGGCCATCACCTGCACGCGCATGTTCCCGTCGGCCAGCATCTTCTGGGCGATCTCGTTGAGGGTGCCGGTCGACTCATCGGGCACATCGTCCGCATCGGCTGCGAAGATGATGCGCACGGCGCCGGCGGGCAGCACCGCGGGGGCATTGGGATCCGGCTCGGCGGGTGTCTCGGGAGGTGTCTCGGCGGCCGGCGCCTCGGCGGCCGGGGCCTCCGCAGCCGGGGCTGCCGGGGTTTGCGCCGCCGGGGCTTCGGCCGGGGCTGCGGGTGCTTCCGCAGGTGCTTCCGCAGGGGCCTCCGCAGGGGCCGTCGCGGCCGGAGGTGCAGCAGGGGTCTCGGGGGCCGGGCTCTCGGCGGCAGGGGCCGGCGGCACGGCCGGGGTGATGGCGGCCGGGGTTTCGGCGGCGGGAGTCTCGCCCGGCGTTTCCACCTGCGGCTGGGGCGCTGCCGTCGCCTCTCCGGCGGCGGGTACGGCCGGCGCGGCGCCGGCAGGCGCAGCCGCGGTGGCTGGTGCCGGTTGCGGCAGCGACGGGATCGAGCCGGCGACGGCGTCGGTCGGCTTGGTCGGCACGGGTTCCGGCACGAAGGTCGGCATGACTTCCGGCTCGCCGGGCGGCTCCGGCGCTGCCGGCGCTTCAGCGGAGGGTGCATCCGGGGCCGGCGCGGCCTGGGCGATCTGTGCCGCGGTCGGGGTCAGGGCCACCGCGCCCGCAGGGTCGCCGAGGGCAAAGGCCGGGGTGCCGATGGCCGCGACGGCGGCTACGGTGGCGAGAGAGGCGACGAAGGCGTTGCGAATAACGCGGCTTCCAACCCGAGCGATCATACTTACGCCTGCGCGATTGTTAGTTAATCGGGTGGGATTTCTCCGGGCCCCACGAAATCAGCCGGGACTATATCGCATCCCCTTGAAAAGCCACAACCTTGTTTAGAGTGCCGGCCTGATTTGCCGGCCGTTTTCCGCAAATTTCCTGCCGCCCGGGCTGTCGGCCGCTGCTTGCGGCCGTACCGACCGCCGCTAGTGCCCGCTGATCAGCGCCTGGATCGGGGTGTGCAGCGCGCCGTTGGTGGCCAGCACGTTGCCGGACTCCATCATGCTCTGGCCGCCCTTGAGATCGGTGATGTAGCCGCCGGCTTCCTTGATGATGATCATGCCGGCAGCGATGTCCCAGGGCGAGAGGCCTTCCTCCCAGAAGCCGTCGTAGCGGCCGGCCGCGACATAGGCGAGGTCGAGCGCGGCGGCACCGAAGCGGCGCACGCCGGCGGTCTCGCGCATCGCCGCGGCGAGCTGCTTGCCGAAGCGCTCGCCGTCGCCGTGGCCCTTGAAGGGGATGCCGGTCGCCAGCAGGGATTCGTTCAGCGCGCGCCGGCCGGAGACCCGCAGGCGCCGGTCGTTGCAGAAGGCGCCGGCGCCCTTGGCGGCGTAGAACACCTCGTCCTTGATCGGATCGTAGATCAGGCCGGCGACGATCTCGCCCTTCTGCTCGAGGGCGATCGAGATGGCGAAATGCGGGATGCTGTGCAGGAAATTGGTGGTGCCGTCCAACGGGTCGACGATCCAGCGGCTGTCCGGATCGCTGCCCTTGGTCTCGCCGGATTCCTCCATCAGGAAGCCGAAGGCGGGCCGCGCCTTCGTCAGCTCCTCGCGAATCGTGCGCTCGGCCTTGATGTCGGCGTTGGAGACGAAGTCCGCCGGCCCCTTCTGCGAGACCTGCAGCTGGCCGACCTCGCCGAAGTCGCGCTTCAGCGAGCGTGCGGCCTTGTCGGCGGCACGCGCCATCACGTTGATGAGTGCGGTCTTTGCCATCAGTCTTTGGCGCGCTCGACGTAGCTGCCGTCGGCGGTGTTGACGACGACGCGGGTGCCGTTCTCGACATGCGGCGGCACCAGGACACGGACGCCGTTCTCCAGCTTCGCCGGCTTATAGGAGGAGGCGGCGGTCTGGCCCTTCACCACCGGATCGGCCTCGATCAGGCGCATGGTCACGGTTTCCGGCAGCGAGACCGAGATCGGCGAGCCTTCGTAGCTTTCCACCGTCACCACCATGCCTTCCTGCAGGAAGACGGCGGGATCGCCGATCAGCTCGGCGTTGAGCGTGATCTGCTCGTAGGTGGTCTGTTCCATGAAGGTGTAGTTGTCGCCCTCGGCGAAGAGGAACTGGTATTCGTGCTCGTCCAGCCGCACGCGCTCCACCGTCTCCGAGGAGCGGAAACGTTCGTTCAGCTTGGTGCCGGTACGAATGTCCTTAAGCTCGACCTGGAGATAGGCGCCGCCCTTGCCGGGCTGGGTGTGCTGGATCCTGACCGCACGCCATAGGCGTCCCTGGTGCTCGACGATGTTGCCGGGACGAATCGCATTGCCGTTGATTTTCATCGGATCAACCCGCTAATCCTTGGTTCTGTCGGGAAAATTCGGCGCGGAAGCTAGCAGGAAGGCCGCCCGGAGTAAACCGGCC
>CAZKDH010000004.1:0-27543 GCA_964551505.1 uncultured Rhodospirillaceae bacterium
CCGCTGACGCCCGAGCATCACGGCGCCCATCTCGAGCCCGGCGCCTTCAAGATCCTGTGAGCGCCATGGACCTTCAGCCCGTCCTCATGCCCTGTCCCGGGGCGGCTTTCGGCCCGGTTGAGCCCCGGCCCGGGCTGCGCCGCGGCGAGGCCCGCATCGGCGCCCTCCTTGGCCGGGTGCCGCCGGCCGGCCTCATCCTGCTCTCCATTGTCTCGGTGCAGCTCGGTTCGGCCTTCGCCACCGTGCTCTTCGCCGATCTCGGCCCGGGCGGAACCACGCTCGCCACCACCGGCTTTGCCACCCTGATGCTGGCCCTGATGTCGCGCCCGCGGCTCGACCGGCGTCTGCGCCGCCATGCCGGGCTGATCGTGCTGTTCGGCATCGCCTTGGTGGCAATGCTGCTGCCCTTCTTCCTGGCGCTGCAGACGATCCCGCTCGGCATCGCCTCGACCGTCGCCTTCCTCGGGCCCCTGGCGCTGGCGGTCGCCGCCTCGCGCCGGCCGGCGCATTTCCTCTGGTGCGGCGTCGCGGTCCTCGGCCTGCTGCTGCTGACGCCGGAGATCGGCACCGACCTCGATCCCTGGGGCCTCGGCCTCGCCGCGCTTGCCGCCCTCGGCTGGGCCGCCTTCGTGCCGCTGAGCAAGCGCGCCGGGCAGGTCTTCGACAGCGGCAGCGGCCTCACCCTCGGCATGGCGGTGGCGACACTGCTGCTGCTGCCCTATGCGCTGATGGAGGGCACCATCCTGGCGGCGACGGCGCTGCAGGTCGGCGCCGCCACCCTGGTGGCGCTGCTGGCCACGGTCTTCCCGATGGCGCTGGAGTTCGCGGCGCTGCAGCGGATGCCGGCCCGCACCTATGGCATCCTGCTCACCCTCGAGCCGGCCGCGGCGGCGGTGGTCGGTGCCATCTTCCTCGGCCAGGGCCTGGGCGGGCGGATGCTGCTCGCCATCGCCTGCGTCACGGTGGCGGCACTCGGCGTCACCGTGTTCGAGAAGCGCGGGGCCCGGTGACGTCGCACCCGCATCCGCCCCCCCACATGGCCGCCCCCCTGCGTTTCGACTTCGAGGCCGTCCAGGAGGACCGCCCCGGCCCGAAATGGCAGCGGCTGTTCCACCGGCTCTGGCCGGCCTATCAGCGCTGGTACCTGGCGGAAGGGCCGGAGGCGCGGCCGACCCTGGCGCAATGCCGCCGGGCCTTGCGCACCCATATGCCGGAACTGGTGCCGATCTACGACCGCCTGGTGGAGATGGCGGGGGGCAGCGACCTGGTCGCCCGCTTCCTCAGCCTCTACAACCCGCCGGCCTATCTGACGGGTTGCAGCCAGGTGGTCTGGACCCGCGGGGCTGAGCCCTGGCTGATCCGCAACTACGACTATGTCCCGCGGCTCTGCGAGGGCGTCATGCTGGCGACTCGCTGGAACGGCCGGCGGGTCATCGCCATGAGCGACTGCATCTGGGGCGCGATCGACGGGATGAACGATGCCGGCCTCGCCGCCAGCATCACCTTCGGCGGCCGGCGCGTGGTCGGCGACGGCTTCGGCATCCCGATCATCATCCGCTACATCCTGGAATTCTGCAGCACTGCCGCCGAGGCGGCCGAGGTGCTGCGCCGGGTGCCGACCCATATGGCCTATAACGTGACCGTACTCGACCGCAGCGGCGCCTATGTCACCGCCTTGCTGGCGCCGGACCGCGAACCCGGCCTGCTGCAGCTCCCGGTCGCCACCAACCACCAGGGCGACGTCGAGTGGCACGATTACGCAAGGGCGACGGCGACGGTCGAGCGCGAGCGTTTCCTGCAGATGCGCCTCGCCGTGCCCGCGATGACGCCGCAGCACCTCGCCGACGCCTTCCTGCAGCCGCCGCTGCACACCACCGCCTATCACAACGGCATCGGCACCATCTATACCGCGGCCTATCGCCCGGCGACGGGGGCGGTGGAATTGCGCTGGCCGGGCCAGTCCTGGCGGCAGTCCTTCGGGAAGTTCCGGGAAGGGCACCACGCGGTCGTCTTCGACGGCAGGCCGCGCGGCTGAGCCGGCTATTCGGCCGAATGCGGCGCGGGCTTTCCCTCGGCATCGCCGTCCGCCCGCCGCATCAGCACGCCGCGCTCGGTGATCAGCACGCTGGCGAGGGCGAGCAGGCCGAAGACGGCGAAGCCCATGGTGAGCGGCCGTACCGTGCCGTCGAACTGCTGGCCGACAATCCAGCCGAGGAGGGCGCCGGCGGTCGCGGTGTAGAAGCCGAGCACCGAGGCCGCCATGCCGGCGACATGGCCCATCGGCTCCATGGCAAGCGCATTGAAGTTCGGCGCGATCAGGCCGAAGAGGAACAGCGCGCCGCCGATCACCAGGCCGAGGACCGGCAGCGGCGGCTGGCCGGGGAAGCCGAACAGGCCGAGGCTCGCGGTCACCAGCACATAGGCGATCATGGCCAGATGCGAGACCCGGCGCATGCCGAGCCGCCCCACCAGCTTGGCATTGGTGAAGGAGGCGAGAGCCAGCACCGAGGCCATGCCGCCGAACATCACCGGGAACAGGCTGCCGAGGTGGTAGACGTCGACGAAGACCTGCTGCGCGCTGCCGACATAGGCCATCAGCCCGCCGAACAGGAATCCCATCGCCACGGTATAGCCGCAGGTGCGCCGGGTGGTGACCACGGTGAGGAAGGCGCGGCGCAGCGACGCCACCGAGAGCGCGATGCGGTCCTCCGGCGCCTGGGTCTCCGGCAGGCGCAGGGCCGCCCAGCCGAGGGCGAGGCAGGCGCAGAGCAGCATGAAGCCGAAGATCCAGGACCAGTGACCGATCTGCACCAAGCCCTCGCCGATGGCCGGGGCGAAGATCGGCACGGTGATGAAGACCATCATCACGATCGACATCACCCGCGACATGTGCCGGCCGATGAAACGGTCGCGCACGATCGCCACCGAGACGATGCGCGGCGCGGCGGCGCCCAGCCCCTGCAGCGCCCGCGCCGCCAGCAGCGTCTCGAAGCTGGGCGCGATCAGCGCCAGGACCGAGCCAAGGAGATAGATCAGCAGCCCGGCGATCAGCACCGGCTTGCGCCCGAAGCGGTCCGAGAGCGGCCCGCAGAACGGCTGGCCGAGGGCGAAGCCCGCGAGATAGAAGGTGATGACCAGCTGCCGGTCGTTGGGCGCGGTGACGCCGTAGGAGCCGGCGATGTCCGCCAGGGCCGGCAGCATGATGTCGATCGACAGAGCCGTCATCCCGATCAGCACGCCGATCAGGGCGACGAATTCGTTGAAATGAATGTCGATGGCGCGCGGCGGCGCCGGCTGGGGAGCGGACATGGCGCGCAATCTGCCACGCCCCCTCGGCCCTCACAACTGCCGGCGGCGCAGGCGGGTCATGCGGGAACGGGCCCGTCCGGAAGCCCTAGAGGTCCTTCAGCCTGGCGCTGTCATCCGGCCGCAGGGCGCCCAGCACCGCCGTCCGCACCTCGGCCGGCTGGTCCTGCAGCGCCCGCAGCAGGGTCTTCACGATGCCGCGGAGATCGTAGATCTGGTCGAGCAGCGAGAGCACCATCGGCACGGTGTCCTCGGGCGTGTCCATCTCGCGCCGCAGGTCGTAGATCAGGCTGACCCGCGCGAGGTCGATCTCGTGGAAGATCCAGGTCTCGCCCTCGCCGCGCTCCGGGCGCACCCAGCGCTGCTCGATCCAGGAGGTGAGCTCGACCTTGTCGAGGCCGGGGAACAGGGCGGCGACGTCTTCGAGGCGCTTCATGGCCCCACCTTCCGCGCCAGGCGCTCGAACTCCGCCCGCGGATTCTCGGCATGGTCCGGCGTCCAGCCTTCCATGAAGCTGGTGAGGGCGGGCTCGGCCTGGGAGGGCAGCACCAGCTTCAGCTCGACATATTGGTCACCGATCTGGCCGCCGGCTGCGATGCCGCGGCCCTTCAGGCGCAGGCGCCGGCCGCGCCCGGAATGCGGCGGGATCATCAGGTTGACCGTGCCGGCGATGGTCGGCACGTCGATCCGGGTGCCGAGGATGGATTCCTTCAGCGTCACCGGCAGTTCCAGGATGACGTCGTTGCCGACCCGCTTGAACAGCGGATGCGGCGCCACATGCACCTCGATCAGCGCATCGCCGGCCGGGCCCTGGCCAAGCCCGGGCAGGCCCTGGCCCTTGAGGCGCATCACCTGCCCGTCGCGCAGCCCTGCCGGGATCTTCACGTCGAGCCCGCGCCCGTCGGGCAGCGTGATGCGCTTCTGCGCGCCGTTGGCGGCCTCGAGGAAATCCACGGTCAGGCTGTAATGCGCATCGGGCCCGCGGGCGGAAAAGCCGTGCGGCCGCTCGCCCACGGTGTCGGCGAAGATGTCGTGCAGGAAGGCATCGTCGAAATCCGGGGCGGCGCGATACTTGCCGCGCGCCGGCTGGTCGCCGAAATCCCGGTAGAAGCGCCGCTCGGCCGGGCGCTCGGCGCCGCTGGCATCGATCTCGCCCTTGTCGAAGCGCGCCCGCTTCACCGGATCGGAGAGCAGGTCATGCGCCGCGGCGATCGCCTTGAAGCGCTCCTCGGCCTTGGGCTTGCCGGGATTGACGTCGGGATGATGCAGCTTCGCCAGCTTCCGGTAGGCGCGGCGGATCTCCTCCGCCGTCGCCTCGCGCGCCACGCCCAGGACCTTGTAGGGGTCTTCCATGGCGGAAAGCCTAGCATGGCGCTTCGCCGGGGCCAGCCCCCATCTTGCCGCATCGGGCGAGAATCGACGCCTAACTGGCTCAGATTAAAATTTATTTCCCGTCCTGGGCGATGCTGCCCTCGGGCGTCAGGATCACCCGGGTCCGGGCCCCACCATAGATGCCCTCGGCGTGCCAGACGTTGTCGCAGCCCTTGCGCAGCACCTGCACCGCGGAATATCCGGCGGCCTCCAGCCGGGCCTTGGTCTGGGCCGGGGTGGTGCTGTCGATGACCTCGCCGTAATGGCAGCCCCTGATGATGGTCGGATCCTGGGCCGAGAGGCCGTCGTCCGTATAGGTTTCCTGCGCAAAGGCGGGCATTGCCGCGCCAAGCAGCAGGGCGAATGTGAGGCTTCCGGTTCTCCAGCGCATCGATCTGCTCCTAACAAGTCCACGCGACCTTCCCCCGGCAACCGCACGCCGCCGGAAAGGCCTTCCACCCCCTAGAACCCACCCCGACCCGTTTGGTTGCACACCCCTCGACCCCAAGAAAGTCCCCCTCTCCCGATTCGGGAGAGGGCAGGGGAGAGGGCGCGAGCGCAGCGAGCGTCTTCCCTTCCACGCCCCGCTTGCACCCGCGAACAGCCCTCGCTAGATTTCAACCATTGCGCTCAAGACGCCAGACGGGAAAGCGTGCCGCCAAATCCGTACCCAACCCACCTTCCCCCTCTCCCGATTCGGAAGATGGCGCGCGTGCAGCTAAGGGCGAGTGTTGGTTTGTGGATGTCGTGGCGGAAGTGAGGAGTGCCGACCGCCTGATGCAAATTCGAACCGTACTCGTCGCATTTGCACTGACAATCGGTGCTTCCACAGCGTTGCATGCCGGCCCGTTGGAAGACGGCAAATCTGCCTACAAACGCAAGGACTATGCTGCGGCGGTTGAGTTGTGGCGACCACTTGCAGAGCAAGGGGATCCAGTTGCCCAGGATTATCTTGGGGGAATGTATGAACTTGGCCTCGGGGTCGTGCCAAACTTGGAAACGGCGATGGAATGGTATCGTCTGTCTGCCGCTCAGGAATACCCCGATGCTCAAGATAGGCTGGCGTTTGCGTATGAATATGGCAGAGGCGTCGACCGCAATATTGCCAAAGCCATGTATTGGCGCACCAAGGCAGCCAATCATGGCCTTCCGAGCGCCCAGCTCGCTCTGGGCATTGGCTATATGCGGGGCAACCTCGTGTCGGCGGATCATGTATTGGCGTTCAAATGGCTAGACCTAGCCGCGAAGAAGTCGTCAGGACCAAAATACATTCAACACTTCGCGATCAGGTATCGCGACCAACTGAAAACAACAATGACACCCGAAGAACTCGCAAAGGCGCAGGAGATGGTGCGAACGTGGCATCCGGATTGAGAGAGAATCCTTCCCCCTCTCCCCTCGTGGGAGAGGGCAGGGGTGAGGGGGCGCGAGCGCAGCGAGCGGCTTTCTTACTGCGGATACGACGGCGAGCGTCGATGGCGGGACGATGAATTCGAAATTGAATCGGCTTTGTCGCTTCGTGGAGATCGACGGATGAACAGTATCGCTGGCCCTTCGCTATTCCTGCTCTTTTTCCTCGCTTATTTACTAGTCAGCAATTTCCATTTTGTGGATGCATTCACTTTTGCCACGGCCCTTCATTTTTGGCGCATCATTTTTGCGGGTGCAGCTGGTACCAAACGGTCTCTACCCCCTAAGAAGGGTGAGTATGCATTTCTCATTGAGCTGCGCTTGACCCTTGCTGTTGCAGCAATCGCGTTAGCACTTCAATTCTTCACTGAAGCGTCATGCCAATATCCACTGGAGCTCTTAGCTCAGTTCCTACACTGTGAAATTGTTTCCAGGGAAGCGTATCTCACTACCTTAGCGTGCGGATATCTGACAATCGGGATTGTGGCATTGGCATGCATGTTGTGGCCCCGCAACCAAACTAGATACTCGCGAGCGGCAGATGTCGTGACGATCAGACTTATCCGGATCACTGAATCACGGCGGACGGGAAGAGGCGCCGTACTGCTTACCTGTGCGGCAGTCGCTTGTCTGTCCGTCGTGCGCGTGTCCCAGGGTATGGCGGAGGTACTCTTCCTCGTGGGATTCTGCTCAGTCGTTTTGGCGGTCGTGATAGCTATCGCAAATTCCCAACTTGGAAGATCAATCGCGAGGAAGCGATAATCGGAGACGAAGTCATGACAGGTTTCACGGAACTGGGCCTTCGGGATTCGGTCATTCAGGAGCAGGGCCCGTACTTAGCATCGTAGGCTCCTCATCGCCAGGACATGCACCCACCCCCGCCAGCTTCCTGTCCGCTGCACCCACCCCCGCACTCCAACCCCCACCCCATCCCCCGTCATCCCCCATCACCCGTCATTTCCCGTCAGCAAACCGCCACCTAGCTGTCGCCAAGCTGACGCTTCTCCGGTATATTGATACCCAGGGAGCGCTGTTGGGGGAGAAGCGGCGATCGTGTCCGACCAGACCGACATATCTGCCGGAGCCATCGGGTCGCGGAGCGAGCCGATCGTGCATCGCGGGCGGAAGCTCTCCGCCCGGCCGGCCTGGAACCTCGCCGATCTCGGCACCGTCCTGGCACTCCTTGCGCTGCTGCCGCCCGCCTGGCTGCTGCCGGAGCGCTTCTGGGCGCCGCTCTGGCGCGGCGTCGCCCGCATCCCCCTCTTCACCAGCCCGGGCGCCATCCGGCGCACCGGCGCCAGCATCCAGGCGGCCCTCGGCGACGTCGACCGGCCCCGCGCCGAGGCGATCGCCCGCGACCTCAAGGCGGCGGTCTACGAGCTCCGCATGCAGGATCTCCGGGCCTGGGGCCCCGACTACTGGCAGCCCGAGGTTGCCCTCGAAGGCGAGCCGCATCTCCGCGCGGCGCTGGCAGAGGGGAAGGGGGCGATCCTCTGGGTGGCGCCCTTCGTCTTCAACAGCGGCCCGACCAAGCAGGCGCTGCATCGCGCCGGCTACCGGGTCTCGCATCTCAGCAGCCCGCAGCACGGCTTCTCCGAGACCCGTTTCGGCATCGCCTGGCTCAATCGCATCCGCTGCATCCCCGAGGACCGGCATCTGGCGCAGCGCATCGTCTTCGACCGCGCGGCACCCGCGACCGCCATGCGCCGGATGGTGCGGGCGCTGAAGGCAAGCGAGGTGGTCTCCATCGTCGCCGCCGCCACCGAGGGCTACGAGATGATCGAGACGCCGGTCTTCGGCGGCCGCCAGCCGGTCGCCGTCGGCGCCCCGCGCCTTGCCGGCCTCACCGGCGCGCCGCTGCTGCCGCTCTTCACCGTGCGCGATCCCGATGGCAGCTACCGGGTGGTGATCGAGGCGCCGATCCCGATCGACCCCGAACGCCCGGCCGGCGAGCGCTGCAGCGCCGCCGCCGTGGCATTCTTCCGCCGCGCCGAACCCTGGGTCCGGCGCTTCCCCGAGCAGTGGCGCTCCTGGAGCAAGTGGCGCCGCGGCTAGAGCAAGGTGCGTTTAGGTTCATTCGTATAGGGATATTCGTCACCCCAAGGCTTGGCCTTGGGGTCCACGAGTTTGTCCGCTGCAAAGCAATTCGTGGATGCCAAGGCCAAGCCTTGGCATGACGCCCAGTGACTTGACGGCCAGTGATTCGACCAAATGGCATAACGCTCCAGAAGGCTCCTGAATCGGATGCGGTCGCTTCCGCATCCCTCTCCCCAAGGGGGAGAGGGACGAGGGTGAGGGGTGGTTCATCCGGACCGAGCCGGCACGTATCATAAGCCAAGGCGAGCGTTTCAGCAGCGGATGCACCCCTCATCCCTGCCTTCTCCCCCTTGCCGACGAAGGTCGGCTTTGCCTCCCAGGGGAGAAGGGGTCGTTTCCGGGTTACTTCGACCTGATTGCCTATCCTGCAGGTTCATTCCCGCCGCGCCTCACGCCATCGAGTCGCGCTTCACCTCGTCCAGCAGCCATCGGGTGAAGGCCGCCAAGTTCTTGCCGACCGGCCGGCCGCGCGGCCGCACCAGGTAATAGGCGCTGCCGGGATCGATCGCGGCATCGAAGGGCTGCACCAGCAGGCCGCTGCGGAGGTCCTCCTGCACCAGGCCCCGGAAGAACAGGGCGGCGCCGTGCCCGTCCATCGCCGTCCGCCGCAGGGCATGGGAATCGTCGATGCGCACTGCATCCAGTTTTGCAGATGGCGCATCCCCGGGCGCAACCCCTGCCGCCGCGAACCAGCGCTGCCAGTGCCCTGCCTCGAACTCGTAGAACAGACGGTGGCGGAGGAGATCGGCAGGCTTCGGTTTCCTCGGCAGCTTGCGCAGAAAGGCCGGGCTGCAGACCGCCGTCAGCTCGCCCCTGAGCACCAGGCTCGCCTCGGCCTCGGGCCAGTTGCCGTGGCCCCAGCTGATCCCGGCATGCACCTTGTCGTCGAGAAAATCGGCCGGCTGATAGGCATGATGCAGCCGGAGATCGATCTTCGGATGGCGCGCCCACCAGCGGCCGAGCCGGGGGGTGAGCCAGCGGGCCGAGAAATAGGGGGCGACGCTCACGGTCAGCACGCCGTCCTCGGCCGCCGGCCTTGCCCGGCGGACGGCGCCGGCCAGCGCCTCGAAGCCGCGGGCGCAGTCGGCGCTCAGGGCCGCCCCTTCCGCGGTGAGTTCGATGCGCCGGTGCAGGCGGCGGATCAGCGTCAGGCCCAGCTCCTCTTCGAGATGCCGCACGTGATGGCTGAGCGCCGATTGGGTGACGTGGAGTTCCTCCGCCGCGCGCTTGAAGCTCGCCTTCCGGCCGACCGCCTCGAAGGCCCGCAGCATCGTCAGCAAAGAGGGGTGGAGGTCCATGGCGATGAAAATACAGTTGAGCTGAGCTCAAGTCAAAAAGAACTAATCATTTGAGGATCGCAGGTTTTCCGCGGAATATCCGCCAGTACTCCGCAACGGCAACCAGTTGAGTTGAGGTCTGGTCACATGGAAACGGTCGAGATCCAGCGCCCCCGGGCGGCCTTCGAGATCGCCAAGGGCAACCGGCGGGTGCTCATCCTGAGCGAGACCCAGGTCGAACGCTGCATCGATCTCCGCCAGCTGCTGGACGGCCTCGAAGACGGTTTCGCCGGCCTCGAGCGCGGCGAGGTGCAGTCGCCGGCGCGGCCCGAGGTGACGGTGCCCGGCAAGGGCTTCGCCCTCGCCATGGCGGCCTGGCAGCCGGGCATGGCGATCGCGGTGAAGGTGGTCAACGTCTTCGACGGCAACCTGGCGCTGGGCCTTCCCAATCACCTGGCAATGATCACCCTCTTCGAGGCGGAGACCGGGCTTGCCTGCTGCGTCATGGACGGCACCTACATCACCGGCATCCGCACCGCCGCTTCCGCCGTGCTCTCGGCGCGGCTCCTCGCCCGCAAGGACGCGCGCGTGGCCACGGTGATCGGGGCGGGGGTGCAAGGGCGCGAGCATCTCCGCCTGCTGCCGCTCATCCGCGACTTCAAGCGCATCCATCTCTGCTCGCTGCATCTGGAGGATGCCGAGCGCCTGGCGGCCCGCTGCCCGCTGGCCCGGGCCACCGCCGACGTCGAGGCCGCGGTCCGGGATTCCGACGTCGTCTGCCTCGCCACCCACAGCGCCGCGCCGGTGATCGACGCCGCCTGGCTGAAGCGCGGCGCCCATGTCGCCTCGGTCGGCTACCATCCCCCGGCGGGCGAGCTGCCGACCGCATTGGCGCGGGACGGCCGCCTCTTCGTCGAATCCCTCGATGCCTTCTGGCTGCCGCCGGTCGGCTGCGGCGAGCTCGCCGGCATCGATCCCGCGCAGGCGACGACGCTGGGCGCCGTGGCGCTCGGCCGCGCCGCCGGGCGGCGGAACGATCGCGAAATCACGGTCTACAAGGCGATGGGGATCGCGATGGAGGACATGGTGGCGGCGAACCTCGCCTACCGGCAGGCAAGGGCGGAGGGCATCGGCGGCCGGATGGCCTGGTGAGCGCGGGTGCCGCCGGAAACGACAGCGCCGCGACCCAAGTCCGGCCGCGGCGCCATCCCCGAAACGATATGCGGTCCGGTTCTAGCCGACCGAGAAATAGGCCCCCGGGCTGGCGACGATATCCGCCGCCTTCACGCCCACCAGGGTGATCTGGTCGCCGTTGCCGAAATCGATCACCGCATTGCCGTCGACGTCGGAGAGGTGCGAGACCACGTCCTCGGGGGCGGCGATGCCGGTGTCGTTGATGTTGCGGGCGATGCGCAGCAGGTCCTCGCCGGGCTGGAAGTTCAGCACCACCTCGCGGCCGCCGCCGCGGTTGAAGATGAAGAGGTTGAGGGCGCCTTCGCCGGCCTCCTCGATCGTTTCCGCCGCCGGCTCCGCGGCATCGGCCTCGACATCCCACCAGCGGTTGCGCTCGGCGCCGACGTCGTCGCTGCGCGCCGCCTGGGCCTGGGCATGGGCGCGCTGCGCCTGGATGGCGATGGCGCCGATCGAATGCGCCGTCATCGCCTGCACGCTGGTCGCATGCGCCTGGGCCAGCATCGGGGTGACCGCAGCCGTGGCGACCGGCTGCAGGGCGACCGCGGCGGCACTCTTGCCGGCGATGCCGATGCCCTGGGCATAGGCCGGCGCCGCCTGGTTCAGCTGGCCGAGGGCCGGGCCGTTGAGCTGCGGGTTCGGGTTGCGGGCGACCAGGCTGAGATTGGCGCCGGCCGCCGGGCGCTGCACCTGCGAGGGTGCGTCGATGCCGGTCGCCACCACCGAGATCCGCAGCTTGCCCTCGAGCGAGGGGTCGAAGGTCGAGCCGAAGATGATGTTGGCCTCGGTATCGACTTCGGTGCGGACCCGGTCCGCCGCCTCGTTGATCTCGTAGAGGGTGGTGTCCATGTCGCCGGCGATGTTGATCAGGATGCCGCGCGCCCCCTTCATGCTGACCTCGTCGAGCAGCGGGTTGTTGATCGCGGCCTCGGCGGCGGCGATCGCCCGGTTGTCGCCGGCGGCCTCGCCGGTCCCCATCATCGCCTTGCCCATTTCGCTCATCACCGACTTGATGTCGGCGAAGTCGAGGTTGATCAGGCCGGGGATGATCATCAGGTCGCTGACGCCGCGGACACCGGCATAGAGCACCTCGTCCGCCATCTTGAAGGCGTCGACGAAGGTGGTCTTCTCGCTGGCGATGCGGAACAGGTTCTGGTTGGGGATGATGATCAGCGTATCGACGTACTGCTGCAGCTCCTCGATCCCGGCCTCGGCCAGGCGCATGCGCCGGGTGCCCTCGAAATGGAACGGCTTCGTCACCACGCCGACGGTGAGGATGCCCTGCTCGCGGGCGATCTGCGCCACCACTGGGGCCGCACCCGTGCCGGTGCCGCCGCCCATGCCGGCGGTGATGAAGGCCATGTTGGAGCCCGCCAGCTGCTCGGCGATCTCGCGCACCGCTTCCTCGGCCGAGGCCCGGCCGATGTCGGGCTTCGCACCTGCGCCCAGCCCCTTGGTCACCGTGGTGCCGAGCTGGATCCGGTTGTCGCAGAGCGACTGCCGCAGCGCCTGCGAATCGGTGTTCGCCACCATGAAGTCGACGCCTTCCAGCTTCGAGCGGATCATGTTGCTGACCGCATTCCCGCCGGCGCCGCCGACGCCGATGACCGAGATCTTCGGTTTCAGATCGAAGGGTTCCAGCTGCTTGATGGCACTCATGTGGGCTCTCCTCAGGGCGCATTTCGGGGCCGCGCCCGACTACCGTTCAGGAGCATGGCAACACAATAAATGTCGTGTCGCAACAATAGGTTATTTAAGTGATTTCGCTCGGATTTTAGCGCGTGGTTGTGCCACTTGGTTGATCGCATCGTGTGCGGGGCGGGGAGATTGGCCGGTGGATATTAACCCTGGCCGGTTTTCGCTGCCGCAAGCGGTCCGGCCAGCAATCGGGGTAAGTGCCGGTCCCGGCTCGAAGAATGTTCTGAAAGTGGCGGCAGATTTTCTAATGCAACCGGAGGTTAAGTTTACCATGACCTTGACTTGTACATACTTGTATATACAAGTTGGGCAAGCCGGGGCGGAAATCCGGCAATCGGGGGCGGAATCGGCGTTCAGGGCGATTTCGCGGCCCCGGAAACGACCGGACGGCGACCATGATTCCACCACGTCTGTACCGTGTTTTCACCGTGGATTCACCGTGGTCCGACGGTGAAAAACCCCGGTTTTCAGGCCTTGAATCGCCCGGAAAGACGGTAGCGGCTCCCCGGATAAACCAGCCGCACCACGCTCACCGGCTTCCCCGCCGACCAGGTAGTCCGCCGCAGCTGCAGGCAGGGCTCGTTCGCCTCGATCTTCAGGTAGCGCCGCTCCAGGCTCGAGGGCAGCACCGCCTCGATCACATGCTCGGCCTCGGAAATCGGCGCCACTGCGGTGAGATAGACATAGGGCGTGATCTTGCTGAAGTCCTGGGCGAGATAGTCCGGCGCCCGCCGCGGATCGACATAGCGGTCCTCGAATTGCACCGGGACGCCGTTCTCGTGATGCACCAGCAGCGAATGGAAGACCTCGGTCTCCGGCCGCAGGTCGAATACCGCCGCGACCTCCGCCGGTGCCCCCACCGTCGCCAGCGCCACCACCCGCGCCAGGTGTTTGTGGCCGCGCCCGGTGATCTCCTCGGCGATGTTGCGCACCTCGAAGGGCGTCGACTGCGCCTTGGCCTCGGCGACGAAGGTGCCGACGCCCTGCACCCGGACCAGCGTGCCCTCGAGGCTCATCTCGCGCAAGGCGCGGTTGATCGTCATCCGGCTGACCGCGAGGTCGCGGGTGAGATCCGCCTCGGAGGGGATCCGGTCGCCGCTGCGCCAGTCGCCGTTGGCGATGCGGTCGGCGATCATGCGCTTCACGCGGGAATAGCGGGGCAGCGGCTCGGTCTTCAACTCGGTCCCTCGAGACTGCGGTCGGTGGAATCGCCGTGTCGCCGGCGGCGATCGGCGATATATATGTACATGCATAGGCAGCCGGTGAGAAGGCGGAGATGACCCAGGCCACGCGCAAGACCTATTTCGCCGCACAGGCGCTGCTGGCGACGGGCTGGGCCCGCGACGTCGCGATCGAGGTCGATGCCGAGGGCCGCATCGCCGGCCTGCGCCCCAACGCAATGCCCAATGCGACACCCGGCGGCGCCGGCGCGCTGAAGGGCCCGGTCGTGGCCGGCATGCCGAACCTGCATTCGCACGCCTTCCAGCGGGCGATGGCGGGCCTCACCGAGGTGGCGCTCAACCCGGAGGACAGTTTCTGGACCTGGCGCGACCTGATGTATCGCCTGGTCGGCAAGCTCGATCCCGAACAGGTCGAGGCGATCGCCCGCTATCTCTACATCGACATGCTGAAGGGCGGCTATACCGCGGTCGCCGAATTCCACTACCTGCATCACGACCGCGACGGCCGGCCCTATGCCGATCCGGCGGAGATGTCGCGCCGGGTGCTGGCGGCGGCGGAGCGGGCCGGCATCCACATCACGCTGCTGCCGGTGATGTATGCCCATGGCGGCTTCGGCGGCAAGGCGCCGAGCGAGGGCCAGCGGCGCTTCCTGCACGACAGCGACGGCTATCTCCGGCTGCTCGATACCCTCGCCGCCGATTGCCGCAAGCCGAACCGCGGGCTCGGCGCCTGCTTCCATTCCCTGCGCGCGGTGACGCTGGCGGAGATGCAGCGCGTGCTCGCCGCCACCGATGACGGACGGCCGGTCCACGTCCATATCGCCGAGCAGCAGAAGGAGGTCGACGACTGCCTCGCCTGGTCGAACCGCCGGCCGATCGAATGGCTCTACGACAATCTCGCGGTCGATGCCCGCTGGTGCCTGATCCACGCTACCCATGCCGATCCGGGTGAGGTGGCGGCGATGGCCAGGAGCCGGGCGGTGGTCGGCCTCTGCCCGACGACCGAGGCCAATCTCGGCGACGGGATCTTCCCGGCGATCGATTTCGCCGCGGCGGGCGGCGTCCTCGGCATCGGCTCCGACAGCCACGTCTCGGTGAGCGCGCTCGAGGAACTGCGCTGGCTGGAATACGGCCAGCGCCTGAAGCACGAGAAGCGCAACCGCCTCTATGCGCCGGGGCAGAAAAACGTCGCCGCCTTCCTGCACGACGCCTGCCTCAAGGGCGGGGCGCAGGCAATGAACGGCACCGCGCCCGCGGCCGCACGCTCGGGCGCGCTTGCCGTCGGCTGCCGCGCCGATCTGGTGGTGCTCGACGGCCAGCATCCGCTGCTCGCCCATGTCGCCGGCGACGACATCCTGGGACGCTGGCTCTTCGCCGGCTCCGACCGCCTGGTCCGGGACGTGATGGTCGGCGGCGACTGGGTAGTCCAGGACGGCCGCCATCCCGACGAGATCGAGGCCGGGCGGGCCTTCGCCGAGGCGGTGAAGGCGGTGCTGGGGTAGCGTTATGCCAGATCGGACGTCGGGTCCTTAGCTATCGTCATCCCAAGGCTTGGACTTGGCATCCACGAATTCGGCCGGATCCCTATTCTGCGAGCGTACTTGAATCGACCTGGGCAACTCGTGGACCCCAAGGCCAAGCCTTGGGGTGACGCAAGGATGGGAAGGGCGGAAGGGAAGTCGCGGTTGCCCGCGCCGAGCGTTTACTCCGCGCTCATCGCCGCGGCGTGGGGGGCGCGGTTCAGGCGGCGGCGGAGGTCGGGAAGGGTGAGGACCGCCCGGCTGGCAAGGGTCTCGGCGAAGCGCTCGACGAACATCTCGGCGATGAGATGGGTCGACAGCGCCATGGTGAGATAGGCGCCGGCATAGAATCCGAGGGCCGGCCGCCGGGTGCCGGCCGGCAGCAGCATCCGGGCGGTCGCCAGCGCCAGCGGCCGGAAGATGCCGTGCCGGGCGGTCGACGCGCGGGCGAGATGGGTTGCGGCGAGGCTGCCGCCGAGAAGCGCCTGCGAGGTGCTGCCCGGGGTCAGGAAAGCCCGCTTTGGCTTCTGCGGAAACTGCGGCAGGTGGCGGGCGAGGACGGCGCGGAGCACGCGCTTGGTCTCGCCGTTCGCATGGTGATGGGAAACCGGCATCCGCCACATCAGATCCGCCACCGCCCGGTCGAGGAAGGGCAGTCGCGCCTCCAGCCCTGTCGCCATCTCCATCCGGTCGCCGAGCGAGCTCAGATTGTAGGCCGGGAGATCGGTCTGCAGTGCGACGAAGCGCGAGAGCGTCGAATCGTCCAGCATCCGCGCGGCGGGGGCACGGACGGAGAGCCAGTCGAGCAGCACCCGGGCCGGCCTGCCGTCGCCCTGCGCTTGGCGGCGGAAATCGGCGGTGGTCAGCAGTGCAGCACCCCGGCCGGCCGCGGCGGCGCGCAGCACGGCATAGGGCGTGCCGCCGCGCGTGGTCCAGGCGAATTCGCGGCGGAGTTCCGGGGTGATGGCGCCGAGCACGCCGTCGCGCGGGCCGAAGGACCGCAGGAAGCCGGCAAGGGCCGCGGCGGCACCGGGGGTCTTGCCCTCGGCGACATCGGCCAGCAGCGCCGCGTGCTGGAAATAGGCATAGCCGCCATGCAACTCGTCGGCGCCCTCGCCGGTGAGCACCGCCTTCACGTCATCGCGGGCGCGGCCCGCCAGGAGCATCTTCGCCGTGCCGTGGGTATTGGGCGCGAGGGTCTCGGCATGCCAGAGCGAGGTCGCGAAGGCAGCTTCGAGATCGGCCGCAGCGACCGGCAGCGGCACGTGGCGAAGGCCGAGGGCGCCGGCGGTCGCGGCCGCCGCAGCGCCTTCCGCTTCAGCACTGCCGGAGAAATCGATGGAGAAGGCCGCCACCGGCGCCGTGTCATCAGGGCGGCGCGCCGCGCCGGCAAAGGCGGCGACCGTGCTTGAATCGACGCCGCCCGAAAGGAAGATGCCGACCGGCGCATCGCCGTGGAAGCGCTTGCGCACCGCCGCGGCCAGCAGCGGTTCCAGGGCCTCGACCGTCTCGTCGAAGGCGAGGCGCGAGGTGCCGGCCACCTGCGGATCGAGATCGGCGTAGCGCCGGGTGACGGAGTCCTGGCGCGAGACCAGCCGATAGGTGCCGGGCTCGACCGCCTCGATCCCCGCGAACAGGGTCTCCTGCGGCAGGAAGACGCCGTTCAGCCGGCGGTCGAGGGCGGGGAGATCGAGGGCGCGGGGCGCGAAGGGATGGGCGAGGATCGCCTTGGCCTCCGAGCCGAAGAGGAGGAGGCCGTCCTGCCGGCTGACGAAGAGCGGCTTCACCCCGAAGCGGTCGCGGGCCAGCATGGTCCGGCCGTTGCGCCGGTCATGGAGCACGAAGGCGAATTCGCCCTCGATGCCGGCCACGAAATCCGGACCGTCGCGAAGATAGAGCTGGAGCAGGACCTCGGTATCGCTGTCGGTCTGGAAGATCGCGCCGCCGGCCTCGAGCTCGCGGCGCAGGCGGGCAAAGCCATAGATCTCGCCGTTGAAGGCGATCACCACCCGGTTGCCGATATCCGCCATCGGCTGGCAGCCGCCCTGGAGATCGACCAGGGAGAGGCGGGCATGGAACAAGGCGGCAGCCCCCTGGGGCTCCTCCCAGAGGCCGAGATCGTCCGGGCCGCGGTGGAGAATGGCCTGCAGCATCGGCAGCGCGCGGTCGGCATCGGTCCGGGCGTGCGGCGTGCAGGCGATTTCTCCGGCAATTCCGCACATGTTCGGCCCGTGGGATGATCGACAATCAGCGCTCGAAACCGGTCGTTTCGGCTGCGCTCTTCACATTTACGCCAGATTCCTGACGGCGGTCTGACAGGTATCCTTCACCGGAGAGTGCCCTATCCGGCGCGAAAGTCGAGCAGCGTTTCGACGAAGCGCCGGAGAATCGGACGGACGCTGGCGGCCCGCGCCTCCATGAAGTCGAAGGGCGCCGCCTCGCGCATGTAGGTCCGCTGGGCGAGCTCCAGCTGGACGGCATGAGTTCGGCGCGCCGGCTGGCCGTAATGCCGGGTGATATAGCCGCCCTTGAAGCGACCGTTCAGCACATGGCGGTAGCCCGGGGCATCGCAGGCGGCGGCGAGGCGCGCGGCGAGGGCGGGATCGGCGCTCTTGCCGTCATTGGTGCCGATGTTGAAATCCGGCAGCTCGCCGTCGAACAGGCGCGGGATGCTGCCGCGGATCGAATGGGCGTCGAGCAGGACGGCAAACCCATGGCGGGCCTGGAGCCGGGCGAGGTGGCTCTCCAGGCACCGGTGATAGGGATGCCAGATGTCGTCGAGATAGGCGCGGCGCGCGGCGCTGCCCGGCGCCTTGCCCGGCTGGAACAGCGGCCGCCCGTCGAACAGCACCTCGGGATAGAGGCCGGTGGTGGCGGTCTGGTAGAGCGGCGCATCGTCGGGCGGGCGGTTGAGGTCGATGGCATAGCGGGAATAGCGGGCAGAAAGCACCGTCGCCCCCAGAGCCGGAGCGAAATCGTAGAGGATGGGAAGATGCCAGTCGGTGTCCTGCAGGTCGCGGGCCTCCGGGGCCAGCCCCGCCGCCACCTCGGGCGGCAGATCGGTGCCGACATGGGGCATGCTGATCAGCAGCGGCGCATCGCCGATGACCAGGCGGTAGGTCGGTTCCGGCGGCGATGAGGCTGATGCCATTCCGGGCCCCGCTATGTCTCGGTCAGCGCGACGACGACGAGGACGCACTCCGCCTCGGCGGTGTAGCGCTGCCGCCCCGGCGTCGCGGCATCGATGCGCAGGGTCTCGCCGGCCGCCAGCGCATGGCCCTCGCCGCCGAGCGTGCCGGAGAGGAGATGGAGGACCGTGGTCTGGTGATAGGAGAGGGTCCAGGCCTCGCGCGAGGCGAGGCGATGCACCTTGAGGCTGCCGCGGATCCGGTCGCGCGCCACCATCAGGTTGAAATCCCGGATCGGCCCGTCGATCAGGCTGCAATCGGTCTTCCAGGCGCCGTCGAATTCGTAGGGCTCGTAGGGGCGATCCAGGCGCTTGCCGCCCTTGGGGCGACCCTCGGCATCGCTGCATTTCAGGATGAAGCCGTTGCCCTCCAGCAGCATGATGGTGCGCAGATAGCCGCTGAAATCCGAGAACGGACCCGACATCGCCACCTCGGCGATGCTGAGGCGCCAGAGGAAGCCGTTGCCGTCCGGGCGTTCGCGGGCGAGCAGCTCGGTGGTCATGCCGCCGCCGTTCTTCCAGGGCATGCGCCTGTAGCGGTCCGGGGCGATCTTGGTCAGGTGCATGGCAGGCTCACGGGCATGGCAGGCTCAGAGGCATGGCGGCTTGCTCCAGGTGCCGGCGCGCATCACGCCGCGGCAGGGATTACCGCCGATCCAATAGGCAAGTTCGGCCGGCCGCTCGACCTCCCAGAGGGCGATATCGGCGATCTTGCCGGCTTCCAGCGTACCGTGGGTGGCCTGCATGCCGAGCGCGCGCGCGGCATGGACGGTGACGCCGCGCAAAGCCTCTTCCGGGGTCAGGCGGAAGAAGGTGCAGGCCATGCCGAGCATCAGCAGCAGCGACAGGCTGGGCGAGGTGCCGGGATTGCTGTCGGTGGAGACCGCCATCGGCACGCCTTTGTGGCGGAAGAGCTGGATCGGCGGCAGCTGGGTCTCGCGCAGGGCATAGAAGGCGCCGGGCAGCAGCACCGCGACGGTGCCGGCCTCGGCCATGGCGGCGACGCCCGCCTCGGAGACGTATTCGAGGTGATCGGCCGAGAGCGCGCGGTATTCCGCCGCCAGCTGGGCACCGCCCTGGTCGGTCAGCTGCTCGGCATGCAGCTTCACCGGCAGGCCGAGGCCATTGGCGGTCTCAAAGACGCGGCGGGTCTGCGCCGGCGAGAAGGCGATGCGTTCGCAGAAGGCATCCACCGCGTCGATCAGGTCCTCGGCATCGAGGGTCGGAATGATCGTGCCGCAGACGAGATCGATGTAGTCGTCGGCGCGTCCGGCGAATTCCGGCGGCAGGGCATGGGCGGCGAGGCAGGTCTTCTTCACGGTGACGGCGGCGCGGTCCTGCAGCGTCCGGGCCGCGCGCAGGCATTTGCGCTCGTTCTCGAGATCGAGGCCGTAGCCCGACTTGATCTCGATGGTGGTGACGCCCTCCGCGAGCAGGAACTGCAGCCGTGCCAGGGCGCGTTCGGCGAGTTCGGCCTCGCCGGCGGCGCGGGTGGCTTTGACGGTGGAGGCGATGCCGCCGCCGGATCTCGCGATCTCCTCGTAGCTGGCGCCATTGAGCCTTTGTTCGAACTCGCCGGCGCGGTCGCCGCCATAGACCAGATGGGTGTGGCAGTCGACGAGGCCCGGCGTCACCCAGCGCCCGCCGAGATCGACGCGTTCCCGGGCGTCGCCGGCGGGAAGGGCGGAGCGGGCGCCGATCCAGGCGATGCGGTCGCCGGCGACGGCGATCGCCGCATCCTCCAGGGCACCATATGCACCCGGCCCGGCCATGGTCGCGGCGCGGCAATTGGTGATGAGATAGTCCCAGGTCATCGCCGCGCTAGCACCCCGACCGCAAGCCCGTTCAGCTCAGTTGTATAGACAGGTATAGATAATGTCATTTGACAATGATGGCGGCAAGATTACTCCTGCTGGCGGCTTGGATCGGGGAAAATCTTGTCGCCAAAATCCGGATTGCTATCGCCCTATGCGCGCGGCGTGCTGCTGGTCATCGCCGCCACGGTGATGTGGAGCCTCAGCGGAATCTTCGTGCGCAACGTGCCGTCGGTGGATCCCTGGACCCTGAACGCCTATCGCGGCTTCAGCACCGGCTGTTTTCTCAGCCTCTATATGCTCATCCGCTACGGCCGTTCCGCCTGGGGACATGCGGTGCACAGCGGCCTGAAGGCCATTCTGCTCTCCGGCGGCTTCTTCGCCTTGGGCTCGACGCTCTACATCGTCGCGCTGTCGCTGGCGAGTGTCGCCAGCGTCTCCTGCCTCGGCGCCACCAGTCCGCTCTTTGCGGCCCTGCTCGCCTGGCTGGTGATGCGCGAGAAGACCTCGCCCCGGGTGCTGCTGGCGACCGTCGCCGTGCTGGTCGGGGTCTATTTCATCGTCACCGCGGAATCGGCGGAATTCGCCGGCGGGTTCCTCGGATCCCTGGTCGGCCTCGCCGTCGCCTTCTGCTTCGCCGGCCAGACCGTGATGCTGCGGCGTTTCCGCAACCTGGAGATGACGCCGGCGATCGCCATCGGCGGCTTCACCTGCGCTATCGCCATCAGCGCCCTGCACGGGCTGGTGCTGCTGCCGCCGCGCGAGATGCTGATCATCTTCGCCATGGGCCTGATCCAACTGGCGATCCCGCTGGTCCTGTACATCGAGGGCGCGAAGCACGTGACGGCGGTGCAGGGCGCACTGATCGCCCTGGGCGACGTGGTGCTGAACCCGTTCTGGGCCTGGCTCGGGACCGGCGAGGTGCCGCCGGCCGGCACCTATGTCGGTGGTGCCGTGATCGTGGTCGCGATCATCGCGGCGACGGTGCAGCGCCGCAACGGCGATGCCGCCATTCCGGTGGTGCCGCGGATCGAATAGGTTCCGGACCGGGCGCTATTCCTTCGCCGCCAGCCACTTGTAGGCGACGCCGGCCACCGCGGCGCCGATCATCGGTGCCAGCCAGAACAGCCAGAGCTGCTGCAAGGCGAGGCCGCCCTGCAGCAAGGCCGGGCCGGTGCTGCGCGCCGGATTGACCGAGGTGCCGGTGACCGGGATGCTGACCAGGTGGATCAGGGTCAGGCAGAGGCCGATGGCGATCGGCGCGAAGCCCTTGGGGGCCCGCGCATCGGTGGCACCGAGGATGACGATCAGGAAGCCGAAGGTCATGACCACCTCGGTCACGAACGCGCTGCCCAGGCTGTAGCCGCCGAGATAGCCGTCGCCGAAACCGTTGGCGCCGAGATTGCCGGCGTATCCGGCCTTGCCGCTGGCGATCAGGTAGAGCACGGCGGCGGCCAGGATCGCCCCCAGGACCTGGGCGATGATGTAGGCGATGAACTCCTTCCAGGGATGCCGCCCGGCGACGCAGAGGCCGAGGCTGACCGCCGGGTTCAGATGGCAGCCGGAGATGTGGCCGATGGCAAAGGCCATGGTGAGGACGGTGAGGCCAAAGGCGAAGGCGACGCCGACCAGGCCGATGCCGATATCGGGATAGGTGGCGGCGATGACCGCGCTGCCGCAGCCGCCCAGGACCAGCCAGAAGGTGCCGAAGACTTCCGCCGCGAGCTTCCGGTTCATGGTGCCGTCCCCCGATCCTGATTCCGTTAACCCTGAATATGCGTGGAGACCGGGCCGGCCGCCAGGAGAAATCCAGCGGGGCGCCCGGCGGCCCGCCCGGATGGGGGAAAGCCCGGCATGCTGCGTCGCGGCAGGGCGCTTCGGCCAATTTGGTTGACAGCCCTAAACCCATGCAGTACATGGGCGCCACCTCACTGCGGGCCCGTTTTGCGGGCCGGTAGCGGAGGGTTGCGCGGGAGTAGCTCAGTTGGTTAGAGCGCCGGCCTGTCACGCCGGAGGCCGCGGGTTCAAGTCCCGTCTCTCGCGCCATTCTTTCCCGCCGATCAATCGCAAGATTATACTTTAGAAACAATGCGATTTCATGCCTATATCCGCCGCTGTTGCGAGCGATTCTCAGGCCTTTTACCCCTTTCACCCCATTGACCGCGGCACTATAGTAACGCCGCCTTTGAGTCGCCGTTCGGCACGGCGATGGGTCTAGGTGCGGCGCAGCAAATGGTCGCCGGGGGATGAGTGATGGAAAGCCTGCTGAGAGAATACCTGCCGATCCTGATTTTCCTGGTCGTTGCCATCGGTTTGACCCTGGTCATGCTCGGCGCATCGTTCCTCCTCGGCAAGCAGAACCCGGATTCGGAGAAGCTCTCGCCCTATGAATGCGGCTTCGAGGCGTTCGACGATGCCCGCCGCCAGTTCGACGTGCGGTTCTACCTGGTCTCCATCCTCTTCATCATCTTCGACCTGGAAGTGGCCTTCCTGTTTCCCTGGGCGATCTCGCTCGGCCATATCGGGATGCTCGGCTTCTGGTCGATGATGATCTTCCTCGGCGTGCTGACGATCGGCTTCATCTACGAGTGGAAGTAGGGGGCGCTGGAAGGGGAGTGAGCGGCAATCTGGCGCGGCCCCAGGACCGTCCGCTGGCGCCCGGTCCCGACCAGGACCAGATCCTGCGCAGCGTCACCAACGAGCTGTCCGACAAGGGCTTCGTCATCGCCCAGGCCGACAAGCTGGTGAACTGGGCGCGGACCGGCTCGCTCTGGCCGATGACCTTCGGCCTCGCCTGCTGCGCCGTCGAGATGATGCACGCCTACATGGCGCGCTACGACCTCGACCGCTTCGGCGTGGTGCCGCGCGGCAGCCCGCGCCAGTCCGACGTGATGATCGTCGCCGGCACGCTGACCAACAAGATGGCGCCGGCCCTGCGCAAGGTCTACGACCAGATGGCCGAGCCGCGCTGGGTGATCTCGATGGGCTCCTGCGCCAATGGCGGGGGCTACTACCACTATTCCTACGCGGTGGTGCGCGGCTGCGACCGCATCGTGCCGGTCGACATCTACGTGCCCGGCTGCCCGCCGACTGCGGAGGCGCTGGTCTACGGGATCCTGCAGCTGCAGAAGAAGATCAAGCGGACCACGACGATTGCGCGCTAGGACAGGGGCGGAGTTCCAAGCATCATGAGCCAGGCCTTACGCGAGCTCGGCGACTACATCGCGGCGGCGCTGCCCGACGCGGTGGCGGCGGCCGAGGTCCAGCTCGGCGAGCTGAGCCTGCGCGCGCGGCCGGCACAGCTCGTCAAGCTGATGAAGTTCCTGCGCGACGATGCGCACTGCCAGTTCAAGATGCTGGTCGACATCTGCGGCGTGGACTTTCCCGAGCGCGAGCAGCGCTTTGAGGTGGTCTACAACCTGCTCAGCCTGAAGCTCAACCTGCGCTGCCGGGTGAAGGCGGAGATCGGCGAGGACCAGGCCATCCCCTCGGTGGTGCCGATCTACTCGACCGCCGGCTGGTTCGAGCGCGAAGCCTACGACAGGTACGGCATCTTCTTCAGCGACAACCCCGACCTGAGGCGGATCCTGACCGACTACGGCTTCGAGGGGCATCCGTTCCGCAAGGACTTTCCGCTCACCGGCTATATCGAGGTGCGCTACGACGAGGCGCAGAAGCGGGTGGTCTACGAGCCGGTGAAGCTGACCCAAGAGTTCCGCAGCTTCGACTTCCTCTCGCCCTGGGAGGGCATGCTGCAGCCGCGCGGCGTCCTGCCGGGCGACGAGAAGGCGACGGCCGCGGCGGCCGATGACAAGGCAGAGAAGAAATAATGGCCGAGACCCAGATCAAGCCGATGACGATGAATTTCGGGCCGCAGCACCCTGCGGCGCACGGGGTTCTGCGCATGGTCATGGAGATGGACGGCGAGATCGTGCGCCGCGTCGACCCGCATGTCGGGCTGCTGCACCGGGGCACCGAGAAGCTGATCGAATACAAGACCTACATGCAGGCGATTCCCTATTTCGACCGCCTGGATTACGTCAGCCCGATGTGCCAGGAGCACGCCTTCGTGCTGGCGGTGGAGAAGCTGCTCGGCCTCGAGGTCCCGGCCCGCGGCCAGTACATCCGGGTGATGTTCGACGAGATCACCCGCATCCTCAATCACCTGCTCAACATCCCGGCCTATGCCATGGATGTCGGCGCGGTGACGCCGTTCCTCTGGGCCTTCGAGGAGCGCGAACTGCTGATGGAGTTCTACGAGCGGGTGAGCGGGGCGCGGCTGCACGCGGCCTACTACCGCCCGGGCGGCGTCCATGCCGACCTGCCGGCCGGCATCCTCGACGACATCATGGCCTGGAGCCGGAAGTTCCCGAAGGTGATCGAGGACATCGAGGGCCTGCTGACCGAGAACCGGATCTTCAAGCAGCGCCTGGTCGATGTCGGCCGCGTCACCGCCGCCGAGGCGATCGACTGGGGCTTCACCGGCCCGGTCCTGCGCGCCTCGGGGGTGCCCTGGGACCTGCGCAAGGCGCAGCCCTACATGGTCTACGACAAGATGGAGTTCGACATCCCGGTCGGCAAGAACGGCGACTGCTTCGACCGCTATCTGGTGCGCGTCGAGGAGATGCGCCAGTCGAACCGGATCATCCAGCAATGCGTCGAGCAGATGCCGGGCGGGCCCTGCACCTCGACCGACCACAAGATCGCGCCGCCGAAGCGCGGCGAGATGAAGTATTCGATGGAAGCCCTGATCCATCACTTCAAGCTCTACACCGAAGGCTTCCACGTGCCGGCGGGCGAGACCTATACAGCCGTCGAGGCGCCGAAGGGCGAGTTCGGGGTCTACCTGGTCTCTGACGGTACCAACCGGCCCTATCGCTGCAAGATCCGCGCCCCCGGCTTCCCGCACCTGGCGGCGATGGATTTCCTCAGCAAGGGCTACATGCTGGCGGACGCGGTGGCGATCCTCGGCTCCCTTGACATCGTGTTTGGCGAGATCGATCGATGAGTGCTGCAGCCGGCCAAGCCTTCGAGCAACCCAAGAGCTTCGCCTTCACGCCGGAGAACCAGGAGCGTGCCCGGGTGCTGATCGCGCGCTATCCGGCCGGACGCCAGGGCTCGGCGGTGATGCCGCTGCTCGACCTGGCGCAGCGCCAGCACGGCTGGGTGCCGCAGGCGGCGATGGAGCTGATCGCCGACATGCTCGGCATGGCGTCGATCCGGGTCTATGAGGTCGCCACCTTCTATACGATGTTCAACCTGAAGCCGGTCGGCACGCACCTGATCCAGGTCTGCCGGACGACGCCGTGCTGGCTGCGCGGCGCCGACCAGCTGACCGAAACCTGCAGGAAGAAGCTGGGGATCGGCCTCAAGGAGACCACCAGCGACGGCAAGTTCACCCTGGTCGAGGTGGAATGCCTCGGCGCCTGCGTCAATGCGCCGATGGTGCAGGTGAACGACGATTTCTACGAGGACCTCAATCCGCAGCTGATGGAAAAGCTGATCGACGACCTGGCGGCGGGCAAGCCGACCAAGCCGGGACCGCAGATCGAGCGGCTGAACTCGGCGCCGGAGGGCGGCGCGACGACGCTGACGGCGACGTTCGGGACATCCACCGGGGCGGGGGAATAAGCCATGCTCCAGGACAAGGACCGGATCTTCCAGAACCTCTTCGGCCAGAACGATTGGAAGCTGGCCGGCGCCCGCAAGCGCGGCCTCTGGGATAACACCAAGGCGCTGCTGGCGCTGGGGCGCGACGCCATCATCGACGAGATCAAGAAGTCGGACCTGCGCGGCCGCGGCGGCGCCGGCTTCCCCACCGGGCTGAAATGGTCGTTCATGCCGAAGCAGTCGGACGGCCGTCCGGCCTACCTGGTGGTCAACGCCGACGAGTCCGAACCCGGGACCTGCAAGGACCGGGAGATCATGCGCTTCGATCCGCATATGCTGATCGAGGGCTGCCTGGTCGCCGGTTTCGCGATGGGCTGCCAGGCGACCTACATCTATATCCGCGGCGAGTTCTACCTCGAAGCGGTACATCTGCAGGCGGCGATCGACGAGGCCTATGCGGCCGGGCTGATTGGTAAGAATGCCTGTGGTTCTGGCTATGACCACGACGTCTTCCTGCATCGCGGCGCCGGCGCCTATATCT
This sequence comes from uncultured Rhodospirillaceae bacterium, assembly GCA_964551505.1. Classification (GTDB taxonomy): domain Bacteria; phylum Pseudomonadota; class Alphaproteobacteria; order Dongiales; family Dongiaceae; genus Dongia. Next base: position 26,204 of record CAZKDH010000004.1, read on the forward strand.
GCGGCGAGGAAACCGCCCTGCTGGAGAGCCTCGAAGGCAAGAAGGGGCAGCCGCGCCTGAAGCCGCCCTTCCCGGCGGCCTGCGGGCTCTACGGCTGTCCGACCACCGTCAACAATGTCGAGACCATCGCCGTCGGCCCCACCATCCTGCGCCGCGGCTCCGCCTGGTTCGCCGCCCTCGGGCGGCCGAAGAACACCGGCACCAAGCTGTTCTGCATTTCCGGCCACGTGAACAAGCCCTGCAACGTCGAAGAGGAAATGGGCATCCCGTTGAAGGAGCTGATCGAGCGCCATGCCGGCGGCGTGCGCGGCGGCTGGGACAACCTGCTGGCGGTCATTCCCGGCGGCGCCTCGGTGCCGATGATTCCGAAGTCGATCTGCGACGAGATCCTGATGGATTTCGACAGCCTGCGCGCGGTGCAATCCGGCCTCGGCACGGCTGCCGTCATCGTGATGGACAAGTCGACGGACCTGATCGAGGCGATCGCGCGGCTGGCGCATTTCTACATGCATGAAAGCTGCGGCCAGTGCACACCCTGCCGCGAAGGGACCGGCTGGATGTACCGCATCATGCAGCGCTTCGTGCGCGGCGATGCGGAACCCAGCGAGATCGACATGCTGCTCGATATCACCAAGCAGATCGAGGGCCACACCATCTGCGCGCTGGGCGACGCGGCGGCCTGGCCGATTCAGGGGCTGATGCGCCACTTCCGGCCGGTGGTCGAGGAGCGCATGCGGAATTTCCGCGGCCGCAAGGCGGCGGAATAGGGGATCGAGGGGTCATGCCGAAGCTCACCATCGACGGCGTCGAAATCGAGGTCCCTGCCGGGATCAACGTGCTGCAGGCCTGCGAGCTTGCCGGCAAGGAGATCCCGCGCTTCTGCTATCACGAGCGCCTGTCGGTAGCCGGAAACTGCCGCATGTGCCTTGTCGAACAGGAGAAGGCGCCGAAACCGATCGCCAGCTGCGCGATGCCGGTCGCCGAGGGCATGGTGATCAAGACCGACACGCCCCTGGTTCACAAGGCGCGCAAGGGCGTCATGGAATTCCTGCTGATCAACCATCCGCTGGACTGTCCGATCTGCGACCAGGGCGGCGAATGCGATCTGCAGGACCAGGCAATGGCCTATGGCCGCGACGGTTCGCGCTATGCCGACGAGAAGCGCGCCGTGACCGACAAGGAATTCGGCCCGCTGGTGAAGACCATCATGACGCGCTGCATCCAGTGCACCCGCTGCATCCGCTTTGCGACCGAGGTTGCCGGAGTGGAGACGCTCGGGGCGACCGGGCGCGGCGAGCACATGGAAGTCGGCACCTATGTCGAGAAGACGATCAATTCCG
>CAZKDH010000005.1:0-23563 GCA_964551505.1 uncultured Rhodospirillaceae bacterium
TCCGCTAATGAGATCGTAGGTGCGCTGATATCCATGATGGCCCAAAGCAACCGCTTTAATCAGAGGCCGGATACATTGATGCAAGACCATGACTGCCAGATCGACGAAACTCTCTTGCGACGCACGGCCGGACCATACATATGTGCCAGGTGCATGCCGGCCACCGATCCCGCAATGATCTCGATCGCGCGATCGTCCATGGCCTCCAGGAATCCGCCCTTGGAGCAATACCGCCGACCCCAGGGCCCCGACCAGCTGCGCGCCGGAAAGCGGCACCACGCCGGCCGCAGGTGCCGGTTGAAGCCGGGCGGTAGCCGGGCAGGAGCGGGACGCGGGCTTCCCCGCCCGACGCTCAGCGGATCGTCATTCCGCCATCGACGACATGGGTGACGCCCGTGACATAGGCCGCCAGATCGGAGGCAAGGTAGAGAACCGGGCCGGCGATGTTCTGCACCTCGCCCACGCGCTTCAGCACCGTCTCGTCCGATAGCATCCGGTATCCCGCATTCACGGTTCCGGACCAGAATTCGGCTCCCCTTTGCAGCATGCCGGTATCGATCGGGCCGGGGCAGACCGAATTCACCCTGATCTCGGGGGCGAATTCCATCGCATGGCACCGCGTCATCTGGATGAGCCCGGCCTTCGACACGCAGTAGGCGGTCGCATCGGATTCTGCATGGATCCCCGAGACGGAGGCGATGTTGACGATGTTTCCCTTCGTGGCCTTCAGCGCCGGCAAGGCGAACTTGGTCACGAAGAAGGCGCCTTTCAGGTTGATGTCCAGGATGGCGTCCCAGGTCGTTTCGTCCGCCGATGCCACCGGCGTGGGGTGCCATATCCCGGCATTGTTGACCAGCACGTCCAGGCCGCCAAGACCGGTCTGGGCCGCCTCCACGGCCGTCCGGCAACCATCGACCGTCGCCATCGTGCCCGGCGCCGGAACCAGGAATCCGGCCCTGGAACTCCGGGAGATCGCTTCCGCCACGCCCTGCGCGGTGCTGCCGTTGACCGCCACGCGCGCCCCGGCGTCCAGGAACGCCTCGACGATGGCAAGGCCGATCCCCTTCGTGCCGCCGGTGACCAGGACCCGTTTCCCCGTGAAGTCGAGGTTCATCTTTCTCTCCTCTGCGGAATGCCTGCCGATGTCTGTCGTCGCACCAATCGAGCGACCGTTCCGGCAGGCGTCGTTGCCGTGCCGGCGCGCGCGGCATCCGGCCCTAGGGCTGCCGCGGCTCGATGTTCTGGTTCAGGCGGAACAGGTTCGTCGGATCGTAGCGCCATTTCAGGTTCGCGAGGCGGCGATACTTCGCCTCGCCATAGGCGCCCCGCGCCACGCCGGTATCCGCCTGTTCGTTGACGTAGTTGGCCTTCAGGGAGAGCGCGGCGAGCCCGTCCGCCGTGCGGCGGCACCAGGCGATGGCTCTCTCGTCGTCATCCGGGCTGTCCCAGACGCCCTGGGATATCCAGTAGAAGGCGCCGGCCCTGCCGGAATAGGCCGTCGCGTCCTCCGCGATGTCGCAGACGGCGCCGCCCAGCTGCAGGCAGTAGACCTCGAGGCCCGGCACCGGCATGCTGGCCACCGATCCCGCGATGATTTCGATCGCGCGATCGTCCATGGCCTCCAGGAAGCCGCCCTTGGAATAGTATCGCCGACCCCAGGGCAGGATATCGTCGCTGGCGCGCTGCAGCTCGAGAAAGCTCATGTTGGCATTGGGGTCCGGGACCGCGCCTGGCAGCCGCGCGAGCCGCTCCATGCGGGCCGCCGCCCCCGCGGTCGACCCGGACCAGATCGCCCGCAGGGCCAAGGACTCCTGGGAGAGAATGAAAGCGGTCGTGAACTCGCGCGGCGAATCCCGCAGCTCGTCCCGGTACTGCCGCAGGATGGCGGCCGTGGCGGAGGCCGGACAGGTCCAGCGCCGGATCACTGTCGGCCCCAGGACGTGCATCCGGAACTTGAACCTGGTGACCACGCCGAAATTGCCGCCGCCGCCGCGGATCGCCCAGAACAGGTCCGGATCTTCCTGCGCGCCAACGCGCCGGAGCGCGCCGTCCGCGGTCACGATGTCGGCCTCGATCAGGCTGTCGATGGTGAGTCCGAAGCGCCGGCTGAGATACCCCATGCCGCCGCCCAGGGTCAGGCCGCCGACGCCGGTATGCGAAACCACGCCGGCCGGCGTGACCAGGCCATGTTTCTCGCCCGCCCGATCGACATCCCCGAGCAGCGCGCCCCCGCCGACCTCGACGGTCATGGCTTCCGCGTCGACGACGACGGCGTTCATCTGCGACAGATTGCAGACGATTCCATGATCGCAGGTGCCAAGGCCGGCGAAACTGTGGCCGCCGCACCGCACGGCGAGCGGCAGGCCGCGTTCGGCGGCGATGCGCACGACCGCCTGGACGTCGCCTGCCGTTGCCGCCTGCACGATCGCCGCCGGTCGCCGCTCGATGACGGCATTGTAGACGCGGCGCAGGCGATCGTAATCGCCGTGCCCTGCGCCCACGACCGCGCCAACGAGATCCGCGCGCGCAAGGTCATCCACCACTGAAGTACCCGCCATCGGAATCCCCCCAAAAAGCAGACCAAAAGGCTGTACTGGTGATCAGGATCTAAGCGTTGCCGATCAAGTATGCATCAATATGCGTCCATGTCACCAGCCCGCTAGGCGCCTGGAATCACGGGCACTTCGCGTGCCGGGACGGGGCGGGGCCGGATCGGCTCTATCCCGTTCGCCGAACTGCAGGGCCGGCCGCCACCGTGCCCTGGGATTGGGCACCGGCTGCGCCGTCGCGCATTTAGATTTCTACTGCGACGGCAGGCTGGTGTCGTGCAGAGCGATCAATACAGCCGGTCGGATTCGTTGTAGGCCATCCTCCGCTCGAGGTCGGAAAGGGGATCCGAGAGCTTGCCGTGATCCTTGAGGGCCTGCGCGTAAGTCGGCAATCCGTCAATCGAACCCCAGCGGTCCGGTTCCCACATTCCAGAGCGGATCATAGACTTCCCGCAATGGAAAAATGCCTCCCGCACATTCACCAACAGTGCGAGGTCCGGCAGCTTGCCGTGGACCGCCATGTCTTGCAACAGTTCCGGATCCTTGACGATCCGCCCCAAACCGCTGACACGCACGACTTCGCGCCGCTTAGGTATGATGAAGACGATACCTACGTTGGGATTTTCGAGCACGTTCATGAACGTGTCCCCGCGGTGATTTCCGATCCGGTCCGGTATGGCGAGCGTGTGTTCGTCCAGCACTTTGACGAATCCCGGAGGGTCGCCCTTCGGCGAAGTATCCATCGCCCCTGCCGAGTTGGCGCTCGAGACCACGATAAAGGGGCATCGTTCGATCCAGGCACGGCAGTGCGAGTCGATGTGGTTGATGATCTTTGCGGTCTGGCTCGGGAATTCCTCGCCGAGGATTGCCTTTAACTCCGCAGCGGATTCGATAGGGAATTTCGGGTGAAACATCTGCGCCCCCTCTGTTTCCAAATCAAAGATCGTTTCACTGCGACCAGTTCAATGCGGAAAGTGTCGTACGGCCGGACTGTTCCCTGCCCAATCCCTGACGAGACCTCGTCGAATGGGGCATCTTCGGTGGCCACAACGATGCAGCCGGGCATTGACGCCTGCCCCTGCGCAAGCGCGACTGTTAAACGCAGGGAAGAAATACACCTTTTGTCGAGAATGGACAACTTGCCGTTCGCAGACAGACCCGTCGCCACCATTTGCGGATCTCCACCTTTTGCTGATGACGGGCATCGAGTGAAGTGGGTAATGCGCTCTTGCTTTGCGGCAGTATGCTGGTTGCTTGGGTTCACGAGCGCTTTGTGCACCGGCGCGGCGTCTTACACAGGTCTGCCGGATCCGCAAGTGAAGGCACCCGCCGTGGCTTGCGCCTAGCGGGTGAAGCGCGCGCTGTCATTGGCCGACGCAATCCCGCAGGCCAGACCCGGTTCGTGCCGGAGCCCGCAGGCCTCGACCATGCGCCGGGAGGGGATGTTCGATGCCGAGACCAGTTCGTAGATATGGGTCGCGTCGAGGTCGCGGAACAGTCGGTCGATCATGCAGGCGTTGATATGGTTGCCCAGGCCCTTGCCCCGCCGGCTCTCGGCGACGGCGACCAGTCCGCCCCAGCCGTACCGGCGGTAGGGGCTGTGGGCGTTGTGGGGCAGGTAGGCATGCGCCGCCGCGGCGATGGCCCCGTCCGCGTCGCCGACCACGACGGTCGTCGCCGGCCCCAGGGCCCCGACCAGCAGCGAGCCGGAAAACGGCACCACGCCGGCAGCCCCCATCAGCGCCTGGATCCGGGCCGTGAAATCGCCCTCGGGATCGGTCGGGCCCTCCAGCTCTCGCAGCCCATCCGGCAGGCCGCGCGCCAGGATCGCCCGCGAAGCCGCTTGCGCCGTCGCCTGATCCGCGAGGTACACGTCCCAGGTATCGAAGCGGAGGTTCCGAGTCGTCAGGCGGGATCTGATGTCGTCCACAGCGGCAGCGGGAATCATGCGAAAGCCGAAGAAGCCATCGCGCTCCAGCACCGGCCAGATGCGCTCCCAGCCGAGCCGGTCCGGATCGTCACAGCCCATGATGCGGCCGGCCTGGCACGCGCCGGGTGTCGCGCGGATGAAATCGGCGCCGGCCTCGGCCTGGGCCTGCAGGCGGCGTTGTACTTCCGTGCCGAAATAGCCGGACATGGGAACCTCCTCGCCTGCAGAGGTAAACTCGGTGCACCATGGGACTTCACGCGATATTACGCGCGCATGGCGGGGCGTCAAACCGTTCCGATCGGCCGATGCCCGCTACGCCGCTTGCCAGGCGGGAACGCCGGCACCCCGATGGATCCGGGCGGGCGGCCCGCACCCGGCTTCAGTAGCGCGCGAGGGCGAAGGGCTTGTCGTCGATCGCCGGGTCGCGGCCCAGGATGCGGTCGACCACCATGCGGCTGGAGCCGGCGGCCATGGTCCAGCCCATGTGGCCGTGGCCGGTATTGAGCCAGAGGTTGCGGATCGGACTCGCCCCCATGATCGGCGGGCCGTCCGGGGTCATCGGGCGCAGGCAGGACCAGAAATCCGGCTTGTCATAGGCGCCGCCATTGGGGAAGAGCTCGCGCGCCACCTTCAGCATCTGGGCGAAATCCGCCGGTTCGAAGTCGGTGTCGTAGCCGGCGAAATCGGCGGTGGCGGTGAAGCGCAGCCGGTCGCCGAGCCGGGCGAAGGCCACCAGGTTGCCCTCGTCGACGCCGCCGATCGCCGGCGCCTGGGCGGGATCGAGCAGCGGCACCGTCACCGAATAGCCCTTCACCGGATAGATCGGCAGGTCGAGCCCCAGCGGCCGCGCCAGGATCGGGCTGTAGCTGCCCAGCGCCAGCACATAGGCGTCGCCGGCGACGACGGAAATGCCGCCGGCCTTCTCCCCGCCGGCCGGCTCGCTGACATGGACGCCGGTGATCTGGTGGGCATTGCGCTCGATCCGGTCGATCGACCGGGCGAAGCGGAAATCGACGCCCTTCATCCGGCAGACCTCGGCGAGGGCGACGACGAATTTCCGCGCATCGCCGGATTCGTCGTTCGGCGTGTGCATGGCGCCGGCCAGCCGGTCCTTGATGCCGGCCAGAGCCGGCTCGACCCCGGCGATCTCGTCGGGTTCCAGGGTGCGCATTTCGACGCCGTGATCGGCCAGCAGCTTCATGTGCTCGCGGCCCTGGCGGAAATGCGCCCGGTCGCGATAGAGGTAGATGGCGCCCTTGGGCGCGCGTTCCCAGGCGATGTCGGTCGCCTTAGTCAGCCGGTCGGTCTCCTCCAGGCTGTAGATGCAGAGCTTCAGCTTGACCAGGGTGTTCCGCCGGTTCTTCTCCGCCGTGCAGTTGGCGAGGAACTTCAGGCTCCAGGCCCACATCCTGGGATCGAGCTTCAACCGGTAGCGCAGCGCGGTATCCTTGCGCCACAGGGATTTGAGCAGGATCATCGGCGCCCGCGGGCTCGCCCAGGCCGAGGCATGGCCCGGCGTCAGCAGCCCGGCATTGGCGAAGCTGGTTTCCCGGGCCGGTTCCGGCTGGCGGTCGATGACCGTCACCTGGTGCCCCTCTTCGGCCAGGTAATAGGCCGTGGTCACACCCAGCAACCCGGCGCCCAGAACGACGACGTGCATTGAATCCCCGCGTTAATTCAGAAGGTCCGAAACCCGTGCCCGTTCGGGCTGTTGCTTCCCGGATCCGGCATCTTTCCCGGATGACCCTGTCCTGTCATTTTCGCCGCAAGCTTGCCATAATCGATAGTTAATGAACATAACCGAGATCATCGCAGAAAGATCCCGATCATGAGCCAGAGACTCTCGCCGCGCCGGGTCGCGGCCGTCGCCGGGACGGCCCTGGTTCTTGCCGTTGCCGTCGCGCCCCTCGCTTCCCGCGCCGACGGCCCGGCCTGCCAGTCGGTCCAATCGACGCGGCCGCAGCCGGCAGTGCTGCAGCTGGCGCAGGATTCCGGCGCCACCTCCGGGGGATCCGCCGCCTCCGGCCCGGCGATGACGGTGGCGGAGATCCGCGACTGCCTCTGCATGGAGCCGCGGCTGAAATCCGACCGCGACGAGATGGCGACACGGCAGAACATGCTGAACGAGCGCCAGCAGCAGCTGGCCGCCATCGACGAACAGCTGAAGGCCCAGCGCAAGGCCCTGGACCCCAACGACCTCGTCGGCCAGCAGGTATTGAAAGACCTGATCGACCAGCAGCTTAGCCTGCGCGACCTGATCCAGTCCGATCTCCGGCCCGCCTATAACCAGGCGGTGGGCGCCTATAACGACCTGGTCGGGACCTACAACGCGAAATGCGCCGCGCGGCCGCGCTATGCGATCGACGTGAACGAGGCGGAGAAATCCCTGAGCTGCCCAGCGGAATAGGGCCCGGAATAGCGCCCGGAATAGAACCTGAAGAGGCGAGTAATCCGCCGGTTTTCCCCATGCTCCCAGTTGTGACGCCGGTCATAGTTCCTTAATCTCCCGCCTACCACATAGGTAGGAGAGCGGGCCGATTCCCACGGCCTCGGGGCAGACATGGACAAGACATCATGACCTGGACGGCGGATCGACGGGATTTTATGCGCGGGTTGGCGGCCTTCGGCCTTGCCGCCCCGCTGGTCGGGGCCCTGGCGCCGCGGGCGCGGGCCGACGCGCCGGAGGTCATCGGCGCCACCACCCGCCTCTGGCCCGAGGTCGGCGCCCGGCTGGGCGATGCCGACCGCTCGCTCATCGTCGGCGACCACGTCTTCAAGAACGACCTGCTGTGGACCGGGGACGGCGGCAAGCTGCAGGTCGGGCTGAAGGACGGCACGGTCCTGCGCCTGGGCGGGAATGCCAAGGTGGCGCTCGACGACTTCGTCTACCGGGAGGACGACAGCACGGTGGCCCTGGTCCTGCGCAGCGTCGCCGGCGCCTTCCGCTTCATCGGCGGCGAGATCGACCGGCAGGCGCCCGGCGCGACCCGGATCGACACGCCGCTCGCCACCCTGACCATCCGCGGCACCGACATCTTCGCCGGCCCGATCGACGGCGCCTATGGCGTCTTCGTGTTCAGCGGCGAGATCGGCGTGGCAACCGATGCCGGCAGTGTTAGTCTGAAGGCCGGCGACGGCACGACGCTGACCTCGCGTCAGACGGCGCCCGGACCGGTCAAGCGCTGGCCGGAGGCGAAGATCAAGCGGGCGGAGGCCATCACCGGTCTCTAGGCCGCGGCAGCAGCAAGGGAACCGGGGATGGTGCAGAAACTGCGGGTGGGCCTGATCGGCGTCGGCCTGATGGGCCACGGCATCGGCAAGAACATCGTCGCCAAGGGCTTCGCGCTGAAGATCCTCGGCCATCGCAACCGCAAGCCGGTCGAGAGCCTGGTGGCGCTGGGTGCCGTCGAGGCGAAGACCGGCAGGGACCTCGCCGCCGACAGCGACCTGGTGCTGCTCTGCGTCACCGGCTCGCCCGAGGTCGAGGACGCGATCTACCGCCCTGGCGGCGTGCTTGAGGGCCTGCATCCCGGCCTCGTCGTCGCCGATTGCAGCACGGCGGAACCCGGCTCGACGTTGCGCATCGCCGCCGACATCGCAGCCAAGGGCGGGCGCTTCGTCGACACGCCGATGACCCGCACCCCGCGCGAGGCCGAGGCCGGCAAGCTCGGGCTGATGACCGGCGGCGACCCGGCGACCCTGGCCGAGATCCGCCCGGTGCTGGAATGCTTCGCCGACACCATCATCCATGCCGGGCCGGTCGGCGCCGCGCACAAGCTGAAGCTGGTCAACAACTTCCTCTCGCTCGGCCATGCGGCGATGGCGGCCGAGGCGATCACCGCCGCCGCCAAGGCCGGAATCGACATGCAGGCGCTGCACGACATCGTCGTCTCCGGCGGGGCGAATTCGGTGATGTTCGAGCGGCTGATCAAGGTGCCGCTGGCCGACGACGACAGCGCCGCCAAGTTCACCATCCGCAACGCCCGCAAGGACCTGCGCTACTACACCAACATGACCGAGCTGGCGCCGATGACCTCGTTCCTGGCCGAGACCGTGCACCAGACCTATGTCCTCGCCGACAACATGGGCTATGGCGAGCGCTACGTGCCCCGCCTGATCGACCTCCTCGGCGCGGTCAACGGGGTTTCCGTCCGCAAGCGCTAGCGGCTTGACATTTTCTGAACGCTCGTTCAATTTTTGAACGTCCGTTCAGAAAAAGGAGCGCCAAATTGCCGTCCGCACCGGTCGATTCCACCACGAATCTCACCGTCGATGTCGCGGTCGTCGGCGCCGGCCTGGCCGGGGCGGCGGCGGTGGAAAAACTCGCCGAATCGGGGTACCGGGTCGCCGTCGTCGAGGCCCGCGACCGGCTGGGCGGGCGCGGCTATGCCCGGCCCTTCGCCGGCGGCGGCGACCTGCTGGAGTTTGGCGGCGCCTGGATCACGCCCTGGCAGGCGCGGATCCGCGACCTCTGCCGCCGGCACGGGATCGCGCTCCGCCCGCGGTCGCCCTTCACCGACCGGCGCTGGTACCGCGACGGCGCGCTGCACCGCGACGGGCCGAGTTCGGCCGCGGATCGTGCCCGGCATGAACGGACGACGGCGCGGATCGCGGCCGATGCCATCGCCCTGAAGCTCGGCCACCGGGCGGACGAGAAGGGCCGGCCGATCGCCGGCATCTCCTTTGCCGATTATCTCGATCGCCTCGACCCGCCGCAATCGACCCGCGATCTCTTGAGCGCCTGGTGGACGGTCTCCGGCAATGCCGACAAGAACCGCGCCCCGGCCGCCGATCTGCTGCACAGCTCGGCCTATGCCGACGGCCTGACCGAGGCGATGGCCGAGGTCTGGCAGGAGACCCTGGTCGGCGGCGTCGCGCTCCTGGTCGAGCGCATGCTGCAGGCAGCGCGGGTCGAGCTGCTGACGGCGGCGCCGGTCACGCACTTGCGTCACGATGCCGGCGGCGTCGAGGTTACGCTTGCCGACGGCCGCCGGATCGCGGCCAAGGCGGCGGTGATCGCCACCGGCCTCAACCCGATGCGCGGCATCGCCTTCGCCCCGGCCCTCGGTGCCGCCAAGACCCGGGCGATCGCCACCGGCCATATCGGCCGCGCGGTCAAGGTCTGGGCCAAGGTGCGAAATGTTGCGGTGGGGGCGATGGCGACCGGCGGCGGCACCGGCATCGAATGGATGTTCGCCGAGCGCCTCGCCGCCGACGGCGCCACGCTGCTGGTCGGCTTCGGCGTCGCCGCCGACGGCTGGACGCCGGACATCCCGGCCGATGTCGAGCGCGCGGTGGCGCGCTTCTTCCCGGAGGCGACGCTGCTGGCGGTCGACTGGCACGACTGGAACGACGATCCCTTCGCCCGCGGCACCTGGCTGGGGCCCATCGTCGGCGCCGATGCGGCCTACGACGCCGCGACCTGGACGCGCGAGGGAAGGCTCGCCTTCGCCACCTCGGATTTCGCCCGCGAGGATGCGGGCTGGTTCGAGGCCGCCATCATCTCCGGCGAGGATGCGGCGGCGGAGATCGCGGCGCATCTCGGTAAGAGCTAGGCGTCATCACCGCCCTGTCACCTATGGCGCCGCCGCGAAGAATCTACCCGACCTGCTGCCAGAGGCATTTCAGGTTCATCTGGCTGGCGGTGTTGGCGACCGTGGCCATGCAGGCGGCGGCCTTGGCGGCGGGGACCCAGACGGCGAGGCGGAGCACGAAATGCGCGCCGCTGCCGGAGGGCGCGCTTTCGGAGTTCAGCCGCACGATATTGGCGCCGAAGGCGCGGAAGGCCTCGGAGAGGCGGGCGATGAGGCCCGGGCTGTCGTCGCCGCTGATCTCGATGCGGTGGGTGATATGGGCGTGCTCGTCATGGGTCGGGCGATAGGCGAAGGGCGCCACGGTGAGCCGGGCACCCTGCAGGATCTTCAGCGACTTCAACTCGGATTCCAGCGTCGCCAGGGAGACGCCGCCCAGATGTGCGACCAGGGTGAATTCGGCGCCGCCGCCCAGCACCGCGAAGGTGGTGTCGCCGAGATTGACCCCGAGATCGTACATCCGGCCGGTGACGTCGGCGATCAGGCCGGCATGGTCCTCGCAGAGGATCGAAACCAAAGCAGTCGACATGGCGGCCTCCTTGCAATCACAGTGTCGCAGTCACTTCTTACCCCTTCTCCCCAAGGGGGAGAAGGAGTCGTCTGCAGACGGCGGTTTCCCCTTGGGGAGAAGGAGTCATCTGCAGACGGCGACTTGCCTTTCACACCACGTTCTTCTCGACCATCAGCTGACGCCGCGCCACGCGCTCGAAGGAGAAGCGGCGGAGATCGAGGGTGCGGTAGCCGCCGAAGGCGATGAGCTCGCTCATGGCGCGGCCGATCGCCGGGCTCTGCTGCAGCCCGTGGCCGGAGAAGCCGTTGGCGAAGAACAGGTTGCGCACCTCGGGGGCCGGTCCGATCAGGACGTTCTGGTCGAGCACGTTGTAGTCGTAGTGCCCGGCCCAGGCGCGGACCAGCTTGATCGCCTCGAAGGCGGGCACGCGATGGGCGAGGCTGGGCCAGATGTATTCTTCGAACAGCCGGTAGTCGATCTCGAAATCCAGGCAGTCGGGATCGTCGGTCTCCTCCGGCGAGATGCCGCAGATGAAGTTCGTGCCCTCGGGCCGGAACCAGGCGCCGGTCGGATCGATGGTGAGCGGCACGTGCTCGATCTCGTCGCGGCAGTCGAAGACATAGACGAAGCGCTTGCGCGGATGCACCGGCAGGTCGATGCCGGCCATGGCGGCGATGGCGCGGGCGTGATAGCCGGCGCAGTTCACCGCCGCGCCGCAGGCGAGGGTCCCGCCGCTCTTCAGCGCCACCGATCCCAGGGTGCCGCTGGGACTGACGCCGAGGCCGACCACCTCGTCCTGCAGATAGGTGACGCCGAGCGCCCGCGCCTTCTTCTTGAAGGCCTGCAGCAGGCTGTAGGGATCGATCCAGCCCTCGTTGACCGGCCCGTAGGTGCCGCCGGCGAGGTCGGCGGTGTTCAGCCAGGGAAAGCGCTGCTGCAGTTCCGGCGGCGTCATCAGCTCGGTCATCGCCCCCAGTTCGTGCTGCAGGCGCTGGTTGGAGAGCAGGGTCTTCAGCCCGGCGCCGGTCGCCAGGAACAGGTAGCCGCCCTCGCGGAAGTTGATCTCCGGCTTCTCGTTGCCGACGGCGAGGTGCTCGCCGACCGACTTGAAGAAGGCGGCGCCGAATTCCGAGATCAGCACGTTCTCGGCGGTGGAGAACTGCTGGCGGATGCCGCCGGCCGAGCGCGGCGTCGCCGCCTCGGCATAGGTCGGGTCCTTCTCGACGACGGCGATACTGCCGCCGAAGCCGGGCTGGCTGGCCAGGAAATACGCGGTCGACGAGCCGATGACCCCGCCGCCGATGATGACGACATCGAACTGCTGCATGATCTAGCCGAGATACTCCACGTCGGGGAGGCCGCGCACGCCGGGCTCGAAGTGGAACAGCGAGCCGGAGAGCGGCGCCTCCTTCAGCTGCTCGTCGGTGAGGCCGACCGAGGCGCTGGTGATGTACATCTGGTCCATGCGCGCGCCGCCGAAGCACATCGCGGTCGGCCGCGGCACCGGCAGTTTCACCACCCGGTCGACCCGGCCGTCCGGCGCGTAGCGGATGATGCTCCAGCCGTCCCACATGGCGTTCCACAGATAGCCCTCGGAATCCACCGTCATGCCGTCGGGATAGCCGTCCTTGGGATCGGTCTTGGCGAAGGACTTGCGCGCACTGATCAGGCCGACATGGGGATCGAGGTCGTAGTAGTAGATCTCCTGGGCGAAGCTGTCGGTGAAATAGACCCGCCTGCCGTCCGGGCTGAAGGCCGGACCGTTGGAGCAGATGAAGCCGGTATCGACCTGGCGCACGTTGCGCTGGCCGTCGATCAGGTAGAGGCTGCCGCTGGCGCGGGATTCGCCGATGTCGGCGCTGCCGGTCCACAGCCGGCCGCGATGGTCGCACTTGGCGTCGTTGAGGCTGTTGCCGGTCATATGCGCCTCGGGATTGACCAGCAGCTGGCGGTGGCCGGTCGGGGTCAGTTCGTGGACGCCCTCGAGGTCGCAGACGATCATCCGCCCGTCGCGCGCGAACACCATGCCGCCGATGGTCCCGGCCAGGGCGGCCGGCAGTTCCCGGTTCTGCTTGGTGATGACGTCGAAGGAATAGATCGCCGGCTTCTTCAGGTCGATCCAGTAGACCGCGTTATCCCGTGGCCGCCAGATCGGTCCCTCGCCCAGGATGGACCTGATCTCCAGCAGGCACCGAACTTCGCTCATGCAATCCTCCCCACAAGACACATTTCCGCCAACCGGTGCGGCCCGGAATGCGCCGCCCCGCCGGCCGCCGGTTCCCGGTCCCCGGTCTCCGATCCTCGGTCTCCGATCCCTGGACCCGGGATCGCGCCGCGGCGCAGCATTGCCGGGGCGATATCCTTTGACCTTGACGGCGATTTTGGCAACTCTAAGTCTTAGAGCATAGGTGATAGGCATGAGTCGCGCCTTCGTCAAAGAAAACGAGGACCAGGCCACGGAATTGCCGGAGCGGCCGCAGAGCCCGCATCCGAATTTCGTGACGCCGTACGGCCTCAACCTGCTGAAACAGCAGCTGGCCGACCTGGAGGCGGCGAAGAAGAGCCATGCCTCGGAGGGCGCCTTCCTGGACAAGGAGGCCCTGCTGGTGATCGAACGCGACCTGCGCTACGTCCAGGAGCGCCTGGCCCGCGCCGTCCCGGTCGATCCGGCCGGCCAGCCGCGGGACCGGGTGGAATTCGGCGCCACCGTCGATACCGTCGACGAAAACGACGTGACCCGGCATTTCCAGATCGTCGGCGAGGACGAGGCCGACCCCAATATCGGCAAGCTTTCCTGGGTCTCGCCGCTGGCCCTGGCCCTGAAGGACGCCAAGGTCGGGGACATGGTGGTCTGGAAGCGCCCGGCGGGCGACCTCGAGCTGGAAATCCTCAAGATCGCCTATCCGGCGCATTGAACCCGGCCGATGGGTGCGCCGGTCTCCGTCCCGCCCATCCGGCAACGGTAAATTTTCCTATCCCATCGAAACTGCGAAGAAGATTGACCGGCGCGGTGGAAATCCGATTAGCCTCGTCAGGGCGGTCCGGCATTTCCCAAGCGGACCTGTTGGCGTCGCCCGCGGCAGGAGCTCCGATGGTCCTCAGAACGATCCGTTGGCTCAGTCTCGCTTGCGCCTTGTCCGGGCTCGTCCTGGCCGCGCAGCCCGCCTGTGCCGGCGGCCGCGTGGCCCTGGTGATCGGCAACAGCGCCTATGGCGGCCGGCTCGGCGACCTGCGCAATCCGGCCAACGATGCCGAGCTGATCGCGCAGACGCTGAAGCGCCTTGGCTTCAAGGTCGACCTGGTCCTGAACGCCGATCAGAAAGGCATGAAGCGCGCAGTCAAGGCTTTCGGCGCCGCGTTGCTCGACGCCGGCCACGATACCATCGGCCTGTTCTATTTTGCCGGCCATGGCGTGCAGGTGGCGGGGGAGAACTTCCTGATCCCGGTGAAGGCCGAGATCGCCACGGAAGGCGACGTCAGCATCGAGACCGTGGCCGCGCGCGATGTGCTGGCGCAGATGCAGTTCGCGGGCAATGCGGTCAACCTGATCTTCCTCGATGCCTGCCGCAACAATCCGCTGGCGCGGGGCTTCCGCTCGGCCGAGACGGGGCTGGCGCGGGTCGATGCGCCGCGCGGCAGTTTCGTCGGCTATTCGACGGCGCCCGGCGAACTGGCGGCGGACGGCGACGGCGCCAACTCGCCCTATGCGACCGCCCTAGCGCAAGAGCTGGCCGAGCCAGGCATCTCGATCGAGGTCGCCCATCGCAAGGTGCGCGGCCTCGTCATACAGATGACCAATGGCGCGCAGACGCCGTGGGATTCCTCCTCGCTCATCGGCGAGGTCATCCTGGCCGGCAAGGCGCCGCAGGGTGCGCCGGTACCCGCACCGAAGCCCGACACCGAGACCCTGTTCTGGGAGACGATCAAGGACAGTTCCGACGCGGCCGATTTCAAGGCCTATATCAAGAACTATCCGCACGGCGTCTTCGTCGACCTCGCGCGCAACCGGCTCGAGGCCCTGGCCGGCAGGCCGGCGGATGCGGCCGCCGTGCGATCGACCGCGGATGCGGGCAAGGTGCCGGCGGATGCCAGGCTCGCCCGGGCGCTGTCGGAACTGGGCGGCATGACCTTCGTGCAGACGACGTTCGACGGGCACCTGCTGATCGCCGTTGCCGATAAGGTGACATTCCCCGAGGCGCTGGAGACAGCGCGCTCGGTCGGCGGGTATCTTGCCGATATCAGATCGGCAGCGGAGAACGACGCGATCTTCGCGATGATCCGCGACCAGCCCCAATTCTGGTGGAAGTCGACCGACGGTACCGTGGAGCCGGACAACGGCTGGATCCAGGGACCATGGATCGGCCTCTACCAGGAAGCCGGGGCGAAGAAGTCGCGGTCCGGCTGGGTGACCGCCGATGGCGGCAAGCCGGTCTATACGAACTGGTCGAAGAACCAGCCGAACGAATCCGATCTGGGACAGGGCCCGGGCGCCGCCGCCTTCGGCGGCCTCAACGAGAACGTACCCTTCGCCAAATGGAGCGACCAGAGCATCTCCCTGGGGCAACGTACCCCAGGCTATGTTATCGAGATCGAGTAGGGCGGTGCCGTGCCGGAACGCCCGATGTTTTTTGGTTGTGGCCCAATAAGCCTAAGCGGTATAGTTTTGGCACTTAATTGGTTCGACCATCTTCCGGCAGAAGCCGCGACTCCGGTAGAAGCCGCGACGGGGAGGGACGTATGACGGTGGCGACGGCGATCCGCCCGCGTGTCCGCGAGCCCGGCCTGCCGCGCCTCGATCCGGGCGTCGAGCGCTATCGGGTGGCGGGGCTGGGCGCCGTGATCCTGCACCTCTTTCCCGGCGACCGGGTCGAGGTGGTGGACCGCGAGGGGCGCCAGCCCTGCGACGTCGTCGCTTTCGCCCCGGGCGGCAAGCCCGATCTCGCGGCGCTGGGCCTGCAGCCGGGGCCGGCATCGCCCAGCCTCAACCGCCTGCTCCAGGGCCAGGCGGCCGAGGCCGGCGCCGAGGACAATACCGAGATCGCCGCCGCCTTGCGCCAGCGCGGCATTCCGGCCGGCATCGACCGGGCGGCGCGGATCCTCGAGGGCGATACCCGGCCGGGCGACAGCGTCTCGCTGCAGGCGCAGCGCGCGGTCGATGCCATCTTCCATGCCCCGGGGGCGGCGATGGCGGTCGATGCCGCGGATCCGGCGACCGATCTCAGCGTCATCGTGCATCGCGCCAGCATCGTGCCGCAGGCGGCGCCGCCGCTGCCCGCACCCCTGGGCGATCTCGTCGCCGAATACCGGATCGACCGCTGCACCGCGCAATCCTACGAGGTGAAGGAAGGGCAATACGTCCAGGTGATCGACGTCGCCGGGCGGCAGTGCTCGGATTTCCTCGCCTTCGATGCGCGCCGGGCGCTGCAGGGCATCGAGCGCGGCCTCGACATGACGACGACGCGCTCGCTGCTCGGCCTGATCTATCCGGGGCCGGGCCTCGCCGCGAAGTTCTTCGACACCGACATGCAGCCGCTGGTCGAGGTGATCCGCGATACCTGCGGGCGGCACGACACCTTCGGCCTCGCCTGCACCGCGCGCTTCTACGAGGATGCCGGCTATCCCGGCCATCCCAGCTGCTCGGAGAATTTCAACCTCGCGATGGACCGCTTCGGCTTCGCCCGGCGGCCGGGCTGGCAGGCGGTCAATCTCTTCTACAATACCGGGGTCAATGCGGCGAACGCGATCTTCCTCGACGATCCCTGGTCGCGGCCCGGCGACTACGTGCTGATGCGGGCGATGACCGACCTGGTCTGCGCCTCCTCCGCCTGTCCGGACGACATCGACGCGACCAATGCCTGGAATCCGACCGACATCCATGTCCGCGTCTACGCGGCCCAGAACACCTTTTCTCGAGCGGTGGCCTATCGCATGACCCCAGATGCAGAACCCCGGTTGACGCGGGAGACCGGCTTCCATTCCCGCACCTCGGCGCTGACCCGGAACTTCACCGAGTATCGCGGCTTCTGGCTGCCCACCCGGTTCAACAACGAGGGCGCCGTCGCCGAATACTGGGCGGCGCGGGAGAAGGCGGTGGTGATGGACCTCTCGCCGCTGCGCAAGTTCGAGGTGCTCGGCGCCGATGCCGAGGACCTGCTGCAGGCCGCCTGCACCCGCAACGTCCGGCGGCTGTCGGAAGGGCAGGTGGTCTATTCCAGCATGTGCTACGAGCATGGCGGCATGCTCGACGACGGCACCCTGTTCCGCCTCGGTGCGGACCGGTTCCGCTGGATCGGCGGCGACGAATACGGCGGCAAGTGGCTGCGCGAGCTGGCAGAGAAGCGCGGGCTGAAGCAGGTCTGGGTCAAGTCCTCGACCGACCAGCTGCACAACATCGCGGTGCAGGGGCCGAAGAGCCGGGAGATCCTGAAGGAGATCGTCTGGACCCCGCCGGCGCGGCCGCGGGTCGACGAGATCCAGTGGTTCCATTTCACCATCGGGCGGATCGGCGGCTACAACGGCATCGCCGTGGTGGTCTCGCGCACCGGCTATTCCGGCGAGCTCGGCTATGAGATCTTCTGCCACCCGAAGGACGCGCCCGCGGTCTGGGACGCGGTCTGGGAGGCGGGCCGGCCGCACGGCCTGACGCCGCTCGGCCTCGAGGCCCTCGACATGCTGCGCATCGAGGCGGGGCTGGTCTTCGCCAACTACGAGTTCAACGACCAGACCGATCCCTTCGAGGCCGGCGTCGGCTTCACCGTGGCGCTGAAGGGCAACGAGGAGTTCGTCGGGCGCGAGGCGATCCTGCGGCGCAAGGAGCATCCGCAGCGCGTGCTGGTCGGGCTGGAGATCGAAGCCAAGGAGGCGGTCGGCCACGGCGACTGCGTGCATGCCGGGCGCGCCCAGGTCGGCGTCGTCACCAGCGGCTGCCGCTCACCGCTGCTCAACAAGAACATCGCCCTCTGCCGGATCGACGTGAACTATGCGGCGCTTGGCACCGAGGTCGAGGTCGGCAAGATCGACGGCCAGCAGAAGCGCCTGCCGGCCCGGGTGGTGCGCTTCCCGTTCTACGATCCGGAGAAGACCCGGCCGCGGAGCTGAGGCCGGCGGCGGCTTAAGCCGCCGTTAACTCCGGGCATGCTAGGCGCTGGCGTGGAAACCTTCCCTGCGGGCACGGGTGGCGTGGCGATGGCGCAGAGCAATCCCCAGACGATCCTGCACATGGCGATCCTCTTGCTGGTCGTCGTCGGCCTCTGCCTGGCGATCGCCTTCCGGCTGCTGAAGGCGCCGCCGCGTCGAAACCACGCGCGAAAATCCCCCGTGCCACAATCCCTGAGCAACGCATCGCCAGCCGCCGCCGCGCAACCGCGCCGGGCCGGCGCGGTGGAGCGGATGGATGCGGAGATCGCGGCGGAAAGCGGCGCCGAATGGAAGCGGCCGCGCGCCGCCCGGACCGCCCGGCCGGATACGACGCCGCGCACCGACCTGAAGGCGATGGACCAGGCGGCGCTCGAGGTGGCGCGGCGGATGGCGGGGCAGCCGGGCGGCGGCGGGACGGCGGATCCGGATCCCGCCCGGATGGCGGCCTATTGGAGCAGCGAGGCGATCCAGGCGGCGAAGGTGGATCAGTACGAGGCGGCCTCCTATGCCAGCGACAAGGCGACGCTCTACAAGCGCCTCGCCCGGCAGGCGGCGAAGGCGGCAGGCGCGGCGCGGCGCGCCAAACGCATGGCCGAGACGCCGGTCGCCAACCGGAAGAAGGACTGACGGGGATACGCGGTGATCGGCGGTGCGCCTAGGAGGGTGCGCTGGCGCCGGAACGCAGGGCCTTCTGCAGCTCCTGCATCAGCCGGGTGATGCGCTCGGCGGATTCGCCGGTCTTGGTCGCCAGGCTCTTGATCTCCTGCGCCACCACCGCGAAGCCGAGGCCGTGCTCGCCGGCCCGCGCCGCCTCGATGCGGGCGTTGAGCGCCAGCATCTTCAGGGCCCGCAGCACGTCGAGGATGGTGCCGGTATCCTTGACGATCTGGTCGCTCATCGCGGCGACGCTGGCGATCAGCGCCGCGTTCTCGCGCTCGACCGCCTTGCGGTCGTCGATGCTGACGATGAAGCCCTCGAGGAACTGCAGCTGGCCCGCGGCGTCGAACACGCCGCCGCCGATCTCGTGGATCCAGACCGGATGCCCGTCGCGGTGCATCAGGCGATAATCGATGCGCCAGTTGCCGTGGCTCTCCAATGCCTTGCCGACGGCGGCGTCGACACCGGCGAGATCCTCGGGATGGGTGATCGAGGTGAAGGCACGGACCCGGTTGCCGATGAAGTCGCCGGCTGGATAGCCGAGGATGGTGGCGACGCCCTCGCTCATGTAGAGCATGGTATAGGCGGCGTCGTTCTGGCAGCGGTAGAGGAAGCCGTTCATCCGGCCGGCGATGCTCAGCATCGCCTCCAGCCGGCCGTCCATGGCCGCCTTGTCCATCGCGACTTCCGGCGACGTCGCTCCGATCTGCGTCACTTCCCCTCCGGCGGCGTCCACCTGGCCCTCCCTCGATAGCCGGGGCAGGCTAGCGGCGGCGGGGTTAAGAATCCGCAAACGCACTCCCGGCGCTCGCCTCGCCGGGGCATCGGATTCATGTGGGGAAGGGGCCCGCCCAGAGCCGGTCCGGGCGGGCGGCGCTCATTTCGCCTTGGCCTTGCTCTTCGCCGCGTCGCCGGTGCCCCGGGACTGGTCGAGATAGCTCTCCAGGGAATCGTCCATCGCCGTCAGCCAGGGCGTGTGGTGCTTGGGCGACACCTTGCCGGTCATGATCGAGCGGTAGGAGTTGTTGCGGAAGCCCATGATGTCCTCCGCCTTGTGGTGCTCCCATTCCATGAAGGTCTTGTTGACCGTCTCGACGTCGAAGGAGGGATAGTCGGTGAGTTCGATCAGTTCCTTGACGTAGTCGCCCTGGAACCAGATCGCGTGCTCGGCATTCTCGATCTTCTCCTCCTTGGCGCGCCAGGCGGCGCTGTGCTTGCGCATCTCGGCCTGGCTGGGCAGCGGCTGCCGGCCGAGCACGACGTCGCGCGAGTACCAGGCCTGGGCGTCGAACATGTTGAAGGTGTAGAACTGGTCCTGCATGCCGATGAAGTGCAGCTTCGGATTGTCCTCCCAGACCACGCCGCGATAGAGATTGAGCGGCCACATCCGGTTCTCGGTCTTCAGCCGCAGCGCATCCGGCAGGAACGGGAAGTGGTGCAGATAGCCGGTGCACAGGATGATCGCGTCGACCTCCTTCGAGGTGCCGTCCTTGAAATAGGCGGTCTTGTTCTCGACCCGCTGCAGCAGCGGCTTCTCCTCCCAGTTGGCCGGCCACTTGAAGCCCATCGGCCGCGAGCGGTAGCTGTTGGTGATGGACTTGGCGCCGTACTTGTAGCACTGCGAGCCGATGTCCTCGGCCGAGTAGCTGCGGCCGATGATCAGGATGTCCTTGCCCTTGAACTCGACGGCGTCGCGGAAGTCGTGCGAATGCAGGACCCGGCCGTTGAAATTGCGGAAGCCGGGGAATTCCGGCACGTTCGGCGTCGAGAAATGCCCGGAGGCGACGATGACGTGGTCGAATTCCTCGGTGCTGAGATGGTCCTTCACCAGGTCATGGGCGACGACGGTGAACTTGCCGCTGGCGGCGGAATACTCGACATGGCGGACCGGGGTGCGGAAGCGCACCCAGCCGCGCACGCCGGCCTTCTCGACCCGGCCCTTGATATAGTCCCAGAGCACGGCGCGCGGCGGATAGGAGGCGATCGGCCGGCCGAAATGCTCGTCGAAGGTGTAGTCGGCGAATTCCAGGCATTCCTTCGGCCCGTTCGACCACAGGTAGCGGTACATGCTGCAATGGACCGGCTCGCCGTATTCGTCGAGCCCGGTGCGCCAGGTGTAGTTCCACAGGCCGCCCCAGTCGTCCTGCTTCTCGAAGCAGACGATCTCGGGAATCGCCGCGCCCTTGGCGGCGGCGGACTGAAACGCGCGCAGCACGGCGGTGCCCGACGGGCCCGCGCCGATGACGGCAATCCTCTTCTTCATGATTCCTCCCTGCTCTCGTCGGTTCGCTTGCGCCGCGCCATCTTGTTCTTGCCGGTCCGCGGTTCCGGCCGCTACGCCGTCGCATCAAGCCCGACGAAAACACTACCGAAGCCGCGCCGGGTTGGCAACATTCGTTGCGACCAAAGCTGTGCAATCTTCGACCAATTCAGGTCCAATAATCCCTGAGCTTGATCAGGGACAATCAGGAATTTCCAGTTTGTGAATAATAGCTTGTTCCAGAGGCTCAAGGCCGACGGTGGGGCGACGATCCGGCCCCGACGATACCCCGCCCCGGATTGGTACGGAAATGGCGCGGCGCCTTCAGGGATGCACCTTGCCATAGGTGCCGCGGAAATAGAGCAGCGGCCGACCGTCGGGATCGTGGATGAAGCGCAGCACCCGGCCGACGAAGATCAGGTGGTCGCCGCCGTCGTGGATCGCGTGGGTCTTGCAGTCGAAGCTGGCGATGGCGCCGGCGATGATCGGGGCGCCGGTCTCCCAGGTCTCGTAGCTGATGCCGGTCCATTTGTCGTTCAGCGGCTGGGCGAAGATGCGGGAATGATCGACCTGGTCGTCGCGCAGCACGTTGATGGCGAAGCTGCCGGCCTGCTCGAAGCTCTTCAGGCTGAAGGCCTTGCGATCGATGCTGAACAGCACCAGCGGCGGGTCGAGGGAGACGGAGTTGAAGGAATTGGCGGTCATGCCGATCGGCTCGCCGCTGGCGCTGCGGGCGGTGACGATGGTGACGCCGGTGGCGAAGTTGCCGAGGGCATTCCGGTAGGCGCGTTGATCGAACTCCATCCGGCGGGTCCTCGACTGCCCGAGTCCTTGCAGACTGCGATGATGCGAAACTATCGGGGAAGTGCGGGCGGTTGGCAAGCCGAGGGGTCCCCACCGGCCGACCGAGGCATCGGCCCGGCATCGTCATGTCCCGCTGCCGGCAGCCGCAGAAGGGCTGCCGGGGCTCGAGGCGCCGGCGGGATCGGCTCAGCTATGGTCGTCGCGGTGCGACGGGCGGCCGCCGCCGTACTGGTCGCGGCCGCCGTGATCGCGCCGCTGTCCGCCGCCGCCGGCACCGAAGGGCCGCCGGCTCGGCTGGCGCGGCGTCGCCGTGCTGGTGTCCAGCGTGATCACGCGGACCACCTGGATGCCCTTGCGTCCCTGGCCGACCTCGCAATGGATGGTCGATCCTTCCGGCGCATCCTGCAGCCCTGCATCCTTCAGGGCCGAAATATGGAGGAACACGTCCGGCGCCCCATCGGCCGGCGACACGAAACCGAAACCCTTTTCCGGATTGAACCACTTGATCCGGCCCTTTAGCTCGGAGCCACCCTGGTTTTGATCGTTCATGTTGCTCACTCTGGTCGATAATCACCGCAGCGGCATCCAGCCGGTCGACCGCAGGTCCGGGTCAGCGCTCCCGATAGCGGCAGAACATGCTGAACCACCGCATTTAGCTTGCTGGCACGGGATCGGAAATGCAAGCGGGATTGCCCCGTTTCGCCGGCCGGAAAACCGGCGGAAATGCCGGCGCGCAGCGGGCTTTGCGTCAGATCGGCGCCGGGCCTTTGAGCTGTGCCAGGGCGCCCGACGCCAGCCTGCCGTCGTAGCTCTCCCCGGCGGCCACAAACTGCTGCGGTAGGCGCCACCAGGGCAACTGCATGTTGTGGTGGTGCACCCGGTGCAGGTTCATGTTCAGGAACAGCGCTTGGAGCGGGCGGGGCAGGCTGAGGTTATAGGCGAAGTCGGGCCGGTCGACCGGGGTGCGGAAGTGATAGACGTTGTCCAGGCAGGAAACCAGGGCGCCGCGCCCGACCATGAAGGCCAGGATCAGCGGCCACTGCGCACCCCAGCACCAGCAGGCGAGGAGCAGCAGGCCGAGGCTGGCGGCGGCATCCTGGCGCAGCTCGCGTATGCAGCGCGGCGCGCCGAGGGCCTGCAGGGCGAGGCGCCGCAGTTCCGGAATCGGCTGGTCGTCGCCGGCATAGATGCGTTCCAGCAAGGCGTGGATCGCGGTCGAGCGCGACCAGTAGAGCAGCGGCGCCACCACCTCGATGACATAGAGCCCGCCCAGCGCCTCGGCGAAGAACCGCAGCCGGGCGACCCAGGGCCGGGTCCGCGCCGCGTCGTAGACGTCGGGCCGGTCGAGCCGGTGGCGATTGAAGCGGTGGTGCATGAGATGCCCGAAGCGCAGCAGGCGGAACGACGAGCCGAACAGCCAGGCGAGGACGCGTCCGAGCCGCTGGTTGACAGCTGCCTCGCGGTGCAGCTGGCCATGGAAGGCCTCGTGCAGCAGCGCCCAGTAGCCGTTGCCGACAAGCCCGATCGGCAGCAGCAGCCAGGCCCAGGCGGGGTCGGCGGCGGCTAGCCAGGGCAGTCCGTAGAAGGCGAAGAGCGTGGCCCCGGCATGGGCGATAAACAGCGCGAGATTGATGCGCCCGTACCGATCCCACTGCCGGGTATAGGTGTCGTCCGTCATCATGCTTACATGACCTATCGGGCGATTCCTGGCAAGGAGGAGTCGTTGGTCAGGACGCAGCGATAAAGCCGGATGGGGCGGGAGCGGCCCGGCTCAGCGGTGGAGGGCGGCAGCATGATGCTGCAGGTGGTCGGCGACGAAGCTCTGGATGAAGTAGTAGCCGTGGTCGTAATCGGCATGGTGGCGCAACGTGAGGGCCTGGCCAGACTGCCGGCAGGCCTCGGCGAAGAGCTCGGGATGCAGCTGCTCGGCCAGGAACTTGTCGCCCAGGCCCTGGTCGATCAGGATCGGATAGGGCAGGGCCTGGCGCCGCACCAGCTCGGTCGCATCGTAGTCCCGCCAGGCCGCCCGGTCGGTGCCGAGATAGCCGGTGAACGCCTTCTCGCCCCAGGGACAGCGCGTCGGCGCGGCGATCGGGGCGAAGGCGGAGACCGAGCGGTAGTGCC
>CAZKDH010000006.1:0-180744 GCA_964551505.1 uncultured Rhodospirillaceae bacterium
CTGGGAGCCGAGCGCCGCGCTCCGTGAGGCGATTGCCGCCCGCTTCCGCAACGAAGACGCGCCCGCCGTGATCGCGTCCCTGCCATCGCGGGTCAACCCCGGGGAGCGAACCGAACTATCGCTTGCCGGGTATGCCCCCCGCGCACAAGCGCCGCGCACGGTTCGCATCACGCTCCGCGAGATGGAGGGCGCGGGCGGGCAGCCACAGCGGGTCGTCTTCGCGAACGATCTGCGCCTCCTGGAAGCGGCGCCGCCTGTGTGGAGTCGCCTTACGGCCGGACAGCGCGACGAGCTGACGGCGCTGGCCGCGAAGCGCGCCGACGGCCCCGTCTATCCCGAACCCGTGACCATCGGCGTCGATCGCTTCAACGTCCGGGTCGGCATCAATGAGGTCAGCTTCCCCTTCGCCCCCGGTCACGGTCATTGGATGGGGATCGACAGCGCGGGGCGCGACGTCCTCGCCCGTGTTCTCTACGGCTTGCGCACGTCGATGAACTTCGGCTTCCTGCTAGTCCTCATGTCCATGGGCCTCGGTGTTCTCGTCGGCGCGGTGCAGGGGTACTACGGCGGCTGGGTGGACATCACCGGCCAGCGTCTGATCGAGGTGTGGAGCGCCCTGCCCTTCCTGTACATCATGATCCTGCTCGGCTCGGTTTACGGGCGGCGCTTCTGGCTGCTGCTGCTCTGCTACGGGATCTTCAACTGGGTCGGCATCTCGTACTACATGCGCGCGGAGTTCCTGCGGCTGCGCCGGCAGGCCTTCGTCGATTCCGCCCGGTGCCTGGGACTGCGCGCGCACGTCATCATGTTCCGGCACATCCTGCCCAACGCCCTCACGCCGGTCATCACGTTCTTCCCGTTCTCGCTGGTCGGCGCGATCGGTTCGCTGGCGGCATTGGATTACCTCGGCTTCGGCCTCCCGCCGCCCGACGCAAGCTGGGGCGAGCTGCTTCAGCAGGCGCAGGCGGTCCGCTGGGCATGGTGGCTCATCCTCTACCCCTCTCTGGCCCTCTTCATCGTCATGCTGCTGGGCGTGTTCATCGGCGAAGGGGTCCGCGACGCATTCGATCCAAAACGATTTTCGAAGATGCAATAGCCATGCCCCCGCTGCTTCAGATCGAAGACCTGACCGTATCCTTCGCCACCGATGAGGGACGCCTGCTCGCGGTCGACCACGTCTCCTTCAGCATTGATGAGGGCGAAATCCTCGGCCTCGTGGGCGAGTCCGGCTGCGGGAAATCGGTGACGGCCATGAGCGCCCTGCGCCTGCTGCCCTCGCCGCCCGGCCGGATCGAGTCGGGTCGCATCCTCATTCGGGGGCGCGATCTGCTTTCCATGCCGATGTCTGAGTTGCGCCGCATCCGCGGGGCGTCGATCAGCATGATCTTCCAGGAACCGATGACCGCGCTTTCGCCCCTGCACAGGGTGGGCCATCAGCTCGTCGAAGCGCTGAGGCTTCATCGCGACATGACAAAATCCGAGGCCGTCCGTTGCGCCACCGAATGGCTGACCAAGGTCGGTATCCCGGACGCCGCGGAACGCATGTATGCGTACCCCTTCCAGCTCTCCGGCGGCATGCGCCAGCGCGTCATGATCGCCATGGCGATGTCCTGCGACCCGAAGATCCTGATCGCCGACGAGCCGACCACCGCCCTCGACGTCACCATCCAGGCGCAGATCCTGCAGTTGATGACCGAGCTGCAGCGCGACATCGGCTGCGCCATCATCATGATCACCCATGACATGGGAGTCGTCGCCGAGATGGCCGACCGCGTCGTCGTGATGCGGCGCGGCGAGGCGGTCGAATCCGGCACCGTCGACGGCATCTTCCGGCGGCAGGAACACCCCTATACCCGGGCGCTCCTGGCCGCCGTCCCGAAATTCTCCGCCGGCGCCAAGGCGCCCGCCCCCTGCGCGGGGAACGCGCCGCTGCTGACGGTGAAGGACCTGATCGTCCGCTTCGACGTCCGCGGCGGCATCCTGCAGCGGGTGCGCCAGCGCGTGCATGCGGTGGAGAAGATCTCCTTCGACCTGCAGCCCAGCGAGACCCTGGCCCTGGTCGGCGAATCCGGCTGCGGCAAGTCGACCACCGGCAAGGCGCTGCTGAAGCTGGTGCCGAGCACCGGCGAGATGGCGCTGGGCGGCACCACTTTGAGCAACCTGGGGATCGACGGGCTGAAGAAGCTGCGGCGCAATCTGCAGATGATCTTCCAGGACCCGATGGCTTCGCTGGACCCGCGGATGAAGGTCGGCGACCTGGTGGCCGAGCCGCTCATCATCCACGGCCTCGCCGCGGGCCGCGACTGCGTCGACCGCATCGCCGCCCTCTTCAAGCGCGTCGGCCTGCCGCCGGAGACCATGGAACGCTACCCGCACGAATTCTCCGGCGGCCAGCGCCAGCGCATCTGCATCGCGCGCGCCCTCACCCTCAATCCGAAGATCATCGTCGCCGACGAATGCGTCTCGGCGCTCGACGTGTCGATCCAGGCGCAGATCCTCGACCTGCTGAAGGAACTGCAGGACGAGCTCGGCGTCGCCTATGTCTTCATTTCCCACGACATGGCCGTCGTCGAACAGGTCAGCCACCGCGTCGCCGTGATGTATCTGGGCCAGATCGTCGAGACCGGTCCCACCAAGGCGGTCCTCGGCAATCCGCAGCACCCCTATACCCAGAAGCTGCTGACCGCCGTGCCGATCCCCGACCCGTCGCGCCGTCATCTCGACCGCAAGCGGATCGAGGGCGAGGTGCCGAGCCCGTTCCGTCCCGTGGGCTACCAGCCGGATTTCGTCCGCTATCGCGATCTGGGCGGCGGGCATCTGGTCGCCCTGCAGGACGCCTCCTGATCCCGCCCGTCAGGCGATGGCGTCCTCCGCAAGCACCGCCAGGCCTTTCTCCTGCAGACGCTTCAGCAGCACCATGCCGCCGCATTGCCCGCTGACCAGGGCCTGGTCCCAGCGCCCGTCCCGGGCGTATTTCCCGCCGGCATAGTGGCTGCTGAAGCCCCAGAGATAGGGCGACTTCACCTCCGGGTGATACCGCCGGTAGCCCCAGCCGTTATAGGATTCCAGGGCATAGGCCGTGCCCTGGACCGTCCAGTTGCGGTTTGCCGCCAGCCCCTTGAAGGTGAGTGCATCGATCGCGCTCGCCTGCCAGGCGAAGGGCGGGCTCCCGGCGACCGGCCGCCCCTTCGGCACCTGGACCGTGCGGCCGGTCAGGGGATCGCCGTTATGGAGATGGGCGGTGAAGTCCAGCCCCGCTTCCAGGTTGTGGAAGGTCGCGACCACGGGCCAGGGTACCGAGGTCGCCGCCTCCACCGCCGCATAGGCGGGACGCCCGGCGAGGATCTTCGCGATGATCCGGTCGATCGTCGCCAGGCGCCCGGCGGCGATCCGCATGGCGCGCCAGAGCTCCAGGTATTCCCGGGACAATTCCGCATAGGAAAACCGCATCCGCCACCTTGACCAGCTGCACGAGGGGCGAGATATGGACACCCCGCGCGCGATCGCAAGCCTGCGTGCAATATTTATGATCGGATGGAATAAATCCGCGCCCGGCGCGACTATCGCGCAGCGCTAGTCGCATTCCCGCAGGAAGGTCCGCACCAAGGGGAAAAAAACGTCCGGATTCTCGATATGCGCCAGATGCGAGGCGTCGGGAATCACGGCCAGCTGGGCATTGCGCATCGTCCGGCCGAACTGCCGCGCCGCTGCCGGTGCGCTTTCGTCGAACTGGCCGCAGACGAACAGGGTCGGCACCAGGATGTCGCGCAGCCGCTCCGTCGCGTCGTAATGCTCCAGGGTCCCGGTGCAGATGAACTCGGCCGGCCCCCACATGTGGTTGTAGAGGGCGACATTGGTGGCGTTCATCGCCGTCTGCAGGTATTCCGGCCATTCCTCGAGCCGGCACAGATGGCGCTTGTTGAAGGCGGCGACGGCCGAGGCGACCTCGCGGTCCTGGTCGGCGCCGCGGCCGCCGGAACGCTGGAGGATTTCCGCCGCCCGCTTCGGCAGCGCGCGCACGTACTCGGCATTGTCGGCGATCCAGCGCTGGGTGTTCAGCAGCGGCCCGACGAGAACCAGGCCCTTCAGGCCGCCGGGCTGGCGCAGGGCATATTCCGCGGCGACGGTTCCTCCCCAGGAATTTCCCAGGATATGCAGTTCGGTCAGGCCAAGCGCGGCGCGCACCGCCTCGACCTCGTCGACATAGCGCTCGACGGTCCAGTTGCTCGGGTCGCCGGGCCGGTCGGCACGGCCGCAATCCAGCTGGTCGTAGAACACCACCCGCCGCTCGCCCGACAGGGCCAGCAGCGGCAGCAGGTAGTCGTGCGGCGCGCCGGGCCCACCGTGGATCGCCAGCAGCGGCGCCCGGCCGCGGTGCCGCTCGCCGTTGCTGCGATACCACACCCGGCCGCCGGGGACCTCGATATGGCCGCTCGATTCCGGCTCGATGAATGTCCGCTCCGCGCCCACGTCCTCACCAGCCCGTATAGATGCCCAGCCCGCGCTTCCGGATCTGGCCGCCGATCACCACCCGCTGGATCTCGGAGGTTCCCTCCCAGATCCGGTCGACCCGGACGTCCCGGTACAGCCGTTCCACCGGGTTCTCGCGCATGTAGCCACGGCCGCCCAGGATCTGCAGCGCCTTGTCGATCACCCGGCCGGCCATTTCCGAATTATAGAGCTTCAGCGCGCTGGCGCGAGCATGAACCAGCTTCGGGTCCATGCCCTTGTCCAGTTCCGCCCCGACCCGGTAGAGCAGGGACTTGGCGGCCATGATCTCGACCGCCATGTCGGCGATCATGAACTCGATCGCCTGGAAATCGCGGATCGGCTTGCCGAACTGGATGCGGCCGGCGGCATAGTCGTTGGCGATCTCGGCGGCGCGGATCGCCATGCCCAGGCAATGGGCCGCGATCTCGATCCGGGTCTCGACGAACCATTCCTTGGTGAGATCGAAGCCCTGCCCGACCTCGCCCAGGCGGCGGTTGTCCTCGACCTCGACCCCGTCGAAGACCATTTCCGCATGCTCGGTGGCATAGGAATGCATGAATTCCGGGATGCGCTTGAAGATGACGCCCTTCTGGCCCTTGTCGACCAGGAACAGGGTCGGCTTCTTCGGGTCGCCGTCGACATGGGCATGGACGATGATCACCGAGGACGCCGCCGCCGAGGTCACGAACCATTTCTCGCCGTTGATCACCCACTTGCCCTTCCGCTTCACCGCCGAGGTCTGCACCATGCTCGGGTCGGAGCCGGCACCCTCCTCGGTGATCGCGAAGCAGGCACGGCCGTTGCCGGCATTGAACGGCAGCAGGAAGGTCTCGCGCTGCCACTTGCTGCCGTGCTTCAGCGGCGTCGAGGCCTTCGGCAGCAGGGTCCACAGCCCGCAGCTCACCTTGCCCACCTCCTCGTTCACCAGGATCTTCTGCACCTCGGTCAGCCCCTGCCCGCCGTCCCGCTTCAGGTGGTTGCAGCCGTTGAGCCCGGCCTGCACCGCCTTCTTGCGGACCTTGGCCACTGCCTCCGCCGACAGGCGGCGCTCGTCGCAGGGAATCTCCAGGGGAAACAGCTGCGTCTCGGTGAACTTGCGGGCGCGGGCCTGAACGGCGAGATCGGCCTTGCTGAGCGACATGTCCATGGGATCAATCCTTCTTCGGTACGATCAGAGCGTCAAGGGCAATGCAGCCCTGCGGCCCGGCGATCAGGGGGTTGACGTCGATCTCCGCCACCAGGCCCTCGAGGTCCTTGGCAAGCGCCGCGAAATTGGCGAAGGCCTGCGCCAGGGCGGCGATGTCGGCGGGCTTGGCGCCGCGCTTGCCGTCCAGCAGGGGGCGCAGCGCCAGCCCGTCGATGAAGCGCCGCGCCTCCTTGGCATCGAAGGGCGGCAGGGCGAAGCGGCGGTCGCGCAGCATCTCGATCAGCACGCCGCCTGCGCCCAGCATCGCGACCGGGCCGAACTGCGGGTCGAGGGTCATGCCGAAGGAGATCTCGATCCCCTTCCCGGCCATCGGCATCACGATCACGCGCGGGCCGAGATGCCGCTTCAGCTCGGCATAGGCGGTCTTCAGCGCCGCCGGATCGGCCAGGCCCAGCTTCACGCCGCCGACATCGGACTTGTGCAGGATGCCCGGCATCGCCGTCTTCATCGCCACCGGATAGCCCATCACCTCGGCCACCGCCACGGCCTCGGTCTCGCTCTCCACCACATAATGCTGCAGCACCGGGATGCCATAGTCGCGCAGCAGGCTCAGCCCCTCGGCCTCCTCGAAGGCGCCGCCGCGGCGCAGGCGCGGCTCCCATTTTGCCCGCAGCCCCTTCGGCGCCGCCGGGGCTTGGCCCGCCGGCGCCGCCAGCCGGTCGCGATAGGCCATCGCCTTCTTCACCACCGCCAGCATCGAGGCGACGCCCGAGAGCACCGGCACCCCGTCATGCGCCAGGCGCACCGCGACATCGTCGCTGGAATTGCTGGCGAGGTTGGTGGCGAGGATCACCAGCTTGTCGCTCTTCGCCTTCACCGCCCGCAGCATCTCGCCATAGCCCTCGGTCAGGTAGTAGCCGTCCCGGGTCTCGACGCAGAGCGCGCCCAGCGCCGTGTCCGGGTCATCGACCAGGGACTGCATGCAGTCCTGGAAGATCCCCTGCCAGTCGTTGCCGGTGCCCCAGGCGTCGAGCGGGTTGATCGGCTCCAGCCCGAAGTCCAGCCGCGCCGCCAGCTTGCGCGTGGTGCGGCCGTCGATCCGGGCGAAGGGCACGCCGCGCTCGATCGCGAGATCCATCATCAGCTCCCGGAAGCCGCCGGAATCATGCATGCTGGCGATGCCGCCGGGGGCCAGGCGCCGGTCGGCGGAGAACAGGTGGATGGCATTGGCGAGGTCGTCCATGGTGTCGACCTCGATCACCCCGTAATGGTCGAACAGCGCCTGGTAGGCGGCGTGGTTGCCGGCGATGGCGCCGGAATGGCTGACCGCGAGCGCCGCGCTCTCCGCCGTGCGCCCGACCTTCAGCGCCACCACCGGGATCTGCTTCCGGCGCGCCGTCTCCAGGGCGCGGCAGAAGCCCTCGGGATCGCGCACCGTCTCCAGGAACAGCGCCAGCACCCGGGTCGAGCTCAGCGACAGGGCATAGTCCATATAGTCGGCGACCGTCGTCGCCAGCTCCTGGCCCGCCGAAACCGCGATGTTGAAGCCCATCCGCCGGTCATTGTGGCAGAGCGCCGAGAAGGCCGAGCCGGAATGGGTGATGAAGGCGGTGCCGCCGGCCCGCATCCAGGGCGGCGGCGGGAAGCCGCAGACCCGGAGGCCGAAGTCCAGGCTGTAGAAGCCCATGCAGTTGCCGCCGCAGACCGCCATCCCGGCGGTCCGGGCCAGGGCGGCGAGGCGCGCCGTCAGCTTCGGGTCGCGGTCGTCCTCCAGGTAGCAGCTGGCGAAGATCGTCGCCGCGCCGGCGCCGTGCCCGACCGCCTCGCCCAGCGCCGCCTCGAGCCGGGCATTGGCGACGCCCAGCACCGCGTGATCCACCGTCTCCGGCAGCTCGGCGAGGCTGGCATAGCACCGCTGCCCGTCGATCTCCGGATAGTTCGGGTTGATGAAATAGATCCGGCTGGGCGTCCCCGCCATGCCGGTCGAGGTGATCATGCCGCGCCCGACCGAGCCCGCCTTCGGGCTGGCGCCGATCAGCGCCACGCTCCGCGGCGTCAGTAGCTTCGCCAGTCTGTGTTCCACCGGATTCCCCATTCCCCCAGCGCCAATCCCCGCCCCGGTCCTCGTCCCGATCCTCGCCCCGGGGCCGGTTCAGCTCTTCGCCTCGCCGCGCAGCGCCTGCAGCGCCGCCCGTTCCCGTTCCGCATGTTCCTGCTGCTGCGCCAGCCGGGCCTCGAACAGGCGCTGCGCCGCCTCGTGCACCGGCCCGTAGATCTCGATCCAGAGCTGGGCGTCGGTGGCGGCGATCAGCCGGCCGATTTGCCAGGAGCTGGGCTCGGCGCGACCCTCGAGCCAACTCTCCAGGGTCTTCACCGAGATCCCCGCCGTCGCCGCCAGCACCTCGCGGCGCAGCGCGCCGACCGGCTCCAGGCGCTTGCGCAGGGCGGCGGCGAGGCGCGCCCGATGGGCGTCGCGCCCCTGGATGTCCTGGTCGATGGCCAGCGCCACCGTCGCGTCCTTGCCGCGCCGCGGCCCGCCGGCGAAATGCGCCGGGAAGGCCGAGGCCAGATAGGTCCGGCAGATCCGCTTCGCCTCGTTGCGGTCGAAGCCCTTCGGCTCCATCAGGCAGTCGAACCACAGCCCGTCGATCATGGCGTTGAGCCCGATCGCCACCGCCTTGGCGTCGATCTCCTCGTAGCCGCCCTCGGCGATCACCCGGGCGCAGAGCTGCTCGGTCTGCTGGGTGTAGTCGACCTCCAGCCGGTGCACCACGTCGCGATAGGCGGCGTTGTTGCGGGCCTCCGCCCAGAACGCGTACCAGATGGCGATCTTCTCGACGTTGCAGACCGAGGGATCGAAATCGGCGTCGATCATCGCCTCGAGCCCGGCCGCCGGCGAGACCCGTCCCTTGTTCAGCGCCGCCTGCCAGAAGGTGGAATATTCCCCGGCGATGAATTCCAGGGTGTCGACCAGCAGCTGGTCCTTGGACTTGAAGTAGAAGGTCACGATGCCCGGCGAGAGCCCGTCCTCGTTGGCCACATGGGTGAGTGTCACGCTGGCATAGCCATAGCGGCCGATGGCCCGAATTGTGGCCTCGATCAACTGCTTACGGCGAATCTCCTTGACTGCTTCAGCTTTAGCCATCTTAGCCGAATTCCTCGCACTGAAACTAAAGCTTAACCATCCATCCCATTGAATTCAATCACTTTGCTGCAGGTGCGGTACTAAATAGTCATTCAACGAACTTGCCTTCCTGCCGCCCAGAGGGTAGCATAATTATACAATCATTCAATGACTGCCGCCGACCTACGCGACGGCCGCAGCCGTAAAACAAACCGTGGGAGCACGACCATCATGACGACGATCAAGATCCAACGCCGCAAGCTGACGAAGTCGCAGGCGCATTTCCAGGAAGCGGTGAAGCACATGCCCCTGGGCGTGAGCTCCAACTTCCGCTACTGGGGCGACGACAACACCATCTTCGTGAAGCACGGCAAGGGCGCCCGCCTCTGGGATCTCGACGACAACGAGTACATCGACTACCGCCTCGGCTACGGCCCGGCGATCCTCGGCCATTGCCATCCCGAGGTCGATGCGGCAGCCCATGCGGCGCAGAGCATCGGCACCGTCTTCGCCCTCGGCACCGAGAAGGAAGTCGCGGTCGCCAAGCTGATCAAGGAGATGATGCCGGCCGCCGAGCTGGTGCGCTTCTCGAATTCCGGCACCGAGGCGGTGATGGCCGCCCTGCGCCTGGCGCGCGGCTATACCGGCAAGGACAACTACGTCACCTTCGAGGGCTCCTATCACGGCCTGTTCGACGCCTCGATGTGGACCGCCGATCCCGAGAGCATGAAGGACCAGAGCAAGGACCCGGTGGTGATCCCCTACGGCCAGGGCATCCCGCAGCTGGTGCGCCAGCTGTTCTGGCAGGTCCCCTATAACGACGCCTCGCGCCTCGAGGACGTGCTGAAGAAGAACCATGACTCGATCGCCGCCGTGCTGATCGAGCCGATCCTCGGCAACTGCTGCGGCATCCCCTCGAAGCCGGAATTCATCAAGGCGGTGCGCGAGCTCTGCACCCGCTACGGCGTGCTGATGATCGTCGACGAGGTGAAGACCGGCTTCCGGGTCGCCAAGGGCGGCGCCCAGGAACTCTACGGCATCAAGGCCGACATCTTCACCTGCGCCAAGGCGGTGGCCAACGGCTATCCGATCGCGGCGATCGGCGGCCGCGAGGAGATCATGCGCAAGTACGGCAAGGGCGTCGCCCATGGTGGCACCTACACCGCCCAGGCGATCAGCCTGGCCGCGGCCGAGACCACGCTGAAGATCCTGCGCGACACCGACGCCCTGGCGCGGATCAACGCCTACGGCAAGGCGATGCAGGACGGCATGGACAAGGTGCTGACCAAGCGCGGCATCCCGCACAGCTTCACCGGCGCCTACAGCATGTCCGGCCTGTTCTTCTCGGCCGAGGCGCCCACCACCTACCGCAACTGGAAGATCAGCGACTACACCTTCTACGACACGATGGCGGGCTACCTGATCGACATGGGCGTGATGTGCGAGCCCGACAGCCGCGAGCCCTGGTTCATCTCCTCGGCGCACGACCAGAAGTGCCTCGACGAGACCCTGGCGAAGTTCGAGGAAGCGGTGGACCTCACTTTGGCCGAGCTGGCCACCAGCCGGCCCAGCACCGAGAACAAGCTGATGATGGGCATCACCGCGTAAGCCGCGGCTCCATCGATCGCCGGATCGGGGCGGCCGTCGCAAGACGCCGCCCCTTTTCTTTGCCCGGCCGGGGCGGCCGTCGCAAGACGCCGCCCCTTTTCTTTGTCCGGTCGGGGAACCGATCGGCCGGCCCCGGGGTGAGCATAGGCGTTCGATTCAGGGCGGTTGACCCTGCGCCGTTGATCCGGCGCGCGCGCCCTCGTTATCCCGTCATCAAGGAGCCCCTGCCATGAAGCCTCTCGCTATCGCCGGACTCCTTCTCATCGCCGTCGGCATCGCCGGGCTGTTGCTCGGCCGCTTCTCCTACACCACCGAGGAGAAGGTCCTCGAGGTCGGCCCGCTGGTGGCCACCGCCGAGAAGGAGCATTCCTTCCGCATCCCCGACATCGCCGCCGTCATGGCGGTGCTGGCGGGCGGCTTCCTGGTCCTGGTTGCGCGGCGGCAGTAGTCCGCCGCCGCGGCCAGAGGCCGGGCCTGCGGCGCCGCCCTCCAGGGGCGTCGACCGGCGGTGTCAACCCGCAAGGACAGCCCCCGGGGCCACTTCCGCAGGCGGCGCCGCTCGGATCCCAGCCTAGGCCGCCAGCCGCTCCCAGGCCTGTTCCGGATAGAACCGCTCCATCATCCGGTCGACATAGGCGGCGAGATTGGCGAACTCCACCGCCCGGTCGCGCAAGGGTGACTCGAAATAGGGCGTGAAGATCCCGGCCAGCACCCCCAGGGCCGTGGCATCGGCGCCGCAGATCCGGTCTCCCGTCAGACAGGCATTGTCGCCAAGCAGGGTCGAGACCGCCGCCAGGGACTTGCCGCCAAGCTCGACGATCTCCGCCAGGCTGTGCCGGCCGATGCCGTGCAGATGCATGCCGGTGGCGACCCGCGCCTGCGCCTCGGCGCGCAGCTTGTCGCGCAGCTCCGCCGGTACCCGTTCGAAGAAATGCGCCAGGCCCTTCTCAAAATTCCGCGGCAGGCACCAGCGCATGTAGCCCATCGCCCATTGCAGATGGTCTTCCAGCAGCCGCTCCACCGTCCAGGCCAGGGCCCGCTGCCGGTCGTCCAGCCCCTGGTCGAGGTCGATGCCGTATTTCTTCAGGAGATGCGCGCGGATGAAGGACGAATCCGCCACCAGCTCGCCGGCATCGTCGATATAGGGCAGCTTCCCCTTCGGCGCCTGGGGATAGCCGGTCTCGTCCTTGCGATAGGCCAGCCCTGCCATCTTCAGCTGCACCTCGGTCTTCATGCAATACGGGCTGACCTCGGGCAGGCCGAAGCCGGGGCCGAAATTATACAATATGATCATGAGCTTGCCTCCAATGTTCGGGCGGATGCCCGGGTGCCAACGTCGCCCTATCCATAGCTGCCACCTGCTGCCACCATGCTGTCAGCATGCTTCTGACAGGATGGCGCCATGCGACGTGCCGACCGGCTTTTCCAGATCATCCAGATCCTGCGCCGCGCGCGCCGGCCGGTCACCGCCGATGCCATCGCCGCCGAGCTCGAGACCTCGAAGCGGTCGGTCTACCGCGACGTCGCCACGCTGATGGCGCAGCGCGTGCCGATCCGCGGCGAGGCCGGCATGGGCTATGTGCTGGAAGCGGGCTTCGACCTGCCGCCGCTGATGCTCACCCCCGACGAGATCGAGGCGGCGATGCTGGGCGCGCAGTTCGTCGCCGGCCGGGGCGATCCCGCCCTGGTGCGCGCCGCGCAGGACCTGATCGCCAAGATCGCCGCCGCGGTGCCCGAGCGCCTGCGTCCCATCGTGCTCGATCCCTCCTCGCGCACCCATGTCGGCCGTGCGCTGCCGGCCGATGCCATCGACATGGCCCAGGTCCGCGCCGCCATCCATGCCGGCCGCAAGATCCAGCTCGGCTACCGCGACGAGCAGGGCCGCGACACCCGGCGCAAGATCTGGCCGATCGCGGTCGGCTATCTCGACACCGTGCGCATGCTGGTCGGCTGGTGCGAGCTCAGGCAGGACTTCCGCCACTTCCGCACCGACCGCGTCACCCGCGCCGAATTTCTCGACGAGCGCTACCAGGAACGCCCGACCGTGCTCCGCACCAAATGGCGCAAGACCCTGGAACAACGCGGCGAGAAGCTCCGCGGCGGCGACACGTAGCGCCGCCGCAATCGCCAAGCGGGTCCCCTCCCCCGAATTGGCGGAGGCGCGCGGCAGCGGCACATAGCGCCGTCGCAATCACCGGACGCGTCCCCTCCCCCGAATCGGGGGAGGGTTAGGGAGAGGGTGCCGGAGCCAAGCGCCTGCCCTCTTGGCAAAGCCCCGAGTATGATGCAATCATGCCGAGTTTTTCACAGCACGTGAGCAACTATTATGATTTTCAAACATATCGTCTCCGGCGATGCGGCCGAGGCCGGCGTCTCGGCGCTGCTGCCGCCCGAGGACCGCGACATCCTCAACATGGACGACGACCTCTCGCTCGGGCCCCTGGCCGACGTCGATGCGGTGGTCCCGCATCATCGCGCCGTCTTCTGGCGCAAGGTCCTCGGGCCCCAGGCGATGGAGATCGAGGCCCGCGGCGGCGACAGCGTCGATGTCCGGCTGGCGCGCGCCTCCGCCTCCTTCCGTCGCCTGGCCGAGGTCGATCGCCCCTGCCTGGTCTGGTGCGGCGGCGGCCCGAACGAGCAGCTCGCCTTGCGCCGGGCGGCGCATTTCCTGCGCAGCTCGGGCCAGCCCCTGTGGATCGCCGAGGCCCCGGCCCGGGACGATGGCACGAGTTCGATCGGCGCCCTCGATGCCGACGCGCTCGCGGCGGCCTTCGAGCGGCGCCGCGAGATGGCGCTGCCGGACCGCGCCGCCCTCGCCCGCGACTGGTTCGCCCTCTGCGGCGAGGGCGCTGCCGCGACATTGCGCCAGGTCGTGCCGGCGCCGGGCACGGGCGACCGCGTCACGCGGATCCGCTTCATCACCTGCCCGCTCACCCAGCACGACCCGCTCATCCAGGCCGAGGCGACGCCCGACTGGGAGCCCAGCGCGGACGTCGTCGGCCGGGCGATGCTGCGCCTCCGGGAGAACCTGGCGACCGACGTCTTCGTCTACTGGCGCCTGCGCGAACTGGCGCGGCGCGGCTGGCTGGAGATCGAGCTGCCGGAAGCCGGGATGGAGGCCAGCCGCATTCGCCTCAGGCCGCCTTCATGAGCTGGTGGAGTTTCTAAGACGATCCTATCGCGAACGGTCTATTGTCCGTTCGGCCATGCGACGTAGCGCCAATAGCCTAAGGCACCCTCACAAATATCAAATGATGGCCGCACACATCTTCTTTCAATACAGCAAATCAGGACGCTTCTTTCTGATAATTCTTTGTAAAAGCGCTAAGAGTGCTTGAGAATTCCGCCGAAAATGATCGAAAAAAGGATACCGCACTCACAATTTCTGCCTCAGAAATTTGCGGACATCCTCCCCCTCGGTGAACAAGGCGGTTGCGATTGGAAACAAATTCATCGATGAAGTTTACTATTTGTTTTCGAACCTCCCTAACTCCTCCACCCCCAAAGAATGCCTTCAAATCATTGTTTCGTCCAAACGCATCCCAATCTATCTTCATCCCAATCTTATTGAACACATTTTCAATTTCAGACGTAGAGACTCCATGCAAATAGAAAGTAAAGGCGTCAGAATTTAGTTTGTAGGTGGCGCTTTGTGGAACGCATCCGCCAACATTTCGAGCATACATGTTTACGTCGACTTTTGCAGCCCTCGCATCACGCTGATGTCGAGCCAATATCTCGCCGGTAGCCGTAACGTGATTTTGAAATAGCGAGGGGAAAACGTCATCTACTCTTGAATACAATGCATTGATATCTTCGACGGTAACCCTATGAGCTTCTCTAATAAATTCTTCGAAGTGAAAGCAAATCGACGCATACAGCGCTTCAAACGTCAACGACCCATTTGCGGGCACTCCTGCCCTAAACTTTGATACAAGGGGTTTATCTTCGTCATTCAGCTGATCGATAAAGAACACATTTGCAGATCGCATTCTTAGCTTGATGGCGAGTGCAAAAAATTCGGCCTGCTTGTTGATGCCGTTCAGAGCATCGTGAAAACGATCCCGCACACGCTCCGACCCCATAGCTTAGCCGCCTATAGATTTTGACATGATCTTTTGTACACTAGCGATGCGTTTCTGAATTGCCGAGGCGGTGTTTGGCTTTCCAATCAACACCTGATAAGCAGCAGGATTTTCTACCGCCTTGGCGACGCCATCAACAATTGATCTCTTGGATCGCCGCAGCAGCTTCTGATGTTGCAGCAAAGAATCAATTGCAATCATCTCGGCATCGTAAAGGGGTACAGAGAGCTTACTGCCCTTACTCGCTGGCAAGCGGAACATCGAATCGCCAAATATCTCTCTTGCAAGCGATAGGCACTCTCTAAATCGACCACTCAACTCTGCGAGCTCTCCCGATGAAATGTGCCTATTCTTCTTCATATATCCATCAAGCATAGATCGCACTGATCCGCGAATGAACTTAGTATTTCGAAACGCAAAAAATCGAAGGACAATCTGAGTATCGGCCATAGTCCGATAAAGTCGATTACTCTTCCGAGGCTCAACTACTGATGCCTTCCCATTCTCATAGCGAGAGAACGAAGGTATACCCCAAGCAGTCGTAAACACCTCTTCACGGGAGAGTTCGATAATTGCGTCGTTTAAAGGACCAGAATATAGGCAGTTTCTGAGTTCCTGCGCGTTGAGCTTTTCGCCACCGGTATTGAGGCGCTCAAATACCTCCCGGCGAATCTCATGCGAATCTAATCCGTCCTTGTTGCTTGTATCTGCACTTAGAATTACCGCGGAAATCTTTCTCCGATCTATTCCACGTTGAATTCTTGGCGGGCATTCAGTGTACTTGCGCCCCTCGAGTCCAGACCAAGATTCCAGTCCAGTTAGCGCGAGTTGGTCGCTATAGAATTCGATTATTGCATTTAGTCGCTGTTGCCCATCCATCACCTCATATCGATTAGGGTCTACCTCAAATAGAAAAACAGGGGGGACAGGTAAGTTCATCAAAAGCGACTCAATCAAAAGCGATTTCTTCCTATTGTCCCATCTTTTCCTTCGCTGATAGTCAGGCGTAAGATTTATCCACTTCTTCTGATCGACAAAATCCAATATCTGGTGAAGCAGAAAATCATTTCGGTCCTGTACGATCTTAAATTCCGTGGATTCGTAGATCCGGGTAAGTTCGCGATTCGAGGTCGAAGCGCCAAGCTTCTTGGTTGATGGTGCGCCTTCATCTTCGATCAGATTTACAATCTCTGAGTCTGACTCACTTTCGAGCTTTCCAGACAATTCGCTCATTTTGGATTTCTTTGCCATTGCTCAGCCTTTGCAAAAATGAGTCTGTGTATGAACTGATGGGCGCAAGAAAAACGCAGGCGTGCGACTCTGAATTATAGTATCGACTTGGCCGATACCAAAACGCAACCAAAAGATGATTTTAAGCAAAAGATGTGGCTCTCATGTTTAATATATGAGCCGCCGGTATCTTAGAACCTTGAGGCCTTTCTGCCCCGGCCTACTCCGCCTTCGCCGCCTTGGAAACCGTCTTGCCCTCGTAATAGAGCGCGCAGATCTCCAGGAAGGCGATGCAGGACCGGACCGCGTCCTTGCTCTTGAAGGTGCGCGGCGCGAGCAGCGCCTGCAGCCAGTAGCCGTCGATCATCGCCGAGAGAGCGCCAGTGATGCGCATGGCGGTCTTCTTCGCCTCGGGGCGGTGCATCACCAGGCGATAGATCTCGCCCTCGAGGTCGCGGATGTAGCGGTGCTCGACCCTGGCCGCCGCATTGCGGAAGTTGTCGCGCAGGGCGGCATCCGACCAGAAGCTGAACCAGACGGCGAGCTTCTCCGAGGTGAAGACCTCGGGGTCGAAATAGGCGCCGATCATGGTCCGCAGCCGGTCCCAGGGATCGGTGCTGCAGCCGGCGATCCGGGTCAGCCAGAGCTGGTGGTAGTCGTCGGCCAGGTACTTGAAGGTCTCCTTGAACAGCTTGTCCTTGGATTCGAAGTGGAAGTTCATCAGCCCGACCGAGACCCCGGCCGCCTTGGCGACCCGGCTCACGGTGGTGCCGCTGTAGCCGTGCCGGGCGATGATCGAGATGGTGGCCTCGATCAGCTCGCGGCGGCGGCTGGATCGAATCGGAAGGTTCTTGCCCATCGGTACCGTTCCCCAAAAAAGCGCCGCCCGCCGCGGGCCCCGACCCTAGAGCTTCTTGCGCGGCGGGTCGAAGAACATGCGGCTGGTGACCCAGCAGCGCACCATGCTCCGCTCGATCTTCTTCTCCTTCGGATACCAGATTTCGATCCACATTTCCTGGCCGATTTTGTTGAATCCGGCCGGGACCCGGGCAAAGGCGATGTTCTTCTTCAGCAGCGGCGACCACATGGCCGAGGTGGTCAGGCCGATCTCGTGCTTCGCCTTC
Organism: uncultured Rhodospirillaceae bacterium; assembly: GCA_964551505.1. Classification (GTDB taxonomy): domain Bacteria; phylum Pseudomonadota; class Alphaproteobacteria; order Dongiales; family Dongiaceae; genus Dongia. The sequence goes on from CAZKDH010000006.1 coordinate 16,810, forward strand.
GCGTCGGCATAGAGGAAGGCGCCGGGGGCGGGCTTCCTGCCCTCGATCTCGATGCCGACCAGGATATGCCGGGAGAGGCCCTTCTCCTTTTCCGCCTTCAGCGCCCGCTTGCCGACGAAATAGGCGTCCTTCTTCAGCCCGACCGCCCAGCCGATGCCGGCCTCGATCGGCGATTCCCGCTGGGTCAGGCGCACCGCATGCATCGAGCCGATGTAGTCGGCATCGACCAGGATGAACCCGGCCTCGATCCGCACCATGTCGAGGGCGAGGCTGCCGATCGGCGCGATCTTGTAGCCGTCGCCGAGGCGGAACAGGGTGTCCCAGAGCCAGTCCGCGTCCTGCGGCCGCACCCAGAGCTCGTAGCCGAGATCGCCGGTGAACCCCGCCCGGTCGATGCGCAGCCAGTGGCCGTCGACCGTGGTCTCCATGATGCCGAAATGCGCCAGCTTCTCGATGCCCTGGACGCCCATGGCGACGAGGATGTCGCGCGATGTCGGCCCCTGCAGCGAGAGGCCGGCGAGATCGTCGGAGATCTCCTGGATGTCGACGTCGAAGCCATAGGCGGTCTCGTGCAGCCAGTGCAGCTGGTGCAGGGCGGCATTCAGGATGAAGTCGTTCTCGCCGAGGCGGAAGGTCGTCCCCTCCTCGATCATCTTGCCGTCGTCGTCGCACCAGGCGGTATAGGCCGCCTGCATCGGCTTCACCTTGGTGATGTCGCGGGTGAGCAGGAAGTTCATGTATTTCGCGGCGTCCTTGCCCTTGATCGCATACTTGATCAGCGGCGAGACGTCGTAGACCGTGGCGCCGGTGCGCACCGCGAAATACTCCGCCTGCACCGAATCGAAGAAGGCCGGCGAGTAGAAACCCATCCAGCGGATCCAGCCGTTGCCGTGCATCCAGCGGTCGATGCGGTCGTGGAACGGCGTCCGCCGCAGGAACGGCTTCAGGTGCTGTACGTGGGTCATGCCGCGGCCCTCCGCTTGGTTTCGGCTTTGGCCCCGGCTGGGGTCGCCAGCAACGCAACCATCGGCGTCATGCCAAGGCTTGGCCTTGGCATCCACGAATTTCCTTGCGCCAGGCACACTCGTGGACCCCAAGGCCAAGCCTTGGGGTGACGCGAGCCTTTGCCTTCGCCGCCGGCAGGGCTGGAGGCCATCGAAAGTTCCCGCCTCATGCCGCGGCCCTCCGCTTGGTTTCGGCTTTGGCTGGCGTCGCCAACAACGCAACCATCGGCGTCATGCCAAGGCTTGGCCTTGGCATCCACGAGTTTCCTTGCGCCAGGCACACTCGTGGACCCCAAGGCCAAGCCTTGGGGTGACGCGAGCCTTTGCCTTCGCCGCCGGCAGGGCTGGAGGCCATCGAAGGTTCCCGCCTCATGCCGCGGCCCTCCGCGCCTTCAGGTCCTTGAGGATCTCGCGCGCCGCATTGGCGCCGACCGCGCCCGAGACATTGCCGCCGGGATGCGCGCCGGCGCCGCAGAGCCAGAGGCCCGGCACCGGCATCCGGTATTGCTGGAACTGGCCGGCCGGGCGCAGGAAGAACATCTGGTCCAGGGTGACCTCGCCCTGGTGCCACTGGCCGCCGCTGAGGCCGAACTGGCTCTCGAGGTCGTGCGGGGTCAGCGCCTCGCTGGCGATCACCCGGCTGCGCAGCCCCGGCGCGACGGCCTCGAGCGTCGCCAGGGCGCGCTCCAGCATCTGCGCCCGGGCCACGTCCGGCGGCGTCTCGCGCAGCTTGTAGGGCGCATACTGATAGAGCACCGAGGCGACGTGCTTGCCGGCCGGCGCCAGGCCCGGATCGCCGAGCGTCGGGATCACGACCTCCAGCGCCGGATGGTCGGAGACCCGGCCATATTTGGCGCAGTCGAAGGCGCGCTCCACGTAGTCGGTCTTCGGCGCCACGATCATGCGGGCGGCGGTGTCGCGCCAGGCATCCGGCAGGCCGTCCAGCGCCAGATGCACCTTGCCGACGCAGCCGTTCATCCGCAGGTGGCGGATGCGCTGCTGGAACTGGGTGTCGAGCTGCCCCGGCGTGATCAGCTTCAGCAGCGTGCGCTGCGGATCGGCGCTGGAGGCGACGATCGGCGCCCGGATCTCGGCGCCGCTCGCCAGGGCCACGCCGACCGCGATCTCCTTCTCGATCAGGATGCGGGCGACGGCAGCGCCGGTGCGGATCTCGACGCCGGCGGCCTGCGCCGCCTTCACCAGGGCATCGACCACCCGGCCCATGCCGCCCTGCGGCAGGAACAGGCCGCCCATGCCGTGCTTGCTCAGCGACGACAGGCGGTAGAGCAGGTTGAACACCGTGTTCGGCGAGCGCGGCCCGAGATAGACGCCGAGCGTCGCCTCGAAGCTCAGCAGACCCTTGATCGCGTCGCTCTCGAAGTGATCATTGGCGAGATCGGCGACGTTCATGGTGAGGATGCGGCTCAGCTCCAGCATGTCCTTCTTGCCCAGCATCCGCAGCTGCAGCGCGAACATGCCGAGCGCCAGCTTGGCCTGGAAGTCGTTCGACGACAGCGCCGGGTTGGGCGGCGTGCGGGTGAGGAACGCGCCGAGCGCACCGGCGAGCCGGGTCAGCCGCGCCATCACCCGCGGATAGGCCTCGGCATCCGCCGCCGAGACCCGGGCGATCGAGGCCGACGTCGCCGCCGCATCGCGGCCGAGCGTCACCGTCTTCGCCTCGCCGAGCAGCAGGCTGGTGCCGATCTCCCGGGTGGCGCCGGCGAGGCCGTGGGCGTTGAGGCCGAGATCGGCCACCACCCTGGGGTGGAGCGCATGCAGCAGATGCGCCACCGCCGAGGTCTTGAAGCCGGGGGCGAATTCCCGCGTCGCCGCGGCGCCGCCGGGCCGGTCGTTCGCCTCCAGCACCACCACCTTCAGCCCCGCCTTGGCGAGATAGGTCGCCGTCACCAGGCCGTTGTGCCCGGCGCCGATGATGGCGACGTCGTAGGCTGCGCCGCTCATCGCACCACCCCGTTCTTGAAGTCCTTCAGCATCTCGCGCGCCGCATTGGCGCCCGGCGCCCCCATCACGCCGCCGCCGGGATGGGTGCCCGAGCCGCACATGTAGAAGCCCTCGAAGGGCCCGCGATACTGGCCGAGGCCGGGGAACGGCCGGTTGAACAGCAGCTGGTCCAAGGTCAGCTCGCCCTGGAAGATGTTGCCCTCGGTCAGCCCGACCTCGTTCTCGATGTCCCAGGGGGTGCGCGTCTGGCAATGCAGGATCAGCTTGCGGAAGCCCGGCGCGTTCTCCTCGATGGTGTCGATCACGTCCTTCTCGAAGGCCGCCTTCATCTCCGGCGTCCACGGGCTCTCGGCCAGCTTGTAGGGCACGTATTGCACGAAGACCGACATGAAATGCTTGCCCGGCGGGGCCATGGTCGGATCGACCGTGGTCGGGATGACGATGTCGAGGAACGGCCGCTTCGACCAGGAGCCGTACTTGTAGTCGTCGAAGGCGTGCTCGATGTAGTCGAAGTCGCCGCCGATATCGATGGTACCCCAGGCGGATTCCTTGGGCAGGCCGGCGAACTGCGGCAGGCCGTCGAGGGCGATGTTCAGCTTGCCCGAGGAGCCGCGGATCTTGAAGTTCCGGGCATAGCCGTGGATGTCGGGGTCGATGGCGTCGAGGTCCGATTTCTCGATCAGCTTCAGGTAGGTGCGCTTCGGGTCGAGGTTGGAGACCACGGTCTTGCCGTAGATCTCCTCGCCGTTCGCCAGCGCCACGCCGACGGCGCGGCCGTTGCGGACGATGATCTTCTCGACCTCGGCATTGGTGCGGATCTCGACACCGGCCTCGCTGGCCGCCGAGGCGATCGCCTTGGAGACCGAGCCCATGCCGCCGCGGGCGAAGCCCCAGGCGCCGATCTGGCCGTCGACCTCGCCCATGTAGTGGTGCAGCAGCACATAGGCGGTGCCCGGCGAATAGGGCCCCAGCGCCGTGCCGATGATCGACGAGGCGGCGGAGAAGCCCTTCCAGCGCGGATGCTCGAAATACTCGTCGAGGAAGTCGCCGATCGACATCGTCCAGAAGCGGATGATCTCGAACATCTGCTTCTCGCCCATGCGGCCGAACTCGGCGGCGATCTTCAGCAGCCCGTCGAGGTCCTCGCGCTTGCCCCAGGGATTGATGCGGTTCTGCGCGAAGGGATTGAGCACCGTCGGGTCCGGCGGCGTGGTCATCAGCAGCGGCTTGATGAAGCGGCACTGCCGGCTGATCTCGGCGGCGTAGTGGTCGTAGGCCTCGGCGTCCTTGATCGAATGCCGGCGCAGGCTCTCGCGGGTGCGGTCGTGGTCCTTGTAGGTGACGATGCCCTCGCCGTCCGGGTTCGGCGTCGAGTTGGTCTCGTAGGGGATCACCTGCAGGCCGTGGCGCGGCAGGTCGAGGAAGCGGAAGATCTCCGGCCGCAGCAGGCTGCAGACATAGGAGCAGGTCGAATAGGTGAAGCCGGGATAGATCTCCTCCGACATCGCCGCGCCGCCGACCTTCTTGTAGCGCTCGAGGACCAGCACCTTCAGCTTGTTCTTGCCGTTCTTCTCGCCGCCCATGGCGAGATAGGCCGCGGCGGTGAGGCCGTTATGCCCGCCGCCCACCACGATCACGTCATAGCTCTCGGCCATCGCTCTTCTCCGGTCCCGGACACGCCTTCCGGTCGCCCGGAAAATTTGAATGGATATTCAACATTTGAATGAACGTTCAGATTATAGGGGAGAAGAAATCGGCTGTCCAGCACCCCGGATTTTTCCCCGTTCCGGCGATTTGACAAGCCTCGGAGCGACCGATACCACTGCCCCCGAGCCCGCCTCGACCGGCTGGCCGTTCGAGGGGTCCATGACGCGTCTTAACCTATCCGCCGCCCTGGTCTGCGCCGGCGTCCTGCTGGCTTCCGGCACCCTGATCTGTCCCCCGGCCCAGGCCCAGGCGACCCAGCCGCCGCCGCCGGCGGTGCCGGTCCCGGCGGTCGATGGGGCGGCGCTATCCGGCCCCGCCGGCCCGGCCCTTGCCGGCCAGACCGTCGAGGGCACCGCTCGGGTGGTCGACGGCGACGAGATCCTTGTCGGCGACAAGCCAGTCCGCCTCTACGGCATCGCCGCCCCCGACCTCAGCGCCCCTTTCGGCCCCGCAGCCCGGCTGGCGCTCGATGCCCTGGCCGAGGGCCAGCGGGTGACCTGCCAGGCCTTCGACCGCGACCGCGACGGCACCACCGTCGCCAGGTGCCTGCGCGGCAGCGAAGATCTCGGCGAACAGTTGCTCGCCCAGGGCCTCGCCGCGGTCTACCGGGCGAGCCAGAACCCGACGCCGGCCGAGCGCGACATCGCCTTGCGCTATGACGCCGCCGAGGCCGAGGCGCGGGGCCGCGGCGTCGGCCTGTGGCTGAAGGCCCCGGCGCCGAAGCCGGAAGCCGCGCCCGAGCCGCTCCGGCTGACGCGGCCGGAACTGCTCGGCCTCGCCGGCCCGCTCGGCGGCGCCCTGATCGTCGCTTTGGCGATCCTGCTGGCGGGGGGATCGCGGCGCCGGCATCGGCAGCGCGAGAAGCAGGCCGCGGCCGCCGCAGCGCTGCAGGACGTCCGCACGCTGACGGCGATCCTCTCCTCCGAGATCCTGGCGATCCGGGCCGCGGCCGAGGCGCAGCATCAGCAGACGGCGGAACTCGCCCAGGACCAGCCGCTCCCCGCCGCGCAGCTCGCTCTGCTCGGCCTGCCGCCGGCCAAGGTCTATGACGCCAATGCCGGGCGCCTCCATATCCTGCCGCGCGAGGTCAGCGTCGATCTGGTGCAGTTCTACGCCCAGCACGCCAGCGTCGCCCGGCTGATCGGCCAGGCGGCGGCCTTGCGCTGCGACACCCTGCGCGCGGCGCTGAAGGGCCTGGTCGACGCGGCAGTTCAGCCGATGAAGCAGGCGGAGAAGGTGCTGGGCCAGGCTTAGGCCCAGGTCCAGGCCTAGAGCCGGCCGGCCTCGATGATCCGCTTCAGGAAGCCGCGGGTGCGCTCCTCGCGCGGATCGCCGAAGATCTGCGCCGGCGGACCTTCCTCATGCACCACGCCCTCGTGCAGGAAGCAGACCTTGGAGGCGACCTCGCGGGCGAAGCCCATCTCGTGGGTGGCGAGCAGCATGGTCATCCCCTGCGCCGCCAGGTCGCGGACGATGTTCAGCACCTCGGAGACCAGCTCGGGATCCAGCGCCGAGGTGATCTCGTCGAGCAGCATCAGCTTCGGCTCCATCGCCAGCGCCCGGGTGATGGCGACGCGCTGCTGCTGACCGCCGGAGAGCCGGTCCGGATATTCCCGCGCCTTGGCCTCCAGGCCGATGCGCTTCAGCAGCGCCATCGCCCGGGCCTCGGCCTCGTCGCGGTCGAGCTTCAGCACCCGCAGCGGCGCCAGGGTGACGTTCTCCAGCACCGACATGTGCGGGAAGAGGTTGAAGGCCTGGAAGACGATGCCGACCTGCTGGCGCAGCTTGTTGACGTCGACGCCGGGGCCGGAGACCCGGTCGTTGTCGAGGCGGATCTCGCCGCCCTGGATCGGGTCGAGGCCGTTGATGCAGCGCAGCAGGGTGGACTTGCCGCAGCCCGAGGGGCCGATCAGGCAGACCACCTGGTGCTCGTCGACCTGCAGGTCGAGGCCGCGCAGGACCTGGATCGAGCCGTAGGTCTTGCGCACGTCGCGCATCTCGAGGAAGGCCATCTCAGCCCCCCGCCCGGATGCGGGCATTGTCGCGCTCGATCAGCTTGTCGACGAAGCGCGCCTGGGGAATGGTGATCAGCACGAAGAGGATGGCGACCACCGTCACCGCCGAGAGGTTGAAGGCGTTGGAGGCGATGATGCGCGACTGGTTGAAGGCGTCGACCACGCCGATCACCTGCACCAGGGCGGTATCCTTCTGCAGGCCGATGAAGTCGTTCAGCAGCGGCGCGCCGATGCGCCGCACCGCCTGGGGCACGACCACGTAGCGCATGGTCTGCATGTAGGAGAGGCCGAGCGAGCGCGCGGCGGCGACCTGGCTCCAGTGGATGCTCTCGATGCCGGAGCGGTAGACCTCGGCGACATAGGCGCCGTAGGTCAGCGTCAGCGCCAGGATGCAGTACCATTGCAGCGGGATCTTGGCGTATTCCGCGGCGAGCGCCGGATCGCCGACGAAGATCTGGGCGACCGGCGTGATCACCATCGCCGGCAGGCCGGAGAGCGGCAGGCCGAAGCCGACCAGGTACAGGGTGACGATGGCCGGCAGGCCGCGGAAGATGTCGCAGTAGATGATGGCGAGGGCCCGGATCGGCAGGCCGGCGGGGCCCGGCAGCAGGCGCAGGATGGCGACCACCAGGCCCCAGACCAGGACCAGGATCTCCGCCACCACGAAGATGAAGAGGTTGTTGAGGAAGGCCTTCAGCACCAGGTCGTATTTCGCCACCATCAGCGGCAGGAAGAAGAAGGTGCGGCCGACCGAGGCGTCGTTCATCAGCACGAAGCAGACGATGCCCATGGCGATCAGCAGGAAGGCGCCCCAGCCGAAGGTCAGCACCGCGCTCTCGCGCGAGGCGGCGCTGTCGATGCGGGCATGGACGATGTCGCCGGCGGCGAGGAAGGCCCGCGACTTCCGGGCGAGGTTGAGCGCCTTCACCGCCGGCCAGAACAGGCCGGCGGCGACCAGCAGCGTCAGGACCAGGGGGATCTCCCAGGCCGCCTCATAAGCGGCGAGGTCGTTGAGCGCCCCGCGCACCATGGCGGTGGCACCGAAGGCGGCGAGGAGGCAGAGGCCGGCGAACAGGGTCGCGGCCAGAGAGAGCCCGTCGCTGGGCTGCGGGATCGTCGGCCCGGCCTTGGCGGCGCGCGGCGCGGTGCCGGTCGGCGGATGGTCTATGGCCAAGGCATTCCCCCGCCGCTCATCGCTGCGCCCCCCGCAGCCTCTTCCCGGTGCCGCGGGACGCCCCCGCGCCCCGGCCCCCGACCGCACAGCGGCGGCGGAGAACCCGGATCGCGTCCCTCCCCCGGCTGCGGGGGAGGGTCACGGCGATTGAACGCGACAAGCGGGCGCGGTCTGCGCTGAGGATCGACGGCTCAGGGGTTGAAATACGGAACGTCGGCCGGGTCCTTGCCCCAGGACGCCGCGAGGTATTTCGCCGCCAGCTTCTTCATCGTGCCGTCATCCATGATCGACTGGATGATCTTATCCAGGGTGGCGTTGTTGGCGCCGCCCTTCGGATAGAGCGCGCCGTAGGATTCGCCGGTCTTGTACTGGCCGGCCACCTTGACCTTGCCGCCCGAGTTCACCTCCTCGGCCAGCACGATCGAGGTATCGGTGATCGCCGCGTCGATCTGCCCGGCGCGCAGGGCGGTGAACATGTCGCCCTGGTCGGGATAGACCTGGACCTTGGTCAGCTTCAGCGTATCGGTCGCATAGGCGGCACCGGTGGTCGCCTGCTGCACGCCGACGGTCACGTCCTTGATGGTCTTCTCGTCGACCGGCTTTTCGGCGCGGACCAGCACCGCGATGTCGGAGCTGAAATAGGGGATCGAGAAGTCGACCACCTTCTTGCGCTCGTCGGTGATGGAGATCTCCGAGAAGGCGAGGTCGAAGCCGGAGGTCTGGCCGGTGACCAGCGGATCCCAGCCGACATTCACCACTTCCAGCTTCTCGAAGCCGGCGCGATAGGCGATCTCGGCCGCCAGGCAGTATTCCATGCCGTCCTTGATGCTTTCCGGCGTGTCGCCGTTCCACCAGATCGGTGCCGGCAGCGAGACCTCGACGGTCAGCTGGCCGGGCTTGGCCGGCGTGGCGATGGCGATCGAGCCCTTCGGGCCGACGAGCTCGCAATTGCCGATCTTCGCCGCGGCCGCGGGGGCCGCCGCTGGTGCCGCCGGCGCTGCCGCAGGCGCGGTTTCCTGGGCCGCCTGCTCTTCCTTCTTCTCGCCGCAACCGGCCAGGCCCAACGCCATGACGGCGACGGCGGCCAGCAGCATGTTTCTCTGGAATGCCATGATCCCGTGTCTCCCTTTTATATCCAGGGCGTCAGCGCCCCGGTCTTGATTCGATCCAGTTTACACCGGAAAGGCCGGGGGACGGCAAGGGGGCGGCCGGCGCCGGAAAAGGCGAGATTCCGGGTGTGGAAGGGGAGAAAATGGGGCTCGGGCAGCAAACGCGACGGCATTCGTGGGTGGCGAGACTGGGCGGGCCATGCCGACGAAGCCTCTGAAGATGCCGTCGGGAAAAGGAACATGGCTTGGCCTTGGTCCGACATCCCGTCCCACCCGCACGGCGAGGGAGATCGGTTGACGCGCCGCGGCAGCGTGGCCGACACTGCGCGTACCGGATGGCGGAAAGGGAACCGGATTGGACTTGGAGACGCCGCCGCGCCGCCCCATCGCCGCCTTCCTGCTTGCCGCCGTCGCCGGGGCGGCGATCTGGGCGTTGTCGCCGGTTCTTGCCGGCCACGCCGAGCCCTGGGATGCCGGCCAGTATTATCTCCACTTCGCCCTGGCGACGGCCCGTGCCGTCACCGGCGCGCTGACGCCGCGACCGCTCTGGGCGATCTATCTCGGCGCCGTCCTCGGCCAGGCGCTCTACGAGGCGCTGGCGGTCGGCGTCGACGCGCTCTTCCTGCTCGGCCTTGCCTTCCTGCTGGTCTATTCCCTGGAGTTCCTCGCCGCCGCGGCGGTCGCCGGCGCGCTCCGCCGCCTGTTGCGCGGGACGCGGCCGGCGCCCTGAGCGGCGTCCCGGGATTTGCGGCATTGCAGGAACGACGGCGGATCACCACCTGATGGTGCAGCATCCTTCGATGCGTCCCATCGCCAGCGAGGCCAGCGCCATGAAGCTCCCCGGACCCGACCATCCGATCGTCATCGCGCCGACCAAGGGCCGTGTCGTCGTCAGGTTCGGCGGGCGGACGGTTGTCGACACGACCCATGCCCTCACCCTGAGTGAGGCGAGTTATCCGGGTGTGCAATATGTGACGCGGGCGGATACGCGGATGGATCTGCTGCAACCCTCGCCCCGCAAGACGCAATGTCCCTACAAGGGGGAGGCGAGCTATTTCTCGGTCATCTCCGGCGACAAGACGGCGGAGGATGCGGTCTGGAGCTACGAGAAGCCCTATCCCGCCATGCAGGAGATCGCGGGCCGGCTCGCCTTCTATCCCGACAAGGTGGAAATCATCATCGTCGCGCCGGCGGACTAGCCCAGCGCCCGCTTAATACATCACCGCCAGAACCACACAGAGGGCGATGATCGCCAGGGTGGTCGAGGCCACCAGGATGGCGAGGACATGGCCGCTGATCGTGCCGGCGCGGACCTTTTCCGGGGTCTTCGGCGCGACCAGGGGATAATCGCGGATGTCGCCGACGGCATCGCGATGCAGCTGCCGCTCGCCAGTATCGTAGCCGGCGAGGCCGGGACGGGTGAAGTTCATATGGATCTCCCGCGCTGACTGGGCGCCCGTAAGGGGCATGTAATGAGAACCGCCGCCGTGGCGTTGCGTTCCACGGCCGGGGAAAATTCTGCGGCAATACTGCCGGCATGGCTCGCGCCGCCGCCGCGCCGGTATCAAATCCTCCGAAAACCACATTGGAAACGCAGGCCAGGCAATCGTTTGGGAACCGAAGCCGGGCGCCGCCGTTACCTCTGCTCAACCTACAGATGGAGGCCTACATGCAGTCTGCGAGAGACACCCGCCAGGACGATCTGGCGAAGGACGAGGTCGGCAGCCTGATCTCGGCGGAGAAGGTCCGCGGTACCAATCTCTACAACCGTGCAGGCGATGACCTCGGCGCCGTCGAGAACGTCATGATCGACAAGCCGACCGGCAAGGTTGCCTATGCGGTGATCGCCTTCGGCGGCTTCCTCGGCATGGGCCAGGAGCGCCGGGCGCTGCCCTGGAGCGTGCTGCGCTACGACATCGACCGCGGGGGCTACGTGGCTGATGCGGCGGAAGACGTGCTGCGCCACACCCCGGCCCCGGCAACCGACGACTACGGCGACCGCGCGTGGGGTACCCGCCTCCACGAGCATTTCGGCGTTCCGCCCTACTGGATGTGACGCCGATCTCGCTCGACGCGTGAGCGCCGCGCCCGCAGCCTCTTCCTTCCCCGGGAGGCTGCGGGCATCTTTTTGCCCTAGGCGCCGGCCGCGGTCAGACCGCGCTTTCGGCGCCCCTGCCCCGCTGGCGCTGGGCCATGTATTTCACGTTGACGATGCGCATCTCGGCCGCGACCGTGGCGGTCAGGGCATCGACCAGGCGGTTCTCCTCCGGCGAGCCGCGGCGGAATTTCCGGCCGCGGATATCGGCGGCGAGACGGCGCTGGGCGGCGGCGAGGTCGGCGCCCAGGTGCTCGGAATAGAGCGACTGGATGCGGGCCAGCTCCTCGCGGGCGGCTTCGCCGTGCAGCAACTGCTGCTGTGCGATGCCGATGGCGCGGGCGATCATCAGGCCGCTCAGCCTGGCCTCGCCCTCCAGCCGCGGCAGCACCTCCTCCTGCAGGGTGGCGAGCGCGATGTCGATCAGGTCCTGCGGCGCCGGTCGGGACAGCATGGCTCAGCTCCCTTTCTGTCTGCGGCTGAGATCGAGCAGCAGGTCGTATTCGCATTCGACCGCCCGGAGCCCGGTCAGCGCCAGGTTGAGCGAGCGCTCGTGGCCGGAGAGGTGGCGCTCGCCCTGCTGCAGGGCGATCAGCGCCCAGCGGATCGGCGCCGCCATTTCCCAGAACGCCACCCGGGCCGCATCGACCGGCCGGCCGCTCGCCGCCGCATAGCCGTCGTAGAACGCCGCCCGCGGTCCGACGCCGCCGGCATCGCGATCGGCCTCGCGGCTGCCGGTCGCGCCGAAGCGCCAGCAGCGGGCGCAGAACCAGCCGAGATCCTCGGCGGGATCGCTCCAGCCGGCGAACTCGAAATCCAGGATGGCGGTGGCACGGCCGTCCGCGACCAGGTAGTTGCCGGTGCGGTAGTCGCGGTGGCAGAGCACGATCGGCGCCGGCGCCGGGGCGTTCTCCTCCATCCAGTTCACCGCCCATTCGAGCACCGGGCGTGGCTCCGGATGGGCATCGAGCTGGCGGCGATAGGCGGCGACGCGGGCGCCGACCAGGTCGGCCGGCGGGCGCGGCAGGAAATCCAGCTCCGGCGGCGCGGATTCCGGCGTCACCCGGTGCAGCCTGGCGAGCTCGCCGCCGAGCTGCCGGGCCAGGGCGTCGCCGGCCTCGGCATCGAGATCGCGGAGCTTCCGGGGATCGGCGGAACCGGCGGCGCGGCGCATCAGGTAGAAGGGCCGGTCGAGCACCTCGCCTGCGGGTTCGCACCAGAGCGGCTCCGGCACCGCCATGCCGAGGCGATGCGCCACCGTGAGCAGGGCGAATTCCTCGGCGCGGCTGCGGCTCTCCGGCACGCCGGACGGCGCATCGGTGCGCAGCACGGCGTCGTAATGCCCGGCCCGCTTGCCGTCGCCGATCTCGATCGTTACCGCCCAGTTCTGCTGGATGGCACCGCCGCCGAGGCGCCCGACGATCTCGACGCGGACATCCGACGCGCCAGCGGCGTCGCGGAGGAAGGCGGCGATCTTCGCCGTCTGCGAGGTCAGGGTCACCGGATCAGCCCCATTGCCAGAAGTCGCGGCCCTCGCCCATCAGGCTGCGGGCGAGGACCATCTTGTGGATCTCCGAGGCGCCGTCGACCAGCCGCGCCTGCCGGGCATAGCGGTACATCCATTCCAGCGGCGTGTCCTTGGAATAGCCGCGCGCACCCATCAGCTGGATTGCGGTGTCGATGGATTTGTGCAGCAGGTCGGCGACAGCAACCTTGGCCATCGACACCTCCTTGCGCGCGTGATGGCCCTGGTCGATGCGCCAGGCGGCATGCATGGTGAGCAGGCGGCCGGTCTGGATCGCCATCGCCGTCTCGCCCAGCATCCACTGCACGCCCTCGTGGTCGATCAGCTTCTGGCCGAAGGATTCCCGTTCCTTCACGTAGACCGCGGCGATTTCCAAGGCGCGCTTGGCCATGCCGAGCCAGCGCATGCAATGGGTGAGGCGGGCGACACCGAGGCGGATCTGCACCGCCTTCATCCCCTCGCCCACGCCCATCAGGCGGTTGGCGTCGGGGATCTCCAGCCCGTCGAATTTCAGCTCGCAATGGCCGCCATGTTCCTCGGGGCCCATGATCGGGATGCGGCGCAGGATCTCCCAGCCGGGCTGGGCGCGGTCGAACAGGAAGGCGGTGAGGCCGCGGCGGGGATCGTCGGAGGTGCGCGCCAGCAGGATGAAATGCTCGGCGGCGCCGGCACCGGTGATGAACCACTTGTGGCCCTTGATCACCCAGGTGTCGCCGCGCCTGGTGGCCGTGGTCTGCATCATGCCGGCGGGGTCCGAGCCGGCGCCGGGATGCGGCTCGGTCATCGCCAGGGCCGAGCGCACCTCGCCATGCACGATCGGATGCAGCCAGCGTTCCTTCTGCGCCGGGGTCGCCACCTTGTTCAGCAGGTACATGTTGCCGTCGTCGGGGGCGGCGACGTTGAAGCAGGCGGGACCGAAGATCGAGCGCCCGGCCGCCTCGTAGCAGGCCGCCATGCCGACCACCGACTGCCCCTGGCCGCCGAGTTCCTTCGGCATCTGGAAGCACCAGAGCCTGTCGGCGATCGCCTTGGCGCGCACCTGCTGCAGCAGGTCCTCGCGGATGTTCTCGCCAGCGTCGAAATTCGCCCGGTCGGATTCCAGCGGGATCACGTGCCGGTCGAGGAAGGCGTCGATCCGCCGGCAGAGGGCGACGGTATCCGGGCCGAGGGCGAAATCCATGCGCGGGCTCCTTCAGAGGCCGGAATTCAGATGGCCGCCATCGACCGGGATGACCGCGCCAGTCATGTAGGCCGAGGCCGACGAGGCGAGCAGCAGCAGCGGCCCGTCGAGATCCGCCAGCGCGCCCATCCGGCGCTGCGGGATGCGTTTCACCAGCTCAGCGCCGGCGGGGGTGGCGAAGAAGTCCTTGTTGAGATCGGTGAGGATGTAGCCCGGCGCCAGGGCGTTCACCCGGATGCCGTGGCGCGCCCATTCCAGCGCCAGGGCCCGGGTCATCTGGATCAGGCCGGCCTTGGAGACCGCATAGGGCAGCGCCCGCCCCGCCACCCGGATCCCGAGGATCGAGGCGATGTTGACGATGTTGCCGCCGGCTTTCGCCGCCACCCAGTGCCGGGCGAGGACCTGCGACGCCAGGAAGGCGCCCTTGAGGTTGGTCTCCATCACCCGGTCCCAATCCGCTTCGGCGAGGTCGAGGGCGGTCTCGTGATGGGCGATGCCGGCATTGTTGACCAGCAGGCTGGGCGCGCTCCAGCGGGCCTCGACGGTGGCGATTGCCCGCGTCAGGTCGTCGGCATGGGTGATGTCGGCGGCCAGCGCCAAGGCCTCGCCGCCGGCGACCTCGATCTCCCGGGCGATCCCGGCCGCCAGATCGAGGCGCCGCGCCAGCAGGGCGACCTTGGCGCCGTTCGCCGCCAGCAGCCGCGCGAAATGCGCGCCAAGCCCGCTGGAGGCGCCGGTGACCACGGCGATGTCGGAGGAAAGGTCGAACTGGGACAAGCGAGTCTCGTGTTTTTTCGGTGCGCAGGCATCCTGCCGCGCCCGGCGTCCAGCCGCAAGACGGGTGACGGGTGCCGCGCAGGTGACGGCTGTCGACCGCCCGCGCCGGAAATCAAAACCCCGCTGCGTCATCCCTGGCGCAGCGGGGTTTCGGGAGCGTGATGCGGGGGCTTGCGCTTTGGCGCTCAGGCCGGTGGACGCTGTGGGCATTTTTCACCCAGGTCCTGCAGCCCCGCAGCCCGACTGATAAGCCGGACTTCAATCTCGCTGTCGTTTCTAATTGTCGATGGTCTTATCCGGTGGAGTCATGTTGTTGAGACACCCTCCTGCTCGACGTTTCGGTTGGTGGCGGCGTCCTTAGGGTTACGTCGCCGTTCAGCGCAGACCCCGCTTGCGGGGCCGCAGCAGTCCTGCGAGGCGGGGCCCGGCGATGCGTGCCCTCGGTCCTCTGAACCTGTAATGAAAAGGCTAGGACTCTCGCCGCGGCGCGTCAAGCGCGTGCGGTGTCGCAGCCGGAAAAACCAGTGGATAAGCCGATCACTTTTTTCCGTTCATTTCGCCTTCTCGGCGGCGATGCCCTTGCGGATGAGTTCCATCGCCTCCTCGGGCTCGGCCCAGCGCGAGAACTTCACCCATTTGCCGGGCTCGAGATCCTTGTAGTGGGTGAAGAAGTGCTTCACCTGCTCGCGCAGGATCTCCGGCAGGTCGCGATAGGAACCGACATTGGAATAATAGGGATGCAGCTTGTCGACCGGCACGGCGATGATCTTATCGTCGCCGCCGGCCTCGTCCTCCATCATCAGCGCGCCGACCGGGCGGCAGCGCACGACGGCGCCGGGCACCACGGGGGTCGGGCCGATCACCACCACGTCGACCGGATCGCCGTCGTCGGCGAGGGTATGCGGCACGAACCCGTAGTTGCCCGGATAGAACATCGCCGTATGCAGGAAGCGATCGACGAAGAGGGCGCCAGATTCCTTGTGCAGCTCGTACTTCACCGGCACGCCGCCCAGCGGCACCTCGATGATGACGTTGACGTCATAAGGCGGATTCTGGCCGATGCTGATTTTCGTCAGGTCCATGAGCGGATCTTTCCTGGGTGGCGTGCGCCGAGACGGGGGCGGCAGCGGCAGAATAGCAAAGCCCCCGCGCCGGGCCTATCGCCACGACGCAGGGGCTTGTTAACGAAGTGCCAATCCGATCGGCTGTGACCGATCAGTTGAGGACGCTGTAGCCGCGGCCGCGCATGCAGTTGCGATAGACCTCGCGCTGGTTCTGCACGCCGGTCACTGCGCCGCCGCCGAGGCCCACGGCACCGCCGGTGGCGGCACCCAGGGCGGCACCGCTGCCGGCGCTGACACCGCCCACCAGGGCGCCGGTGATGGCGCCCAGCGCCGCACCCGCGGCCGCACCGCCGACCGCGCCGACCGCCGCATCACCCACCGGGCTGACCTGGTTGGCGTATTGCTGGCATTCGTAGTTGTCCTGCTGATAGCGGGCGGAATCGACGCCCTTGGTATCCACCATCGGCTGGCTGGTCGACGAGCAGCCCGCCAGGACACTCATCAGCGCGACGGCTGCAAAAACTCGTTTCATAATTTAGCCCTTTCCCTCACTTGTGATCGGCACCGGCCGCTGCGGCGGCGACAGGCAGGAGACCGCCAACCGCCGACCGGGCACACTTCACTACGGATTATTAAGCCGAAGCCTGCGCCTTCGCCTATACAAATTTAGGTGAGGCCTTGCACTGCCCAGGGGAATGCGACAAATGGGCCCACGGTTCCCGGGCGGATTGTCGAGGCATATCCGACAGGTAGCGGAAACGGAGGCGCCGCCGCGGACCGGGGTCGACCGTGGGGATCGACCCTGGATCCGGGGCGGCGCCCGCGCCGCTCCAAGACTTTGGTTGAGCCTAGTTCAGGACGCTGTAGCCGCGACCCGCCATGCAATTCCGATAGACCTGGCGCTGGTTCTGCACCCCGGTGACCGCGCCGCCGCCAAGGCCCAGGGCACCGCCGGTCGCCGCACCGAAGGCGGCACCCTCACCCACCCCGACGCCGCCAACCAGGGCGCCGGTGATGGCACCCAGAGCCGCGCCGGTGGCCGCACCGCCGACCGCGCCGACCGCCGCATCGCCCACCGGGCTGACCTGGTTGGCATATTGCTGGCATTCGTAGTTGTCCTGGTTGTACTGGGTGGAATTGACACCCTTCGTATCCACGATCGGCTGGGCGGTGGACGAACAGGCCGACAGGCCGGTCAGCGCCAAGGCCAAGGACATCGCCGTCAAACTCGAGATGCGTTTCATAACTGGACCCTTCCCTCTTGAAACCCGATCATCGGCCGGCCGCGCCGTCGCCGATCTCACGCTGATCGATATGGCAGGTCCGCCCCCCGGGACCAGTGACGGACCGCACAGGTGCGCCGGAATCGCAAATCTATGAAATTCCAGGGGATTTTAGCTAAATGCGAGTCGCGGGGCGGCTATCCCGCCCGGCGTTCCCGGCGCGCCTCGTTGGCGGCATGCCACCAATAGACGGTCTGGGCGGCGATCTGCCCCAGGACCCCGCCGGCCCAGGGCAGGCCGAAGGGCGCCAGCAGGCGATAGCGGGTATCGCCCTCGGCCAGGGCCCCGCCGATCAGCTCGCCGGCCAGGGTCGTCGTCGCCATGCCGTGGCCGCCGAAGCCGGTCGCATACCAGAGCCCGGGCGCCGCCTCGCCGATCGCCGGCATGCGATGGCGGGCATAGCTCATCGTCCCCTGCCAGGCGAAGTCGATCCTGGCATCCGCCAGCTGGGGATAGACCGCGACCATCCGCGCCCGCATCTGTTCGGCGAGGCGGCGGGGCGGCTGCTGGCGGACGGTGATGTCGCCGCCCCAGAGCAGGCGCCCGTCGGCCAGGGGCCGGTAATAGTCGCAGTTCATCCGGGTATCGCCGATCGCATGGTCGCAGGCGATCGCCGCCGCCAGCCGCGCCCCCAGGGGCTCGGTGGTCATCACATAGGTGCAGATCGGCAGGATGCCCTGGGCAACCCCGGCCACCAGCCGGCCGAGATAGCCGCCGCCGGCCAGCACGACTTCCCGGGCGGCGACGGCACCGCTGCCGCTCCTCACCGTCCAGCCCTGGCCCTGGCGCTCGACGGCCGCAACCGGGCTGGCCTCGTGGATGCGCACGCCAGCCAGTTCGGCAAGCCGCGCCATGCGGCGGCAGAAGGCCAGCGGATTGAGATGGAAGCCGCGCCGGTTGAACACGGCGCAATGATAGCGCTCGGTCGCCAGCGCCTGGCGCAGGCGGGCCTTCGGCCAGAACTCGAGATCCTCGCCGAGCAGCTGCGCATGCGCCGCGACCTCGGCCTCGACCCCGGCGCCGGGATCGTAGCGCCAGCCGACGAGAATGCCGGCCCCCATCGGCACCTTCCCGTCGCCGGCACCGAGATCGCGCGACGCCCGTTCCCGCACCCGCTCGACGGCGGCATGGGAGAGATCGTAGAGCTCCCGGCCGGGACCGGCGCCCAGGCGCTTCAGGATCGCCTCGCCGCCGAGGGCGAAGCCGGCGGAAACGAAACCGCCGTTGCGCCCGGAGGCACCCCAGCCGATGTGCCGGGCCTCCAGCAGCACCACGCGCCTGCCGCGCTCGGCAAGCGCCAGGGCGCTGGCAAGGCCGGCGAGGCCGCCGCCGATGACACAGACATCCGCGGCTTCCGCCACCGCCAGTGGCGGCCGCGCGGCGGCGGGCGGCAGGGCGGATTCATAGTAGGTGTGGGGTTCGCGCGACACGGGCAGGCACCAAATGCAGTCCGGATACAACAGGCTTATAGCGCGAGCCTTATAGCTTGTCCGGCCGCAAAATAGGACCTATACAATTTTCAGCAATCTTATTGCGCGCAAGAGTGACGTGGGCATGGCAGACCTGACGGAACAGAATTTCTCGGCGGCCGGCCCGCGCGACGACGCCGGCGGCACCTTCCGATCCAATGCGGCGATGATCTATGACGCGATGCGCCAGCGCATCGCCACCCGCCACTACATGCCCGGCGCCTGGCTGAAGGAGCAGGATATCGCGGCCGAATTCGGGGTCAGCCGCACGCCGGTCCGCCAGGCGCTGCAGCAGCTCGAAACCGAAGGCCTGATCGAGGTCCGCAACGGCGTCGGCGTCAGGGTCACCGAAGTCGACGACGATGCGCTGGACCAGATCTATTTCCTGCGCCTGGAACTGGTCAGCCTGATGGGGCGGGCCTCGCCGCGGCCGCTGTCCGGCGAGGACATGGCACAATTGCGCCGGGTCCGCGACCGGCTGCGCGAGGTCCTCGACAGCCGCGGCGCTCCCGACATCGGCGAATTCTCCACCCACTGCGAAGTGTTCCATTCGGTGGTGAACAACGTGATCGGCTCGCCGATGCTGCGCCAGTTCATCGACATGCTGTACCACCAGGCCGATCGCTACTGGTACGGCTGGATGGCGAACACCGATCCGCGCCGCGAGGTCAGCTTCCTCTTCCACGAGGTCGAGGAGACCCTGCGCGCGCTGGAGGTCTATGATTTCGAGGCCGTCGGCTTCATCCGGCGCAACCACATCTCGATGATGCTGGCCCGGATGGCGGAATACCGCCGCAGCCTCCGCACCGCAAAGTAGCCCCGCCCCCGCCCCGGTCGCCAGAAAGGCCAGGATTCCCGAACCTGTCTCCGAACTTGCAATTGCAAATGATTTGCATTACTAAGTGGCGCCTGATCCGACCCCTGCAGGAGCTCTAGCGATGAAACGCCTCTTCCTTCCGCTCGCTCTGGCCGTCCTGGCCGCGGTCGGCGGTGCCGGGTCCGCGACGGCGCAGGGACCGGAGGCCCGGGCGGTCCTGACCACCTATGCCGACATGGCGCTGGCCGGATACACGGATGCGGTCGGCGCCGCCAGGGTGCTGCAGCTGGCGATCGACGCCTTCCTGGCGGCACCCGGCGATGCCACCCAGCAGGCGGCGAAGGCGTCCTGGATTGCGGCCCGTGTCCCCTACATGCAGACCGAAGGGTTCCGCTTCGGCAATCCGGAAATCGACGACCTCGAAGGCCTGGTCAATGCCTGGCCGCTGGACGAGGGCCTGATCGACTATGTCGATGACGCCTATGGCGATAGCTCCGACAGCAATCCCTTCTACCGCCTCGACGTGATCGCCAGCCAGCAGCTGCGGATCGGCAACGACGTCGTCGATGCCGGGGCGATCGACACCCAGCTGCTGCAATCGCTGCAGAACGTGGGCGGCAACGAGGCCAATGTCGCGATCGGCTATCACGCCATCGAGTTCCTGCTCTGGGGCCAGGACCTCAACGGCACGGGCCCCGGTGCCGGGGCCCGTCCGGCCAGCGACTACGACCTCAAGTCCTGCTCGCACGGCAATTGCAACCGGCGCGCCGCCTATCTCCGGGCCGCGACGGCGCTGCTGATCGAGGACCTCGGCCGCATGGCCGCGGTCTGGGGCGCGGATGGCGGCGCCCGCAAACGCCTGCT
This sequence comes from uncultured Rhodospirillaceae bacterium, assembly GCA_964551505.1. GTDB lineage: Bacteria > Pseudomonadota > Alphaproteobacteria > Dongiales > Dongiaceae > Dongia. The sequence goes on from CAZKDH010000006.1 coordinate 36,855, forward strand.
CGCGGACCCGCAGGCCGGAATCGGCGCGATGCTGACCGGCCTCGGCAGCCTGTCCTACGGCGAACTCGCCGGCGAGCGCACCAAGCTCGGCCTGATGCTGCACGATCCCGAGGAGGAGCATGACTGTTTCAGCGACAACACCCACAACTCGCATTTCTTTGACGAGCTGGGCATGTCGAACATCTACACCGGCAGCTATACCCGCACCGACGGCAGCAAGGTGCAGGGGCCGAGCCTGAAGGCCTATCTGGCCGGCCGGGACGCGCAGGTCGAGCAGCGCCTGGCGGCGGCGATGGCGGCGGCGACGGCCGCGATGCAGGTCCTGAAGGAGACCGCCGACAGCGGCAGGATGGCCTATGACCAGATGATCGGGCCGGACAATCCGGCGGGCAACCGGATCGTGCAGAACGTGGTCGACAGCCTCGTCGCGCAGGCCCATGCCGTCGAGGCGGCGGTCGCCGCGCTGGATCTCCGGATCGAGATGGAGGGATCCGACAGCCTGGACAATCCCGCTGCCGTCGGCACCGACTGACGGGCGGAGGCGTCCGCTTCGCGGGGCCATCGACGCATGCGCATGAAACCGGGCCGACAGAAACTTCGCCTCACCCGCCGCCGGGCCCTCGCCGTGCTCGGCGCCGGCGTCGTCCTGTCCGGCACGGCCCAGTTCCTACGGCATGCCCTGGGCGATGCGGCACCGCGCGCCTATCCGGCAGCACCGCCGCCGCCGGCGGATGCCGATATTGTCGACGTCGTCCTGACGGCACGGGAGCGCAGCCTGGTCCTCGACGGCAAGGCGCGGCCGGTCTGGAGCTACGCCGCCGACGGCAGCCTGCCGGTGATCCGTCTCAAGCGCGGCCAGTGGCTGCGGGCAACGCTGCGCAATGAACTCGCCGAACATACCTCGATCCATTGGCATGGCATTCGCCTGCCGAATGCACTGGACGGCGTGCCCTATCTGACCCAGGCGCCGGTCCTGCCGGGCCAGAGCTTCACCTATGCCTTTCGGCCGCCCGATACCGGCACCTTCTTCTTCCACCCGCATTGCGACACCGTCACCCAGCTGGGCCGCGGCCTCGCCGGCGTCCTGATCGTCGACGGCGATGTGCCAGAACCCTATGACGCCGACCTGGTCTGCGCCTATCGCGACTGGCACCTTGCCGGCGATGGCGGCTTCGCGCCTTTCATCACCGACCGGGGCGCCAGCCGCGCCGGCACCTTCGGCACCTTCGGCAGCGTCAACGACCGGGCCCTGCCCCTGTTCCAGGTACCGACGCAGGGCGACATCCGCCAGCGTTTCCTCAATCTCGACATGAGCCGGCTGATCGACCTCGGCGTCGAGGGCGCGGAGGCATGGGTCATCGCCACCGACGGCAACGGGCTGGCGCCGACGCAACTCGACACCTGGCGCCTCGGCCCGGCGATGCGGCTCGACCTCGCCTTCCGGGCCCCGGCGCAGGCCGGTGCCCGGGTTCGCCTGATGAACTATTACGCCGCATCGCCGGTGCCACTGGCCGAGTTCGAGACCGTCGGTCCCGCCCTGCAGCGCCCCGCCTTCGTGCCGCGGGCGCTGGCCGCGCCGTCAATACCCCTGCCCGCCCTTGACCAGGCCGAGACCTTTCCGCTGCGCCTCGGCAGCGCCGCGGCGCCTCCGGAAGCGGGGGCGACGGCACCCGCGGACATTGCCCTGCCCGATGGCGAGGTGCTGCGCCTCGCGGATTCGCTGTGCCTGGCGCGCCGCACCTTCTGGGCGCTGAACGGCAGGCCATGGCCCGAGGGAAGCGCCGATCGGACGCTGCCCCCGCCCCTGGCTGCCTTCCGCCGCAACCGGACCTATGTGATCGACATCGCCAATGCGACGCCGCATCCGCATCCGCTGCATCTGCACGGCCATACGTTCCAGGTACTCTCGTCCAGCCAGCGCCGGATCCTGCCGCATTTCGCCGATACCACGCTGGTCCTGCCGAAGGAGCGCCTGCGGATTGCGCTGGTGGCCGACAATCCTGGTGACTGGATGGTGCATTGCCATATCATCGAGCATCAGGAAACCGGCATGATGGGTTACGTCCATGTGGCCTAGGATCCTCGGCCTCGCTCTGGCCGCCGTGGCTTCGGCGACCGCCCCTGGGGCGGGTGCCGACGAACAGACGCGTCCGCCGCTGCGCGTCGTCCGCGATCCGGCATTGCCGCAGGACGACACGGCGCTCGACTTCGAGATCGGCCGCGCCCTCTTCGAGCGGGTCTGGGTTGCGGCCCCCGCCTCGACCCAGTCGGCCGACGGGCTAGGGCCGCTGTTCAACGCGAGTTCCTGTGCCGCCTGCCATCCCGGCGGCGGCCGCAGCATCCTCGAGGCGGCCTATGGCGACGACAGCCCCGGGCGCATCGTCCGCCTCGGCGGTGCCACTCCCGGCAGCGCGCATCCGGATCCGGTCTACGGCGAGCAGCTGCAGACCGAGGCGGTGCCGGGGCTCGGCCCGGAAGCCGTCATCAAGGTCCGCTATGCCGACGATCAATATCTGCTGGCCGACGATACGGTGGTGAATTTGCGCCGCCCGCATCTGCGCATCGAGCATCTCGCCCGCGGACCCCTCGACCCCGGCACGCGGACCAGTCTCCGCCTGGCCCCGGCGATCCAGGGGATCGGGCCGCTGGACGAGATTCCGGCGGCGCAGATCCTTGCCGGCGCCGATCCCGACGATCGCGACGGCGACGGCATCAAGGGCCGTCCGAACTGGATCGTCGATCCGGCAAGCGGCGCGCGCCAGCTGGGACGGTTCGGATGGAAGGCCGGGCAGCCAAGCCTCGCCAACCAGGACGCCCACGCGCTCTTCGTCGATATCGGCCTCTCCAATCCGCGCTTTCCGGACGCGGCGGGCGATTGCACCCCGGCCGAGGCGGATTGCCGTGCGGCACCGAGCGGGGCATCGCCGCAATTCGCAGACCTCGAGGTCCCGGTCCAGTTGACGACCGCCATCGACCGCTTCGTCGCGGCCGCCGTATTGCCGCCGCCGGCATCTCCCGACGCGACCGCCGGCGTCGGCGCGGACCTGTTTGCCGCCGCCGGCTGCGCGGGATGCCACAGGCCGGGCTTCACCCTGCCGGCGGGCCCAGGGCAGGCGGCGCGGCACATCGCGCCCTATACCGATCTGCTGCTTCACGACATGGGCGACGGGCTCGCCGACGAGATGGCCGAGGGTGCCGCGACTCGCCGCGACTGGCGCACGGCGCCACTCTGGGGCCTCGGCTGGGCGCTGGACGCCAATGGCGAAGGCGCCCTGCTGCACGACGGGCGGGCGCGGTCGATCCTGGAGGCGGTGCTCTGGCATGGTGGCGAAGCCGAAGCGGCGCGCGACAAGGTGATCGCCATGGACGGCGCCGAGCGCGCCGCCCTCATCGCCTTCCTGAAGTCCCTCTAAGGAGCCACCGGCCATGCGCCCGACCCGTCTTCTTTTCGCCGTCCTGGCCGGCGGTCTCGCCCTGCCGGCACAGGCGGCGGACTTCGCCGCCTTCAACCGGGCCTATGCGCAAGCCCAGGTCATCCCCGCCCTTGCCCGCCTCGCCGCCGAGACCACGGCACTGGCGCAGGCCGCGGCAGCGACTTGCCGCGCGCCCGATGCCGCCGGGCTGGCGCGGATCGTCGACGGATTCGACAAGGTCGACGATGCCTGGATGTCGGCACAGCAGTTCCGCCTCGGCCCGCTGTCCCAGGACCAGCGTGCCGAGCGCTTCGCCTATTGGCCGGAGAAGCGCAACATCGTCGAGAAGCAGCTTGCGGCGCTGCTCGCGGAAGCGGATCCAGCCGCGCTGGCGCCCGCGGCCCTGGCCCAGGCCAGCGTCGCCGTCCAGGGCCTCACGGCGCTGGAACGGCTGCTGTTCCCGGCGGCGGCGGAGTCCTTGCTTGCCGGCGATCAACCGGCGTTCCGCTGCGCCGCCGCGGCGGCGATTGCGGCGAATCTCGCGGCGATCGCCGGCGAAACACGGCAGGGCTGGGAAGCAGCGCTGGCCGATCCGCGGCAGGCCGCGGCCCCCTTTGCCGCCGATCCCGCGGAAGCAACGACCCAGCTCTACAGCAACCTGCTTACCGAACTGCAGATCGTCGCCGACCAGAAGGTCGCAGCCCCCCTCGCCGCATCGGCGGCCGAGGCCAGGCCGAAGCTGGCCGAGCAGTGGCGCGCCGGACGGTCCTTGCGCAACATCGTCCTCAACCTGCAGGCGGCACGCCGATCCATGCTCGACGATGCGGGCTTCGCGGCACTGCTCCCGGGACCGCAATTCGACGGCCTGAAGACCCGGTTGGCGGCGGCTTTCGATCAGGCCATCGTCGCCGCCACCGATGTCCCCCTCCCGCTCGACCGCGCCGTCGCCGATGCCGAGGGCCGCAAGGCGGTGGAGCGGCTCTTCGTCCGCCTCAACCAGCTGCGCGACATCGCCCGCCAGGAAATGCCACCTGCCCTCGGGATCACGCTTGGCTTCAACGAGCTCGACGGCGACGGATCGTGACCCGGATGAAGCGCCGGAATTTCCTGCAGCTCGCCGCCGGTGCCGCGGCCGTCACGGCGGCGGCCGGGACCGGCTGGGCGGCGCGCGACACGACCTCGGCCCCCGCCTTCCTCAGCGCCTGCAACCTCGACGCGGCGCCCGACTCCTTCGCCGCCGCCGCCCTGGACGCGGCGGGCCGCGTGCTCTGGCGGCTGGCCTTGCAGGCGCGCGGCCATGAAGTCGCCCTGCATCGCCGCGCCGGCCTCTGCGCCATCGTCGACCGCAAGCCGGGCGCGTCGATCACCCTTTGCGATCTCCGGGACGGCCGGGTCATCCGCATCCTGCCGGCCGCCGCGGGACGCCATTTCGACGGCCATGCTGTCTTTGCCGCGGACGGCGCGACGCTCTACGCCACCGAGGTAGGCAGCGATGACGAGGCCGGCGCCATCGGCGTCTACCGGCTGTCCGACGGGCGGCGCCTCGGCGCCTTCGCCACCGGCGGCATCGAGCCGCATCAGATCGTCTGGGCGGCGGACCGGCGAAGCTTCATCGTCGCCAATGGCGGCATCCGCGAGCGCGCGGCCGATGCCGAGATCGTCTCCGGCATCGCGGCGATCGATGCGGCGAGCGGCAGATTGACGGCGCTGCATGGCCTCGGCCCAGGTTTCGAGACCCTGTCCTGCCGGCACATCGCGGCGACCCGCGCCGGCGACGTGCTGATCGGCATGCAGGACCAGGACCGCGCCGGCGACCTGCGGCCCATCGTCGGCGTCATGGACCGCAGCGGCAGGTGCGAATTCTTCCGGACGCCCGCGGCGATCCTGGAGCGGATGCAGGGCTATATCGGCAGCATCGCGATCGATCCCGGCGACGGCGTGGTCGTCGCCACCGCGCCCCATGGCGGCCTCGCCGGCTTCTGGCGCCTCGCGGACCGGAGCTTTCTCGGCGCCGTCGAGCTGGCCGACGGCTGCGGTGCGGCGCCGACCGGCCGGCCCGGCGCGTTCCTGCTCACCTCCGGCCGCGGCGACCGGCTGCGGATCGCCTTCGACCGCGACGGACGAATGACCCGGGAACGCCTCGTCCATCCCCGCGACGGCCTTCCGCGCTGGGACAATCACCTGACGTCCGTAAATCTGAAGCCCGTCGATCCGAAGATCGTCTAGTAGCCGCGCTGCGGATCGACCGGATTCAGCAGCGGCTCGCCCGCCATGGCGCGGCGGTAGTTCTCCAGGATGTCCTCGGCGCCGGTGCCGGGCCGGGTGATCGCCGCCACATGCGGGGTGATGACGATGTCCGGGCGGCGCCAGAAGACATGGTCCAGCGGCAGCGGCTCCTCGCGGAAGACGTCGAGCATGGCCAGCGACAGCCGGCCGCGATCGAGGGCGGCGATGAGGTCCGGCTCGACCAGTTGCCCGCCGCGCCCGACATTCATCAGGATCGCCCCCATCGGCAGCTGCTCGAAGAGCGACGCGTTCAAGATGCCCTCGGTGGCGGGGGTGAGCGGCAGGAGGCAGATCAGGATACGGAGGTCGGCGAGAAAGGCGCCCAGCCCGGCCTCGCCGGCGAAACCGGCGACGCCCGCGACCTGCTTTGGTTTCCGGCTCCAGCCCTTCAGCGGGAAACCCAGGGCGATCAGGCGCCGCGCCACGTCCTCGCCGAGGGTGCCGAAGCCGAGGATGCCGACCGGCATCGCCGCCGGATCGGCGATCGGCGGATCGAGCCATTCCCGGTCGCGCTGGGCGCGGCGCAGCTCCCGCCCCTGGCGCAGCACGTCGAGCACCTGGAAGACGACGAACTCCGTCATGCTGGCGGTGAGGCCGCGGTCGACCATGCGCGCGACCGGGACACCTTTCGGCAGGCTGCTCCGCATCAAGGTGTTGACGCCGGCCCAGGTCGACTGGATCGCCCTGGCATTGACGAAGGGACTGAGGTCCTCCGGGGCCTTGCCGCCGACGATGATGAAGTCGATCTCGCGCGGATCGCCCCAGTCGGGCCAGATCCGGAACGAGACGCCGGGATCGATCGCCCGCATCGCGCCCAGCCACATCCCGGCTTCCTCGGCTTCGGCGGCATAGAGAATGGCCATGCGACGCGGCTCCAGTTGACAAACGGGCCGCCCCATCGCTTCACTGCGGCCGGCAATCGGAAGGCGGATGAAGAGATGTCTACAGTGCAGAACCCGGCCAGCGCAACCCCAGTGGGCGCAACCCCAGCCGGCGCCGAGCCGGACGCGCCGATCACCTGGTCGACGCAGCACCTGCCGAAAGTGGCCTATGGCAAGGGCTGCTACATCTACGACAGCACCGGCAAGCAGTATATCGACGGCTCGGCGGGCCCGGCGGTGTTCTCGCTGGGCCACGGCAACGAGGAGGTGAACGCCGCGATCAAGGACCAGCTCGACCGGATCGCCCATGGCTACCGCTATACCTTCACCAGCGATCCGCTGGAGGAGCTGACCGCGCTGGTCGCCGCGGCCTGCGGCGGCGGCCTCAGCCAGATGACCTTCTGTTCCAGCGGCTCCGAGGCAGTGGAATCCTGCCTGAAGATCGCCCTGCAGTATCATACCGCCCGCGGCGAGACCCGCCGCCGCCGCTTCATCGCCCGCGAGCGCTCCTGGCACGGCAATACCCTGGGCGCGCTGTCGATCTCCGGCTTCCTCGACCGCCGCTTCGCCTTCGAGGGCGCGCTGGTGCCGGCGAGCCTGCTGTCGCCGGCCAACACCTACCGCCCGCCGGCCAATGTCGCGCCGGAGAACGTCGCCGCCTTCTGTGCCGCCGAGCTCGAGGCCGAGATCCTGCGGCTTGGCGCCGACCAGGTCGCCGGCTTCGTCTTCGAGCCGGTGGTGGGCGCCGCGGGCGGCTGCGTCCCGGCGCCGGACGGCTATGCCAAACGCGTGCGCGAGATCTGCGACCGCCACGGCGTCCTGATGATCGCCGACGAGGTGATGTGCGGCAGCGGCCGCTGCGGCACCTGGCGGGCGCTGCAGCATGACGGGGTGGAACCGGACATCATGTCGATCGCCAAGGGCCTCGGCGGCGGCTATGTCCCGCTCGCCGGCGTCGTCTATCACGAGCGGCTGAAGGAACCGATGTACCGCGCGCATGGCGGCCTGCTTTCCGGCCACACCTTCACCGGCCATACCCTGGCCTGCGCCGCCGGAGCCGCGGTGCAGCGCATCGTCAAGCGCGACCGGCTGGTGGAGAAAGTTCGCCGCGACGGCGAGACCCTGAAATCCATGCTGCGTTCCGCCCTCGGCAACCGGGACTATATCGGCGACATCCGCGGCCGCGGCTTCTTCATCGGCGTCGAGATCGTCAGGGACCGCGCCTCCAAGGAGCCCTACGCGCCGGACCTGAAGCTCCACCAGCGGATCCGCGATACCGCCTTCGAGAACGGCCTGATCTGCTACCCGATGGGCGGCAATATAGACGGCATCCGGGGCGACGTGGTGATCATCTCGCCGCCCTACATCGCGACCGAGGCGGAACTGGCCGAGATCGTCGACAAGCTGGCGACCAGCCTGACCCAGGTCTTCGCCCGGCTCGGCCACTAGGCGGCAGGACGCCGCCCCGCCCCATGGCAGCGTCGGCAGAGGTCCGGATCCGCGAGGCCAGGCCGGCGGACGCTGCCGGCATCGCCCGGGTGCATGTCGATGCCTGGCGCGACGCCTATGCCGCCCTGCTGCCGGCGGATCACCTGGCCGGGCTGGATCTCGCCCAGCGCGGCATCCACTGGGCCCGCGTCCTTGCCCAGCCGCGCGCCGCCCAGACCACCTTGGTCGCCGAGACGGAGGGCGAGGTCGTCGGCTTCTGCGGGTTCGGCCCGGGTAGGTCCATTCTGGGGCACTCCACTCCGGCGGCCGGCGAGGTCTACGGCCTCTATATCGCCAGCGACTGGCGCGAACAGGGGATCGGCCGCGACCTGCTCGAGCATGCCTTCGCCGAGCTGCGGCGGCGCGGCGTCGGATCCGTGGCCATCTGGTGCCTGGAAGGGAATTTCGCGGCGCGCGGCTTCTACGGCCGCTGCGGCGGCCGGCTCCTGCCGGAAAGCCGCATCGAGGACATCGCCGGCATGCCGCTGGCGACCGTCGGGTTCGGCTGGGACCTGTGACCGCGATCCGGCGACGGGACCCGCGGCATGATGGTGGGCGATGAGGGACTCGAACCCCCGACATCTTCCGTGTAAAGGAAGCGCTCTACCAACTGAGCTAATCGCCCAAAAGCGAACCGGCCGCCCCCTGGGGAGCGGCCGGTAACTCAACATAACGCGGCGCCAGCGTCAATCGGCGCCAAGCGCGCGTTCGCTAGTTCACCGCATCCTTCAAACCCTTGCCGGCCTTGAACTTCGGCTGCTTGGACGCGGGGATCTTGATCTCCTCGCCGGTGCGCGGATTGCGGCCCTTCGAGGCGGCGCGCTTGGCGACATGGAAGGTGCCGAACCCCACCAGGCGCACTTCCTGTGCGCGCTTCAATGCCTTGGTGATGGCATCGAATACCGCATCGACGGCTTTCGCCGCATCGGTCTTCGATAGGCCGGTATCGTCGGCCACTTCGGCGATCAAGTCGTTCTTATTCACTGGGACCCCCCTTGTTTAAATTGGGATGGATGCTGGACTGCGAGCGATCGAATGAAGCGCGGATTTTAGAACCCGCGTTTCCTTGGCGTCAATCCGAGAACGGCGCTTATCCCCAGGGAAATTCCAACGAATTTCCCTGGGGAACTGCGCATCATGGAAGGCGCCTGCTCTATACCTTGATGAAGCCTCTCGTCAACAGGAACGACGCGAGGTCAGTGCGTCACCACACCGCGTTCGCCTTCGCCCTCGGTCTTGGCGGCGGCGGGATCCACGTCGGCCGGCTCGATCCATTCGATCGGCGTCAGCGGCATCACCAGCGCGTGCTTCAGCACCTCGTCGACGGTGGAGACCGGAATGATCTCCAGTCCTTTCTTCACATTGTCCGGTATGTCCGCGAGATCCTTCTCATTGTCCTGCGGTATCAGCACCGTCTTGATGCCGGCGCGCAGGGCGGCCAGCAGCTTTTCCTTCAGGCCGCCGATCGGCAGCACGCGACCGCGCAGGGTGACCTCGCCGGTCATCGCCACGTCCCGCCGCACTGCAATACCGGTCAGCACTGAGACGATCGTCGTCACCATCGCGACGCCGGCCGAGGGGCCGTCCTTGGGCGTGGCGCCTTCCGGCACGTGCACATGGATGTCGCGCTTGTTGAAGATCGTCGGCTTGATGCCGAAATCGGCGCTGCGCGATTTGACATAGGATTCCGCCGCCTGGACGGATTCCTTCATCACGTCACCCAGCTTGCCGGTCGCCGACACCTTGCCCTTGCCCGGCAGGGTCACGGCCTCGACCGTCAGGATCTCGCCGCCGACTTCCGTCCAGGCCAGGCCGGTCACCACGCCGACCATGTCGGTGCTCTCGGCCTCGCCGTAGCGGAACTTGCGCACGCCGGCGAACTTGCCGAGGTTGCGGCGGCTGATCGTCACCTTCTCGAGATTCTTCATCAGAATCTCCTTGATCGACTTGCGGGCGAGATTGGCGATCTCGCGCTCCAGGTTGCGCACGCCGGCTTCGCGCGTGTAGTAGCGCACCAGGTCGCGGATGGCGTCCTCCGACAGCGACCATTCGGTCTTCTTCAGCCCGTGGTCCTTGATCTGCTTCGGGATCAGGTGGCGGATCGCGATCTCCACCTTCTCGTCCTCGGTATAGCCGGGGATGCGGATGATCTCCATGCGGTCGAGCAGCGGCTGCGGCATGCGCAGGCTGTTGGCCGTGGTGATGAACATCACGTCCGAGAGATCGTAGTCGACCTCGAGGTAGTGGTCGTTGAAGTTGAAGTTCTGCTCGGGGTCCAGCACCTCGAGCAGCGCCGAGGACGGGTCGCCCCGCCAGTCGGCACCGAGCTTGTCGACTTCGTCCAGCAGGAACAACGGGTTGGACGATTTCGCCTTCTTCATCGCCTGGATCACCTTGCCCGGCATCGAGCCGATATAGGTGCGGCGGTGGCCACGGATCTCGGCCTCGTCGCGCACGCCGCCCAGGCTGATGCGCACGAAGTTGCGGCCGGTCGCCTTGGCGATCGACTTGCCCAGCGAGGTCTTGCCGACGCCAGGGGGGCCGACCAAGCAGAGGATCGGGCCCTTGATCTTCTTCTGGCGCTGCTGCACCGCGAGATACTCGAGGATGCGCTCCTTGACCTTCTCCAGGCCGTAATGGTCCTCGTTGAGCACCTTCTCCGCCAGCCGGATGTCGCGCTTGATCTTCGTGGGCTTGTTCCAGGGTATCGACAGGATCCAGTCCAGGTAGTTCCGCACCACCGTGGCTTCCGCCGACATCGGGCTCATGCTGCGCAGCTTCTTGACCTCGGCGGTGACCTTCTCGCGCGCCTCCTTCGAGAGCTTCGCCTTCTTGATCCGCTCTTCGATCTCAGCGACCTCGTCCTTGCCGTCCTCGCCCTCGCCGAGCTCCTTCTGAATGGCCTTCATCTGCTCGTTCAGATAATACTCGCGCTGGGTCTTCTCCATCTGGCGCTTGACCCGGCTGCGGATGCGCTTCTCGACCTGAAGCACGCCGATCTCGCCTTCCATGAAGGCATAGACCTTCTCCAGCCGCTCGCTGATCGTCGCGAGTTCCAGGAGTTCCTGCTTCTCAGCGATCTTCAGCGACAGGTGCGAGGCGACGGTATCGGCCAGCTTCGAGGGCTCCTCGATCTGGTTGATCGAGACCAGTACTTCCGGCGGGATCTTCTTGTTCAGCTTGATGTACTGCTCGAACTGCGACACCACCGACCGGGCCAGGGCCTCGACCTCCTTGCCGGAGACTTCCGCATCCACCATCGGCGTCGCCTCGGCGACGAAGAAGGCCTCGTTGTCGGTGAAACGCTCGATCTTGGCGCGCTGCCCGCCTTCCACCAGCACCTTGACGGTGCCGTCAGGCAGCTTCAGCAGCTGGAGCACGGTGCCGACCGTGCCGACGTTGTAGATGTCGCTGGAGGCCGGATCGTCCTGGGCGGCGTTGCGCTGGGTGACGAGCAGGATCTGCTTGTCCTCCTTCATCACGTCTTCCAGGGCGCGGACCGACTTTTCGCGGCCGACAAACAGCGGCACGATCATGTGCGGGAACACCACGATGTCCCTGAGGGGGAGCACCGGATAGAGCTGGGCGGCGGCGGGTTTCTGTTCCATGGCGACTCTGCTGTCCTTCAATCTTCGGCGTCAGACTATCCCCTGGCCGCGCAGCGTAGCAACCTCGGAAACCGCCAGACCGGCCAATTTCCTCGATTCGCCAAGACATTACTGCACACAAGGCTAAGTCCGACGCGCCGCCGTTCCGGGCGGATTAAACGATGGTTGCCCGGCTCATACCGGCTGTCACATCGACCGGAGGGACCTGCAACCGTTGTTAATAAAATGGGGGCCGATCCCGCCGCTTCAAGCCCTGCAACAATCGGGCCGTTTCACGGATGGCTGAACGCAAAACGCGCGCCGGCCAGGAATGCGGTCAGCGCGCGCTTGATGTCGGCAGGCGATCTGCAGGGACCGGATCAGGCCCCGGCCACGTCGCCGCGGCGATCGGTATAGATGTAAAGCGGCTTGGCGTTGCCCTCGACCACTTCCCGGCTGATGACGATCGCCTCGACGCCGTCCAGGCCCGGCAGGTCGAACATCGGCTCCAGCAGGATGCCTTCCATGATCGACCGCAGGCCGCGGGCGCCGGTCTTCCGGGCGATCGCCTTGCGGGCGATGGCGGAGAGCGCGTCCTCGGCGAAATCCAGGCGCACGTCCTCCATTTCGAACAGCCGCTGGTACTGCTTCACCAGGGCGTTCTTCGGCTCGGTCAGGATCTGGATCAGCGCCGCCTCGTCGAGATCCTCCAGGGTCGCCACCACCGGCAGGCGGCCGACGAATTCCGGGATCAGACCGAACTTCAGCAGATCCTCGGGCTCGACCTCGCGCAGGATCTCGCCGGTGCCGCGGTCTTCCGGGCCGCGCACGTCGGCGCCGAAGCCGATCGCCGAACCGTTACGGCCGCGCTGGGCGATGATCTTCTCGAGGCCCGAGAAGGCGCCGCCGCAGATGAACAGGATGTTGGTGGTGTCGACCTGCAGGAACTCCTGCTGGGGATGCTTGCGCCCGCCCTGAGGCGGCACCGAGGCGATGGTGCCCTCCATGATCTTCAGCAGCGCCTGCTGCACGCCCTCGCCCGAGACGTCACGGGTGATCGAGGGGTTGTCCGACTTGCGGCTGATCTTGTCGACCTCGTCGATATAGACGATGCCGCGCTGCGCACGCTCGACGTTGTAGTCCGCCGACTGCAGCAGCTTCAGGATGATGTTCTCGACGTCCTCGCCGACATAGCCGGCCTCGGTCAGCGTCGTCGCATCGGCCATGGTGAAGGGCACGTCGATGATCCGCGCCAGGGTCTGGGCGAGCAGCGTCTTGCCGCAGCCGGTCGGCCCGACCAGCAGGATGTTCGACTTCGACAATTCCACGTCGTTGTTCTTGCCGGCATGCGACAGGCGCTTGTAGTGGTTGTGCACGGCGACCGAGAGGACCTTCTTGGCGTGGTCCTGGCCGATCACGTAGTCGTCGAGGACCTTGCAGATGTCCTTCGGGCTGGGCACGCCGTCGCGCGACTTGACCAGGGTGGTCTTGTGTTCCTCGCGGATGATGTCCATGCAGAGCTCGACGCACTCGTCGCAGATGAACACCGTCGGCCCGGCGATGAGCTTCCTGACCTCGTGCTGGCTCTTGCCGCAGAACGAGCAATAGAGCGTATTCTTCGAGTCACCGCTGCTGGACTTATTCATCACCGATCCATCCGAGCTTCACGCGGCCGATCCCGGAATCGCCACGCAATTTTCATGTTAGCCCGCCATTTCCGGGGAATACAACGGCTTTGTAACCGCTTACCGCCGGTCCAGTGCCCGTCGGGCGCACCAAATCTGGCCCGACGATCGACACTCGGCTCCAGGCTAGGCGGAAAATCGTCAGGAAACCGTTAAGAGCGCTCACACCCGGAAGGCCGGAAAACGTCAGGATTTGTCGTCCAGGGCCTTCGGGCGCTCGGTCACGACCTCGTCGATCAGGCCGAATTCCTTGGCTTCCTGCGGCGTCATGTATCTATCGCGGTCCATCGCCGTCTCGATCGCCGCCAGGTCCTGGCCGGTGTGTTTGACGTAGATCCGGTTCAGCCGGTCGCGGGTCTTCAGGATTTCCTTGGCATGGATTTCGATGTCCGCCGCCTGGCCCTGATAGCCGCCCGAAGGCTGGTGGATCATGATGTTGGAATGCGGCAGGCTGAAGCGCTTGTTCTTCACCCCTGCGGTCAGCAGCAGCGAACCCATCGAGGCTGCCATGCCGATGCAGACCGTCGAGATCTCCGGACGGATGTACTGCATGGTGTCGTACATGGCGAGGCCGGAGGTGACGACGCCGCCCGGCGAGTTGATGTAGATCGAGATTTCCTTCTTCGGGTTCTCGGATTCCAGGAACAGCAGCTGGGCGCAGACCAGGCTGGCCATGTTGTCGTTCACCGGGCCGACCACGAAGATGATCCGCTCCTTCAGCAGGCGCGAATAGATGTCGTAGGCCCGCTCGCCGCGGTTGGTCTGTTCGACCACCATGGGCACGAGCAGATTGTCGTAGATCTCAATCGGGTCCCGGTCTCTCATCGCCTTCGCTTTCGATTCTCTGGGCCGAGCGAGGGCCGGCCACGGTCAATCCGCGACTCAGCGACTCGGCATGCTGCCGTGATCTTAGCCGTCCCCCAGCCTACCGCAATCGTGTCAATCGCGACCGGCCGGACGGCCGGGGATCCTGGTCGCCTGAGAGATATGGGCCGCAGGGCTACTTCTTCAACTCCGCCAGCTCGGTCTCGCCTTCCTTGGCGAACTGCTCCGGCGACACCATGCGGTCGTTGATCTCGGCCTGCTCCAGGATGAAGTCGATCACCCGCTCCTCGTAGAGGGGTGCGCGCAGCTGGTTGAGCGCCTCGGGCGACTTCTGGAAATAGTCGATCACCTGTTTCTCCTGGCCCGGATAGCGCCGCGCCTCGGCAATGACCGCCCGGGTGATGTCGTCCTGGGGGACCTGGATGTTGTTCTGGCGGCCGACTTCCGAGAGCAGCAGCCCGAGCTTCACCCGGCGCACCGCGATATCGCGGTATTCCGTCTTCAGCTGGTCCTCGGTCTTGCCCTTGTCTTCGTCGTCGAGACGGCCTTCCTTGATGTCGCTTTCGATCTGCTTCCAGATCTGCTCGAACTCGGCATCGACCAGGCCGCTCGGCAGCACGAATTCGTGCTTCTCGGCCAGGACATCAAGCAGCTTGCGCTTCAGGCGGGCGCGGGCGACGGAGCCGTATTCCTTCTCGATCTGCTCCTTGGCCTGCTTCTGCAGGTCCGCGAGGCCGGTCAGGCCCAGCGACTTCGCCAGCTCGTCGTCGACCGGCACCTCGATCGGGGCCCGGACTTCGGTCACCGTGACGTCGAACTCGGCGGCCTTGCCGGCGAGTTCGGCATTGGCGTATTCGCCCGGGAAGGTGACCTTGACCACCCGCTTGTCGCCCTTCTTGGCGCCGGCCAGCTGGTCCTCGAAGCCGGGAATGAACATCTTGGAGCCGAGTTCCAGGAACTGGCCCTGGGCCGACCCGCCGGGGAACTCGGTGCCGTCGACCTTGCCGACGAAATCGATCACCACGATGTCGCCGGTCTGCGCGGCATGGCCGTCCGGTGCCGGATCGGACTTGCGCTGGCGCTTGGCGATCCGGGTCAACGAGTCATCGACCTCGCTCTGCGGCACCTCGACCTTGACCCGCTCCAGCTTCACGCCCTTGAAGTCCATCGGCTTGATCTCGGGGATGACTTCCAGCGCGACGCTGAATTCGAGATCGCTGTCGTCCTCGAACTTGGTGATTTCCACCTTGGGCTGGCCGGCGGGGCGCAGGTTGCGCTCGTGCATCAGCTGGTGCGAGCCCTGGTTCACGGATTCGCTCACCACCTCGCCCAGCACCGACTTCTCGTAGCGCTGCTTGAGCAGCGGCATCGGGATCTTGCCGGGACGGAAACCCGGCAGCCGGACCTTCTGGCCGAGCTCGACGAGCTTGGATTCGACCTGCTCGCGCACGGTCGCGGCGGGGATCACGACCTTGAACTCGCGCTTCAGGCCGTCGGTGTTGGTTTCGGTTACCTGCATGGTGGAACTCTGCTGATTAAGCCGTTGATCGGATTTGGTAATGCTGAGACTTTCGGGGCGGCGTCATGGTGCGGGCGGAGGGACTTGAACCCACACGACTTTCGTCACTGGAACCTAAATCCAGCGCGTCTACCAATTCCGCCACGCCCGCAGTCTTGCACGCCAAATTAAGCTTTGGCTCAGCCTCGGCCGATCAATGCGGAAATGGCCGAAAGCCGCGCGTCGTCAGGGCGCGGGTGTATAGCACGGAACCCCCTGGCACAAGTGAAATCCGCCCCGCCGGACTCCCGCGGAAGGGGCCGCGCTACGGGCTCAGCGGGGGTCCCAGCTGCGGTATTTCCGGAGGCGAATCCAGGGCCCGGTCGGCGAGAGGCCTTCGCCCACCTCGCGCCAGCCGGTCCGCAGGTAGAATTCCACCGCGGCGCGGTTCTGCTTGTCGCATTTGAGCTCGCAGGGACCGCGCGCCTCGCCGAGGACGCGGGCCAGCAGGGCGGAGCCGGCGCCGCGCCGGTGATAGGCCGGCAAGACGTAAAGGCTGTGCACGAAATTCTCGGACCAATCGACTGAAATTAAAGCAATTATCCTGCCTCCATCCAACGCCACCCACTGCTGTTCGCCGGTGATGGAGTCAAAGTACCGCTCCGTCGAAACCTCGTCCGGCGCCTCCCATTGGAAGGCATGGCGGTAGCTTTCGACGAACACTTCGGCGCAGGCCGCCTGATCGGTCGGCAGGACTTCGCGGATGCGGAAGCGGCCCTCAGCCATGGGCGCTCCAGAGGGGGGCGAGGAGCGCCGGCAGCTGTTCCGGCAGGTCCTCGGCGATGAGTCCCGGGCCGAAGGCGCTGCCGGCCGCGCCATGCAGCCAGACCGCCGCCGCGGCGGCCGGAAAGGCCGGCATTCCCTGGGCCACGAGCCCCAGCACCAGACCGGCCAGGACGTCGCCGGATCCTGCCGTCGCCAGCCAGGCCGGCGCATTGGCATTGATCGCCGTCCGGCCGTCGGGCGCCGCGATCACGGTATCGGCGCCCTTGAGCACCAGCACCGCACCGCTTTCCTTCGCCGCCGCCTGGGCCCGGGCGACCTTGTCCGGCAGCGCCAGCAGGTGCGGAAACAGCCGGGCGAACTCGCCCTCATGCGGGGTGAGCACCGGCTGGCCGCGGGCCGCCTGCGCCAGGCCATTCGCATCGCCGGCAAAAGCTGTCAGCCCGCCGCCGTCGATCACGCAGGGCCGGCCGGAGGCCAGGGCGGCCAGG
This sequence comes from uncultured Rhodospirillaceae bacterium, assembly GCA_964551505.1. GTDB lineage: Bacteria > Pseudomonadota > Alphaproteobacteria > Dongiales > Dongiaceae > Dongia. The sequence goes on from CAZKDH010000006.1 coordinate 53,792, forward strand.
ACCAGGGCGCGGGTTTCCGCCTCCGGCGCCAGGCCGGAGCCCACCAGACAGCCGGTCACCCGCCGGTCGGCGAGCAGCCGGGCAAAATCGCCGGGGCCGGCACTGGCCGCCACGATCAGGCCGGGCTGGTCGGCAAGGTAGAGGCCGCGGGCGGCGTCGGCGGTGGCCACGGTGAGCATGCCCACCCCGGCCCGGCGCGCCGCCCGGGCGGCCAGGCGCGCCGCCCCCGGCATCGTGGCGCCGCCGGCGATGACGGCATGGCCGCGGCTGTATTTGTGGTCCGCCGCGCCGGGCTTCGGCAGGGCTTCCCGCCAGAGCGGCAGCCCGTTGACCGCGACGCCGTCGGCGGCACCGGGCGGGAGATCGTCGCCGCGCAGACCGATATCCGCCACGACCAGGTCGCCGCAGAAAACCCGTCCCGGCACCAGGAAATGACCGCGCTTCGGCCAGCCGAAGGTGATCGTGACCGCCGCCTGGACCGCGCAGCCGAGGATTTCGCCGGTATCCGCCTGGATGCCGCTGGGAATATCCACGGCGATCACCGGTGCGCTGCCGGCATTCAGCGCGGCGAACAGCGGTACCAGCTCGCCCGCCACCGGCCGGCTGAGGCCGATACCGAAGACCGCATCCACGACCAGGGTATCGGCGGTAAACCTGGAGCCCAGCGCCTCGGCCGTCAAGGGCAGGACCGCCCGCCCGAAGGCCGCCGCCGCCCTGCCCGCATCGCCCTGGTATTCCGCCAGGGGCCGGGCCGCCGCCACGGCGACGTCATAGCCGAAATCGCCGAGGCCGCGGGCGACGATGAAGCCGTCGCCGCCGTTATTGCCGGCGCCGCAGAGGACCAGGACGCTCCCGCCCCAGCCCGGCCAGCGCTGCCGCACCGCATCGACCACCGCATGTCCGGCATGCTGCATCAGATCGTAGCTGGCAATGCCCCGGGCGCCTGCCCTGGCTTCGGCGGCACGCATCTGATCCGCGGTCAGGATCGCCACGCCTTCGAGCTTCGCCCCGGTCAGTTGATGACCGTGCGGCACATCTGTTCGCTGTAGCGTTCCTTGATCTTGACGCAAAGCTCCTGCGCTTTCTGGAGGTCGTCGAAGGGTCCCGCGAAGATATGATAGATCACGTTGTGCCGCGAGACCTCGAAACGCCGCGGGTCGAGGACGAGCTTGTCGAGGAGCGGCGCGTATTTCTTCTTCAGGCTGTCGTCGCCATCGCCGCCATAGAGCTGCTTGGCCCCCTCCTCGCTGCCCTTGTCGCCGAGCCAGATGCGATAGACTTTTTTCGCCGGCGACAGCGTCTCGGCCATCGGCAGGGAACTGGACGGGTCTTCTGGCTCCTCGCCGGCTGGCCCGACCACTTTCAGGCCATCGGGCGCGGCATCGGGCTCGGCAGGTGCAGGTTCGGCGGGCGCTGGCTCGGCAGGCGCTGCAGCCGCAGGGGCTTCCGCCGCCGGGGCTTCAGCCGCGGGGGCGGTTTCGGCGACCTTTTCGGTTTCCGGCGCCTTGACCTCGGTGTTCTGGGCTTCGGTCTTTTGGGCTTCGGTCTTTTGGGCTTCAGGAGCCGGGCTTTCCGCCGGCGCCGGCGCAGGCTCGGCCGCCGGCAATTGCGGGGCCGATACCGGCTCGGCGACCGGCTCCGCGTCCTCCGGCGCCGAGGGTGCGGCCGCAGCGGCCTTCGCCGCCGTCTCCGCGGCCGCGGCGGCATGTTCGGCCACCTGGGCCGCTTCCGCCGCCTGATCGGCAGCCTTGGCCGGAGCGGCAGCGGCAACCTCCGTCGCGGCGGCCGTCGTTTCCGGCGCCTTGGTTTCGATTGCCTTGGCTTCCGTGACCTTGGTTTCGGCGGCCTTGGTTTCGGCGGTCGCCGCGCCGGACTTCATTTCCGGCATCTGCTCAAGGCGCTGCTTCGCCTCGGTGTTTCCGGCGGCAGCGGCCTTCTCGTACCAGGCATAGGCGGCCTTCGGATCCATGGCGATCCCGCGCCCGTCGCGCAGCAGCTCGCCCATCATCAGCTGGGCATAGGGAAGGTTGCCCTCGGCGGCGCGGCCGATCCACAAGGCACCGGCCTTCTCGTCCTTGGCGATGCCGATGCCGTTCATGTACTGGACGCCGAGATTGAACTGGGCGGTGGTGTTGCCGGCCTCGGCGGCCTTGCGCCAGAACTCGATGGCCTTGGCCTGGTTGCGCTTCACGCCCTTGCCCTGGGCATAGAGCATCGCGAGGTTGTTCAGCGCCGGGGCATAGCCCTGATCGGCCGCTGCCTTGTACCATTTCAGCGCCGCCGCGGGGTCGGCCTTGGCAACGCCCTGGCCGGTCTCGTAGAGCAGTCCGAGGCCATGCTGCGCCTGCGGATCGCCGGACTTGGCGAGCGGCTGCCATTCCTTGAACGCCACGGGGTAGTTGCCGGCGTTGAAGGCCGACAGGCCGGCGGTGTAGTCCGCCAGGGCACCTACGGCCGAAACGGCGATCCAACCGGCAAGCCAGAGCCCGGCGAGGCCGCGCAGGGCAATCCGGGGCCAAGCCCGCCCATTGCCGCCACCGCCGCCGATTGTTCCCCGACTCGTTCCCATGGCGCCAAATATGCCGCCGAGATAGTTAACGCGCAATGAGCGGCCCGCACGGGCGGGGCAGTTCAATGGCGCGGCCCGGCGGGTTCCTCGGCCTCGACGTCGCCCGGCAATCCGGCGATCGGTCCCGCATGATGGTGGATCATCCGCCAGGTCGCGCCGAACTTGGCAAAGAGGTTGGTGACGACGAAGGCGTGCTGTCCCATCGCCTCGTAGCAGCAGACCAGCCCGATCCCGGCGAAAACGCTGATCTCCGGCGCCAGGCAGCGGATCGGCATCGGACCGCCGCCGGCAAAAATCCGCCCCCAGCTTGCCATCACCTCGTCGCGGCCGGTCAGGGGCGGCCAGCCCGGATGGCAGCACAAGACCTGCCCCTGGGGTGCCCAGGCTGCGGTCATCGCCGCGAGGTCGGCATCGGCGAAGGCCTGGTAGAAGGCGTCGTTGGCAAATCCGATGGCGATCGTTTCCGACATGATCCGGCATTATCGCGCAAAGAAATCGGCCCGCACCAGAGATATCGGTGCGGGCCGACTGTGGATCGGCACGGGTCCGGTCCGGCTACGGGCCAGACAGGTCAGCCCGGCGTATTGCCGCCGCCGCGATTGTTGCCGGACTTGGGCTCCGGACGATCATGGTTCTTGCCGGCATTGCCGTCGCCGCGCTTGCCGGGCGAACCGGTATTGGCCTCCTCGAAGGAGGCGGGCATTTCCGGGATCGCCGGGTCATCCGCCCCGGACCGCGCCGAGGTCAGCGTCATCGCGCAATTCACCCCGACGCTGGCAGCCTCGCCGGCACCGAGCAGGGCGCCGCCGCCGGCACCGCAGGCGGCGACCGCGACCGCACCCGAGATCACGTTGACCTCGGTGGCGCCGTTCTTGCCGACATAGATGATCAGCCGGGTGCCGCGAATGGTTAGGCTGGCGGTGGGAGTCACCAGCTTCAGCTTCTCCTCGTTCTTCATGTCGCCGCCGACATAGCGGAAGGCACCCAGCGCCAGGGAAAGCTGGCCGCCGCCGAGCGCGCTCGTCGGGTCGTAGACGAAATCGTCGAGCTTGACCTTGGCATTGGCACCGATGGTCAGCTTGGTGTTGTCGAGGAACTGCAGCTCGGTCGCGCCCTCGGAATCGGTCTCGACCATATCCCGGGCATAGACCGGGTCCGCATACTTGATCGCGCGGGAGGCATTCTCGGTGTCGAGCGCCAGGGCGCCGCGATAGTCCTTCATCGCCACCGCGCCGATGTTCTTGTCGCCGACATTGGCCAGGGCCACCGGCACCGCCAGCGCCGCCGCGATCGTCGCAATGGCGGTCAGCTCGATCGCCGGTTTGCGGAAATTCATCGTCCTCATGGCTTTCACTCGTATCTCTGTTTCAGCTCTTGGTCGGTTCGGCCCCGTCGCGGGTTCAAACCGCCGGAATGGATAACCAATTGGTCGCGCAGGTCGGCCGTTTAGTCGTACATGATGGGAAGATTCTCGACCTGCGACGCCGCCCGGTACTGGATGATCGGAATGAGCGTCAGGCCAACCAGCAGCCCGCCGGCCACCAGGATCGCCAGGGATCGATACCGTCCCATTTCTAAGAACATCATGTTGCAAGTCCCATCTTAATCCGTGTCCCCTCGGACGATATGCATTTAGTCGCGCTCCGGCGGAACCGCTGTGATCCGGCTCACAAGCCCCTGCCTTATCCTTAACTTTCTGTAAAATTGCGATTTTCCGCCGTTGAACCGCGGCGCACTTGCGCCGGTGCCCGCCGCACTGCAACATCCCGGCCCATCCGCGACGCGACCCATTCCAGCCGGGAGGCCCAATGATCGGCAGACTGAACCACGTAGCCATCGCCGTGCCGGATCTGGCAGCGGCGACGGCCCTGTACCGCGACACCCTGGGCGCCCGGGTCTCCCAGCCCCTGCCCCAGCCCAAGCATGGGGTGACGGTGGTCTTCGTCGAACTGCCCAACACCAAGATCGAACTGCTGCATCCCCTGGGCGAGCATTCGCCGATCGCCGGCTTCCTGGAGCGCAACACCGCCGGCGGCATCCACCACATCTGCTACGAGGTCGACGACATCCATGCCGCCCGCGACCGGCTGAAAGCTGAGGGCGCCCGGGTGCTGGGCGACGGCGAGCCGAAAATCGGCGCCCATGACAAACCGGTGCTGTTCCTGCATCCCAAGGATTTCGCCGGCACCCTCATCGAACTGGAGCAGGCGTGAACTACTGGATTTCGCAGTTCTTCATCTATCTCATCATCTGGTGGGTGGTGCTGTTCGCGGTGCTCCCCTGGGGCGTGCGCTCCGCCGACCGGCCGGCGGAGGGCCACGATCCGGGCGCGCCGCAGAATCCCCGGTTGAAGACCAAGGCGCTGGCGACCACGCTGGTGGCGGCGGTGGTCTGGGGTATCTATTTCGTCGTCACCCATTATTTCGGTCTCTCGATCATGGAGCTCGGCAAGTCATGAGCGGATATTGCAAGGTCGCCCCCGGCCACGAATGGCATGGGCCCTATCACGACCGGCATTACGGCTTTCCGATCCGCGACGACAACGAGCTCTTCGAGCGCCTGATCCTGGAGATCAACCAGGCGGGCCTCAGCTGGCTCACCATCCTGAAGAAGCAGGACTCCTTCCGGCAGGCGTTTCACGGCTTCGAGATCGCAAAGGTCGCCCGCTACGGCGCCCGCGACCGCACCCGGCTGCTGAACGATGCCGGCATCATCCGCAACCGGCTGAAAGTCGACGCCGCGATCGAGAATGCCAAGCGCATCCTGGTCCTGCAGAAAAGCCACGGTTCCTTTGGCGACTGGCTCGCGGCGCACCACCCCAAGGCCAAGCCGGATTGGCTGAAGCTGTTCAAGTCGACCTTCGTCTTCACCGGCGGCGAGATCGTCGGCGAGTTCCTGATGAGCATCGGCTACCTGCCCGGCGCCCATGCCGAGGATTGTCCGGTCTACACCCGGATCGCGCGCAAGAAGCCGGCCTGGATGACGGCTGCGGCGAAGGGCATGAAATACGATTAGCCGGCGGGCCCGGCGGAAATCCGGCCCCTGAACAGCAAAAGAGGCAAGCCCGTCAGGACTTGCCTCTTGCGCCAGGCCTTGCGGCCGATCCCCCACCAACCTGCTTCGCCGTGGCGAAATTTCCCAGAACTTAGACCGTGTCTTTTTCTTGTGACTCGCCGGTTTGGCCCGGCACCGCGACCGTAGCGAAACTGCGGCCAGGTGTCACGTGGGATTTCACAAAGATATGAACGGGCTAGCGGCCGAGTTAAGTTCCGCTCACGGCGCCGTTGAGTTGCGCCATCTTGAGGTCAACCTATTGAAATTAAAAGGATCTCATATCGAGGGCGGCGATGGGGCGAGCGATGGGATTCGAACCCACGACATCCAAGACCACAACCTGGCGCTCTAACCAACTGAGCTACGCCCGCCATCACCTGCCCGGCCCGGCATCGAAGGGAGCCCGGCCAAGTCGGCGAGGATGTAAACGAGGGGGTAGAGCGCGTCAAGCTTGATCCCCGGCGCAGGGTCCCGGCCGCTGCGGGCGAAACCGCGCCGGCCGGGGATTTAACCTTCTGCTGCAATACCCCTGTCGCCAGTATGCAAATTACTGTCGTCTACGGCAGTCTGCCGCTGACAGCTTTCACTAAACTCCGCGACCGATCCGGCCGACCAGGTCGCGCCGGCCACCAGCAATCTTGGGAATCGCGCATATGCTCCAACTGGCGAGCGGCATGGGCCGCCTTGGCACCGAATCCGCCTTCGAAGTCCTGGCCCGCGCCAAGGCGCTGGAAGCCCAAGGCAAGAGCATCATCAGCCTGTCGATCGGCCAGCCGGACTTCCAGACCCCGGCGCATATCGTCGAAGCGGCGATCAAGGCCCTCCGGGACGGCCATCACGGCTATACCCCGGCCAATGGCATTCCCCAGGTGCGCGAGGCGGTGGCCAACGATCTCAACCGCCGCCACGGCGTCACTGTCGACCCCGCCAACGTGCTGATCGTGCCGGGCGGCAAGGTGACGATGTACTTCGCCATCATCATGTTCGGCGAGCCGGGCGCGGAGATCATCTACCCGAATCCGGGCTTCCCGATCTATGAATCGGCGATCAAGTTCACCGGCGCCACCCCGGTGCCGCTGCCGCTGCTGGAAGAGAACGGCTTCGGCTTCAAGGCCGACGACGTGCTCTCGCGGATCACCCCGAAGACCCGCCTCATCATCATCAACTCGCCGGCCAACCCGACCGGCGGCATCGCCGCCAAGGCCGAGATCGAGAAGCTGGTCGCCGGCCTCGAGAAGCACCCGAACGTCGCGCTGATGTCGGACGAGATCTATTCCGAGATGCTCTACGACGGCAACGTGCACACCAGCCTGCTGAAGTACCCGCAGCTCGCCGATCGGCTGATCATGCTGGACGGCTGGTCGAAGACCTATGCGATGACCGGCTGGCGGATGGGCTATTCGGTCTGGCCGAAGCAGCTGATCGAGCACGCGACGCGGCTCTGCATCAACGTGCATTCCTGCGTCAACGCCGCCGCGCAATGGGCGGGCGTCGCCGCTCTCACCGGCCCGAAGGACGACGTGGCGAAGATGATGAAGGCCTTCGACGAGCGCCGCCGTTTCGTCGTCGGCGAGCTCAACAAGCTGCCGGGCGTCTCCTGCATCACCCCGCTCGGCGCCTTCTATGCCTTCCCCAACGTCAAGGGCACCGGCTTCAAGTCGAAGGCGCTGGAAGTGGCGCTGCTCGACGAGGCCGGCGTCGCCTCGATCGCCGGCACCAGCTTCGGTGCCTATGGCGAGGGCTATCTGCGCATCTCCTACGCCAACTCGATCGAGAACATCGGCGAGGCGATGAAGCGGATCAGCACCTTCCTGGCCAAGCGCAAGGCCGCCTGAGGCCCCGCACCATCGATAGCGAGAGGCCCGGGAGCGCTCCCGGGCCTTCTCTATTTCTACAATAGTCGAAATATGCCTTGACCTGCGGCGGCGGGCTGCCTAGCTTTACGGCATGAAACTCGAAGCCGCCGCACGCCAACTGGAGTCCCTCGGCAATCCGACGCGCCTCAAGCTCTATCGCGCCCTGGTGCGCGCCGGGCAGGACGGGCTCCCGGTCGGCCGGCTGCAGGACAAGCTGGCGATCGCCGCCTCGACCCTGTCGCATCATCTCGCCAAGCTGATCGCGACCGGGCTGGTCACCCAGGAGCGCCAGGGCACGACGCTGATCTGCCGGGCGCATTACCCGGCGATGAACGGCCTGGTCGGCTTCCTGGTCAACGAATGCTGCCTGGATGTGGCCTGCCGGACCGACGAACGGGCCGCCTGAGGGCGTTTTTTTACCTGCTTATTTCTAATATTCTGGAATTAACGAAGGAGACGCAACCCATGACCCGGACCGAGAACCTGCCGGTGGCGATCATCGGCGCGGGCCCGATCGGCCTCGCCGCCGCCGCGCATCTGGCGGCGCGCGGCATCGATTTCCGGGTCTATGAATCCGGCGCGGCGGTCGGCGCCAATATCGCCGACTGGGGCCATGTCCGGATCTTCACCACCTGGGCGCAGAGCATCGATCCGGTCGCGCGGCAATTTCTCGAAGGCCGCGGCTGGGCGATGCCGCCGGCCGAGGCGCTGCCGACCGGCGCCGAGCTGCTGCGGGGCTATCTCCTGCCCCTGGCCGCGGTGCCGGAACTCGCCGGCCGGATCGAGACCGGCGCCCGGGTCGTGGCGATCGCGCGCCAGGGCATCGACAAGGTGGCCAGCAAGGATCGCGGGGCGCATCCCTTCCTGCTGCGGATCCGCCGTGGCGACGGCACCCAGCGCACCGACCAGGCGCGCATCGTCATCGACGCCTCGGGCACCTGGCAGAACCCCAATCCGCTCGGCGCCGCCGGATGGCCGGCGGCCGGCGAGACGGCCTGTGCCGCGCAACTCGCCTATGGCATGCCCGACGTGCTGGGCGCGGCGCGATGCACCTATGCCGGCAAGCGCGTGGCGGTGGTCGGCGGCGGCTATTCGGCGATCAACGTGCTGCTCGACCTCGCCAGGCTTGCCGAGGCGGAGCCGCAGACGACGATCACCTGGCTGGTCCGCGGCCGCAATCTCGGCCGCATCTACGGCGGCGGCGAGAGCGATCAGCTGCCGGCCCGCGGCGCCCTGGGCTGGCGCCTCAAGCAGCTGGTCGATGGCGGGCGCATCGCCCTCGTCACCGGATTCGCCAGCCGTGCCGTCGACGGCACCGACGGCGGCGTGGTCCTGACCGGCGACACCGCGGCAAGTGATAGCGCCGGGAACAACACGACTGGGGGCGAAGGCCGCTACGGCCCCTTCGACCGCGTGGTGGTGGCGACCGGGCAGCGGCCGGATCTTGCGCTGACGCGGGAACTGCGCCTCGATCTCGATCCCTGGCTGGAGAGCGTGAGGGCGCTGGGCCCGTTGATCGACCCCAATCTGCATTCCTGCGGCTCGGTGCCGCCGCATGGTCATCGCGAGACGTCGCATCCGGAACCCGGCTTCTACACGATCGGGGTGAAGAGCTACGGCCGCGCGCCCACCTTCCTGCTGCTCACCGGCTACGAACAGGCCCGCTCCGTCGCCGCGGCGATCGCCGGCGATCTGGCGGTGGCGGACGATGTCCGGCTGGTCCTGCCGGAAACCGGGATCTGCGTCGACAACGACCCCGAGGCGATGGCGTCCGACGCGGCCGCCGCCGGCGCCTGCTGCGGCGGGCCGGCACCGGCGGCGGTCGCCGCCTGCTGCGTCGCCGATGCGGCGGCGAAGTCCCAGGGCAAGTCCGGCTGCGGCTGCGGGCCGGCGGCTTGAGGTCGCCCGGGCCGCGGACCGTCGTCAGCGCGCTGGGCGTCACCCAGATCCTCGCCTGGGGCTCGTCCTATTATCTGCCGGCGGTGCTGGCCCAGCCGATCGCCCGCGACGCCGGCTGGCCCCTGCCCTGGGTGGTGGGCGGGCTCTCCCTCGGCCTGCTGATCGCCGGGCTGGTCTCGCCGCTGGTCGGGCGCCAGATCCATGGCCGCGGCGGCCGGCCGGTGCTGGCGGCGAGTGCGGTGCTGCTGGCGGCCGGCCAGCTCGGCCTGGCGGCGGCACCCAGTCTCGCGGTCTTCGTCGCCGCCTGGGCGGTGATCGGCCTCGGCATGGGGGCCGGCCTCTACGACGCCGCCTTCTCCACCCTCGGCCGGCTCTACGGCCATGCGGCGCATCGGCGGATCGCGGCGCTGACCCTGTTCGGCGGCCTGGCGAGCACCGCCTGCTGGCCGCTCTCGGCCGCCATGGTCGAGGCCTTCGGCTGGCGCGGCGCCTGCGTCGCCTATGCGCTGATCCAGCTCTGCGTCTCGCTGCCGATCCATCTCTTCCTGCTGCCGCGCGAGACCGCGCCGCCCGATCCGGAACCGGCCCGCGCCGCGGCTGCCGGTCCCGCCGCCCCGGATCCCACCGCAGGCGCGCCCGCCGCCGGCGGCGTCTTCCTGCTGCTGGCGGCGACCATCACCATCGGCGCGGTGATCTCGACGGTGATCTCGGTGCATCTCCTCACCCTGCTGCAGTCGCGCGGCCTCGCGCTGTCGGCGGCGGTCGCCCTCGGGGCCTGCGTCGGACCCTCGCAGGTCGGCGCGCGCTTCATCGAGATGCTGATCGGCCGCCATCACCACCCGATCTGGACCCTGCTCGCCTCGGCGGTCTTCGTGGCCCTCGGCCTCGGCCTGCTCTGGCTCGACATCCCGTTCCTGCTGCCGGCGCTGGTCCTCTACGGCGCCGGCATCGGCATCGAGTCCATCGCCCGCGCGACGCTGCCGCTCACCCTCTTCGGGCCGACGCATTACGCGCCGATCATGGGCCGGCTGGCGCGGCCGAGCCTGATCTCCCAGGCGGTGGCGCCGGCGCTCGCCGCTCTGCTGCTGCAGGCGCTCGGCGTCGAGCCGATGCTGGCGATCGTGGTCGGCGTCGCGGTGCTGAACGCGATCCTCGCGCTTCTGCTGTTTCCCCTGGCGCGCGGCCGCCACCCCGCCTAGCCGCCAGGCGTTCCGCCATGCTAGGCTGCGGCCTGGCTTTCCGGATCGCAGTTCCTCCATGCCCGTCCTCTCCGCCTTCACCGGCCGACCGCTGCCGTCCGCCGCCGATGTCGTCGTCATCGGTGCCGGCATCCAGGGCTGTGCCGCGGCCTACTACCTCGCCCGGCGCGGGCTGAAGCCGGTCCTGCTCGACAAGTCGACCATCGCCGGCCAGCAGTCCGGCCGCGCCTGGGGCTTCGTGCGGATCATGGACCGCGAGGCGGCCGAGGTGCCGCTGATGATCGAGGCGATGAAGATCTGGCCGGGCCTGCAGGCCGAACTGCAGGCCGATCTCGAATGGCGCCAGGACGGCAACCTGTTCCTGGCCGATTCCGACCGCGAACTGGCGCATTTCGAGGACTGGCTGAAGATCGCGCGAACCTACGGGCTAGATACCCGGGTGGTCGGGCCCAAAGAGGTGGCGAAGCTGCTGCCCGGTCTCGCCGATCCCGGCCGGGGCGGTCTTTACGGGCCGAGCGAGGGCCACGCCGAGCCGCGCAAGGCCGCCGCGGCCTTCGCCCGGCGGGCCGCCGACCTCGGCGCGCTGATCTTCGAGGGCTGCGGCGCGATCGGCCTCGAGACCGCCGGCGGCGCCGTCGCCGGCGTGGTCGCCGAGGCCGGCACCATCCGCACCGGCATCGCCGTGGTCTGCGCCGGGACCTCGTCGTTCCGCATCCTGAAGACCCTCGGCCTCGACCTGCCGCAGCAGCATGTGCGCGCCACCTGCTCGCGCACCAGCCCGGTGGCGCCGCTGAGCGGCATCGCCTTCTTCGGCCATCGCATGGGCTTCCGCCAGCGGCCGGACGGCAGCCTCAATATCGCCGACGAGACGTCCCTGGATATCGACCTCACCCTCGGCCGCCTGCGGGCCCTCTCCTGGTTCCTGCCGGCCTGGCTGCGCAGCCGCGAGCCGATGTCGGTGGTGGTGAACGGCGCCGCGCTGCAGGACCTGCTGCACCGCCTGCCCTGGCGGCCGGAGGCGCGGCAGCCCTGGATCCACGACCGCGAGCCGCAGATCCCGCCCAACGCCCGGCGGGTGCAGGGCGCGCTCGACAAGCTGCGGCGCTATTTCCCGGCGGCGGCCGATGCCCGCATCGTCGAGAGCTGGGCCGGCAACATCGACGTGCTGCCCGACGCCATCCCGGTGATCGGCCCCGCCCCCCGTCCGCCGGGCCTCATCCTCGCCACCGGCTACAGCGGCCACGGCTTCGGTATGGGGCCGATCAGCGGCCGGCTGATCGCCGAGATCGCCGCCGCGGGCAAGCCCTCGCTCGATCTCGGCGCCTTCCGCTTCGAGCGCTTTGCCGAGGGCCGGGTGCAGCTGCCGACCCAAAGCCGCTGAGCCCTGCCCAATAATTAGGCAGGCGTGCCCAAATACCCGGCAGGGTCAGGGCGGCTGATCAGAATTATCGCATTATTCCAGTGCATTGGCAGATGGCACAGGCCTTGCTGACCAGGGCTCGTCAAGCACCGCCCCGGACCCGTCATCGTCAGCCTCTCAGGACATAACGCATGAAAAAGATTGAAGCGATCATCAAGCCGTTCAAGCTGGACGAAGTCAAAGACGCCCTGCACGAGGTCGGCATCCAGGGGATCACGGTCACCGAGGCCAAGGGGTTCGGCCGGCAAAAGGGCCATACCGAACTCTATCGCGGCGCCGAATACGTCGTCGACTTCCTGCCCAAGATGAAGCTCGAGGTCGTGCTCGAGGACCATCTGGTCGAGCGCGCCATCGAGGCCATCCGCCAGGCGGCCGCCACCGGCCGCATCGGCGACGGCAAGATCTTCGTCATCAACGTCGAGGAGGCGATCCGCATCCGCACCGGCGAGCGCGGCGCCGACGCCATCTGATCCGGACACACGGACACCCACCACTCTTCATCAACAGCAAACTGTCGGATACCGAAACATGTCGAACGTGAAGAAGATTCTCGATCTCATCAAAGAACACGACGTCAAGTACGTCGATTTCCGCTTCACCGATCCGCTCGGCCAGTGGCACCACCTCGCGCACCACGTCAGCACCGTCGACGAGGACCTGCTGACCGAGGGCGTGATGTTCGACGGCTCGTCGATCGCCGGCTGGAAGGCGATCAACGAGAGCGACATGATCCTGGCGCCGGATCTCGCGACCGCCGTGCTCGATCCCTTCGCCGCGCAGACCTCGCTCATCATCAACTGCGACATCCTGGAGCCGCTGACCGGCCAGAACTACGCCCGCGACCCGCGCTCGATCGCCAAGCGCGCCGAGGCCTATGTGAAGAGCTCCGGCGTCGGCGACACGGTCTATGTCGGGCCGGAAGCCGAGTTCTTCGTCTTCGACGACGTGCGCTATGACGTGACCATGAACAAGACCTTCGTCGAATTCACTTCGGAGGAGGCGCCCTATGTCACCGGCAAGCGCTTCGAGGAAGGCAACCACGGCCATCGCATGAAGGTGAAGGGCGGCTACTTCCCGGTGGCGCCGCTGGATTCCGCCGGCGACCTGCGCGCCGAGATGCTGACCACCCTCGCCGCGATGGGCGTCGAGGTCGAGAAGCACCATCACGAGGTGGCGCCGGCCCAGCACGAGCTCGGCGTCAAGTTCGGCACCCTGGTGAACTGCGCCGATGCGATGCAGAAGTACAAGTACTGCGTCAAGAACGTGGCGCATGCCTACGGCAAGACCGCGACCTTCATGCCGAAGCCGGTGAAGGGCGACAACGGCTCGGGCATGCACGTGCACCAGTCGATCTGGAAGAACGGCCAGCCGCTCTTCGCCGGCAACGGCTATGCCGACCTTTCGGAGATGGCGCTGTTCTACATCGGCGGCATCATCAAGCATGCCAAGGCGCTGAATGCCTTCACCAACCCCTCGACCAACAGCTACAAGCGCCTGATCCCCGGCTTCGAGGCGCCGGTGCTGCTGGCCTATTCATCGCGCAACCGCTCGGCGTCCTGCCGCATCCCCTTCGTCGCCAGCCCGAAGGGCAAGCGCGTCGAGGTGCGGTTCCCCGATCCGACCGCCAATCCCTACCTCGCCTTCGCGGCGATGGTGATGGCCGGCCTCGACGGCATCGCCAACAAGATCCATCCGGGCGACCCGATGGACAAGAACCTCTACGACCTGCCGCCCGAGGAGCTGAAGAACGTGCCGACGGTCTGCGGTTCGCTGCGCGAGGCGCTGCAGTCGCTGGAAGCCGACAAGAGCTTCCTGCTGAAGGGCGACGTCTTCACCGAGGACTTCATCTCCTCCTACATCGAACTGAAGTGGGAAGAGGTCTACGCCCTCGAGCACACGCCGCACCCGATCGAATACAAGATGTACTACTCGGCCTGATCGACCCCAACCGATCGACCCTAACCTTGCGTCCCCTGCGACGGCCGGAGCCCCCGCTCCGGCCGTCTTCTTATCTTGCGAATTTTGCGCCGGATCGGACTTTTATCCTCATCCTCCCGAGAGACCGGGCGAAACGCCGCCTTGCCATGTTGCCGCCGGGGAAATTTTTTCCCGGTCATTAGCCATGATTTAACGTTGCCCCCCTAGTCTCCCCTCAAAGCACCCGGCTGTGGGCCGGGCGCGCCGACCCGTTTTCTGCCAGGGGGAATGAATGTCGATCAAACAGCGTCTCACTTTTTCCGGCGTCGCCGCCATCCTGCTGATGGCCTTCGTCGGCGTCATGGGCATCTGGGGCATGATCGCCAGCGATCGCGGCGCCGCCCGGATCAACACCCTCGCCGAGGCGATCCGCAACCAGATGCAGGCCGACATGATGCACGACGCCCTGCGCGCCGATGCGCTGATGGCGCTGCGCGAGGGCCGCAACGGCAGCCAGGCGGCGGCCGAGGTCATCAAGGAGACCGAGGATCACGCCAAGGACTTCCGCGACAACGTCGAGGCCAACAAGGCGCTGGACCTGCCGGCGGATGCGCGGGCGGTGCTCGACGAACTGGAAGGTTCCCTCGCCGCCTATATCGATTCCGCGGAAAGCATCGTCAAGGATGCCTTCGCCGACAACTACAAGGCCAACGCGGCCTTTCCGGCCTTCATCGACACCTTCCATGAGCTCGAGGGCAAGATGGAGAAGACCAGCGACACGCTGGAGGCCGATGCCGCGCAGGTGCAGCAGGATACCGCGTCCTTCACCACGTTCATGCTGACCATCACCATCGTCATCGTCGTCCTGGCGGCGATCGGTCTCCTGATCCTGCAGATCGTGTCCGGCCGGTCGATCACCGTGCCGCTGTCGGGCATGACCGCCGCCATGGCGGATCTGGCCAAGGGCAATACCGACGCCGACATTCCCGGTGCCGATCGCAGCGACGAGATCGGCGCCATGGCCGCCGCGGTCCAGGTCTTCAAGGACAATGCCATCAAGAATGCCCGCATGACCGCGCAGGAAGCGGAAGCCCGCGAACAGCGCGAGCGCCGCACCATGGCGATGGAGAAGCTCTGCCACGACTTCGACCGGGCGGTCTCCAACGTGCTGCAGACGGTGATCGGCTCGGTGAACAGCATGCAGGACACGGCGCGCTCGATGTCGCGCATGGCGGAGCAGACCGCGACCGAGGCCTCGCATGTCAGCAGCGCCTCGGGCTCGGCCGCCAGCAACGTCAATTCGGTCGCCGCTGCCACCGAGGAGCTGGCCGGTTCGGTCACCGAGATCAGCCGCCAGATGGCCCGCAGCACCGAGATCACCACCCAGGCCTCGCAGCAGGCGACCAAGACCAACGACCAGATCCGCGGCCTCTCGGAGGCGGCCCAGAAGGTCGGCGACGTCGTGCAGCTCATCACCGACATCGCCAACCAGACGAACCTGCTGGCGCTGAACGCGACCATCGAAGCGGCGCGCGCCGGCGACGCCGGCAAGGGCTTCGCCGTGGTCGCCAGCGAGGTGAAGAACCTCGCCACCCAGACCGCCCGCGCCACCGACGAGATCTCGCAGCAGATCAACACCATCCAGGCCGAGACCGGCCAGGCCGTCGCCGCCATCCATGCCATCGGCGGCACCATCGGCGAGATCAACCAGATCACCGCCGCGGTTGCCGCCGCGGTCGAGGAACAGGGGGCGGCGACCCAGGAAATCGCCCGCAGCGTCGAGCAGGCGGCCAGCGGCACCCGCGAAGTGACCACCAGCATCGACACGGTGACCACGGCGGCCAGTGAGACCGGCGCCGCGGCGGCGCAGCTGCTTTCCGCCAGCGAGGAACTCGGCCGCCAGTCGAGCACCCTGAAGACCCAGGTCGAGACCTTCCTGACCTCGGTTCGGGCGATCTAGCAACCGGCATCGTGGCCCGCCGGATTCGCTTGCTTCGGAGAGAGGCCGTTGCCTCTCTCCCGAGCTGGCTGTTTCGCGCCGCGACCAACTGGACGCAATCTCAAATCTGAATACCATGGCGGCTGACGTGCAGCTGAGCGCAACCAAGCACAGTGTCCTCTACCATTATGCAGCCTATCTGCTGGTGGTCCTGCTTTGCTTTGCCGGCCTTGGCTTCCTCTGGCAGCAGCGCCTCGACAACAGGTTGGCCGATCTCGAGATCGACGCGAATCGCGCATTGCTGACGCTGAACGGCCGGATCAGGCCGGCGATCGACAGCATCAACCTCATCCGGGTATCCGCCGACGCCCTGCTGGGTGCCGGCCTGGGCCGTCCGTCATCGCCGATCTACCCAGCCATCAGGCCGTCGGAGCTTTTCCCCGGTTTCGCGCTGGACCCGCTGCCGCCGGGCATCGCGCCGGACCGCGTGCCGACGGTTGTCGGACGCGGCGACCTGCCCGCGCGCGACAGCGCTCGTGGTCGGGAACTGGATTTCATTCTCTCGATCAGCCCGATCCTGCTCCAGGCCAAGAACCAGGTCGCCGGCGCCGCCGGCATCTATTATCTGTCCGCACACGATTTCGCCGTCCTGTTCCCCTGGGTCTCGACGGAAACGCTGTTGACGTTCTTCGGAAAGGACCGTCTGGGCTATAGCCGGCCCGAAAGATCCTCCTTCAATCTGGGAACGCCGGCCGTCAATCCGGATCGACGCAGATACTGGACCGAGCCCTATGTCGATCTGATCGGCAAGGGATTGATGTGCACCCTGGGCACCCCGGTATACGACGCCAATGGCTTGTTTCTCGGCGTCTTCACCATCGACATCACCCTGCAACAGATCAGCGACGTCCTGCGGCAAGAGGCCCGGAGCGCCGGCACGCTTGCGGTGATTGACGAAGAATTGCATCTGATCGGCCACCCGACCGCTCTGCTGCCGGATGACAAGGAGGTCAAGGTCCTGTCCTCGGTGCTCAGCATCCGTGGCCAGGACGATCTGAAGCAGCTCGTGGCCCGGGCCTCCGACCGATTCGTGAGGGGCGACGGCTATTTCCTGTGGGCGACGGGGATCGGCGACACGCCCTGGCGGCTCGTCTACTACGTCGATCAAGGCTCGGTCTATGCCATCGTGGCGATGCAGATGTGGCCGGAATTGATGACGTTCCTGCTCATCATGTCTGCCCTGTTTCTCTTCGAGCGCCGGCGCCAGGCGATGCTTGCGCTCACCGGCATGGCCTCCCAGATCGAGCACTCGCGCAGGAGCCTGGAGGCGCAGAACCTGGAACTGAACAGCGCGAAGGCGCAGGTCGAGCGGGCGAACGAATCCCTGACCGAATCCATTCGGTCGGCGACGCGGGAAGCGCGCCGCGCCGAGGAACTTGCACAGCTCTACGCCCAGCAGAGGGAAGCCGCGGAATCCGCGAACCGGGCCAAATCGCAGTTTCTCGCCAACATGAGCCACGAACTCAGA
Source organism: uncultured Rhodospirillaceae bacterium (assembly GCA_964551505.1). Classification (GTDB taxonomy): domain Bacteria; phylum Pseudomonadota; class Alphaproteobacteria; order Dongiales; family Dongiaceae; genus Dongia. The sequence continues at coordinate 71,173 of CAZKDH010000006.1, forward strand.
ACGCCGCTGAACGCCATCATCGGGTTCTCGGATGTGATCGCCGGCCAGAACTTTGGCGACGACCCGACACGGTATCGGAGCTACGCGCAGGACATCAACGCCGCCGGGCGTCACCTGTTGACGATCATCAACGATCTCCTCGACCTCTCGCGGATCGACGTCGGCGCCCTGACCCTCAGCGAAACGGCCATCGATATCGGCCAGGTCCTCGAAAGCAGCTATCGGATGGTGCAACACCTGGCGCGGGAGAAGGGCGTGGCGCTGGGTCTTGAGGCGCCGGATTGGCCGGCAGCATGCTGGACCGACAGCCGCGCCCTGAAGCAGGTCCTGGTCAATCTGCTGTCCAACGCCATCAAGTTTACCGATTCCGGCGGCCACGTGCAGTTGGGCGTCGAGAGGCTGGACGGTGATCTGGCGCGCATCTACGTGCGCGACACCGGCATCGGCATGACTCCCGAGCAGCTGCAAAGCGCCTTCGATCCCTTCTGGCGCGGGGAAGCCGTGCTGACGCGCCGGAGCGAAGGCGTCGGACTGGGTCTCTCCATCGTGCACCGTCTGGTGAACCTGATGACCGACGTCCGCCTGTCGATCGACAGCAAGCCGGGCGTCGGCACCGCAATTTTCGTGCACTTCCGCATCCATGGGGCGCCGACCGGCCGCTGAGCCCGGGGCCCATCGGCACTCGGAGCGTCGACGACCCCATGCGTCCTTCCGGCCGGCATGCCGAGGCGGCAGGGCTCCTACCTGCCGGCGCGCATCCCCTGGTTCCCCAGATAGCCTGCCGCCAGTTCGCAGTAATGCGCGGCGGAATAGGCGAAATAGGCCATTTCCTTGTCGCTCAGCTGCCGCAGCAGCTTGGCCGGGCTGCCGGCCCAGAGTTCGCCGCGCCGCACCCGCTTGCCTGGCGTCAGCAGGGCCCCGGCCGCCACCATGCCGCCGCTCTCCACCACCGCCCCGTCCATGATGCAGGCCTTCATGCCGATGAAGCTGCCGTCCTCCAGGGTGCAGGCATGCAGCAGCGCCATGTGCCCGACGGTGATGTCGGCGCCGATCGCGGTCCTGGTGCCGGCGGCGCCTTCCCGCTCGTGGTTGACGTGGATGATGGTGCCGTCCTGGATGTTGGTCCGCGGCCCGATCCGGATGCTGTTGCTGTCGCCGCGCAGGACGCAGCCGAACCAGATGCTGGCGCCGGCCGCGATCTCGACGTCGCCGATCACGACCGCGGTATCGGCAACGAAGACGTCCCTGGCGACGGTCGGCATGATCCCGTGATGCGGCAGGATGAGCGCAGGCATCGATCGCGTCCCTAGCCCAGGCCGAGCATCAGCCTGATGTTCTGTACCGCCGCCCCGGAGGCGCCCTTGCCGAGATTGTCCAGCCGCGCCACCAGCACCGCCTGGTGGCGCTTCTCGTTGGCGAAGACGCGCAGTTCCAGGGTGTCGGTATCGTTCAGCGCTTCCGGTTCCAGCTTGCCGTCGCTCTCGGATTCCATCACCCGCACCAAGGCGGTGCCGGCATAGGTGTCGCTCAGCAGCCCGCGGAGGTCGGCGCCGGTCGCATGTTTCGCCAGGGCATCGAGATGCAGCGGGATCGACACCAGCATGCCCTGGCGGAAATGGCCGACCGAGGGCACGAAGATCGGCCGCCGCGTCAGCTTGGCGTAGTGCATCAGCTCGGGAACATGCTTGTGCTCGAGGCCGAGGGCATAGAGCTCGAAGGCCGGGCCATAATCCCGCTCATGCGCCTCGATCATCGCCTTGCCGCCGCCGGAATAGCCGCTGACCGCATTGACGGTGACCGGATGGTCGGCGGCGAGATAGCCGGCATCGACCAGCGGCCGCAGCAGGGCGATGGCGCCGGTCGGATAGCAGCCCGGATTGGCGACCAGCTTCGCCCCGGCGATGCGCGCCGCCTGGCCGGGCTCGAGTTCGGCGAAGCCGTAGACCCAGCCCGGTGCGACGCGATGCGCGGTGCTGGCATCGAGGAGCTTCGGCGCCTTGTCGCCGAGCTCGGCCGCCAGCGCCGTCGATTCCTTGGCCGCGTCGTCCGGCAGGCAGAGCACCACCAGGTCGACCTCGGCCATCAGGGCGCGCCGCGCCGCGGGATCCTTGCGCTTCTCGCCGGTGAGACTCTTCAGTTCGACGCCGGGGACCTTCAGCAGCCGCTCGCGGATGCCCAGCCCCGTCGTTCCCGCCTCGCCGTCGATGAAGATCCTGGCCTTGGCCACGCCGTTCCCCTTTGCGGAAAGCCTATCCTAGTTTGCTAGCGGAGACGACCCCGGCGATCAAGCGACGATATCGATGGGCATGCACCGACGCGAAAGGGCCGCGGGTTGCCCCGCGGCCCTTCGTCCGAACGCGATGTCGGGGCTCTTAGCGCTTCGAGAACTGGAAGCTGCGGCGGGCTTTCGCGCGGCCGTACTTCTTGCGCTCGACGGTGCGGCTGTCGCGGGTCAGGAAGCCTTCCTGCTTCAGGGCGCCGCGCAGGTCGGGCTCGAAGTAGGTCAGCGCCTTGCTGATGCCGTGGCGCACCGCGCCGGCCTGGCCGGAGAGACCGCCGCCGGTGACCGAGCAGACGACGTCGAACTGGCCGGCCCGGTTGACGATGCCGAAGGGCTGGTTGATGACCATGCGGAGCACGGGACGGGCGAAATAGACCGTGATGTCGCGGCCGTTCACTGTCACCTTGCCGCTGCCCGGCTTCAGCCAGACGCGGGCGATGGCGTCCTTGCGCTTGCCGGTGGCATAGGCGCGGCCCTGGGCGTCGACCTTGCGCTCGTGCTTGGGCGCGGCTTCGGCCGAAGCGCCGGCCGGACCGACCGCCTTGGTCGCGGTGCCGAGATCCTTCAGATCGGTGATGCGCTGGTTTTCGGTTGCCATGATTACGCGACCCTCTTGTTCTTCGGATTCATCTTCGCGACATCGAGCACGACCGGCTGCTGCGCTTCATGCGGATGCTGGGTGCCGGCATAGACGCGGAGGTTCTTCATCTGCGCCCGGCCGAGCGGGCCGCGCGGGACCATGCGCTCCACCGCCTTCTCGATCAGCCGCTCCGGATGCGCACCGCCGAGGATCTTGCCCCAGCTGCGCTCCTTGATGCCGCCGGGATGGCCGGTGTGGTAGTAGAACACCTTGTCGGCGAGCTTGTTGCCCGTCACGTGCACCTTGTCGGCGTTGATCACGATGACATGGTCGCCGCAATCCATATGCGGGGTGAAGGTGGTCTTGTGCTTGCCGCGCAGATGGCTGGCGATGATGGATGCCAGTCGGCCGAGGACGACGCCTTCGGCATCGACCAGGACCCATTTCTTGACGATATCTGCCGGCTTGGCGGAATAGGTCTTCATGGCTCTCACTCAAGCTTTCGGTTACGCACGGGAACGGCTTCCCGCGGGTCGGTGCGGTGTATAGTGGGCGCCGCCGCCGGTGTCAACCGGTTTATGGCGATGTCTCGACAAAAATACAAGTAATTTCAATGGTTTGATATTTCGGTATCATAATACCGGTCAAAATGCGCTCGGATTTCTGGACTTTTCCGGCCGCCTCCGCAATTATGCAGAAAATCAATGAGTTAAAGGCAGGGCGGGATGGGCGCGGGCGATTATCGGCGGCTTTCCGATGCGGAAATGACCCAGCATTTCATGCCGCGCCTCGCCGTGCCCGACCACGAGACCTGGCTGGCCGAGGACGAGCGCCTCAGCGCCGCCACCCGCGCCCGCCGCGCCCACCGCCGCGACCAGCGCTACGGCCCGGGACCGCGGCAGGTGCTGGACGTGTTTTCGGCGACAAGGCCCGGCAGCCCGGTCCTGGTCTTCTTCCACGGCGGCTACTGGCGGGGGCTCTCCAAGGACCATTACAGCTTCATCGCGGCACCCCTGGTCGATGCGGGATTTGCCGTGGTGCTGGTGGAATACGACCTCTGCCCGGCGGTGACCCTGCCGGTCCTGGTCCAGGAAATCCGCGATTCCGTCCGGTGGATCCACGGTGAATGCGCCACGTTCAACGGCGATTCCGCGCGGATCGTCCTGGCCGGAAACTCCGCCGGCGCGCATCTGGCGGCGATGATGCTGGCGCATGACTGGCCGGGCGACGGCATTCCCGCCGGGTTCATCGCCGGCGCCGTGCTGATCACCGGCATCTACGACCTGGCACCGATCCCGCGCATCCAGGTGCGCGACGACGTGCATCTCAGCCCGGCGGAAATCGAGGCCCTCAGTCCGCAGAACTTGTCTATACAAGTGAAGGCGCCATGCCTGGTGGCGGTCGGCGGCGCCGAGCCGGAACTCTGGATCGAGCAGTCCCGCCGGTTCCACGCGAAACTGATCAAGGAAGGCGTCACCTCGCAGCTCATGGTCCTCCCCCGCCAGCACCATTTCTCGATTACCCGCGGCCTGGGCGAGGCGAACAGCCTGCTGTTCCGAGCCATCCTGCAGCTCATCGGCCGATGACCGACCCGACCAAGAGCCTGTTCCGGCAGATCGGCCGGAGCTATGACGGCACGCGGCGCGCGGATGTGGGCATCACCGACACGCTGATCCGCCTGCTGGGACCGGTCGGGAGCAGGCCGGTGCTCGACCTCGGCTGCGGCACCGGCAACTATGCCATCGCCTTCGCCGACCGCGGCATCCCGGTGCTCGGCCTCGACCGCACCGCGCTGATGCTGCGTCGGGCGACCGCCAAGGCGCAGCAGCTGCCCTGGATCGCCGCCCTGGCGGAACAGCAGCCGTTCCGCGCCGGCGCCTTCGGCGGCGCCATCTGCGTCATGGCCCTGCATCATTTCACCGATCTCGCGGCGGTGTTCCGCGATCTCGGCCGGGTCTTGGCGGCCGGCGCCCGGGTGGTCATCTTCACCGCCTTGCCCGAGCAGATGCGGGCCTATTGGCTGAACGCCTATTTCCCGGAGCTGATGCGCCGGGCCACCCTGCAGATGCCGGACTTCGACCGCATCGAGGCGGCCCTCGCCGCCGGCGGCCTGCGCATCGTCGCCCAGGAACCCTTCCAGGTGCCCGACGACCCGGTCGACCTGATGCTCTATTGCGGCAAGCGGCGGCCCGAACTCTATTTCGACGCCAGGGTGCGGGCGAACATCTCGAGTTTCGCCGCCTACGACCTCGCCGAGGAGGTCGGTACCGGCCTCGCGCGCCTGACCGAGGATATCGAGCAGGGCTGCTTTGCCGCGATCGCCGACGCGACCGACGGTTCCCGGGGCGATTACATCTTCATCGCCGCGGAAAAATAGCCCATCCTGCGGCCCTGATATCCGGAGGCGCGATGTCCAGCGAGACCGAAGCTCCCAGCCTGCTGCGCGACGACGATGCCGGCATCTGCCGCCTCACCCTGAACCGGCCGGCCCAGCGCAACGCCCTGTCGCTCGACCTGCTGGAGGCGCTGACGGCGGAACTTGGCCGCATCGCCGCGGATCGCGCGGTGAAGGTGGTGATCCTCGCCGGTGCCGGCCCCGCCTTCTGCGCCGGCCACGATCTCAAGGAACTGCGCGCCAACCCGACGCGCAGCTTCTACGACCGGGTCTTCACCCGCTGCAGCGAGGTGATGCTGGCCCTGACCCGCCTGCCGCAGCCGGTGATCGCCCAGGTGCACGGCATTGCCACCGCCGCCGGCTGCCAGCTGGTGGCGACGGCGGATCTCGCGGTGGCCGCCGCCGATGCCCGTTTCGCGACGCCGGGAGTCAATATCGGGCTGTTCTGTTCCACCCCGATGGTCGCCCTCACCCGGGCCGTGCCGCGCAAGCAGGCGATGGCGATGCTGCTGACCGGCGAGATGGTGGATGCGGCGACGGCGGTGACGATCGGGCTGATCAACCGCGCGGTGCCGGGCGAGACACTGGCTGCCGAGACCCGGGGCCTCGCGGCGACGATCGCCGCCAAGTCGCCGGTGACCCTGAAGATCGGCAAGGCGGCGTTCTACCGCCAGGCCGAACTCGACCTCGACCGGGCCTACGCCTATGCCAGCGAGGTGATGGCCGGGAACATGATGGCCCTGGATGCCGCGGAAGGCATCGACGCCTTCCTGGGCAAGCGGCCGCCGGCCTGGAAGGGATGCTAGGCGAACAGTACGCAACGCGACGAAGAGGTTGAACCGGGACATGGACGAGCATTACGACGACGCCTTCCTGCGCAACATCCTGAACGAGACCAAGGTCATCGCCCTGGTCGGGGCCAGCCCGAAGCCGGAGCGGCCGAGCCATGGGGTGATGAAGTTCCTGCAGCGCCGGGGCTACAAGGTGATCCCGGTCAATCCCGGCCTCGCCGGCCAGAAGCTGAACGGCGAGACGGTCTACGCCTCGCTGACGGCGATCCCCCAGGCGGTCACCGGCAAGATCGACATGGTCGACATCTTCCGCAATTCGGCCGATGCCGGCGCCCCGGCCGAGGAGGCCATCGCGATCGGCGCCAAGACCGTCTGGATGCAACTGGGAGTCGAGCACATCCCCGCCGCTACCAAGGCCAGGGCCGCCGGGCTTAAGGTGGTGATGAACCGATGCCCTGCCATCGAGATACCTCGCCTATTTTCGTAGCTTCATCCAATAACTATTGGCTTTTGAAAGAAATTTATGTATTATCCCCCCATCATGCATCGAGGGGAACGATGTCACGGGGAATGAATCTCGCTGCAACGACCGAGCAGCCCACCGAAGCCCAGCTGGCCTGGCTGGCGCGCGGACTCGACCAACCCGGCGGCAAGCTGCCGCTGTTCGACAAATGGGGACAGAAGATCAGCGAGCGCACGATCCGCTCCTGCATCGACCATGGCTGGGCCGAACCCTGGTTCACCAATCCGCTGAAGCCGGACTGGCTGGTCTGCAAGCTGACCGAGACCGGCCGCCAGCTGATCGCCCAGGTCACCCACTAGCCCATCCGCGCCGCCACCCGGCGCAAATCCGCGGCACGAACCCCAAGGGACGGCCTAGGCTGGACGGCAGTTCGGGGTCCCGCCGGGGGATGGCTGCCGATGCCCGCGACCAATGCGACCACCGCCGACAACGTGAAGCTGGGCGTCGCCGTCATCATCGGGACGGACTTCGCCTTGTCGCTCGGCGATGCCGCGATCAAGCTGCTGAGCGCAGACTTCGTCCTCTGGCAGATCTTCATCCTGCGCTCGCTGATCGCGATACCGGTCCTGGTCACCCTCATCCAGCTGCGCGGAAAGGGCGAGCTCCGGCTGCCCCGGGCACTCGGCTGGACCGCCTTGCGCAGCCTGCTCCTCACCCTGATGTGGGTGGCCTTCTATGCCGGGTTGACTCACCTCGCCTTGGGCATCGCCGCGGCGGTCTATTACACGCTGCCGATCTTCATCACCCTCTTCGCCGCGCTGTTCATCGGCGACCGGATCGACCTTCAGGGCTGGGGTGCGATCCTGCTCGGCTTCGCCGGCGTGCTGCTGGTCCTCAACCCGGATGCCAGTTCCTTCAACGCCTATGCCCTGCTGCCGCTGCTCTCGGCCATCCTCTATGCCCTGGCGATGATCCTTACCCGCACCAAGTGCCGGGATGAGCATCCGCTGATCCTGTCGCTCAGCCTCAACTGTTTCTTCGTCATCGTCGGCGCCGTGGCGACCCTGGCCCTGGCGGTGGCCGGACCGACGGGTAACGGCACCCCCGCCGCGGCCTTCCTGTTCGGCGCCTGGTCCGCCATGGGTCCCACCGAATGGCTGTCCATGGCGCTGCTGAGCGTCGCCACGATCATCGGCAGCATCGGCGCCGCCATCGCCTATCAGGTAGCACCCCCGGCCACCGTCGCCACCTTCGATTTCTCCTATGTTGGGCTGGCCAGCCTCTGGGGGATCCTGATCTTCGGCGAAAGGCCGAACGCCGTCGCGATTGCCGGCATGGTCATGATCGTCGTCGCCGGCATCCTGGCGGTGCGGCGGAAGCCGAAGCCGGCGGCCTAGCGACCGTCTGCCGCGGTCAGCGGAACAGGCCGATCCGCTTCACCGCCCCCAGCATGAACTGGATGGTGGGGCCGATGCCGAGGGCGAAGACCAGGGTGCCGATCCCCACCGTCCCGCCCAGCCACCAGCCGAAGCCCAGGGCACCGAGCTCGACCACGGTCCGCGCCAGGCGGATCGACAGCTTGAAACGCCGGTGGAGGCCCATCATCAGCCCGTCGCGGGGCCCGGCGCCCAGCCGGGTCGGCAGGTAGAGGGCGCTGCCGATCGCGGTCAGCACGACGCCGCCCAGCAGCATCGCCCAGCGCTGCACCAGCCCCTGGCCGTCCGGCAGGAACAGCAGGCAGAGATCGCAGACCGGACCGATGGTGAGGACGTTCAGCACCGTGCCGAAACCGGGCTTCTCCCGGAGCGGGATCCAGCCCAGCAGGATGACGGCCCCGGTCAGCACGCCGGCGGTGCCGATGGTGATGCCGGTGCGGAAGCCCAGCCCCTGGTGGAAGACATCCCAGGGGCCGAGGCCGAGATTGGCGCGCACCATCAGCGCGATGCCGAGGCCGAAACAGCCGAAGCCGGCAAAGAGGCAGATCCAGTTCTTCAGGGATTTCATTTAGCTCGACCGCGGAGAGGGCAGCGCCTTCTACTGCCTGGCGGGCGATCCGGCAAGGCGCTCAGCCGGAACCGGCCATGTCGTCCGGCTCAACTTCTTTCAGAATCCAGTCGCGAAATGCTTTGATTTTTTTAGATTTTTTTCGCTCCTCGGCATAGGCCAGCCAATAACCTGTGCCGTCCGTGGCGGTGAGATCGAAGGGCTGGACGAGGCGCCCGGCGGCGATATCGGCGGCGAAGAGGGCCGGCGTCAGGATGGCAACGCCCTGGCCGGACACGGCCGCCGATCCCAGCATGGCCTGGACGTCCAGGCTGATATAGGGAACGGCCGGCCGCGCCGGTTCGGGCAGGCCCGCGGCGGCGAACCAGATCGCCCACCAAGCGTCATGGGTATCGAGGCGGGTCACCCGCAGCAGGTCGGCGGGAGCGACAAACGGGCCCTGCTGCGCCAGGAAGCCGGGGCTGCAGAGGGGGGTGAACTGCATCGGGATCAGCCGGTGGGCGATGACCCCCGGCCAGACGCCCCGCCCGCCCCTAATGGCGACATCGTATTCCTCGCGGTGGAGATCGACCGTCCGGGTGGAAACCTCGAGGCGGACCGCGATGTCGGGATGGGCCAGCTGGAAGGTGCCCAGTCGAGGCACCAGCCAGTTGCTGGCGAAGGTATGGACCGCGGTGATGGCCAGCACGCTTTCGGAGATCTCGCGCAGGGTGGCGAAGGCGCCCTCGAGCCGCTGGAAGGCCTCGGCCACCGGCGGCGCCAGGCGCTTGCCCGTCTCGGAAAGCACCACCTTGCGGGCCTGGCGCAGGAACAGCGGCGTTCCCAGCCGGTCCTCCAGCAGCTTCACCTGGTAGCTCACCGCGGCCTGGGTCATCCCCAGTTCGGCGGCGGCCTTGGTGAAACTGCCATGGCGGGCGGCGGCCTCGAAGGCGCGGATGGCGGCGAGCGGCGGTAGGTTCGACATCGACAATCCATAAGGTGGACTTATGTATATCCCCTGACAATCGCTTTGTCTGACGGCATTGTCGAGGCCAAATTCATCGCAACAGCATCAGGCATATTAGGCCTTTAACCGGAGGAACGGAGATGGCAAGAGCGATGGAATGTCAGCCCCTGACGCGATTTCCGCGGCGCAGCGCCGCCAGCTGGCTGCAGCGCCTGATCGGGCGCCTGCTGGACCGGGCCGAGAGCCGGCCGACGCCGCTGGAGGCCGGGGCGCTCTCGCCCTATCTGATGAAGGACCTGGGGCTGGAAACCCGCGGCTTCGGCGGCCTGGATCCGCAGCGCGGGCGCTCGCCGATGGATTGGCCGATGCGCTAGGCGCGCCTCAGCCGGCGTCGAGTTCGCTGTCCCAGTAAAGAAAATCCCGCCAACTCTGGTGGAGATAGTTTGGCGGGAAGGCTCGGCCGTTTTCCTGGAGCTCGAAGGTCGTCGGTTGGAACGGCCTCCGCCTGGGATGCATGTGGACCTGATGTGGCAGCCTGTTGCCCTTGCGGAGATTGCAGGTCTGGCAGGCGGTGACGACGTTCTGCCAGGTAGTGCGGCCGCCCTTGGAACGCGGCACCACATGGTCGAAGGTCAGGTCGTGGGTCGGGTGATGGTGGCCGCAATACTGGCAGCGGAAGCGATCGCGCAGGAAGACGTTGAACCGGGTGAAGGCCGGACGGCGCTCCTGCGGCACGAACTCCTTCAGCGAGATCACCGAGGGCAGCCGCATGCTGAAGCTCGGGCTGTGGATCACGTGCTCGTATTGGGAAACCACCTGGACGCGGTCGAGGAAGACCGCCTTCACCGCTTCCTGCCAGGACCAGAGCGACAGCGGGAAGTAACTCAACGGCCGGAAATCGGCGTTGAGCACTAAAGCGGGGCAAGTTTCAGGCGACGCCATCATTCAGCCGCTCTCCCGCGACCGGCCCGCGCACCCGCGGTTTCCCGGCGCTTTGCACTCTTAAGAAATAGTCGGCTTCGGTGAAAAACACAAGATCTGGGCGGTCGGGGCAAATCCGTTTCACGATCTTGTCATGGCCGCGACGGGCCGAAAATCCGCGCCCCGACAGCCGATGAAATGCGGGCGCGACTAGGCTGCGACCTTGGCGAAACGGTCGCGCAGGAAGGCGCCGCCCTTCTGCAGGCCGACCGGATCGATCGAGTGGACGAGACCGGGACGCGCCTCGGTGACGACCGGGATCTTCGCCGCCTGCAGGGCCGATTCCGCCTCGCCCAGCGAGGTGAAGGGCACCACCGGATCGAAGGTGCCGTGGACCAGCAGCACCGGCGGCCTGGACCGCGCTTCGGCCGCCAGCGTCTCCGGCGCGATCAGCGAGCCGGAATAGCCGACGATGGCCGCCGGGGCCGCGGCGCGGCGTGGGCCGACATGCAGCGACATCATGGTGCCCTGGGAAAAACCGACCAGTGCCAGCGCCCGGTCGGCGAGGCCGCGCTCGCGCAGCACCGCGTCGAGATAGGCGTCGAGAATGCCGGCGGCGGTCCGCGTCGCGCCCAGCAGCATGTCCGGGGCGCGGTCCTCGAAGCCGAACCACTGATAGCCATAGGGATTGATCTCGCAGGGAAACGGTGCATTCGGCGAGAGGAACTCGGTATCGGGCAGGATCTCGGCCCAATAGGGCGCCAGCGAAATCAGATCCGACCCGCTGGACCCGTAGCCGTGGAGGAAGACCACCAGATTTTTCGCCTTGCCGCCGGAGGCCGGCGGGCGGGATGGTCCTTCAAGTTCGAGCATCGGTCTTCCCTTTTGCAGTCAGTGGCAGCGGTGCGCCGTTGCGATAATAGTGCCAGAGCATGCGGGCGCCATAGGAACGATAGGGCCGCCAGGTCTCGGCGATCTTCAGCAGCTGTTTCGGCGTCGGGCGTTCCTTGAGGCGCTTCAGCCGCTGCGCCGCCACCATCAAGGCGAGATCCTGGGCCGGCATGACGTCGGGACGCTGCAGGCTGAACAGCAGGAAGACCTCGGCCGACCAGCGGCCGATGCCCTTGACCGCGGACAGGGCGGCGATCGCCGCCTCGTCGTCGAGGCGGCGGAGCTTGGCAATCGCCAGGCGCCCGTCGGCGAAGGCGGCGGCGAGATCGCGGCCATAGACCACCTTCTGGCGCGAAAAGCCGATGGCGCGCAGATCGTCGTCGCCGAGGGCCAGGAAGGAGGCTGGCAGCAGCGTCCCGACCCGCTCGGTCAGGCGCTGGGATATCGCGCGGGCGGCATGTGTCGAGACCTGCTGCGCGACGATCACGTGCATCAAGGTGGCGAAACTGGCCGGCTGGGCGCGCGGCGGCGGCGGGCCGATCTCGGCCAGGGCCCGGGCCATATGGCGGTCGGCCCCCGCCAGATGCTCGAGGGCCAGTTGCAGCCGGGTCTGATCTTCTCTAACAGTTTTCGCCATGTCCGCACGTCATGCCCCGCCGATTGTTACCCGATTTGCGCCCAGCCCGACAGGCCTGCTGCATCTCGGCCATGCGCATTCGGCGCTGATCGGCTGGCAGGCGGCGCGGGCCGCCGGCGGCCGGTTCCTGCTGCGGATCGAGGACATCGACACCGGGCGCTGCCGGCGGGAATTCGAGGCCGCGATCTACGAGGATCTGGCCTGGCTCGGCCTCGACTGGGAGACCCCGGTGCGCCGGCAGTCGGCGCATTTCGACGACTATCGCCGGGCGCTGGCCCGGCTCGATGCGCTGGGCGTGCTCTATCCCTGCTTCTGCTCGCGCAAGGACATCGCCGACGCGGCGAGTGCACCGCAGGGAAATTCCGCCGGTCCGGACGGGCCGCTCTATCCCGGCACCTGCCGGACCCTGCCGAAGAACCTGGCCGAGGCGCGGCGCCAGCGCGGCGACCCCTTTGCGCTGCGTCTCGATGTCGCCAAGGCGCAGGCGCTCACCGGGCCGCTGGAATTTTGCGATGCCGAACGCGGCCAGGTCCGGGCGCGGCCGGATCTTCTGGGCGATGTCGTCCTGGCGCGGCGCGACATTCCGGCAAGTTATCACCTCTGCGTCACCCATGACGACGATCTCCAGGGTGTGACATTGGTCACACGCGGGCTCGATCTGTTCCCGGCCACCCATATTCACCGACAGATTCAAGGGCTATTGGGGCTTGCAACCCCGGACTACAGGCACCACCTGCTGTTGACGAATGCCGCGGGCGAGCGGCTGTCGAAGCGCGATGGAGCCGTCGGGATTCGAACCTTGCGCGCCCAGGGCAGGACCTCGGGGGAGGTCCGGAGACTTGCGGGTTTTGCCGATTAGGGTGCCGGGACGCGGCGCCCGCCTGGGCATTCCCCTGCTGCCGGTGTAAACAGGGGGACTCGAGTCTCAAGCGCGATTCATGTTCGATTTTCATAGCCTCATCCCCGAATTGGTCGCGCTCAGCCAGGTCATCATGATCGACCTGGTCCTGGCCGGCGACAACGCCATCGTCGTCGGCCTGGCCGCCGCCGGCCTGCCCCGCCACCAGCGCGGCAAGGTCATCCTCATCGGTATCATCGCCGCCACGGTCCTGCGCATCATGTTCGCGCTGATCACCAGCGTGCTGCTGTCCTTCGGCGGCGCCCTGGTGCTGGGCGGCGGGCTGCTGCTGCTCTGGGTCTGCTGGAAGTTCTGGCGCGAGCTGGCGCAGATGCGCCGCGAGCGGCTGCAGGAGGCGGCCCACCGGCAGACCCTGACCCACAAGGAACGGCTCGAACTGGCCGAACCGCTGGAGGCTCTGCCGGGTGCCGCGCCCGGCAAGACGATGCGCCAGGCGATCGTCCAGATCGTCATCGCCGACGTCTCGATGTCGTTGGACAACGTGCTCGCCGTCGCCGGCGCCGCACAGCATCACCAATGGGTGCTGATCGTCGGCCTCACCCTCTCGGTCGGGCTGATGGGCATCGCCGCCAGTGCCATCGCCCATATGCTGAAGCGCTATCCCTGGGTCGCCTATCTCGGCTTGGTGGTCATCCTCTGGGTTGCCGTCAGCATGATCTATCACGGCTCGACCAAGATGATCGAACAGGCCGGCCTCTTCGACCCGCCGGCCAGCAGCGCCACCGCCGAGGCGAACTAGCGCGCCTTGCCGTTCGCCAAGGCCAGCGCCAGGTCGCAGTAGTCCGGCCGCTCCGGCGCGATGTGGCCGTGCCGGATCATGAAATCCACGATGACCAGCCCGACGTTGAACTTGAACGCGTCGGTGGTGGCGATGATGGTCTCGACCTCGTCCAGCTGCAGCAGGCGGAAATCGGCGATCTCGCCGTCGTGGTTGCGGGGCCGGAAATCGGCCGGCAGCTCCAGGTCGTAGACGAAGATCGTATCGTCGCGCAGGTGGCCGTTCAGCTCCATGCGGTAGGCGAGCGCACCGGCCGGCCGGGCGCGCCGCGCCAGTTCCTTGGGGATGCTGGCCTCCTCGGCCGCCTCCTTGATCAGATTGTCGAAGGGCGACATCTGGCTGGGCAGGCCGCCGGCGACCAGGTGGTCGAGCTTGCCGGGCTCGATCGGCCGGTCGGCGGAACGGCGCCCGACCCAGAGCCTGATCCGCTCGCCGTCGCGCACGTAGCCGTTGAGATGCACGCCATAGGCCTTGACGCCGAAGAACGGCACCGCGGCGCGCTCCAGGTCGAACAGCGGCTGCTTGCCGTAGGCCGGTGCGATCGGGAAGATCTCGTTGCGCCAGCCGCCGATGACGCCGCGGGCGTACAGCTCGCGGACCACGGTATCGATCGCGGCGGTGCGCAGGTCGAAGGTGGCGAGATGGTCCTTCACCTTCACCGCATTGGGCTCGACGGTGAAGACGCTGGGGAACTTCGCGCATTCCAGCGCCAGGTCGTGGCGGACGAAGCCCAGCCGCTCGCCGCCGACGCGGAACGCCCGGAAGCGGCCGAGATCGTGGCGGTGGCAGGCCTCGATGCGTGCGAGCAGGCTCATGCGGCGAAGGGTGTCGGTTGGCGGAGGTTGCGGATCAGGTTGAGATAGTCCGGATCGTCCGGGCCGACCAGGCCGTGGCGCACCAGGAAATCGATATTTGCCACGGCGGCGTCGAACATGAACTCGTCCCGCGATTTCAGGCTCTCGATCAGCTCGCTCACCGGCACCAGCTGGAAGCCCTCGACCTCGCCGTCGGTATTGCGCGGGGTGAAGTCCTTCGGCAGTTCGATGTCGTAGTTGAACTGCAGGCCGATGCGCAGCCCCTCGCTGGCAGGAAACATCAGGGTGATCAGGCTGGCCGGCCGCGCCCGGCGGGCGAGTTCCGGTGGCATGCCCGCCTCCTCCCGGCATTCCTTCATCAGGTTGTCCCAGGGCGTCACGCCGGCCGGCTGGCCGCCGCCGACGATCATGTCCAGCATGCCGGGATCGATCTGCTTGCTGGCCGCGCGCTTCGCGATCCACATGTTCATGCCGTAGCCCCGGCCGACATGGCCGTTGAGGTTGACGCCATAGGTCAGCAGGCCGAAGAGCGGCGAGGCCGCGCGCTCCATCTGCATCAGCACCGGCGCATGGAACCCCTGCCCCACCGGATAGAGCTCGTCGCGCCAGCCCGGCACCCGGCCGCGTCGGCGCAGGATCTCCAGCACCTCGGCCACCGCCGCGCTGCGGGAGTCGCCGTCGGCGAGGCGCGGCTGCACCGCGACCACGGCCTCGTCGACCGCGAAGACATGGGGAAATTCCGCCAGTTCCAGGGCGAAGTCCGGCGCGATCCAGCCGACATGGGTTTCCGCGACGACGAATTGCCGGTAGGCGGCGAAATCGATCGGGGCATAGCGGTGGAACTGACGCATCAGCGACATGGCGGCGGATTGACCTCTAAATCGGCGCGAAAATCTCGACCGGCTCGGCGACACCGCGCAGGGCATGCTGCCCGAGCGAGCGCAGCCGCCGTCCGGCCGCCGCGGCGAAGGTAGCCGAGGTTACGATCGGTGTCGCCAGAATCTTGGTCTGGTCCTGGAGCCGGCTGGCCTGGTTGACCGCCGGCCCGATCACGGTGAAATCGATCCGCCGCACCGCCCCGATATTGCCGAATTCCACGTCGCCGAGATGCAGCGCCTGGCCGAAGCGCAGGGGCTCCAGCCCCTCCGCGGCGAGTTCGACGTTCAGCCGCTCGGTGCCCTCCAGGGCGGCCAGGGCCGCATCCAGCGCCCGGTCGCAGACGGCGCAGGCATCCTCGCCCACCGGGAACACCGCCAGCAGCCCGTCGCCCATGAACTTCAGGATGTCGCCGCCATGGTTCTCGATCTCGGTGCCGAGCACGGCAAACCAGCGGTCGAGCAGCGATACCATCGCCCGGCGTTCCATGCGGTCGGACAAGGCGGTGAAATTGCGCAGATCGGAGATCAGGATCGCGGCGCGGATCGTCTGCAGGTCGCCGCGCTCGATCTGGCCACTATAGGCGCGCTGCGCCGCGATCGGACCCAGATAGGCGGTCAGCGCGTCGAGCGCCACCCGCCGCAGGGCGATCCGCTCGGCCAGCGGCGACAGCAGGGTGGCGGCTGCGGTGAGATCCGTGATCATCGCCGGGGTGAAGCCACCGGGCACCCGCGTCGCGAAGGACAGCGCGGCGGAGCGCACCGTGTCCAGGAAAGTCAGCGGCAGCATGACATAGCCGGTCATGCCTTCCGCCCGCAGATTGACCAGGACCTCCATGCCGCGGTCGTCCTCGCCGAGCTGCCAGCGGAAGGGCCGGTTGGTCTCGTCGACGATGCGCGCCGGGCTGTTCAGGTAGTCGCTGCTGGTCAGGATGCCCGGGCGGGCGCGGGAGCGCTGGGTGAGCTCGCCGTCGAGCCAGACGAAGGAGAATCCGACATCGGCCGGATGCAGCGTCTCGAGGCCGATATTGACCCGCCAGATCGGCAGCCCCTGCTTCGCCAGCTTCTTGCAGAAGCCGTTGAACAGCACCTCCAGGGAGGGCTTGCGGGTGATCTGCTCGATCAGCCAAGCCGGAAGATCGGAATTCGGCATCTGCGGTCCACGATATCGCCTTGATCTTGCCGCAATCCAGCCATCGCGGCGCCTTGCCGGCGGATCAAGTCTCGTTGCTGCGGGACTTCAGGACTTTCTAGAGAAGGGGAAGGCAAATGAAAAGAGTGGATCTGTTCGGCGTCGCGATCGCCGCCGGTTTCCTGGTCGTCGGTTGCGAGCGCTACCAGGCGACGGACAAGACGGCCGCCAATACCAACCAGCCGATGCAGTCGCAGACCGCCACCGGCGTCGAAGACAAGCTGAAGAAGGACGAGAGCGACGGGCCCGCCAGCATCGGCAGGGCAACCCCGGCGGCACCGCCCGCCGGCACCCAGTCCATCGCCGTCCAGTCGCAGTCGGTCACCCCGGCGGCGGAGCTCTATGCCCCCGTCCCCATCGCCCAGCCCCCGGAGAGCGCCGAGACCTATCGGGCAACCGGCGAGAGTCCGGTGAAGCAGGTCGCCGAGGCGCCGGTCTCCACCTTCTCGATCGACGTCGATTCGGGCTCCTATGCCAATATCCGCCGCTTCCTGATGAACGGCCAGCGCCCGCCGAAGGACGCCGTCCGGGTCGAGGAAATGATCAACTACTTCAGCTACGACTATCCGGCGCCGCGCCAGCCCGACATCCCGTTCAAGACCACCACCCATGTGGTGAAATCGCCGTGGAACGCGGATACCTATCTGCTCGAGATCGGCATCAAGGGCTACGAGCCGCCGCGGGCGCAGCGCCCGGCGGCCAACCTCGTCTTCCTCGTCGACGTCTCGGGCTCGATGGCGGATCCGGACAAGCTGCCGCTGCTGAAGGCCGGCATGAAGCTGCTCAGCGATCAGCTCACCGAGCAGGATCGGGTGTCGATCGTGGTCTATGCCGGCTCCGCCGGCGTCGTGCTGGAGCCGACCTCGGGCAAGGACAAGGACCAGATCGCCGACGCGCTGGAGCGCCTGGAAGCGGGCGGCAGCACGGCCGGGGGCGAGGGCATCGAGCTCGCCTATGCGCTCGCCAAGAAGGCGCGGATCGCGGGCGGCATCAACCGCATCATCCTGGCGACCGACGGCGACTTCAATGTCGGTGTCACCGACATCGACCAGCTGAAGGGGATGATCGAGGAGAGCCGCAAGTCCGGCATCTCGCTGACCACCCTCGGCTTCGGCGAGGGCAACTACAATGACGCGCTGATGGAGCAGCTGGCGGATGTCGGCAACGGCAACTACGGCTACATCGACAGCCTGAAGGAGGCCAAGCGCCTGCTGGTCGACCAGCTCGGCGCCACCATCCAGACCATCGCCAAGGACGTGAAGATCCAGATCGAGTTCAACCCGGCGGTGGTCGCGCAGTACCGGCTGGTCGGCTACGAGAACCGGGCGCTGCAGCGCGAGGACTTCAACAACGACCGGAAGGATGCCGGCGAGATCGGCGCCGGCCATACGGTGACGGCCATCTACGAGATCGCCCTGGTGGGCTCCAAGGGCCTGGCGGTGGATCCGCTGCGCTACGGGGCGGAACCGCCGGCCGAAACCGGCACTGCGCCGATCCGGCCCGCGGAGTTCGCCTTCCTGCGCCTGCGTTACAAGGATCCGGAGGGCGACACCTCGAAGCTAATCGAGACCCCGCTCCGCACCGAGCAGCTGAACGATCCGACTCCGACCGCGACCGACCTCGATTTCGCCGCCGCGGTCGCCGCCTTCGGCCAGCTGCTGCGCGGGGGCACGTATCTTGGGAATTTCGGCTACGACCAGATTGCCGACCTGGCGCGCCAGGCCCGCGGCACCGACGACGGCGGCTACCGCGCCGAGTTCATCGATCTGGTGGAACTGGCGAAGTCGCTCGGAGATTCCTGACCCGCACCCCGGTCAGCGGGGGGGGCCGGCTAGCTCAGGTATTCGGTCTGGTTGGCGGCGAGCCGACTGGCGGTGAAACGGCTGGCCGGCTGGCCCTTGTCCCACAGGCTGTTGGCGGACCGGGCAGCGCCGTTGCCGTCGTCCTCGCGGCCGATCGGCAGGGCCGCCAGGGTCACCATCAGGAAGGGCGAGAGGACGCCCCCGGGGCGGGTGAACCCGTGCAGGGTCTGGCCGACGGAACCGGCGCCGCCGACATTGCCGAGATCGGCCATCTGGGTCGCCTCCGCGGCACCGCGCCGGGTTTCCAGACCGGCATAGAGCGCGGTGTCGGTATCCATCTTGGCGTCGAAACTGGCGTAGATCTGCTGCAGCGTCTTGGCGCCGCCCTTGTCGTCATAGAAGATCGTGCTGTTGGCGGCGGCCGCCTTGGGAAACAGGGCGGCGCCGGTGGTCTCCGGCGAGCTCTCGGCGTTGCGCAGGAACTTCAGCGCGCCGGCGAGGCCGAGGAAATGCGCCAGGTAGAGATCGGTCGCGGATGCCGGACGGCCCAGCTTCGCCTCGATCTTCTGCTTGTTGTCGGCCGCGTGCTCGGCCGCCATCGCCGCGGCCAGTTCCGGATTCCGCCGCAAGCCGAGTATTTCCTTGCGGGTGGCGGCATTGGCGATGGTATAGCGGCCATCTGCGTTCTGCTTCACCTGGTCGGCCAATTGGCCATAGCCGTAGTCCGCACCATGCTTCTTGAACACCGCCAGCCAGGTCTGCTCGACGAACTGGTACAGCCCCTTGGCGCTGCTGGTGGTGGCGGCCGCGGTCGGGTCAAAGCTGCTCTCGCGCGCCGCCTGGGCCATCAGGTAGGAGAAATCGACGCCGGTATTGAGGCTCGCCTTCTGGATGCTGGCGAGGACTTCCGGCCGGATATCGATGCCGGCCGAGGTGCCGCCGGCCGGACCGGACAGGAGGGTCGAGGTTACCATGACAGGCCCTCCGCGGACGATCCGGCGGCCGAAAACGGCGAGGCCCCGGCAAAAAATGCCGGCCACGTCCCCGTTTCAGCCCGGAAATCCCGCAGGAATGACATGTTCCGTCGCCTCTCCACATGAACCCAGGCCAAATGTCGCAAGCCCCGTGCCAGTTGCGCCGGTAGGGCGCCGGGCCGCTCGTCCGCAGGGGGCGCCGGGACTTCCGCCCCCCGCGCCAATCGGTAAGAATGGGGCCGAGGTCCCGAGTCCAGCCCCGGAGCGCCCGCACTTGGAACAGGATGCCATCTATCGTCTCATCTTTGACCGGGCGGAGATCGGCATCTTCCACACCGTGCTCGGCGGACGGGCGGTCTCCTTCAACGTCGCCCTGGCCACCATGTTCGGCTATCCCTCGCCGCAGCAGATGCTGGCGGAGGTCGGCGATCGGCTGGAGAGTACGATCGTCGACCCCACCCACCGCGCCCGGCTGTCGGAACAGCTGAAGGCCACCGGCCGGGTCTCCAACCTGATCGCCGAGATGCGCCGGCGCGACGGCTCGCGCTTCTGGGTCTCGGAATCGGCTTCGATCTTCAACAGTTCCGCCGGCGAGATCCAGATCGTCGGCACCATGATCGACGTCACCGCCCTGGTCCAGTCGCAGCAGGCACTGACCGACGCGGAATCGCGGTTCCGCAGCATCTTCGACAATGCCTTCGAGGGCATCTACATCTCCTCCCTCGACGGCAAGATGTTGAGCGCCAATGTGGCACTTGCCCGCATCAACGGCTATGAGACCGCCCAGGAGCTGATCGCCTCGGTCCGCGACATTGCGCAGGAGTGGTATGTCGATCCGAAGCGGCGCGCGACCTTCAAGGAACTGGTGGCGCGCGACGGCCGGGTGACGAATTTCGAGTCCGAGATCTACCGCCACAAGACCCGCGAGAGGATATGGATCTTGGAGAATGCCCGCCTGGTGCGCGATGCCGCGGACCAGCCGCTGTATTACGAGGGCACGGTCCAGGACATCACCCAGCGCAAGAACTTCGAGACGCAGCTGATGCAGGCGCGCCAGGCCGCGGAAACGTCGAACCGGGCGAAATCGGAATTCCTCGCCAAGATGAGCCACGACCTGCGCACGCCGCTGAACGCGATCATGGGCTTCTCCGAGCTGATCGGCATCACCACCCAGTCGCAGCCGGAATTGCGCAAGCTCAACGAATACGCCAACGACATCCTGTACAGCGCCCGCCTCCTCTACGACCTCATCACCGAGATCCTGGACTATTCGAAGATCGATTCCGGCACCGTGAAGCTGGATGAGAAGCCGGTCGACGTCGCCGCCTTGTGCCGGCAGTGCACCCATATCCTGTCCGACCGCGCCAGCCGCGGCGCGGTCACCCTGCGGGTCGCCGCCGACCAGCAGCTGCCCCTGCTGCGCGCCGACGAGCGGCGGCTGAAGCAGGTCCTCCTCAACCTGATCACCAATGCGGTGAAGTTCACCCAGCCCGGCGGCACCGTCCGGGTGGCGATCGACCGGGCCCAGGACGGCGGCATGGTGATCGTGGTCGACGATTCCGGCATCGGCATCGCGGCGAAGGATCTCGAGCGGATCTTCGAGCCCTTCGTGCAGATCAACCGCAGCGCCCAGCAGCAGGGCGAAGGGACTGGCCTCGGCCTGTCGATCTGCAAGAGCCTGGTCGAGATGCATCAGGGCCGGATCGAGGTATCCAGCAGCCCCGGGCGCGGCACCACGGTGCGCGTCGTCATGCCGCGCGAGCGCATCGAGGCACCGGCCTGAGCCGGCCCCCGCCGGTCGGCCTACAGGTCAGGCATTGACGATGTAGTCGCGCAGCGAGGTCGCCTCGCTCTCGGCGTCCTCGACCCGGCGTTTCACCACGTCGCCGATCGAGATCATGCCGATGATCCTGCCGTCCTTGCGCACCGGCAGGTGGCGGAAGCGGCGGGCCGTCATCAGCGCCATGGTGCTGGCCACCGAATCCTCGGGCGCGCAGCAGGTGACATCCTTGGTCATCAGGCTGGATACCGGCTGATCGACGATGCCGGCGCCGCGCGCCGCCAGGGCGCGCACGATATCGCGTTCCGACACGATGCCGATCATGTCGCCGCCGGCGGCGGTCACCAGGACGGCACCGATGTTTTCCTTGGCGAGAAGCTGGGCGGCCTCGGAAACGGATTGAGTCTCCCGCAGCCCGATCACGCGCTGCGGCTTGCCCCGGAGAATGCTAGCGACGGTCATCGCCTGGCCCTCCTCTAATTGCCGTGTTGGAGTGAGTGTGGGAGCCTCCGGCGACAAAGGCAAGGGCCTTCTGTCAGCAACCTAACGGCGAGCCTGCAGCGGCAGGACGCACAACCGCCCGGGCCGGCGCGCAAGTAATCCGCCGGCCTGTCAGCCGATTGACAGGAAACTCGGTGACACCAGGACCCGGTTGGTCGATCCGGCCATCAGTATCAGGCGAGCGGGAGAGTTGCAGTGGGTTTGCGCCGGGTCTATCGGAAACACCTGTCCTACTGGCTGTGGCGGCTGCGTCACCCCTTCCTGCCCTTCGAGCAGTTCTACGTCGCCAAGGTGCTGGGCAACATCGCCGCCGGCCGCGGCAACCCCGCCCTCGGCCCCGCGGCGCGCAGCGTCCGTAGCCGCTCCGAGGTGCTGGACGTCCTGCGCCACCACGGGCTGAAGCCGGACGACGTGGTGGTGGATTACGGCTGCGGCAGCCTGCGCCTCGGCCTGCCGCTGATCGAACACCTGGACCACGGGCACTATTGGGGCCTCGACGTGACCGACGCCTTCTACCTGGCCGGGGTCAAGGCCATTCCCGAGGCGCTGCTGCGCGGCAAGCGCCCCAACCTGCGGGTGATCGGCGAGACCTCGCTGAACGAGGCGCGGTTCCAGCATCCGCGCTTCGTCGTCTCCTGGCACGTCTGCTCGAAGGTGCCGGACGGACGCCTGGCGGACTATCTCGGCAAGATCTTCGGCCTGCTCGGCCCCGGCGCCCAGGCGCTCATTCATTTTCCCGAGACGGAGACCCGGCGGCGCCTGTCGCGCTTCTCCCTGTCGCTGCCGCGGGCGCAGTTCATCGCCGCCGCCCATGCCATCGATCCCGACCTCGAGATCGCCTTCGCGCCGCTGACCGCGGCGCCGTCGAAGGGGGTGTCGCAGACCCTGGCGGTGGTGACGCGGCCGGCGGCCGCGACCGGCGCCGAACGCAAGCTGCAGCCGGCGGCAGCCTGAGGCCACTGGGCCGCCTGAGGCCACCCGGCACCCGCGCGACCGTCAGGCCGGCTTGACCCAGCGCCGCTCGTCCGACGACTGCAGCACCGCATCCAGCACCCGCCCGATCCGCGCCGCCTCGGCGAGATCCGGATAGGCCGGGGCGCCGGCACCGACCACCTGCATCAGCTCATAGGCCTCGATCACCTTGTGATCGTTGAAGCCGAGGCCATGGGCGGCGCCGGGCACGAAATTGCCGTAGGGCGGATGCGCCGGCCCGGCATAGACCGTGCGGAAGCCGCGCCGGTCCTCGGGATCGCGGTCGGAATAGACCCGGATCTCGTTCATCCGCTCGCCGTCAAACTGGATGGCGCCATGGGTGCCGGTGATCTCATAGGTGATGTCCATGTGGCTGCCGGTGGCGATCCGGCTGGCCTCGATATGGCCGGTGGCGCCGCCGGCGAATTCGATCAGGAACTGCACCTGGTCGTCGTTGCCGACCCGGCGCCTTTCGGCGGCGCCGGCGCCGACCGGGCGCTCCTTGATCACCGTCGTCGCCTGGCCGGAGACCGCGGCGATCTCGCCGACCAGCAGCCGGGCGATGCTGATGATGTGGCTGCCGAGATCGCCGAGCGCGCCGGCCCGCCCGGCGATCGCCGGATCGCAGCGCCAGATGAAGGGATGCGCCGGATCCGCCATGTAGTCCTCGTTATGCGCACCGCGGAAATGCACCACCTCGCCGATGGCGCCCTCGTCGATCAGCTTCTTGGCGAGGCCGACCAGGGGATTGCGCAGGTAGCTGTAGCCGACCAGGCTCTTGACCCCGGCCCGGCTGGCGGCGGCGGCGATCTCGCTGGCCTCGCTGCCGTTCAGCGCCACCGGCTTCTCGCAATAGACGTGCTTGCCGGCGGCGATCGCCGCCAGCGCGATCTCGCGATGCAGGTTGCTGGGGACGCAGATGTCGACGATGTCCACCGCCGGATCGGCGACCAAAGCGCGCCAGTCGGCGGTGTGGCGGCGGAAGCCGAAGCGCTCCGCCGCCGCCCGGGCGAGATCCGGCGTCAGCTCGGCGACGATCTCGAAGTCCGGAAAGGCCGCCGCCTCGGGAAACACCGAGACCATCGTGCGATAGCCGTAGACATGGCAACGGGCGATGAAGCCGCTGCCGACGAGGCCAATGCGCAGCCGCTTCGCCATCCTAGGCCGCCACCTTCAGCTTCGCCTTCTGGCAGAGCCGGGCGAGATGGGCGCGGCCCAGTTCGGCATAGGTATAGGGATGCGCCACCCGCGGATCCTGCTCGGCCTCCTGGACCAGCCAGCCCTTGTAGCCGGTCTTGGCGAGGATCCTGAACAGCGACGGGTAGTCGACGATGCCGTCGCCCGGCGCGGTGAACAGCCCGGCCAGTACCGCCGCCGAGAAGCTGACGTCGCGCCGGGTGCAGGCCGCCAGCGCATAGCCGCGGATGTCCTTGCAATGCACGTGGACGATGCGCCTGGCATGGCGCCGGGCGACCTTGACCGGGTCGCCGCCGGCGAAGGTCATGTGGCCGGTATCGAGCAGCAGCCCGACCGCGGCGCCGGTATTCTCCATCAGCCGGTCGACGTCGCCGGCGGTCTCGATCACCGTGCCCATGTGGTGATGCACCGCCATCCGCACGCCCTGGTCGGCCAGGTAGTCGGCGACCGCGGTGAAGCGGCGGCCGAGCTCCTTCCACTCGGCGGCACCCTTCAGCTTCGGCCGTGCGCTGGCCGGGGCGCCGACATTGTTGATGATCTCGCCGGTGGTCTCGGCGAAGACCATCACCGGCGAGCCCAGCGCCTTCAGCAGCTTCAAGTGGTCCTGCATCGCCGCGATCTCGTCCTTGACGTCGCGCCGCACCAGCTCGGCGGAATACCAGCCGGAGACCAGCTTCACCCCGGCCCGGTCCAGGATCGGGCGCAGCTTCTTCGCGTCGCGGGGGAACTTCCGCCCCAGCTCGACGCCGGTGAAGCCGGCCTGGCGGACCTCCTTCACGCAGGTCTCCAGCGAGATGAAATCGCCAAGCCAATGCATGCAGTCGTTGGTCCAGCCGATGGGATTGATGCCAAGTTGAACGGTCATAGCGGGTTCTCGATCTCTGTTGCGGGGATGATGGATGTCGTTTCGCGTGTTATGCCGCAGCCCGGGCGCCGCGCCAAGCGTCGATCAGCCGGCCGTAGCTCGCGGCAATCCGGTCGACGGCGGCGGCATCGTCGATCCCGCCGGCCAGCCAGTCCTCTGCGGTCTTGAAGAAGATGCTGCGGCCGATGGCGAAGCCCTTGCAGATCGGCTGGCGCCCGGCCAGCGCGAAGGTGGCGGCGAGTTCGGCCTCCGGCGCATCGAGGCCGAGCAGGACGACGCCGCGGCAGTGCGGATCGCCGTCGCGGATCGTCGCCGCGATCAGCCGCCAGCCGGCCTCGCTCTCCGGCGCCGCCAGCTTCCACCAGTCGGGGCGCAGGCCCAGGGCATAGTAGCGGCGCATGATCGCGGTGACCGCCGCGGCATCGCCCGGCCGCTGCTTGTCGGGGATGACCTCGATCAGGAGTTCCCGCCCGGCCGCCTGGCAGGCGTCGAGGAGCAGGCCGAGCTGGCGCTCCTGGGCGAGTTGCAGCGTCTCGGAATCGTCGGGATGCTGGTAGACGAGGCATTTCGCCACCTGGTCGATCGGCCATTGCCGCAGGGTCGCGGCGATGTCCGGGCCGTGCTCGAATTCCAAAGGCTGGCGTTCCGGGAGTTCCACCGGCCGGGCCACCCAATGGCCCTGCCCGGCCGCGGCATCGAGCACCTCGCCGCCATAGCGGTCGTCGAGCAGGATGCCGAAGGCGCGGTCATGGCCGAAGGCCTGGCGCCCGGCCCGGTAGATCAGCGACTTGAAGGCCGGAATGCGCGTGCGCGGCTGGCCCAGGCGGTCGGCCAGGCGCTCCAGCTGCACCCGATGGTCGAAGGCGATGGCGCAGAGCTCGGGATAGTCCACCCGCCGCCCGGCCTTCTCCGGGGCGCCGCACGCGGTCGCGGTTTCCGGCTGCCTAGGCAAGATTGACCGCGACCTTGCGCAGCAGGTCGACCGACTTCCGCATCCCCTCCATCGGCGACATCATCATGTCCTCGTGCTCGATCGACAGCACGTCGTCATAGCCCGCCAGCTTCAGGGCGGTGCAGAACTGGCGCCACCAGGTCTCGCCGTGGCCGTAGCCGAGGGTGATGTAGTTCCAGCTGCGCTCGGCGATCCGGGTGCCCTCGCGCGCCTCCAGCGTGCCATCGATGCCGGCCGGCACCGGTTCCACCCGGGTATCCTTGGCATGAACGTAGTAGATGGCCTCGCCCAGCGCCCGGACGGCGGCGAGCGGGTCGGCGTTCATCCACATCGGATGGCTGGGATCGTAGTTCGCCCCGACCGTCGCGCCGACGACGTCGCGCAGGCGCTTCAGCGTATAGACGTTGTAGACCGCCTGGTGCCCGTGCAGTTCCAGGCACAGCTTGCGGATGCCGAGGTTGTTGCTGTAGGCAACCAGGTCGCGCCAGTAGGGGATGATCTTCTCGTCCCACTGGTAGCGCTGGATCTCGAGGCATTCCGGCGGCCAGTCGGTCACGATCCAGTTCGGGTTGGCGTCGCCCGGGCCGCCCGGCAGCCCCGACATCATCACCACCCGGTCGATCCCCATCAGGCTGGCCAGCTTGATGGTGCCCAGGGTGACGCGATGATGCGCCGCCCCCTTCTCGCCCGGATGCAGCGGATTGCCCGAGCAGTTCAACGCCGCGATGGCAAGGCCGTGGTCGCGGACCTTGGCGGTGAACTCGCGCCGCACCGTCTCGCTCTCCAGCATCGCCTCGAGGTTGATGTGCGGCGCCGACGACCAGTTGCCGCAGGCGAATTCCAGGGTCTCCAGCCCGAGCTCCGCCGAGGCCGCCAGCATCTCGTCGAACGACAGCATGCCGAGGCTGTCGGTGATCATCCCAATCTTCATGGCCCGTGGTGTCCTCTATGTCTCAGAAACGGATCGGCTCGAAGCGGCCCGACTTGGCGGAGGCGAGTGCGGCTTCGCACAGGATCATCGCCTTGCGCCCGTCCTCGGCCCCGACGTCGGGGCGCCGGCCCTGCTCGATGCAGTCGATGAAATGGTCGAGCTCGGCCGCGTAGGATTCCGCATAGCGCTCGACGAAGAAATACAGCGGCTTGTCGTGCGACACCGCCCGGCCGTCCGCCAGCTCGACCGAGGTCGGCATCCGGTTGCCGGCGCGCAGCATGCCGTTCGCCCCGTGCACCTCGATGCGCTGGTCGTAGCCGTAGGTGGCGCGGACGCTGTTGTTGATATGGCACTGCCGCCCGGCGGCCGTGCGCAGCACGAACATCGCCGTGTCGTAGTCGCCGAGCTTGGCATAGGCCGGGGAGACCAGGCAGGAGCCGGTCGCGAACATCTCCACCGGCTCCTCGCCAAGCAGGTTGCGGGCCATGTCGAAGTCGTGGATCGTCATCTCGCGGAAGACGCCGCCGCCCGCCGCCAGCGCCTCCTCGCTCTCCGCCTCCGGATCGCGGCTGGTGATGATGACCTGCTCGACCGCGCCGATCTCGTTCCCGTCCAGCCGGCGCTTAAGCGCCCGGAAGCTCGGGTCGAACCGCCGGTTGAAGCCGATCTGGAAGATGACGCCGGCCTTCTGCACCGCCGCCAGGCAGGCGTCGGTGCGCCGGAGGTCGAGGTCGATCGGCTTCTCGCAGAAGATCGCCTTGCCCTTGGCAGCCGCTGCCATGGCGATGTCGGCATGGGTCTTCGTCGCCGAGGCGATCATCACGCCGCGCAGCGCCGGATCAGCCAGCGCCGTTTCCGTGTCCACCGGCTCCGCGCCGTATTGCGCGGCGACCCGCGCGGCGACATCCGGGCGCGGGTCGACGATGTAGCGGAACCGCGCGCGGGGATGGCGGGCAAGATTTCCGGCATGGACCGAACCGATCAGTCCGGCGCCGAACAGGCATAAGTCGATCATCGCAACCTTTCTCACTCAAAAGCGATCTGCCGGCATGTCTCGTCGCCGCCTGCCGCGCATCTCCGGATCGGAGATGCCAGGGCACGGGGCGCTGGAACCGGCCAGCCTATTTGACGGCCCCCATGGTCAGGCCGCGCACCAGATGGCGCTGGACGAGCAGCGCGAATACCACGATCGGCAGCGCGCCGATCACCCCGGCGGCCGACATCGACGCCCAATCGGTGTCGATGCGCCCGATCAGGGTCGCCGTGCCGCGCGGCATGGTCATGGCATTCGGCGTCGCCGTCAGCGCCAGCGCGAACAGGAACTCGTTGAAGGTCACGATGACCGCGAAGATCGCCGTTGCCGCCAGTCCCGGCGCGGCCAGCGGCAGCGCGATCCGGCGGAAGGCGGTGAAGCGCGAATCGCCGTCCACCATGGCCGCCTCCTCGAGGTCGACCGGGATCTCGCGGAAGAAGCTCTCCATCATCCAGACGCAGAAGGTGATGTTGAACGCCGTGTAGGTGATGACCAGGCCCAGCCAGGTGTCCAGCAGCTTCAGGTCCAGCATCAGCAGGTAGACCGGGATCAGGATCACCACCGGCGGCACGATGCGCAGGGTCAGCAGCGACAGCCCGATCTTGTGCTCGAGCCGGTACTTCAGATGGAACCGCGCGATCGCATAGGCGCCGAGCGATCCCGCCGCCAGGGCCACCACCACCGACAGCACGGTGACCACCACGGAATTGGTGAGATAGGCGCCGAACTCCTTCTGCGAGAACAGGTGCAGGTAGTTGTCGAAGGTCCAGTCGTGCGGATAGAGCGTGCCGTCCTGGGTGATCTCCATGTTCGACTTGAACGAGGCGGCGACCATCCAGTAGATCGGCAGCAGCACGATCGCCAGCAGCAGCGCCATCACCGCGCCGCGCGCCACCGGAACCTTCCAGCCGCCGTTCATCGCGCGTTCCTCATTCCGGGCCCGCCCGCTTCAGCATCCGCACCGCGAACATGGCGAAGGCGAGGATCATCAGGCCGATGGTCGCGAACAGGGCCGCGGCATAGCCGGTCTGCTGGAACTTGAACGAGGTGTCGTAGCCGTAGATCGAGACCAGCCGCGTCGCCTCGCCCGGCCCGCCATGGGTCAGGACAAAGACCTGGTCGAAGGTCCCGAAGGCGTCGATGGTGCGGAGCACGATGGCGATCGCCAGCACCGGCCGCAGCATCGGCAAGGTATGGTCGACGAAGGTGCGCCAGGGGCCGGCGCCGTCGACCCGCGCCGCCTCGAAGGGCTCCTGCGGCAGGGACTGCAGCCCGGCGAGCAGGATCAGGAACATCAGCGGCGTCCATTCCCAGACGTCGAGAACCACCAGGCCGATGAAGGCCTTCAGCGGATTGCCCAGGATCTGCACCTGGCCCCCGCCCAGCGCCTCGGAGAATGCCGTCAGCATGCCGGCGTCGCTCGCATAGATCAGGCGAAACACGATCGCCACCACCACCGGCGTGATCACCATGGGCACGATCAGGATGGTGCGCAGCAGCCGGATGCCGCGGAATTCGCGCAGACAGAACAGCGCCAGGGCCAGGCCCAGCACCGTCTCGATGGCCACCGAAAATCCGACGAAGCGAGTCGTCACCCAGAGCGAGTTCAGGAACTGGGGATCGCTCCACAGCTGGATGTAGTTGTCGAAGCCGACATTCGCGATCGGCTTGCCGTAACGATAGAGCATCGTGCTGGCGCGCAGACCGTTCCACAGGGGATAGACCAGCACGCCGAGCACGATCATCACGCAAGGCGCCAGCAGCAGGTAGGGCAGGGCCAAGTCGAGCCCCGCCCCCTGCAGCCGGTCCTTGCGCCTGAATCGGCCAGCCTGTTTGGCCGCGTCCGTCATCTGCCGCCCTTCGACCGCCGGCCGCTACTTGTAGTAGCCGGCCTGGGTCAGATAGGCGGTGACCTGCGTCGCCGCATTGTCGAGCGCGGCGCCGCCGCCGGAACCGGCCTGCAGCGCCTTGTTGAGCTCGATGCCGAGCAGTTCCTCGACCTTCGCCCAGTCAGGCGTGCGCGGCCGCGGCAGCGACCCTGCATCGAGCTGCTTCAGCGCCACCGGAATCAGCCGGTTGCCCGGATCGGAGACCGCGAACCCGCTGCGCTTCACCGGGATCGAGCCGGCCTCGGCGAGCTTCGCCTGGGTCGCCGGGCTGGTGTACCACTTCAGGAACTCGATCGCGTTCGCCTTGTTGGGCGCCGACTTCGGCACGCCGGCGATGAAGATGCCCATCTGCGAGATCGCCTTCGCCTGACTCGGCACCACGCCGAAATCGAGCTTGCCGGCGACCTTGGTCTGCTTCGGATCGTCCGCCTTCAGGGCATTGCCGGAATACTGGATGATGGCGCCGGCATCGCCGCCCAGGATGGCAGCGCCTTCCTGGTCGGAATCGAACTCGACGACGCCTTCCGGCGCATTCGCCTTCATGGTGCCGACGAAGAACTCGGCCGAGGCCTTGCCCGCATCCGAGTTGAAGGTGACGTTCCACTTGTCGTCGAAGAACTGGCCGCCGAAGGACAGGAACACCGGGTACCAGCTGGTGACGATCGGATTGCCGGAAACGCCGCGGAATACCACCGGATACTTGATCTTGCCGGCGGCGACGCCTTCCTTGCCCTTGGCGATCAGCTCGTCCCAGGTCGCCGGGGCGCTGTCGCCGTAGACGTCGTTGCGGTAGGTCAGTGTCTGCAGGTCGCCGACGAAGGGTACGCAGATCAGCTTCGGATCGGCGGATTCGAAGCCCTTCACCCGCGGGCCTTCGCGCGGCGGCCAGAAGCCCATGTCGACCATCGAGCCGATCCAGTCCTTGTCGCCGCCGTCGATGCCGCCGGCGCCGAGATCCTCGAGCACGTCGGCCGCGCCGAACTGCGGCACCCAGGGATCGTCGAGCAGGTAGAGGTCATACTGCCCGGCGCTGTTCTGCGCATCGGCAAACCACTTCTCCAGGGTGACGCCGTATTCGTCCTCGAGGAACTGCACGTCGAACCCGCCTTCCGCCTTGGCGAGCGGGATGATCTTCTCCTTGAACGGCGTCAATCCGCCATCGGCGAAGGCGCCGATGATCACCTTGCCGCCGGCCGCCCTGGCCGGAACGGTTCCGGCGAAGGACGTCAGCAGCGTCGAGCTGATCGCCAGGCCGGCGCCGCTCTTCAACACGTTCCGGCGGCTCATGCCCCGCCGTGATTTACCAATGCCAGTCATCGTTCACCTCCCTTGTTTCGGGCCCGATGCACTCTTGTGGTGCCCGCTGAATCGAAGAAACACGCGTCCGCCGCATCGAAGGTCACGCCAACGGCCGAGCCGATCGATGCGGTGAACCCGCGGCTCGCGCGCAGAGTGAGGCGCTGGTCGCCGACGCGCACGTCGACCAGCGTCTCATTGCCCATCGGCTCAACGACATAGACCTCGCCGCTGAGCGCGCCGGATGTCCCGGCTTGCACCAGGCCGATATCCTCCGGCCGGATTCCGATCTCGACAATCTTTGCCGCCATGCAGGCGTCGCGCCGCGCGGCGTCCAGGGGAATCGTCGCGCCGGCCACGTGCAGGCCGCCGGCGTCGACCGACGCCCGCAGCACGTTGGTTGCCGGGCTGCCGACGAACAGCGCCACGAACCGGTTGGCCGGGCGCTCGTAGACCTCGGTCGGCGACGCCAGCTGCTGCAGCTCGCCGGCGCTCATGACGGCGATCAGGTCGGCCATGGTCAGCGCCTCGGCCTGGTCGTGGGTCACATAAAGCGTGGTCGCGCCGAGCCGGTGGCACAGCCGCTTTATCTCGCCGCGCATCGACAGCCGCAGCCGCGCATCGAGGTTCGACAGCGGCTCGTCCATCAGGAAGGCGGCGGGATCGCGGACGATGGCCCGGGCCAGGGCGACGCGCTGGCGCTGGCCGCCCGAGAGCTGGCGCGGATACCGGTCGAGCAGGGGATCGATCTCCAGCGCCGCCGCCACGCCGGCGATCTTCTGGGCGCGCTCCGCCGGCCCGACCTGCCGGATCCGCAGGGGATAGCCGATGTTCTCGGCGATCGTCATGTGTGGATAGAGCGCGTAGCTCTGGAACACCATCGCCACGTCACGATCGCGCGGCTGCAGGCGGGTGACGTCCCGGTCGCCGATCAGGATGCGGCCGGCGGTCGGCAGTTCCAGGCCGGCCAGCATCCGCAGCGCCGTCGTCTTCCCGCAGCCGGACGGCCCGAGCAGTGCCAGGAACGTCCGGTCCGGCACGGCAAGATCGAGCGAGCGGATCGCCGTGAAGCTGCCGAAGCTCTTGCCAACCGCCTGATAGGTAACCGCGCCCATCGTCCCTACCCCGCCGGGGTCGTGCGCGACGCGATGCGAAGTCCCTGTCGAGCCGATCCCCGACCGACCGGCCTCGCCACTGGATTGACGCCGTTCTTCAAGTTTTGCGCTCTCCCTCGCGTTTTGTAGCTGGGCGTTCTGTTTTCTTTTTATTATAGAACAAACATTCCATCTTGCAATGGGGATGAATCAGGTGGCGTTATGGCCGCCGGTGCTGCTTCCTGCGTTTCGACGGTTCGAGGACCTACCATGACCCAGCTGAAGGTCGGCGTGTTCGGCGCCGGCATGATCGCCCAGATCGAACACCTCCCCAATCTGCTGCATCTCAAGGAGAAATTCACCGTCTCCCGGGTGACGGATCCATCGGCCATGGCGCGGGATTTCGTCGAGCAGCGGTTCGGCCTGGCGACCTGCACCACGCTGGAGGACCTGCTCGGCGAGAAACTCGACGTCCTGCTGGTCGCGGCGCCGGATTTCGCCCATTACGGCGCCATCCGGCGCGGCCTGGAGGCCGGCCTGCACGTCTTCACCGAGAAGCCCCTGTGCTACGGCCGCAACCAGGCCGACGCGCTGATCACCGCCCGGGACCGGGCCCAGCGCGTCTGCCAGGTCGGCTACATGAAGCGCTTCGATCCCAGCTACGAGGCGGCCCTCGAGGCGCTGCCGGCGGACCCGGCGAAGCTGCGCTTCATCTCGGTCGAGGTGAACGAGCCCGAGGCCGAATACCAGATGGCCCAGCACCCCTATCGCCGGAGCGAGGACGTGCCCGCCGAGATGATCGCCGCCGGCCGCGAGGAGACCCGGCTGCAGGTGCGCGGCGCGCTCGGCGCCGAGGTCGACGACCTCACCTTCCGCGGCTTCGTCGGCGCCTATTCCTCCAGCCTGGTGCATGACGTCAACGCGGTGCATGGCATCATGGAGAGGCTCGGCATCGCCGATCTCACCCCGACCAATGCCGAGATCTTCGCCGGCGGCGAAGGCGGCGCCGCGACGGTGCGCTTCAACCAGGGCCGGTCGCTCTGGCAGATGATGCACCTGATGGTGCCGAAGCTGGCGGATTACCGGGAGCGGATCGGCCTCTATTTCGACGACCAGGTGATCGAGCTGATCTTCCCCTCGCCCTATCTCGACCACCAGCAGACGGAGCTGATCATCCAGCGCTCCAGCGGACACCGCTACGAGCGGGTGCTGCAGCGCAACGGCTACCAGGAATCCTATATCCGCGAGCTCGAGGGCTTCTGGGCGTCGGTGGTCGAGGGGGCGCCGGTGCGCAACACCCTGGAACAGGCCAAGCGCGACATGAGCCTGCTCTGCGATTTCGCCCGCATGGCCGGCCGCGTGCGCTGAGGACGCTCAGGCCGGCGTAGTGGCGACGATGATCTCCGGGCTTTCCGGCCGGTAGGGCGCCCGGTCCCAATCGCCGTACCAGGCGGTTGCCCGCAGCCCGGCCCTTTGCAGAGCCGCCGCCAGTTCCGCCTGGCCGAGGAACCGCAGCCGGCTCTGGGTCACCACGGTCTCGCCGCGCGCCAGGAACCGGTAATGCGAGGCGAAATCGACGCAGCCGGCGGCTTCCCCGGTGATCTCGTAGCGCACCTCGACCGGGCCGAGGCCGGGCACCTCCACCCGGTCGGCGGCCCCCGGCGGCCCGCCCCAGCCATCCCATTCCCGCACCAGCGGATTCCTGGACTCGAAGGCGAGGCAGCCGCCTGGGGCGAGGTGCTGGCGCAGGGTGGCGAGGGCGGCGGCGATGTCCGCATCGGTCAGGAAGACCTGGAAGGCATGGCCGGTCATCAGGATGAAATCGAAGGTTTCCTCCAGGCGGAACCGGCGCGCATCACCATCCAGCCACCGCACCGACCGGCCGTTTGACCGGTTCCTGCCGTGGTCGAGCATGGCCGGCGCCGGATCGATGCCGGTGACTTCGTGGCCGCGCGCGGCAAAGGCGCAGGCCAGGGCGCCGGTCCCGCAGCCGACATCCAGCACCCGTTTCGGCGCCGGCCCGGCCAGGTCGAGATAGAAGGCGTCCCCCGCCCCCAGCGGATTCAGGTGGTCGTAGAGCGCCGCCAGGCGCGGGTCGAGGTAATGGAGATCCGGCATCCGGCGGGGCTCAGCGCGGCGGCGCGGCCTGCCGGCGCGGGGTGCCCGGCTCGGCCGCCCGGCTTTCCAGCCGCTGGCCGAGGGCGATCACCAGGGAGGCGGCGAGGCAGGTGGCGGCGGTCAGCGAGCGGATGCCCTGGATCTGCGCCTCCTGCACCTCGAAACGCACATTTGCCAGGGGAACCAGGGGGCTGAGCGCGGTATCGGTGATCGCGATCACCCGCGCCCCCTGGGCCTGGGCGGCATTGATCACCGCCAGCGTCTCCGAGGCATAGGGCTTGAAGCTGATGGCGATCAGGGCGTCGCGCGGGGTCAGCAGCCGGGTCTGCTCGCCGGCCAGGCCGCCGATCGCGTCCACCAGCAGCGTGCGCCGCCCGAGATGGCTGACGCCATAGGCGAGATAGGCGGCGATCGGGAAGGAGCGCCGGTGGGCGGTGATGCCGACGATGTCGCATTCCGCCAGCAGGTTGACGGCCGCCTGCAGATCGCCCTGGCGGATCTCGCGCTTCAGGTGCTCCAGCGCCTCGATATCCGCGGAAATGAAGCTCTGCAGCACGCTGGCGGGGGATTCCGCCACCTTGGCGGGACCGTGGGATTCGCGGATGCGCTGGCTGTAGCTGGAGGCCCGGTCGATCAGGCGGGAGCGGAACACCCGCTGCATGTCGCTGAAGCCGTCGTAGCCGAACTGCTTGGCGAAGCGGATCAGGCTGGACGGCTGGACGTGGGCCCGCGCGGCGATCGCCGCCACGGTTTCCAGCGCCATCTGGTCCGGCTCGGCGATGGCGAATTCGGCGATCTGGCGCAGCCTTTTCGACAGCTTGTTGTGCTGGGCGGAGATCTCGAGCTTCAGCTCGTCGAAGGTCTGCTTGGGCGGCATGTTCCGGAATCCGGGATCGGGAAGACGGTGGCCCATTCTCCGCCGCAACGTAAATTCCCACAAGATAGAATGTTTGGAACGCCGCTACCCGCGGTCCGCCAGATGCCCTGCCGCCAGGTGCCCGGCCACCAGGCGCTGCAGCCGCCACAGGCCGGGGTCGCGGATGCCGAGCTCTTCGCAGCGCGCCACCGTCTCCAGCAGGTATTCGGCGCTGGGGCCGCTCTGGCCGCAGGCCTGGGCGATGTAGCCGGCGATCTCGGCCTCGGTGAGCCGGCCGGCATAGCGCTCGCCGCCGCGATTGGCGACGAAGGCCAGCGCCTTGACCGGCCCCGCCGCGGTCTCGGCGCGGACGGTGCGGGCGAGATAGCCGCGGGCCCGCATCTCCCGCCGCCAGACGCCGGCCAGCTTGCCGTGCATGTCCGGCCCCTCGACCCGGTAGGCGATGCCCCGGCAGGCCCCGCCCTGGTCCAGCGCCAGCATCAGGCCGGGCCGGTCGCGGGTGCCGCGGTAGCGCCATTGCCAGAGGCAGAAACGCCGGTGCCAGCCGCGGATGGTGGCGAGGCGCCGCTCGGCGATGTCGAGCTCCGGCTTCCACATCAGCGAGCCGTAGCCGAAGACCCAGAGCGGCGCGCCGCCGGGGGCATGGTCGCCGAGGAACGCCCGCAGCGAGCCATCGAGCTCGGCGTCGTCGAGCAGGGGAATCACCGCCGGGTCGTCCGTCACGGCAGCCGGAAAGGATCGCGCGATCATCTCGCGGGTGAGGTCCAGGGAACGCGGCCTAGGCGCCATCCGGCCCCTTCCCGTCCGCCAGGATCCGCGCGGCGACCATCTGCTGCAGCTTCCAGAGATAGCGGTCGTGGATGCCCAGCTGCTCCAGGTGGATCACCGTCTGCATCAGGTATTCGGCGCCGGAGCCCCAGTGCCCCACGGCGCGCGCGAGGATCTCCGCCGTCGCCTCGTGGGACACCTCGCGGACATAGTTGCGGCGGGCACGGTCGGCGGTAAAGGCGATGGCGGGCAGCCGCTCGCCCTCGGCCTCGAGCGTCACCCAGCGCGGCCGGTTGGTCGGCGGCTTGATCGAGATCTCGCGGCGCAGCAGCTGCCCGAGACGCTGACGCTTCACCGCCGCCGGCAGGCGCTGGGCGACCCCGATACAGGTGCCGCCGCGGTCGAGCGCCATCATCAAGCCGGGATAGTCGACGGTGCCGCGGAACCGGGTGAGGCGCATGCAGAAGGATCGCCGCCAGCCGCGCAGCATCGCCCGGCGCTGGCCGTCGACTTCGCAGGCGGGCTTCCAGATCAGCGAGGCGTAGGCGAAGAGCCAGAGATCGGCATCGGCGGCATGGTCGGCCAGCAACGCCGCGACCAAGTCATCGTAATCCCCCTCCTGCATCGGCTCCAGACCGGGCATGAAACCCGGGTCGGGCAGTTCGCGATGGACGCGGGCGACCAGTTCCGGGGTCAGGGACATCCGGCGTTCGGCAGACAGGGCGGATTCTCCGTCAATCGATTCGATCCATCATAGAAACACATTCCGCCCCGGAGACAAGCCGTCCCGGAAACCGTCCGGCCTGCCGCTGTCGAGCGACGGCAAGGCGGTCGACACGGTGATGGTCTACGTCGAGTTCGAGGATCGCGGGTGACCTAGGCGCCGGCCCCCTCCCCGGCCGAGGCGACGCGCAGTCCGGGGTGCGGCTTGCCGATCCGGGGCGGAAATACCTTCTGCCGGATCACCTGGGCGGCCGCCACGCCAAGCCCGACGACCAGCACCCACCAGGCCGGGCGCAAGCCGTGCATGACGTGGAAGTTGGCGAGGAACACCCGCGGGGCGCTGATGTTGGTGGCGAGGCCGTACCAGGCGAATTCCAGCGCCGCCGTGGCCAGCATGGCGAAGGCCGCAAGCAGCAGCAGCGATCTCGCCTCGACCTTCGCGCCGCGGGCGACCATGACGCGATAGGCCAGCAGCCAGACGAGGAAGCCCGCCATCAGCGTCGGCTCGTATACGTTCAGCTTGGCCTGCATGAAGAAATGCAGGGTGCCGAGAACGGCGATACCGTAGACGATGCGGTGCAGGCGCTGCCAGGCCTTGCCGCCGAGACGGCGCACGGCACCGTCGGTCGAGGTCGCGCCAAGGACCAGGAGGCCGAGGATCGCGATCATCCCGATCGTCAGATAGACGCGCAGCAAGATCTCACTTGCGGCGCGCAGCAGGTCGAACTTGAGATCGACCACGTAGAGCCCGAGATGCAGCAGCGCATAGGCCAGGGCGGCAAGGCCGAGCATCCGGCGGATCGTGATCAGCTGCGGCCAGCGCAGGATCAGGCGCAGCGGCGTGATCGCCAAGGAGAGCAGGAGCAGGCGGATGGTCCAGAAGCCCAGCTGGTGCAACGCCTCGGTCATCGGGCGCGGCCCAAGCTGGTGCAGCACCGCCTGCGCCGCGATCCAGAAGGCGGGCAGCAGCACGGCCAGAAAGACCGCCATCTTGAAGGCGGAGAACCGTCCCGCCCGGTCGTGCCAGGGAATCATCACGTCGGCAGCTCCAGATCATCCGATACCCAGCAATTTGATGTCTCGCCGGGCATTCGGGAAATAACGAGTTCGTATGAGATCCATGCCGGCCGGGCATCGATCAAGCCGCGGGTCGAAAGTCGTTCAGTTTTTCTGCGCGGCCGTCCTTTGCAGGTCATTCGGGAATTGCAGAGAAAGCCATAAGAATGCGATAGATATGGCCGAAGCATGGCTCTCTCCCGCAGATAAACTCTACCCCGAGTATAGAAATACTAAATGAACGATTCCGCCCAGAATGTCACGCGCGGCCTGGTCCTGGCGGCGAGCGCCTATCTCATCTTCACCCTGCAGGACGTGGCGGTGCGGTGGCTGGTGGCGAATGCCGGCATCACCGTCTGGCAGGTGCTGATGACCCGCAGCGTCACCATCGTGCTGATCTGCCTGGGCGCCAGCGGACCCAAGGTGATCGGCCAGGCGGCGCGCTCGCGCCACAAGTACAATCTGCTGCTGCGCGGCTTCTTCATTCTCGGCGCCTGGCTCTGCTACTACAACGCCGCCAAGCACCTGCTCTACGGCCAGTTGGTGACGATCTACTACGCCTCGCCGATCATCATCACGCTGCTGTCGATTCCGCTGCTGGGCGAACGCGTCGGCATCGTCCGGTGGATGGCCGTGCTGCTGGGCTTCGTCGGCGTGGTGATCGCCTGCGACCCGGGCGACCTCAAAATCGAGCTGCCGGTCTGGATGACCCTGGGCGCCGCCTTCATGTGGGCGATGTCCAGCATCCTCCTGCGCAAGACCAGCGGCAGCGAATCGACGCTGCTGCAGATGTTCATGTCGAACCTGATCTTCGCCACCGGCTGCATCGCGCCGACCCTCTGGTTCTGGCACCAGCCGACCGGCTTCGAGTGGCTGCTGCTGCTGTCGGTGGGTGTGCTCGGCGGCATCGCCCAGCACCTGCTCTTCGACAGCTTCAAGCATGCCCCGGCCTCGGCCGTCGCGCCGATGGAATATTCGGCACTGATCTGGGCCTTCGTTGCGGGCTTCCTGGTCTGGGGCGAAGTGCCGGGCCGCGGCGTCGTCCTCGGGGCGCTGCTGATCGCCGCGAGCGGCCTCGGCGCCTTCGTCGCGGAGCGCCGGCAGCAGCGCCGCGGCCGGCTCCCCGGCTAGGGCCTGAAGTTTAGAGGCGCCGCGCCTGCCGGTCGGCGGCGAGCCGACGCCAGGCTGCGACGAAATCCGCCGCATGCCGCTGCAGCGCCGCGGGGGCGATCCCCGGCTTGTACAGCGCCGAGCCGATGCCGAAGCCGGCGGCGCCCGCTGCGAGATATTCCGCCATGTTGTCGGGGGTAATCCCGCCCACCGGCAGGAGCAGCGTCCCCGCCGGCAGCACCGCATTCCAGGCCTTGACCGCAGCCGGAGGCAGGCTCTCGCCGGGGAACATCTTCAAGCCGTCGGCCCCGGCGGCGAGCGCCGCGAAGGCCTCGCTGGGCGTGGCGACACCCGGCAGGGCCGCCAGCCCCAGTTGCTTCGCGGCGCGGATCACCGCCGGATCGCAATTCGGGGCGACGATCAGCCTGCCGCCGGCCGCCGCCACCTCTTTCACCTGGGCGACATCGAGGACCGTGCCGGCACCGATCAGCATGCCGGTGCCGGCCCTTTTGACCATCCCTGCGATGCTGTCGAAGGGGCGCGGGCTGTTCAGCGGCACCTCGACGATGCGGAATCCCGCCGTCGACAGGGTCTCCAGGGCAGCCGGCGCCTCTTCCGGGGTGATGCCGCGCAGGATCGCGACCAGTGGCAGGTCCTGCATGCAGCGCCGCAGCTCGTCCATCTTCATTCCCTTCCCATTTCCGGCAGCAGGCCCCCCGCTCGCGCGATGGCGAACAGCGCGCCCGGCAAGAGCTCGCCGCTGTCGAGGCCGGTCACCTCCAGGTCGACGCCGGCGGCTGCCGTCCGGTAGGCCGCGAGCAAGGCGGGCGCACCGATGCCGGTGACCCTGGCGGCAACGCCCCGGCGCTGTAGCCAGGCTGCCGCATCGCGCATCTCGCTGCCGATCAGCAGGCCGGAAAGATAGCCCGGCAAGGCCGTCGGCGGCAGCCGCTCGAAGAGGCCCAGGGTGCGCACGCTGAACAGGCTGTGCAGCAGATGACCGGACTCCGCCGCCATGGCCCGCGCCAGGCCGCGCCGGAAGGCCTCGGCGTCGATCGCCTCGCCCTCCATCAGCTGGCCGAGCGTGCCGGATTTCCGCAGCAGCCCGAACACCTCGCCGGTCATGTAGGTGCGGAAATCGACCAGCCGGCCCGCCGAGACGATGGCCCATTTGGTATGGGTTCCGGGCAGCAGGAAGACCCCGTCCTCGCTGCCGCCGGCCAGGAGCGCGCCGAGGATCTCGCATTCCTCGCCGCGCATGACCTCGGGCTGGGCGGCTTCGTCGCGGCAGATCCCGGGCACGATCCAGACGGTGGCCGGGCCGACCGGGCCGACAGCGCAGAGGCCGTCGGATAGTCGCGCCAGGGTCACCGGCGTCGGCAGGTAGGGCGCCTCCTTCCAGCCGCGCCTGCTGCCGACCATGCCGCTCATGATCACCGGCACCCGGCGATCGCCGGCCAGCCAATCGGCAGCGAAGGCGAGAAAGGACTCGGCAAAACGGCCCTCCGCGACCGCCAGCAGACCGCAGGCATCCTTGCGGCGGTCGAGGATCACGCCGTTGCGGTCCAGGGCCCAGGCGCGCCGGTTGGTCGTCCCCCAGTCGGTGGCGATGCAGGCGAGATTCTGAATGGTCGCCACCCGGGTTCAGAGCGCCGCGACGCCGCCATAGGCGAAGCCGGACCTGGCGGGAGCGAGGCGATTGCGCAGGGGCGCGCCGAAGGCCGCCATCTCGACCTCGAAAACGTCGCCCGGCTGGGTGCGGATGCCGTCGGCGAAGCTCAAGGTCGCGGTGCCGAAATAGTGCACATGCACGTCGCCGGGATGGCGGAACAGCGGATACTTGAAATGATGGTATTCGAGATTGGCGACGGCATGGGACATGTTCGCCTCGCCGCTCATGAAGGGCTTGCGCCAGATCACCGCATCGTTGCGCAGGATGCGGCTCTCGCCGGTGAGGCTCTCCGGCAGGGGTCCGGTCAGCAGCTCGGGGCCGATGGCGCAGGCGCGCAACTTGGAATGCGCCAGGTAGAGATAGTTCTGCCGCTCCATCACGTGATCGGAGAACTCGTTGCCGAGCGCGAAGCCGAGGCGCCAGGGCCGGCCGTCGGGGCCGATCAGGTAGAGCCCGGCGATCTCCGGCTCCTCGCCGCCGTCGAGGGCGAATTCCGGCAGCGGCAGGTCGCCGCCCGGCCGCACCAGGCTGGAGCCGTCGCCCTTGAAGAACCATTCCGGCTGCACGCCGGCGCGGCCGTCCCCGGGCTTGCCGCCCTCCAGGCCCATTTTGAACATCTTGATGGAATCGGTGAGGTTGTCGGGATCGCCCGACAGCTTCTGGTGCATCTTGTCGCGGGCGGCGGCGCTGCCGAGATGGGTGAGGCCGGTGCCGGTGACCAGGCAATGGGCGGTATCCGGATGGTCGACCGGCGGCAGGACGCGGCCGGCCTGCAGCAGCGCCGGATAGTCCAGGCTGTCGCCGGCACCGAGCCCAGCGACGGTCGCCGCCAGGTCCCTGCTGTCGGCGAGGGCGCGCTGGGCGAGATCGCGCATCGTGGCGACGCCCGGCACCACCACCGCCCGGCCGGCCACGATCTGCGCCACGCCGCGGGTGCGGTCACCGTCGAACTGAATGAGGCGCATGTCGGGTCCCGTTCTCTCGCTTGCCCAGGGAATCAGTCGCGGGTTTCAGCCGCCTCGGTCAGGCCTTGTTCTTGTAGTAGACGTCGACGCAGACCGCGATCAGCAGGACCAGCCCCTTGATCACCTGCTGCAAATCGATGCCGACGCCGAGGATCGACATGCCGTTGTTCATCACGCCGACGATGAAGGCGCCGATCACCGCGCCGATCACCTTGCCGACGCCGCCGGCCGGCGAGGCGCCGCCGATGAAGCAGGCGGCGATGACGTCGAGCTCGAAGGACAGCCCGGCCTTCGGCGTCGCGGTATTGAGCCGGGCGGCGAAGATCAGGCCGGCGAGCGCCGCCAGCACTCCCATGTTGAGGAAGGCGTAGAAGGTCAGGCGCTGGGTCTTCACGCCGGACAGCCGGGCGGCCTTCTCGTTGCCGCCCAGGGCATAGATCCGCCGGCCGATCACGGTGCTGGAGGTGACGAAGACATAGAGCACGATCAGCGCGAACATCACCACCAGCACGTTGGGCAGGCCGCGATAGGAGGACAGCAGGAAGCTGAACAGGAGGAAGCCGGCCGCGATCAGCAGATTGCGGCCGATGAAGATCGGCTTCGGCTCCTCGGCCTGGCCGTGCTTCTCCTGGTTGCGGCGGTCGCGGACATTGGCGTAGATCAGCAGCGCGGTGACCACCAGGCCGATCAGCAGCGAGGTCAGGTGCAGCGGGGCGAGCTGCGGATCGATGTCGGCGAAGATCTCGCCCAGCGGCGGGATCAGGAAATCCGGCACGAAGCCGGTGCTCAGCTGCTGGAAGCTCGGCGGGAACGGGCCGACCGACTGGCCCTCCAAGATGTAGAGGCAGAGCCCGCGGAACACCAGCATGCCGGCCAGGGTGACGATGAAGGCCGGGATCTTCAGGAAGGCGACGAAGGCGCCCTGCGCCGCGCCGATGGCGGCGCCGATCAGCAGGCAGATGATCGAGACGACGATGAAATCCAGGTGGAAGCGCACCATCAGCACCGCCGCGACCGCGCCGACGAAGCCGACGACGGAGCCCACCGAGAGGTCGATGTGGCCGGCGACGATGATCATCATCATGCCGAGGCCCATGATCACGATGTAGCTGTTCTGCAGGATCAGGTTGGTTAGGTTCAGCGGCTTGAACAGTGTGTTGTTGGTCATCACCTGGAAGAACACCATGATCGCGATCAGCGAGATCAGCATGCCGTAGTCGCGCATGTTGCTTCGGATGAAGGCGGTCAGCTTGCCCTGGGATTGCGGCTCCTTCGCCGCTGCCGGCTGTGCCATCTCAGTTTTCCCACGACTTCATGATTGCGCGCATGATCTTCTCCTGCGAGGCTTCCGCCGCCGGCATCTCGCCGACGATGCGGCCGTCGTTCATCACGTAGATCCGGTCGCTCATGCCGAGCAGCTCCGGCATCTCCGAGGAGATGACGATGACGCCCTTCCCCTCCTCGGCCAGGCGGTTGATGATCGCGTAGATCTCGTATTTCGCGCCGACGTCGATGCCGCGCGTCGGCTCGTCGAGGATCAGGATTTCCGGCCCGGTGAACAGCCACTTGCTGAGCACCACCTTCTGCTGGTTGCCGCCGGAGAGGTTCACCGTCTGCTGGAAGACGCTGGAGCAGCGGATGTTGAGGTCCTTGCGGTACTGGTTGGCGACCTTGAGCTCGCGGTTGTCGTCGATCACCCCGTGGGTGGCGATGCCGCCGAGGTTGGCCAGGGTGATGTTGTGCTGGATGTCGTCGATCAGGATCAGGCCGTAGTTCTTGCGGTCCTCGGTGGCATAGGCGATGCCGTTGTCCATCGCCTTCTGCACCGTGCTGACGTCGATCTCCTTGCCGTGCATCAGGACCTGGCCGCTGATGTTGCGGCCGTAGGAGCGGCCGAAGATGCTCATCGCCAGCTCGGTGCGGCCGGCGCCCATCAGGCCGGCGATCCCCACCACCTCGCCCTGGCGGACCTGCAGGTCGATGCCCTTGATGATCTTGCGGTCGGCGTGCTGCTCGTGGAAGACCTGCCAGTTCCTCACCTCGAAGATCGGCTCGCCGATGCGCGGCGTGCGCCTGGGGTAGCGGTCGGTGAGCTCGCGCCCGACCATGTTCTTGATGATGCGGTCCTCGCTGATCTGTTCGCGGTGGCAGTCCAGGGTCTCGACGGTGGCGCCGTCGCGCAGGATGGTGATCGAATCCGCCACCTTCAGGATCTCGTTCAGCTTGTGCGAGATCAGGATCGAGGAGATGCCCTGGGCGCGGAACTCCTTCAGCAGGCTGAGCAGCGCATCGCTGTCGCTCTCGTTGAGGCTGGCGGTCGGCTCGTCGAGGATCAGCAGCTTGACCTCCTTCGACAGGGCCTTGGCGATCTCGACCAGCTGCTGCTTGCCGACGCCGATGTTGGTGATCAGCGTCTGCGGCGATTCGCTGAGCCCGACCTTGCGCAGCAGCTCGCGGGTGCGGGCGAAGGCCGCCGCCCAGTCGATGACGCCGTGGCGCGACTGCTCGTTGCCGAGGAAGATGTTCTCGGCGATCGACAGCAGCGGCACCAGCGCCAGCTCCTGGTGGATGATGATGATGCCGAGCTTCTCGCTGTCCGAGATGTCGCGGAACCGGCGCTCCTCGCCCTGGTAGCGGATCTCGCCGGAATAGGAGCCGTGCGGATAGACGCCGCTCAGCACCTTCATCAGCGTCGACTTGCCAGCGCCGTTCTCGCCGACGATGGCGTGGATCTCGCCGGCCCGGACCGCGAGATTGACGTTGTCCAGGGCGTTCACCCCGGGAAACGTCTTGGTAATGCCGCGCATCTCGAGAATGCTGTCCATCGCGCCCCTCGGAAGCCGGTCGCCGGACCGGCCTCTACGTCCTTACACCAATTGAAAAGGCCGGCCAATACGCTTGGTCGGCCTTGCCGGGCCCGCCGCGGGCAGGCATCGGCGGCGGATGGGTGCCGGGGCTGGCGGGTGCCGCGGCCGGCGGGCCCCGCGCCGCGGGACCCGCCGTCACGCCGCCTTACTGCGTGATCTGCTCTTCCTTGTAGTAGCCGCCGTCAACCAGGATCTGCTTCCAGTTGGTGGCGTCGACCTCGACCGGGGTCAGCAGGTAGGACGGCACCACCTTGACGCCGTTGTTATAGGTCTTGGTGTCGTTGACCTCGACCTCCTTGCCCGAGAGCAGGGCATCGA
The DNA here is from genome assembly GCA_964551505.1 of uncultured Rhodospirillaceae bacterium. Taxonomy (GTDB): domain Bacteria; phylum Pseudomonadota; class Alphaproteobacteria; order Dongiales; family Dongiaceae; genus Dongia. Next base: position 115,421 of record CAZKDH010000006.1, read on the forward strand.
CCATCTTGGCGGTGACCTTGGCGAGCTCGCGGGTGTCCTTGTAGATGCTAGAATACTGCTCGTGCGCCAGGATCGACTTGATCGACGGGATCTCGCAGTCCTGGCCGGTGACGAACGGCATCTTCATGTCGCCGCTGCCGTAGCCGACGCCCTTCAGCGAGGACAGGATGCCGATGCTGAGCCCGTCATAGGGCGACAGCACCGCGTCGACATGCTTGTCGGTGTAGTAGGCGCTGAGCAGGTTGTCCATGCGGGCCTGGGCGACGGCGCCGTCCCAGCGCAGGGTGCCGACCTTGTCCATGCCGGTCTGGCCGCTCTGCACCACCAGCTTGCCGCTGTCGATGTAGGGCTGGAACACCGACATCGCGCCGTCGTAGAAGAAGAAGGCGTTGTTGTCGTCCGGCGACCCGCCGAACAGCTCGATGTTGAACGGGCCCTTGCCCTCCTTCAGGCCGAGGGCCTTCTCGATCGACCCCGCCTGCAGCACGCCGACCTTGAAGTTGTCGAAGGTCGCGTAATAGTCGACGTTCGGCGATTCGCGGATCAGGCGGTCGTAGGCGATGACCTTGATGCCGCCGTCATGCGCCTTCTGCAGCACGTCCGACAGGGTGGTGCCGTCGATGGCGGCGATGATCAGCACCTTGGCGCCCTTGGTCACCATGTTCTCGATCTGCGCCAGCTGGTTGGGGATGTCGTCGTCGGCATACTGCAGGTCGGTGGCATAGCCCATCTCGGTGAAGGTCTTCACCAGGTTGTTGCCGTCGTCGATCCAGCGCGCCGAAGACTTCGTCGGCATCGAGATCCCGATCGTGCCCTTGTCCTCGGCCATTGCCTGGGACGTCAGCGCAAAGAAGCCTAACGTCGCCGCGGTCAACAGAGACTTGAGTGCTTTCACTTAGTTCCTCCCATGGTTTCTGAAAGTTCGTTTCAGAGCGGTTTGGTCTAGAGACGGTCACCGGCACGGCCGGCCCATCGGCGCCGGCGCGGCCCAGATTCCGCGCTGCGGGGAATATATGCCGCAGGGCCTCGTCCAGATTAAATCCCAGCACAACCGCGGCGGCTGATCCACCGCAATCGGGCCGGGGCATCGCAAATAACCGTGATGGTGCGGGTGTCGAGGCGCCGAACCGGCACCGCGCGCTCCGCTGGCAAAGTTTCCTCCCGGCGTTTCTTCCGGCACGGCGCTTGCGGGCCCGGGCCTTGATCTGCAACAGCGCCGTTTTTATCATACAAAAGAGGCGCCAGCAACGCCCTTCTGTATTACAATAGCCAAAATGTTGTGCTAGCGTCCGCGCGGATCAGGCCAGGCATGCGACAGAACGTGCAGAAGAAGCAGAAAATCCCCCGGGCGGTCGCGCCGCGGCGCGCGAGCCTGCACCACAGCGTGGCGCAGGACATCGGCGCCCGCATCCTGAAGGGCGAGTTCGCCCCCGGCTCGCTGCTGCCGAACGAGGCCGAATGGTGCGTCGCCTATGGCGTCAGCCGCACCGCGGTGCGCGAGGCGATCAAGATGCTGATGGCCAAGGGCCTGATCCTGTCGCGCCCGAAGATCGGCTCGCGGGTACAGCCGCGCGGCAACTGGAACCTGCTGGACCGCGACGTCCTGGTCTGGTACTGCGCCGCCGCCGACCAGAAGCACTTCCTCACCAACATGCAGCAGGTCCGCCACATCCTCGAGCCGGAGGCGGCGGCGCTGGCCGCGCTGAACCGCAGCACCGAGCAGCTGGCGGCGATCGAGGACGCGCTCGCCGGCATGCGCGACGCCGCATCGCTGACCGAGTGGAACGTGCACGACGTCCGCTTCCACCTGGCCGTGCTGACGGCAACAGGCAACGAGCTCCTGGTGCCGCTCGGCTTCGTCATCGAATCCGCCCTCGGCAACATGTTCGACTACACCGCGCGCCACAACGACAACTTCCGCAAGGCGCTGCCGCTGCACGCCGACATCGCCAATGCCATCCGCCGCCGCAATCCCGAGGCCGCCCGGCGCGCCGTGCGCCGGCTGCTCGACGACACCAACAGCGTCATCGGCCTGGCCCGGAACGGGTCCCGGCCGTCATCCACCGCCCGCAAGCCGAAGGACAGGAAACGCCATGTCTGACAAGAAGCGCAAGCTGCGTTCGCAACACTGGTACGGGGGCATCTCCAAGGACGTCTTCATCCACCGCAGCTGGATGAAGAACCAGGGCCTGCCCGACGACAGCTTCGACGGCCGCCCGGTGATCGGCATCTGCAACACCTTCTCCGAGCTGACGCCGTGCAACGCGCATTTCCGCAGCATCGCCGAGTACGTGAAGAAGGGCGTGATCGACGCCGGCGGCCTGCCGCTCGAATTTCCGGTGATGAGCCTGGGCGAATCCAATCTGCGCCCGACGGCGATGCTGTTCCGCAACCTCGCCAGCATGGACGTCGAGGAATCGATCCGCGCCAACCCGATGGACGGCGTGGTGCTGCTGGTCGGCTGCGACAAGACCACCCCCGCCCTGCTGATGGGCGCCTCCAGCTGCGACCTGCCGACCATCGCCGTCTCCGGCGGGCCGATGCTGAGCGGCCACTACCGCAACAGCCTGATCGGCTCCGGCACCTCGGTCTGGCAGTTCTCCGAGGATGTCCGCGCCGGCAAGATGTCGGAGGCGGAGTTCAAGGAGGCGGAAAGCGCCATGTCGCGCTCGCCCGGCCATTGCATGACCATGGGGACCGCCTCCACCATGGCCTCGATGGTCGAGGCGCTCGGCGTCGGCCTGCCGCACAACGCGGCGATCCCGGCCGTCGATTCCCGGCGCAACGTGCTGGCGCGCCTGGCCGGCCGGCGGGCGGTCGAGATGGTGCACGAGGACCTGAAGCTGTCGAAGATCCTGACCCGGCAGGCCTTCGAGAATGCGATCCGGGTCAACGGCGCGATCGGCGGCTCGACCAATGCGGTCATTCACCTGCTGGCGATCGCCGGGCGCATCGGCGTCGATCTCAGCCTCGACGACTGGGACCGCCTGGGCAAGGATGTCCCCACCATCGTCGACCTGATGCCCTCGGGCCGCTACCTGATGGAGGATTTCTACTATGCCGGCGGACTGCCGGCGGTGATCCGGCGCCTCGGCGAGGCCGGCTTCCTGCACAAGGACGCCCCGACCGCGAACGGCCGGACGATCTGGGAGAACAACCGCGAGGCCGCCTGCTGGAACGAGGAGGTGATCCGCCCGCTGAGCAAGCCGCTCACCGCCAGCGGCGGCATTGCCGTGCTGCGCGGCAACCTGGCGCCGCTGGGCTGCGTGCTGAAGCCCTCGGCGGCGACACCCGAGTTGCTGGTGCACAAGGGCCGCGCCGTGGTGTTCGAGAATGTCGAGGACTACAAGGCGAAGATCGACGATCCCAATCTCGACATCGACGCCAACTGCATCATGGTGCTGAAGAATTCCGGGCCGAAGGGCTATCCGGGAATCGCCGAGGTCGGCAACATGGGCCTGCCGCCGAAGATCCTGAAGCAGGGCATCACCGACATGATCCGCATCTCCGACGCGCGGATGAGCGGCACCGCCTACGGCACGGTGATCCTGCATACCGCGCCGGAAGCGGCCGCCGGCGGCCCGCTGGCGATCGTGCAGAACGGCGACATGATCGAGGTCGACGTGCCCGGCCGCCGCATCAACCTGCTGGTCGACGAGGCCGAGATCCGGCGCCGGCTACAGGGTTGGAAGCCGATGCCGCTGCCCTCGGGCGGCTACAAACGGCTCTATGTCGAGCACGTGATGCAGGCCGACAAGGGCTGCGACCTCGACTTCCTGGTCGGCTCGCGCGGCGCCGAGGTGCCGCGCGAATCCCACTAGGCATCCCGGCATGGACCTGTCGCGGCTTGCGCGCTATCCCGGCCTCGCCGGACGGACCGTCTTCGTTACCGGCGGCGGCTCGGGGATCGGCGCCGCCATCGTCGAGAGTTTCCTCGACCAGGGCAGCAAGGTCGCCTTCGTCGATGTCGATGCCGCCACCAGCACCGCGCTCTGCGCGGCGCTGCAGAAGGAATACGGGAGCGCCCCGCTCTTCCTCCCCTGCGACCTCCGCGACATCCCCGCCCTGCAGGCGGCGATCGCCGCCGCCCAGCGGGCCCTTGGCGACGTCGCCGTGCTGGTCAACAATGCGGCCAACGACATGCGCCACCCGTGGCAGGAAGTGACGCCCGCCTACTGGGACGACCGCATGGCGATCAACGAGCGGCCGATGTTCTTCGCCGCCCAGGCGGTGGCGCCGATGATGCAGCGCCTGGGCGGCGGCAGCATCGTCAATTTCGGCTCGATCAGCTGGAAGATCGCGACCGGCGGCATGCCGGCCTATACCACGGCGAAGGCCGGCGTCCACGGCCTCACCCGCGGCCTAGCACGCGATCTCGGGCAGAGCGGAATCCGGGTCAATACGGTGCTGCCGGGCTGGGTCATGACCGAGCGCCAGCTCAGCCTCTGGGTCGACGAGGCCGGCAACAGGCTGATCGACCAGCAGCAATGCCTGAAGGGGCGGGTCATGCCGGTCGATCTCGCCCGCATGGTATTGTTTCTCGCCTCCGATGACGCCAGGATGTGCTCGGCGCAGGAATTCACCGTGGACGGTGGCTGGGCCTAGCAGGGATTGGGCACAACGGGGGCAACGTGAGCGACGTGAAACTGATCTGGGACGCGAAGGCGCCCCTCGGCGAGGGCCCGCTGTGGTCGGCTCGCGACAATGCCGTCTATTGGACCGACATCAAAGGCCACAAGCTGCGGCGCTACCGCCTGGCCGACGGCGGCACCGACCAATGGGACGTGCCCGAGGATTTCGGCTGGGTGATCGAGCGGCGGAACCGGCCCGGCTTCATCGCCGGATTCCGCAGCGGCATCGCCGAGCTGACGCTCGACCCGCTGAAAATCACGCCGCGCCTCGCGCCGGAGAGCGGGCTCCCCGGCAATCGCCTGAACGACGCCAAGGCGGATGCCCAGGGCCGGATCTGGTTCGGCTCGATGGACGATGCCGAGCGCGCCCATAGTGGCAATTTCTACCGCCTCGATCCCGATTTCAGCGTCCACCGCGTCGATGCGGGATACATCTGCGCCAACGGCCCGACCCTCGGCCGGGACGGAAAGACCATCTATCACACCGACAGCAGCGAGCGCCGGATCTACCGCTTCGACATCGCCGCCGACGGCAGCCTGTCGAACAAGCAGGTCTTCGTCACCTTCGCCGAAGCCGACGGCTATCCCGACGGCATGACGACCGATGCCGAGGGTTGCCTCTGGGTGGCACAGTGGCAGGGCTGGGGCATCACGCGGTTCCGTCCGGACGGCGGTCGCGACCGTTTCGTTTCGCTGCCGGTGTCGCAGGTCACCAGTTGCTGCTTTGCCGGACCGAAGCTGGACCGGCTCTTCGTCACCTCCGCGCGGATCGGCCTGTCGCCGGAGCAGCTCGAGAAGGAGCCCCTGGCGGGCGGATTCTTCGAGGTGACGCCCGGCGTCAGCGGCCTGCCGACGCAGCTTTTCGCCGGCTAGGTGTCGGCGTCGCGTCGCGGTTGCGGCCGGGGGTCTTAACAGAAAGACAATATATCGGCCGCAAGATCGGGGGGCTGCCGCGACCCGCTTCCGGGCAAGGCCCTGCGCGACCGCGGCGGCGATCGGTCGGGATCGTCGACAAGGGCATTATGCTGCAGATATTGTTGGCTTTTATAGGCGGCGGCGGCACCGTCTTCGGTCTGCTTCTGGTCTGTGGCCGGTTGCGGCGACTGCTGCTGCCGCCGGTGCGCCAGGACGCCTTCGTCGACCTGGTGCTGAACTCGGTCGATGCGGCAATCACCGTCTATGACGCCCATGGCAACCTGCTGAAGGCCAGCCGCGGGGCGCAGCGACTGTCGGGCTATAGCGAGGCCGAACTCAAGAATCCGGAGGTCTGGCGCAAGATCATTCCCGCCGACGAATGGGGCCAGGTCTCGAAGATCCTGGCCAACCGCGACCCCAAGGATTTTCCCATCGTCAATTTGAACCACTGGCTGCAGCCGGACGGCGGGAAACGCTACCTCCGGTGGTCCAACGTCGCCCTGACCGACGCCGCGGGCAAGCTCGCTTTGGTCGTCTGCATCGGCTTCGACATCACCGAGCAGCAGAAGTTCGAGTCCGATCTCATCGAGGCGCGCAACCAGGCGGAAATGGCAAACCGGGCAAAGTCCAGCTTTCTCGCCAACATGAGCCACGAGCTCCGGACACCGCTGAACGCGATCATCGGCTTCTCGCAGATCATCCGCGACCGGCTGTTCGGCGACTCGCTCGACCGCTATACCGGCTACGCCAACGACATCCACAACAGCGGGGTGGACCTGCTGGACCTGATCAACGGCATCCTCGACATGTCGAAGCTGGAAGCCGGCAAGCATGAGCTGCGCGAGCAGTGGGTCGATCTCGGCGAGCTGATCGACAGCAGCTCGCGCCAGATCGAGCATCGCACCCGGCCCGGCGAGATCACGCTGGTGGAATCCGTTCCCGCCACCCTGCCGAAGCTCAAGGGCGACCAGTTCGCGATCAAGCGGATCCTGGTCAACCTGCTCTCGAATGCCGCGAAGTTCACCGAGCCCGGCGGCAGGGTCGAGGTCGCCGCCGCCTGCCGCCCCGACAACCGCATCGAGATCCGGATCAGCGATACCGGCATCGGCATCCCCGCCCATGCGATCGACCAGGTCTACCAGCCGTTCTTCCAGGTGGAGAACGCCGCCTCGCGCCGCTTCGAGGGGACCGGTCTCGGGCTCGCCATCACCAAGCGGCTGGTCGACCTGCACGATGCGACGATCGAGATCGCCAGCACCGAGAATGTCGGGACGACGGTCACCGTCACCTTCCCGCCGGAACGCACCGCAGCCGACCCCCCGGAAAACCGCCAGCCGCTGCGCATCGCCGGCCGCTAGCCTCAGGGCCTGGCGGTGACCCAATCGCTGCGCACGGCCTCGCGGCTGCCTTCCCGCGCCTCTTCCAGCGGCCGGTCGAGCGGATCGGTATCCGGCAGGTTCGTCGGCAGGTCCAGCGGATTGGCCAGGCCCAGTGCCTGGCGTTCGAACAGCCGGCGATAGATCCCGCCTTCCCGCTGCACCAGGCTCTGGTGATCGCCCTCCTCCACCACCCGGCCCCGCTCGAAGATCAGGATCCGGCCGAGGGCGCGGACGGTCGACAGCCGGTGCGCGATGACGATCGCCGTCCGCCCGACCATCAGCCGCTCGGTCGCGTCCTGGATCAGGGCCTCGGACTCCGAATCCAGGCTGGAGGTCGCCTCGTCCAGGATCAGGATCGGGGTATCTGCCAGGAAGGCCCGCGCCAGCGCGATGCGCTGACGCTCCCCGCCCGACAGCTTCACGCCGCGTTCGCCCACCAGTGTCCCGTAGCCGCCGGGCAGCTTGGCGATGAAGTCATGCGCGTTGGCGAGGCGCGCCGCACGCTCGATCTCGGCCAGCGACGCCGTCGGCCGGGCATAGGCGATGTTCTCCGCCAGCGAGCGGTGGAACAGCACCGGCTCCTGCTGCACGATGGCGATCTGCGCGCGCAGCGAGGCCTGACTGCAGGCGGCGACGTCCTGGCCGTCGATCAGGATGCGGCCGCGATTGATGTCGTAGAGCCGCTGGATCAGCTTCACGAAGGTCGTCTTGCCGGAGCCCGAGAGGCCCACCAGGCCGACCTTGGCGCCCGCCTCGATCGCGATCGAGAAGTCCCGATAGAGCGGCGTCGGATGTCCGGCATAGTGGAACGTCACGTTCTCGAAGACGATCCGTCCCGCGGAGATGCGAATGGGCACCGCCTCGGGCCGGTCGGCGACGCCGAGCGGCTCGCGGTGGATGGCCACCAGTTCCTCCATCTCGTTCACCGCATATTGCAGGTTGCGGATATGCATGCCGACGTCCTGCAGATAGCCATGAATGACGAAATAGGAGGTGAGCACGTAGGTGACGTCGCCGGCCGTTGCCTCGCCTCGCCACCACAGCCACAGTGCTGCCGCGATGATCGCCGCGCGCAGCAGCAGCAGGGCGACCAGCTGCAGCGTGCCGTTGATGGTGGACCGGATCCAGGTCCGCGCGGTGCGGCGGCGCCACTTGTCGACGATCCGCGTCAGGCGCGCATCCTCGCGCCCCTCGGCGCCGAAGGCCTTGACCACCGCATTGCAGCTGACCGCGTCGGCCAGCGCGCCGCCGGTGCGGGTATCCCAGGCGTTCGACAACTGCGCTGCCGGCCCGACATAGGCGACCGACAGCAGGGCCGTCATGGTCACATAGGCGGTGGCGCCGACGACAATGACCAGTCCCATCAGCGGCCAACGCATGGCGAGCAGCACGGTCGATCCGGCCAGCACGACGATCGACGGCAGAAGCGCCATCAGCAGGGTATCGTTCAGGAGATCGATCGCCCACATGCCGCGGGTGACCTTGCGGACCACCGACCCGGCGAAGGTGTTGGCGTGCCAATCGGTGGCAAAGCGCTGCACGCGCCAGAAGGCCTCCTGCGCCACGTCGGACATGACCCGCACCGTCAGGCGCACGATTCCCAGAAAGGCCAGGTGGCGCGACACCAGCATCAACGCGCCGAGCGCGATCATCGCGCCCAGTGCGGTCATCGCGGCGTCCAGCGCCGCGGCCCGCTGGCCGTCGATCCCCGCCGCCAGGGCGTCGATCTGGCGACCGGCGAAGACCGGGACCCAGACATCGGCAAGGGTCGAGAGCACGACCGCGACCGCGAGACCCCAAGTGACCGCCTGGTGGCGTCGCCAATGCCGGAAAGTGAAATCGAAGACGTCGCGGAAGGGCTGCGCGCGTCGCTTGAGCTCCAAATGGATCATGACACCGATTCGACGCCGCTGAGAGACGTCGCTCCAGTTGAAAACGCAGAGGCACAGAGGACGCAGGACGTTGAACGCCTGCGACGACCGGCACGGACCAGGAAGATGGATGCGCGGGACCGGGACCGGCCCGCGCTACGGTCTACCTAATGGGCGACCAGCCGGGATCTTGCGGCAAGGCAATCGGACGCATGCTGACCTCCCGGCGAAACAGGTGGATATCACTCAGACAGAATAGCGCCGCCGTTAGGATTTGGCAACCGCTGCGCGAATCATCGGCGTGGGTGGCTCGCATTCGGCGGATTCGAACTCCGGGATCCGCTGCAGCTTTTCCTGGCGCGACAGCCGCTTGAAGGCGAGCTCGGCGCGCGTCGCCGCGCCGCGATCCGGGAAGGCCAGGCGCCCGATCAGTCGGTGGGGCTTGTTGGCGCGCGTATACTTCGCACCCTTGCCGGCAACGTGCTGGGCATAGCGCGCCTCGACGTCGAGCGCGATTCCGGCATAGAGCGAGCCGCCCTCGCATTCGATGAGATAGAGGTACCAGCAGCGCAAGCGTTCGACCCATTCCTGTCCGGCCGATCTCGTGTCGGCAGGACGGCGTTGTATCACGCGCCGGCGGGACGGTCAGTGCTGCGGATGCTGTTGCCGCGGAGAGGCAGCCAGATCACCTGCGGCAGCGCCGGTGCCAGCCGGAAGCGCGTCCGCGGCCATCTCAGGCCAGCCGGTGCCGATGTCGCCGTGATCAGGCGACGGCAAAGACGCCGGCTTCAGCCGCAGCGGGCAGAGCCATTCATTTTCTTCGGCGGAATAGGGCCACATGGAAGATCTCCTGGACGACGGATAATCTTCCTCCCGGGTCCTAAGGTTATGCTCCTTAGTGACCGCGCCGGCAGGTCGTTTTATGCTGCGGCGCAGCATGAAATATTATTGATTTAATGAGTATTTTCAACTGAATTGTTGCGTTGCACAAGCACATGAGGCCTGCGCAGGGCGCGCATGGCGCCATTCAGCCATAGGGATTGCCCTGGTCGATTCCGCCGAAAAACGCCAATTCGATGGTGAACCACAATCCGACCAGTGGAATGAGCAAGGCGAGCACCCACCACCCGGATTTGCCCCGGTCATGGAACCGCCGCACGGTGACCGCGAGGCCGATCCAGATCACCAGCATCAATGTGAGGATGGCGAAAGCGAGCGAAACCATGCTGATTTCACCTGATTCGATCTTGGCCTCGGGCATGGCCGCCTCGATGCCGAAAAGCACGAGACCGCAGATGACGGTGATCGCCCAGTAGATGAGCCGCCCGGCCCGGCCGGAAAATCCGAATATCTGATCCATGTTACCCCCGCGCTGCCGGCGAATCCTAGACAGGACAGGGTTAACAATTCGATTACTGGTCAGCCCTTCGGCATCAGGTGCAGGTAGGGTGCCGCCTCCTGCACCACGCGGGCGAAGGACGGGCGCCGCATGAGCCGGTCGAAATAGGCTGCCGCATGCCGGTGGGCGTCGGCCAGCGGCAGCACCATGTTGGCGTAATACAACGCCGGCGCCGCCGCGCAATCGGCCATGCTGAAGGTCTCGCCCATCGCCCAGGTCTGGGCCGCCAGATCCGCATCGATCATGTCGTAGGCCGTCCGCAGCAGGTTGCGCGACTGCTCGACGCCGAAGGCATCGTTCTGCCCCGCCGGGCGCAGCCGGTCGGTGATCACCTTCTGCATCGGCACGTTGACATAGAGATCGTAGAAGCGGTCGCGCAGCCGGGTCTGCCGGGCGCGGTCGGCATCCGCCGGCACCAGCCGCGACGGGCCTGGGAAATACTGGTCGAGATATTCGATGATGATGCTCGATTCCGGAACCGTCCGGTCCCGCGCGGTGTCGCGCAGCACCGGGAACCGGCCGATCGGCCAGATCCTGCGGAAGGCGGCAAGCGATGCCGGATCGCCGAGATCGACGATCTCCCGCTCGAAGGCGATGTCGTTCTCGTAGAGCGCCGTCAGCACCTTCTGGCAGAACGAGGACAGCGGATGGAAATAGAGCTTCAGGGTCATGGTCACTCTCCCGGCCGGGCGTGGCGCCGCAATGACCGAGGTATCAAGCCCAGGAGACCCACGCAAGACCCATCGCGTGCCCCGGGATCTCCATGAATCAACCGCGCGCGCACCAGGATTCTACCGGCGATGCACGGTGGACGGCACGGTGCCGGACGGCCCCAAAACACGAAACCCGCCGTTTCCGGCGGGTTTCACACGGGTTCTAGGCCGCGATTTTGCGTCGCCGGGATTGACGGCGACCCGGGCAGCCGGCGCAGCCTAGGCGAGGTCGCGGAAATAGGCGATCGTCCGGGTCAGGCCGTCGGCCAGCGGCACCGTCGGGCCCCATTGCAGGTGACGCCGGGCGAGCGCGATGTCGGGACGGCGGCGCAGCGGGTCGTCCTCGGGCAGCGGCTTGAACTCGATCGACGATTTCGACCCGCTGAGGGCGACGATCTGCTCGGCGAGTTCGAGCATGCTCGATTCCTGCGGGTTGCCGAGATTGATCGGGCCGGTGAGATCGTCGGGGGTATTCATCAGGCGGATCAATCCATCCACCAGGTCGTCCACGTAGCAGAAGGATCGCGTCTGCTTGCCGTCGCCGTAGATCGTCAGCGGCGCGTTCTCCAGCGCCTGGATGATGAAATTCGACACCACGCGCCCGTCATTCGGATGCATGCGCGGGCCGTAGGTGTTGAAGATGCGCGCCACCTTGATCCGCAGCTGATGCTGCCGGAAATAGTCGAAGAACAGGGTCTCCGCGCAGCGCTTGCCCTCGTCGTAGCAGGCCCGCGGCCCGGTCGGATTGACGTGGCCCCAGTAGTCCTCGGTCTGCGGGTGGACGTGAGGGTCGCCATAGACCTCGCTGGTCGAGGCCTGGAGGATCTTGGCCCCCGTCCGCTTGGCCAGGCCCAGCATGTTGATGACGCCATGGACGTTGGTCTTGGTCGTCTGCACCGGGTCGCGCTGGTAATGGATCGGCGAGGCTGGGCAGGCCAGGTTGTAGATTTCATCGACCTCGATATAGAGGGGAAAGGTGATGTCATGCCGCATCACCTCGAAATTCGGTTGATTCAGCAGGTGCGCGATGTTGCGCCGCTGGCCGGTGTAGTAGTTGTCGACGCAGATGACCTCCTGCTGCATCGCCACCAACCGTTCGCAGAGAAAACTTCCCAGAAATCCGGCGCCGCCGGTGACCAAAATGCGCTTGGGTGATGCGAGTGTCATGCTGCTTCCAAAATGACTCGTTGCAACTAATCCATTGTCACGCTGGCACATTCACAACTGCCGGCGCCAAATGCCAATCCATCCAAGTATTAGAAATTATCGAGGGTCGGATGTTACGGTGCTGGCATAGCCCATGCAATGCAATCTGCGGCCCCGGACAAACCCGTCACGTCCGAGTCATTTTTGCGCCAATGAACAGTGGAACGCTGTCATTTATATGGGCGGGACAGGCGCGAAGTAGACTGCAGCGCCCGGCGAACTGCCGGAAATCTCGATTCGCTGCGAGTGAACATGCAACGCGTTTGGCCTATCCTTCCATTTGAATTATGGTAAACACCCACTCTACCTACAGATATGATTTTGCCGTACATAAGTTGAGTAGTCTTTCAAATTTAATTCTAATTTAGCTCGACTCGCCAACATCGGATTGCTAGCATCCCGCTAGAAAATTTGCAGTCGAAGGAAGCGAAGCGAGCGGGCGCTTTATTTCCCGCAGAGTTGAGATCGGGTGAGCGCGTTGTTGGATTGGCCGGCGTCGTGATTGGTGGACGACCCGACGTTCGGCAGGTTCCAAAAAGACCGACGATACAAAATTGACTCGCTTATGGGACGCGAGGTTGGGGGCGGTGTGAGCGTGTTTTGTGCCTGTCGGGATACGACGTATCCGGACAAGGCGGGCGCAAGGCAATTGGGGAAGTTTCAGATGGCCCAGACCGATGTCCTGCTAGCCCGCCAATCCGATCGGATTCGCATCTACCTCGGCGTCAAGCGACTGATGGATTATGTCGTTTGCATCCCGCTGGTGGTTTTCTCCCTGCCTTTGATGCTCTTCGTCGCTGCGGCGATCTATGTCTGCAGCCCCGGACCGGTGCTGTTCAGACAGGAACGCGACGGCCATCTCGGGCGCAAGTTCCGGGTGCTGAAATTCCGCACCATGCATGTCGATGCCGACAAGCGCCTGGCCGCCTGCCTGGCGGAAAACCCGGAAATGGCGCAGGAATGGGCCCGTTGCTACAAGCTTCGCAACGACCCGCGGCTGATCGGATTTCTAGGGAAATTCCTGCGATCCAGTTGCCTCGACGAGCTGCCGCAGCTGTTCAACGTCCTTGCCGGCGATATGACCCTGGTCGGGCCCCGGCCCTTTCCCAGCTACCATCTTTCGGCATTCGACCCGGCGTTCCGGCGTCAGCGGTGCAGCGTGATGCCCGGCCTCACCGGACTCTGGCAGGTCGATCGTCGCGACAACGGGCTAGACACCCAGGTTCACCTGGACAGCTACTACATCAACAATCTGTCGCTGAAGCTTGACGCCTACATCCTGTACAAGACGGCGCTGACGGTGGTGACGCTCCGCAACGGCTAGGGCGCCGTCGACGGGCCGCCGCAACGTTACGCAAGCACGAGGGAAAAGAGGAAGATCACCGCCGCCCAAGCCAGAGTTCCGGAGACGGCGAAGGTGATCAGGCGCGCCATCGGATGCCAGCGCAGTTCTGGACATTCCTGCTGGGCGATCCGAGCCGATCGCATCGTCTGCCGGAAGCCAGTGTCTTCCGCGGGGTAGGGCGGCTGAAACAGTGCATGCATCCCGGCGAATCCCGCAAATCTGTCCGTTTACGATAGGCCCATCTATGCCATCCGACCGTTTAAGGATTGCTTAACAAGAAGACCACATCGTGCAAGATCGGTGGTAGTTGGTAGTATAACATGAACCGAACCGAGAGGTTCCCGATCCGCGCGCCTGCGATCCACCGGTCCGGGCCCCTTGACCAGCAAAGCAGCGCCGGCGCCGTCAAAAAGGCGGCGGCCAGCAGATATTGGCCCAGCCCGTGACATCGCTCGAGATCGCCCCCAGTACCAAGCCGCCCTTGACCGTGACCCGACTCGGGACCTGGCCGGCCGGCGGCGATCTCGCCCAGGCCTGGCGGCGGCTGTCGGCGGCACAAGCCGAGGCCACGGTGTTCTCCAGCTATGGGTTTACCCGGGCATTGTGGCGAAGCTTTGGCGGGAACGCCCCGGTGGAATTCTATGCCGTAGAGGCCGCCGGTGAGATCCAAGGGCTTCTGCCACTGACCCGGCGCAGGGTCGCACAGTCCGGGGTGGCATTCACCGAAATCGGTTTTTTCCGCAACCATCACACCTTGCGCAATGACCTGCTCCTGGCCCCGGATCGGCGGGAAGAGATCCTGTCCGCCCTCCTCGGTGCCTTGGCCCGGAACGGCGGCTGGCAGGTCCTCTTCCTGGAAAACCTGCGGCGTGACGCCCCGGGCACAGCGGAACTTCCCGCTTCGGCGGAGCAACTGTCCATGGGCTGTGATTCCTGGCAGACCGGCCGCCTGCTTTGCTATCTGCCCGTGGGCGGAAGCTGGGACGATTATCGCGCCTCGCTGTCCGGGAACATGCGCTGGCAGCTGAAGAAGTTCCGCCGGCGTGCCGGTGAAATCGGCGCAGTCGACTACCTCCGCCTGCGGACGCGGCGCGAGATCGCCGATGCCCTGCCCCAGGTATTCGAACTGCAGGCCAAGAGCTGGCAGGGTCTCGAGCGCCGCGACCCGGCGGCGACCGCCGCAGACAATGCCTTCGAGTTCGCGCTCCTGGAGGAACTCGACGACGACGAGATTGGCGACCTCTGGCTGATGAAGATCGATGGCCGGCTGGTGGCCTCGCTGCGCATGCTGGGCGGCCCCGGCAAACGCTACGTCCATACCATGCACTTCGACCCCGCCGCCAAGGAGGTAACCCCCGGAACGCTGCTGTTCGAGCAGATGCTGCAGGCGGCATGGGCAGATCGGCTGGTTGAAGTGGATTTCCACGGCGACAGCACGTTCTTCCGCCGCTGGACATCGCAGCACCGCGAACACGTCACCACGCGGCTCTATGCGGCCTCGGTCTTCGGCAGGCTGCTCAGGATCGGACGGCGCCTGCGGCTTCAATGGCGCGAATCGGTGGCACGGGATGCCGATTGAAAGCGCGTTTGTCGTCGATCCGACCGCCCTCGCCCGGCTTGCGCCGGACTGGGACGCCCTCTCCTCACGCCTTCCGATACATCCGCTGAGTCTCTCCCATCAGTATTTCATGTCCTGGCGCCAGGTGTTCGGCGGCAACGTGCACTGCGGAGCGGTGACCCTGCGCGAGGCCGGGATCCTGCGGGCGGTCATGCCGGTGATGCTGGCGCGCTGCCTGCGGGGACCGCTGCTGTCGGTCCGTTTCGACTACTATCCCGGTGACGACAGGTTCGTCCACGCTAACTCAAGATGGCGCATTTTTCCCGTCGCCCAGCTCAGCCCGCCGCTCAGCATGGAAAGCGGCAATCTCCGCGGCGGGCACCTGTTCGACCCGACGGTCGACCAGGCCGAACTCAGGCGGCATCTGGCTGCCGCGCTCATGGCCATACCCGGCTGGACCTACGGGATCTTCCCGATACCGATGGACGAGCGGGATTCCTGGCTGGACCTGGTCCACGACGGCGCATTGGACGGCATCGTGCGTCCGGGCGATCGGCGCTTCTATAAATGCACCAACGTCCTCCCCTGGGACGCCACGGTGCAGAAGATGTCGCGCAATGCCCGCAAGAGCGTCGGCCGTGCCGTCGCACGCGCGGAGGAAGCCGGCCTTCGCTGCGTCGTCTTCGACCGTGCCGACAATATCGGCGAAGGCATGCGGCATTTGGCGACAGTCGCCGGTATGAGCTGGAAAGAGACCGGGCGGGATCGGTCTCCGGTCCATCTTCCCTTCACCGACCGGCAAAGATCGTTCTACGAGACGCTCGCCGGAGTGGAGCCCGGATATGTGCAGGCCATCGTATTCGGCTTCTTCGCCGGGGAGCAATGTCGCGCCGCCGCTCTGGTGATCCGCAGCGGCAGGTGCCTCACCGGTTGCATCACTTGCTATGACCCCGAGATTGCCTCACTCTATCCGGGACGCTTGGTGATCAAGGCGATGACGAACTGGGCAGCGGCAAACGGAATCGAGCGCATGGACTTCAACGCGACCGACCCCTGGGTCGAGCCCTTCAGCGACCTGATCGAGGAATACGGTCAGCTGGTGATCTACAACCGCGGCCCCTATGGCCGGCTGCTGCGCGCGGCGGCCCGACTGCTCTCGAAACCGTCCTAGCCCCGCCGGCAGCCGGATCGACGCATGGCAAACGCGCTGGCGTGCAGCTTCCTGGAATCGGACGGCGAGGTCTCCGCATTGCGCCCGGAATGGGAGGTCCTGTCGCGCATGGCAGGCAGTTCCGATCTGCTGCTCAGTTTCGGCTGGTACATGGCCTGGCGATCGGTCTTCGGCGCGCGACTGCGCAACGGCGTCGTCGCCTTCCGCCGCAATAGCGCGCTGGTCGGCGTCATGCCGCTGATGCTCGGGCGGACGCTGCGTTCACCGTCCATGGTCGTGCGCCACGACTACCTGCCCGGTGACGATGCGTTCCTCACCCGACGCCCCCGCGTGCGTTTCATTCCCGTCCGGCAGCTCAGCCCGGTGCTCCGCCTCGAAGCCACTCTGTGGCGGGGCGGTCCGCTCGCAGCGCCCGGCAATGAAGCCGACTGCTACGCTGCATTGCTGCGATTCCTGCAGGAATTCTCCGGCTGGGATGTGGCGGTCCTGCCGCTGCCCGATTCCGTCGCGCGTGCGCTTGCGACACGATGCGGCGAGATCGGCATCGCGGCGCGCATCGACACCCTGGACCGGCCGATGTATCGGCGCCTGGACCTGCCGCCCTGGGCGACCTTCCTCAAGGGCAAGCAGCGGCATTTTCGGCGCCGCTACGATGAGGCGACAAAGCGCGCCCAAAAGGCAGGCCTTGCCTTCCGCACCTTCGCCGGGCCGGCGGAGATCGGTCCGGGCCTCGCTGTGCTGGCCGATGTCGCCGCCCGCAGCTGGAAGGCCGAGGGGCGCGCGGAACAAGCCGTCAACGTCCCCTACACTCCCGCCAGCCGTGCCTTCTTCGAAATGCTCTGCCTTGCCGCGGACGATGGCGCGGTCCCCGTGGTGCTGGCCATCTATCAGGGGCAGGATCCGAAAGGCGCCCTGCTGAGCATGCGGTTCGGGCGACGTTTCGTCCTGCTGCTCACCTTCTTCGATCCGTCGATGCGGCACGTATCCCTCGGCCGGCTCCTGATCAAGATGGCCTACGAATGGGCGGTCGATCACGGAGTTGCGGAGATCGACTTCAACTCGAACAGCCCGTTCGCTGCGATCTATGCCGATCATCACGAGACCTATCAGAACCTGACGCTGTTCAGCGCCGCGCCCCGCGGCCGCCTCGTCCACGCCCTGTCGCGCTGCGCTGGGCGCGGCCGGCAGCCAACAGGTCCCGCGCAGCCCAGCGAAGACTCCGATTCATGCCAGACCGCGAACCCCTGAACGTTGCCGTCCTGCCAATCGAGGCGGCCCTCGCCTGGCTGCGCCGGGACCGGCCGGCAGGCGATGCCACGCCAAACGACGATCCGACACTGTCTCCGGAGTGGCTTGAGCTGTGGTGGCGGCATTTCGGAACGCCGGGGACGGAACGGGTCCTGGCGCTGATTTCGCCCGGTGGCGACACTGTCGGGCTCCTGTTCACCCGGCTGGAGACCGAGCGGTACAGCCGCCTGCCGGTGCGCACAATCCGATGCTGGGTCAACAGCCACGCACAGCGTGCAAGCCTCGTGCTGCGCTGCGACGAGACGGCGGCGGCACAGGCGCTTCTGCGATACTGGATCAGCACCGGAGGGGAATGGGACCTGCTGCGCCTGCAGGGCCTTCCGGACGGAACCTTCGCCCGCGCGCTGATCGACCAGGCCCGCATCCTGCATTGTCGCTGCGACCTGGCGCGTAGGTGGGGGCATTCCCGGCTGGTGCTGGGCCGGTCCTGGGACGACTACTATTTCCACGTGGTTTCACCCGACACCCGACGGGAGGTCGAGCGCCAGGGGCGGAGGCTGGATCAGCTCGGCGCCGTCGCTTGGACCCTCCATCAATCCCCGGACGCGGTCGCCGCCGGCTATGTCGACTTCATGCAGGTCGAGGCCCAGAGCTGGAAGCGATCGGCCGGGGAGGTCGTGGCGGACAACCCGGTGATCGCCGGGTTCTACCGGGATGCCGCCCGGACCTTCGCCGCTATCGGACAGGCAACGGTAGCGGTACTCCGCATTGGCGATGTGCCGATCTGCGCCACCCTGGTCCTCACGACGCCAAACCGCATGCTGACCCTGAAAACCAGCTTTGACGAGCGCTTCGCCAAGTATTCGCCGGGCTCGCAGGCCTTCAAAAGGCTGATTGCCCAGGCCTCCGGCCAGGGGTTCAAGGAGTTCGACTTCTATGGCAAGATGGCGTTTTCGCAACGATGGACAAAGGACGAGCGGTGCTTTATCGATCTGGACATTCAGGGCCGCACGATCCGATCGCGCCTTGTCGCACTCGCCAGGGCCGCCAGGAAAAGATGGCCGGCGCGAACGCCGAAAGGGAAGGCAGGACGATCGTGACCCTCATATCGGCAGGCTGTCTGGCAGGGTCAATCGCCGGGTCGCCGCAGCGGGGCGGTCTTTCCGCCTCGATGGGTGCCAGGGCGGCCCACATCGCCCCCGCCGGACAAGGATAGAGACGTGTCAGCGACGCTTTACGACTATTGGCAGGATCTATACGAACGCAAGTCCCTGGTCCTCATCGTCGCCTTGTCGGCGGCGATCTTCGGCTGCCTGATCAGCCTCGTCCTGTCCCCCGTCTACGAGGCAAAGGTCACGTTCTACACCCCGACGAATCTCAACCTGCCCTCCTATACCCGTTCCGAGACCGCCGGGCATTTCGCGCAGGCTCCCTTTCTACCGACCGCCGACGAGAAGGCAGCGGCCGTCGATATCGGCATCCTGCTGAGCCAGGACGTCTATCGCATCCTCCACGAGCGCTTCCCGCAGCGCGACGTCGACGTGCTGCGGAAGAATGTCGATATCAACGTCAGCGACGAGTTCATGATCGACATCCATGTCCGCGACACGAATCCGCAGCTGGCCGCGGATATCGCCAACGAGCTGCCGAAGCTGTACCGCGAATTCCATGTCCGCGCCTTGCGCGAGCGCCTGGCGGCGGAGGTCGACACGCTGAGCCAGCAGCTGAGCCGGCTCGACGGCAAGACGCAGGATTCCGGCACAGCCGCCGGTGCCGCAACGGAGCCCGGCCAGGTCGCCTCCGACCCGAATGCGCAGCGGGTCAAGGACCTCATGCTGCAGCTCGACCAGCTTCGCGTCGGCCAGTCGGTCCGGGACGAAATGACCCGCAACCTGATGGAGGCGAAGCTGCAGCTCCAGGATCCGCCGGTTGCGGTGGTGGTGGTGCAGACGGGCGTCCCGCCGACGCGGCCGGTATTCCCGCTGCCGACACTGAACACCATCGTGGCCGGCCTGACCGGTGCGGCGGCCGGCGCCTATTATGCACTGCTGATGGGATATCTCGGCCGCCTGAAGTCGGCCCGCATCCGGCGCGAGATGGACTGGTCGCCATTCCTCGACGGCCGCTTCATCGAGTTTGCCAGGACCCAGTCCGCGCCAGCCAGCGACCCGGCGGCCGAATGATGTCCAGCGAGCCCCGCCAGCCTGGTTCCGGAATCGATCAAGGCTTGCTGGAGAGCTGGATCGTCGACGCCTATGCCTCGATCGAGTCCGAGTTCGAGGCGGAGCTGCAAGAGCGGCGGCCACCGACGGTCCTCGAACGCCATGCCCGCCTGCTGCAGATCCTCGGCGCGGTGCAGCTCGGGCTGCTGGTCGCCACCGGCTCGATCTTTGTCCTGTTCATCGTGCTCAACCTGATCTTCCACATGCAGCCATGACATCCGACCCCGCCGCCCTCGCCAAGGCCCTCGGACCCCGGGCAACCATCAGGCGCTACCTCGCGCAGATTGCCGCGCAGCACCGCCGGGCCGGACTCGTCCCGATGAATGGAAGATGGGTGTCGCTGGACACGCGGACCGCCAAGCTCGATGGCGTCGGGGCCGCGAGCCGGAAGATCCTGGCCGAAATCGTCGCCCTGTTCCTGCTGATGACCGGCACCGCGCTGCTCCTGCTGCTGATCACCTGCTATCTCGCGTACTGAACGCGGGCCCCCGCCGAAGCGCGATCAGCAGCGCGCCTTCGGCCAGGCCGAGGACCAGCCAGGTGTTGTTGTGGTCCATCATCGGCTCGCTCATCATCAGCATCATCAGTGCCAGGACCGCGATGAGGCCGGCGCGCAGGTGATGCGTCATCCGACTCTGCACCATCGCCCCCGCGATGAACAGCTGGGTGGTCAGCAGCAGCAGCATGCCGATCAGCACCCAACCGCCGAGCATGCCGATTTCGGTCATCGTCTGGAGATAGGCATTGTGCACCGGCCGCCCCCAGAAATTGCCCGAATAGTCGGCCATTCCATGCGCTCCCTCGCCGATCCAGGGATCGCGATACAGCTTGTTCAGGCCCAGTTCCATCAGGGTCTTGCGCTGGCTGACGCCCTTGGCGACACCGCTGTCGCCGAAGGACAGGTCGTAGACCAGTTCCAGCAAGCCGGTGAAATAGGCCACGCCGGCCGCCAGTGCATAACCGATTACGGTCTGGATCGCAAACCGCGGCCAGCAGAAGAACGGGAAAACGCCGAAGATCGCCGCGGCGACGAAGATCGCGCCGAAGTTCCAGCTGGCCAGGATTCCGGCGAGGACAATGCCGAGGGCCATCACCATGGCGGCGCGCGACCTGATGCTGCCCCGGGTGCACGCGAACAGGATGAACGGCAGCGTCAGCGTCAGGAATCCCGAATAGTGCTGCGCCGTGATGCAGAGGGCCGAGGCGCGCATGACCATGCCCAGCGGGGTCGGCTTGAACGCCGTCTCCGGCGGATCGATCAGGGTGAAATAGGCGCCGAACAGGTAGCCGGCGCCGAATTGCACGATGCCGACGACCGCGCTCGCCACCGCGACCGCGATCAGCGCGCGGATGGCGAAGTCGTAGGCCCGCGCCGAGGTGACGAGATTGAGGACCAGGGTCACGACCAGCACGCAGCGGACCAGCCCGACGGTGCCGCCTAGGAAGGTGACGGGGCTCTCGTGGAGGATGTTGGGCAGGTTGAGGATGAGCAGTGCCAGCGACGCCCAGACCACCACCCCGCCGATGACGGGCGCCGCCGGATCGGCGATCCGCGAGGCGAGCCACAGCAGAAAGACGCCGATCAGCGTCAGGTCGAGGAGGTCCAGGGGCCCCAGATGGATGCCATTGGTCTGGCCGGCGATCAGCAGCAGCAGCAGAGCGGCCGCCGGCAGGCTTCCCGTGCGCCGAAGACCCCAGACCCCGGCCGCCAGGAGGACAGCCAGCAGCGGCAGCAGCGGCGTGATCCTATAGGGCGAGTTCTCCAGGAACAGCAGCCGCCACCACGCCCGCGGTACCAGGCTGCTGAGATAGGGATCCATCGCCACCAGTGACGCGACGATGACCGCTGCCGCCGCCGCGACGACCGTCCCCGGCGGCAGGCGACCGCTCCAGAGCCCGGGGATATGCAGCATCCGACCCGTCATTTCGATATCCGTTTATGCACGCGTTCCGACCGGCTTCAGGATAGCACCGTCTTCAGGCGTCACCAAACAGGCTCGCCTTGAAGCGGTTGCGATGCTGCAGCAGGGCCGCCAGGGCCAGGCAGCTCGTATGCTGGCTCGAGGCCTGCGGCCAGATCGAACTCATCCGCCGCCAGCCTCCGTCGGGGCGTTGCGCCCGCGCGAGACGCCACAGCCATGCCGGGTCGACCGCATCGGGTCGCCCCGCCCATTGCAGAAACGCGATCCGCTCGGCGAACAGGTCGCCGACGACATCGACCTTCTGGCGGCGAAGCATGCTGTCGATCGCCGGCCTGATCAGGGCATCGATCTTAGTGCGATCGATGTTGCTGAAGCGCCTGAGCAGAAGGCAACCCCAGACGATATGGGTCGTGCCATAGAAGCCGCCGTCTTCCAGACGGGCCAGGTCCTGCAGGAGTTCGGCATCGAGCCCCATGCGATCGGCGTAAAGGCATCTCTCCATCAGCACGTTGATCGGATGGTTCGGCGGTATGCGCCTCAACCCCTCGACCTCACGCGCGACGGGGTCGTAGGCGTCATCGAACAGGCGAAGATCGGGGTTGTTGAAGCGGGAGCGGTAGTACTGCAGGGCGGGCACCAGAAACCGCAGGTGCTCTTCACCCCCATCCTGCAAGGACGGCCAAAGCGCGATCAGGCTCGTCAACTCGAGTCCCGGCAGGCGCTCGAAATACTGTAGGCCGCGCGCGATCGAGTCGGCGAGCAACGTCTCGAATTGGCCCGGCGCAGATCCCACTTTTCGACGCAGGCGCGAATTCCAGGCGGGCATCAGCGCAACGCTGATGAAGCGCTGGGCACGCCTTGCTACAGCATCTGCAATCAACAACGGGTGAACGTGCATCGGCCCGACTCTCAGCGCTATTATCTTTGGCAGGTTGGCGAATCAGGATTTGGGACCGCAAATCCAAGACCAGGTCCCGCAGCCGCGGTCATTTCGCTGCCTGCCGCCAGAACGGCACAGCCTTTCCCTTGCTTTGAGCCACCCATTGTACCAGCGATATCAGCGCCAGGGCAGAGGTGTGCTGGTTCGGTCGTGCGGAGCGAAGCGACGGCCCGGCCGTCCATCCGCCGCCCCGCCGCTGCGCGTTGACCAGACGCTTAATCCATGCCGGATCGATCGACGCTTCGCAGCCCAGCCACTGCAGAGTCGCAATTCGCTCGGCGAATAGGTCACCCGCTCGGTCACTCCTCTGTGCACTCACCAGCGTCCCGACCACCGATTGGATGAGTGGTTCGACGGCATCATCCGCCACGGCGCCGAACTCCCGCAGGAAAAGGCCGCCGACAGCGATATGGGTGGTACCGTACCCACCGCCGTCATCGATCTGTGCGAGCAGATCAAGGCAGGCCGCTCCATCGCCGGTGCGGTCGGCAAAGAGGCATCTTTCCATGAGCTGAAGTACAGGATTATCGGCTGAATTCGGTGCCGCCATGATGCCGCTGGTGGGCCCGTTGTATTCGGGATCGAGCAGGCGCAAGTAGGGGTCTCTGAACTTGCCTACGAATTCAGCGATCCTCGGCTCGATGAAATGCAGCCGAGGATCGGCGCCAGTGCGGCCAAGGCGACCCAGCAAGATGAGCGCGGCAGGCTCGATGCTGGGCTGCGCCGCGAAGTAGCCGATCGCCGACGTAATCGCGGCTTCGACCTGACGCATCGCCTCAACTGGATGTTCCAGCATCCTCCGGGCGGCGCGCTGGTTTGCGACCGGGACAAGATATGGATTGCTCCAGCGCACAATCGATTTGAATGCAGCACCGGCAATAGTCATGAAGACATCCGATTCTCTCGGCAGCGAGCGCGAATACCCACTAGCTCAATCTACGATAGCGTCAAACGATCTGCCCGATACGGCTGCCATCCCGGAAGTGGAACGCACGATACTGCACGAGGGCCGCCAGCGCCACGGATGCCGTATGCTGATTTGACACATGGCGGCGCAGCGACACGCGCCCGGGCCACCCGCCGTCGGCGTTCTGCGCCTCGAGGACACGGTGAATCCACGCATCTTGGATCTGGTCATGCTGGTTGAGCCATTGCAGGATCATGATTCTCTCCGCAAAGATATCACCCGCCCGACTGACCTGCTGGGCCCGCAGCATGGCCGGCACCGTCGCCTGAATCATGGCGTCGATCCGAGCCGCCGGCATGCTGCTGAAGGCCTTCAAGGCGAGGCCGCCGACGACGATGTGTGTCGTGCCATAGCCGCCACCGTCGTCCGTCGAGGCAAGTTCCCAGAGCAGCTCTTCGCCGAGCCCGAGGCGGTCGGCATAAAGGCATTTCAGCATCAGGACTTCGATCGGATGACTGGGGATCTGCTGGGTCCGCGACAGGGCACCTTCGCTCCAGGGCTCATAGGAGCGGTCAAAATATCGCCAATGCGGGTTGTTATACCGGGCGATGTAGTCGGCGATCATCCTCTCCATGAACGCAAGCCGCGGCTCGAGACCCACTCGGTACAGCCGCGTCAGCATGTACAATGCCGACATCTCCATCTCCGGCTGGGTCTCGAAATAGGCGATTGCCCTATCGATCGCCACATCTATACGTGACCGAAACGGTCCCGGTGCGGCCGCAATCGCCGCGTTCAGGCGGCGATTGGCCCGTGGCACCAGAATCGGATCCACGCGCCCCAGAATGCGACGAAACAGATTGCCGAGAGATGGCATCAACCCTTCCCCTCACGATCAAACAGGAGTGGCATTCCCTGGCATCCACTCATCATCCGGCATCCGATCCGCCGGCCGCAGGCTGCAGCGCTTCCCTGTCCCCGAGCGCTCTCTGCCTCGACCGCAGAACCCGATCGATGGCGACCAAGGTAAGACCGATTGTCAGGGCCTTGGCCAGGAGCTCCGCAGCGGCGGCGCCGGTCGCTCCATAGGTCGGCATGAACACCAGATTGAGGACGACACGAATGAAGAGCTGCGCCAATCCGGCGATCGCCAGCAAACGTACCTCACCCAATGGAAACAGCAGCAGGATGACGGGGTTGGTGGCAAGCGTCAGAAATGCAGATCCGGCCAGCAGGTTCAATACCGGCGCGGCATTGGCATAGGACGAGCCGAGGAGAATCGGCGTTATCCAGCCGCTCAAGACAACAAGCATACCGTATGGGATGAGGACAAGCAGGCCCAGCTTCAGCGACCGGTTCCAATAGGCCCGCAGTTCCGCAGGTCCCTGCAGGCCGGACGTCTTCGGAAACAGCGTGGTGATCAGGGACTGGCTGACCAGCGTGATGGCCAGGCAAAGTTGCATCGCTGCGGAATACCACCCCACCTGCTCGGGGATGCTGAGGCTCGACAGCATGAAGACGTCGATGCGCCCGCCGACATAGCTGACCGCCATCAACATCATCCACTTGTTGACGGCGAACATCTCGCCGGCAATTGCGCGATCGAATCCGGGAACCCGCAGGTAGTTGAACGGGGTGGTGAAGACGGCAAGACCGGCGGTCAGCACTGCAGCAAGGCAGATCGCCCAGGCCGCCGTATCGACCGATAGCAGCCCGATGACCACGAGAACCGCCAGAAATCCCAGCCGCAGGGAATTCTTGTATAAGGTGACGGCGGAGAGTCGGGTGAAATCCTGGCGGGTCTGAAGTACCGCAATTGCCGACATATAGACGGCAATCGCCGGAACGGTGACGCAGGCAAGCCGCAGTTCCCATGTCCAATCCGTCGTATCGAACAGGAGCTGAGACAGCCATGGCGCCGCCGGCCAACCCAGAATGACCACGAGCCCGGCCGCAGACATGCGGATCCAGAACGCAATCTTGAAGGCCATCGCGGCATGGGCGGCGTTCGACTTGAGCTTCTGGACCGCGACATGAACCGCGCCGGCGGAGACGATCGAATCGATCAGCACCTGGCCAAGATCGAGGATGCTGATGATCGGGGCCAGTATACCGAAGCCCGCCGGTGACAGTTTTCGAGAAAGCAGCGCGAGCACCAGGAATCCCAGTCCGGCGCTCGCGGCATTTGCGACAACAACCGAACCCAGGTTCTTCGCCAAGTTAAGGAGCGGACGGGGCAGCATGTCTTCGAGAATCCGATCCTGCAATTGGTTGCGTGACCTTGGCATCCGGATGTACGGCCGGCGCCTTGGCTGCCCGCCTTCAGCCCCAGAACCGGTTCAGCCAGGTACCGAGGCTGACGGCCCGCCACGTCGAGCGGCGCAGGCGGTTTCGCAGGGAAACGTCCTCCGTCGTCCGGTACACCGCGTGCTCGCGGCGCACGGTGTCGGCATCGAGATAGGCCGTCCAGGCGCCGCCGGCATCGATCAGGGCGTCGACCTGCTTGCCATAGGCCTGCCGCAGCCAGTGATCGTGCACCGTCGGTATCAGCGTCTTCTTGGTCTGCTTCCATACCTGCGGCGGCACCAGGGTCTTGAGCGCCTCCCGATGGTGGATCTTGTAGAGGCCGTCGGAACTGCGCTCGTGCCAGGGCAGATGCGCGGCATAGGTGACGATGCGGTCGTCGATATAGGGGAACCTGTTCTCGATCCCCCAGGCGGTCGCATTGTGGGTTTCGTAGTGCAGGAAGGACGGCGTGAAGGTCTCGGTGAGCAGCGTGCAGACCCGGGCGTCGAACTGGCTGACGCCGCTGCGTACCGGCCAGTTCCAATGGCGGTCGGCGAGGTGGAACTCGTCGACAAGATCCTTGCGGATCCAACTTGGGATCGGCCGCTGGCGTCGCACCCATCGCATCGGATCGAACACCTGGTCGCGGAACAGCGCAACTGCCGAGAGCCGCAGGCGCAGGCTGTCGACCGACTGGTAGGCACGCATCTCATGGATGAACCGCAGCCAGCGACCCTGGAAGAAGAGATCGGCCAGATAGCCGAGATTGAGTCCGCCCAGGAGCTCGTCGGCGCCCAGGCCGCTGAACAAAGTCGTCACGCCGTTCTCGGCGGCTGCCTTCTTCAGCAGATAGAATACCGCCGGCGACGGGCTGAAGGTCGGGCATTCCTGGAACCAGTGGCTGTCGCCGATGATCTCGAACATGTCGTAGTCGTCGGGCCGGATCCAGGTCGGCACGCTCTTGACGCCCTCGAGCACGGCCAAGATGTTGGCGCTCTCGCTGACGCCCTCGCCGAGCTCGCCCAGCGAGATCGTCGGGATGGACCGCTGCGGGTCGGCCTTTGCCAGCATCTTCAGGATGGCCGGCGAATCGAGGCCGCCGCTCAGCGCGCTGCCGATTCCCTCCGTCGCTCCCGCCTGCTCTCCCACCACGCGCTCGAACAGGCGCAGGTACTCGGCGGGGTCGGGATGCGCCGTCTTCGGCGCCCGAAACGGCTGGGCGATGTCCCAATAGGGCTTCTGCTCGACCGCCCCACCGCCGAATGTCAGGTAATGCCCGGCCATCACCTGCTTGATGTCGGCGAAGAACGTGCGTTCCTGCGAGAAGGCCGAGCTGCGCAGGATATCGTCGACTAGATAGGCCGCGATCATGCCGCGATCGGGGCCCGACTTCCGGCCGTCGAGTTCGAGCAGCTGCTTGGCGGTGCTCGCAAAGGCGATCCCGTCCTTGCTGCGCCGGTAGTAGAGCGAAATGATGCCGAACCGGTCGCGCAGGGCGGTGACCCGGCGGGTGGCCGGATCCCAGATGACGATCGCGAACTGGCCGCGCAGCCGCGTGGGCCATTGCGGATCGCCCGACGCGTAAAGATCGGCCACGATCCGGGCCTGCGTCCGCTCCAGCGGCGGCACGCCATCGGCGGCGAATTCGGCAAGGTTGAAGATCCGCCCGTGGACGAAGGCGACCCGACCCGTCTGCGGGTCGCGATAGCTGGTCATCAGTCCGGCGCTGTCGCGACGGCCGGCGGGCACGGCGGCGGCCCAGCCCAGCCCATCGCCCGGATTGCGGATGATCTCCGGGACGAAGGCGGTGGCCCTGGGCGGGAACAGGGCGTCGAGCGCCGGCGCCGCGACCTTTCCCTCGGCGACGATCACGCCGATCATCGGGATTCTCCCTGGGCGTGGCATCGGCGCCGCCTACCGTTTCCGTTCCGGACGGATCGGCAATCGGGGTTTTCAGGGAATGCGGAGGTGCTGGCAATACAGGCAACAGGCATAGGTCGATCGCAATCCATTTCCGGTTAATACACGGGTCTTCAACGAAATCAGCGGTCGAGAACGAGATAGTGCAGCGCCACCCCGTCGCTCTGTATGTCGATGGTCGAACCCTGGACGGCCAGGGGTTGGATGTCCAGTTTCTTCAGGCTTTCCTTGTCCATGGCGGCCAGCTTTCCGGCGAAATCCCCGGTCATCGCCTGGTCCGCCCGCTGCAGCACCGCCTGGCTCGACGGATCCGCGGCGGCGACGACGGCCCTGGTGTCGAAGGTATCCTTCAGGGCCTGCAGGTATTGCTGCTTCACGTCTGGCTGCAGCGCGCCGTCGTTGAGCTCCTTCTGGGCCCGCTCCAGCCCGCTCTTCAGGGAGTTCTGCAGGTCGCGAGTCTGCCGGTCGACCATGCCGGCATCGGGGGCATGGCCGCGATCGAACACCGCGCGCTGGACATTGGTCCGGATCCCCAGGCCGGGATCGAGGGCGACATGCAGCCTGACGCCGTTCTTCCAGCTGTCGCGCTCCTGCCTTGCCGCGACGAACCGGTCGCGGCCCTGCTGCAGGACGGCGGCCAGATCGGGGGAGATGCCGCCGGGCATGGCGCCGTTCTTCAGCAGGAATCCCTGCAGCGCGTCCTTCGGGATGCGGCCCATCTCCTTGTAGAGGCCGAAGTTCTCGACCGGCATTGCTTCAAAGACCCCGCGCACCAGCATGTAGTCCGACGGCGGCGCGACGGCAACCACCAGATAGACGTGCTTCTCGTCGGCAAACGCCACCGAGCGGACCCATTTCTGCGAGGTATGCACCGTCAGCTGCTTGCCGCGCAGCCAGGCGAACATCCGGAAGGCATTGAAACTCGGCCGGGCGACGCCGGCCGGCGAGAACGCGCCGCCGCTGTATCCCTGCGATCCCGGGTCGACCATCATCTGGAAGGTCTGGCGATCGATCCCCGCCTCGTTCATCGCCATCATCGCCGCGGCGACGTAGACAGCGCCGGCATAGCCGCCGTTGATGTCGCCCTCGGGATAGGGCGGCTCCGCGGAGGCGATGTTCCATTCGTCGAGGATCAGCTTCGTGCGCGCCGGATAGCCTGCATCCTTCAGCCAGGACCGGATCTGCTTTGCCGCCAGGCCATAGGAGACCGCGTGGTCGCGATAGAAGGAATGCCAGGTGACGGCGTCGACCGGCAGGCGCTTGAGGCCGACCTCGGGCGCCGGAGTGCGGGCGGCATAGTCGAAGAAGGACTGCAGGAAGAACTGCGCGCCCTTGGCACCGGGCGAGGTCCAGTCGGACAACGCCGGCCCGGCCATGCGGGCCTGCGCATCGGCGCGCCGGGCCCCGACGACGCTCCAGCGGTAGAGGTCGAGATACTGTTCGACCGATCCGCGGAGCGACCAGTCGGGCTCGTTCCAGACTTCGTAGAGGGCATTGAGGCCAAGCTCGCCATTGAAATGCGCCACCACGGCCTGGACCACTTCGGCCCACTGCTCGCCTTTGGCCGGGACGGACTTCGCCCAGGCGGGGCCGTCGGCCATGGTCTTGTCGGACTTGTCCGCTGCCAGCCATTTCGGCATGCCGTCCAGCGAGATGATGACTTCGCCGCCCTTGGCCTTGACCTGCTTCAGGAAATCGTTGAGGCGGTAGCCCGCCAGCTTCGCCTGCAGATCCTCGGGGCTCTGCGAGGCCGCCAGCACTTCCCAGGAGAGAGCCGCCCGATAGGTCCCGCCGCCGCTGCGCAAGCCCAGGATGCTCGGCGCGACCCAGGGCATGACCTTGGGGATCCGCCAGACGCCGCCGCCGAACTGGAAGACCGGCGGCACGCCGTTGCCGACCGACGCCTGACTGACCTCGATATTGACGTCCTGCGCCGCGGCGGCACCCGCCAGGCCGCAGCCCAGCACCGCAAATGCCCATGAGATCAGAAGCTTGCGCATGATGTCCTCATCGGCTTGACCGGGTTGAACCGGGCGCCTGGCGCACACGCGCGGCTTCCGGCGCCTTCACCAGCCTATCGTAAATGACGGACGCCGCGAGAGTAAAGGAGCGCAGCAGCAGGAACGCCGTCGCCCAGAGGCCGGCCAGCAGCGGCGGCATCGGGCGGAGGGCAGCCACCGCCGCCCGGACCACCCGCCAGCCCGGAACCACGGCCAGAGCCAGCAGCACCGGCACCGCCGGCCAGAGGGCCGGCTTCACCAGCAGCGCAAGCACGGCCGGCGGCAGCAGGCAGGCGGCCAGCATCTGCAGCTTCAGGGATTGCGGCGTCCAGTCGTCCCGCAGGAGCTTCCTAGGGTAGAGCCGGTAGAGCCGCATCCGCCATACGCCGCGCCAGAACTTGGCCCGCACATAGTCGGACCAGCGCAGCTGATGCGCATGGGCGACAGGAACGTCCTGGACGAAGCGGATACCGAGCCCGGCCGCGTTCAGGCGATAGGCCAGTTCGACATCCTCGTTGAAGCGGAAGGCCGCGTTGAACCCGCCGATGCGGCGGAAGCAGTCCCGCCGCACCGCGCAGGACGGCGCGGCGATGAAGTCCACGAGGTCGCGGGCCCGCATGCGCGCGTAGCGCTCCTCGATTTCCATCTGGATCAGCACCGGCAGGACCCCTTGCGTCGAGGGAACGATCGTGCCAACCGCGGCCTCGGCATCGGTGCCGTCGAGTGCCGCCGTCATCGCCCGCGCCCAGCCCGGCGGCGCGACGCAGTCGGAATCCAGGAACAGGACGATCGCGCCTTGCGCCGCCGCGGCACCGCAGTTGCGTGCCGCCGCCGGTCCCTGGTTGGCCTGGCGGATGACGGTGACGGGGAAGGCCGAGGCGCGGGCCGCGCTGTCATCGCGCGAGCCGTCGTCGACGACGATGACCTCGAGGTCGCCGCGCATGTCCTGCCGTTCCAGCGAGTCCAGGCAGCGGCCGATCGTCGCCGCGTTGTTGTAGCTCGGCACAACGACGGTGGCCCGGATCATGCGGTCCGCCCGGCGGCAGCGTCGAAGAGGCGGCGGGTCTGCCGCGCCGCCTCGACCCAGGAAAACTGCTGCAGCCGTGCATAGCCGCGCTCCTGCAGGCCGCGGCAGAGCGCGGCATCCCCGGCGAGGCGCTCCATCGCCCGCCGGATGCCGCCGGCTTCCGCCGGTTCCACCAGGATCCCGGCATCGCCGACGACCTCCGGGATCGCCGACGTGTTCATCGCCACCAGCGGCGCGCCCCACGCCATCGCCTCCAGCAGCACCAGGCCGAAGCCCTCGACCAGCGAGGGAAAGACCATCGCGGTGCAGGTCCGGTAGCAGGCCTCCAGCTCCGCCTCGCTGACGAAGCCCTTCAAATGCACGCGGCCGTCGGCGCGCTCGGCGATCAAGCGCTCGACCCGTGCGGCGGCATTGCCCGGCCGTCCGACGATCCACAGCTCGTATCCCATCCGGCGCAGCGCGTCGCTCTCGCTGAATTCGACGACCAGCTGCTCGACGTTCTTGCTGCGCTCGATGACGCCGACATAGAGGAAGAACTTCCGGTCGCCGGAAGCCGGCGCATCGCGGACCTGCGGCGCCGGCCCGCCCTCGTGAATGACCGTGATCCGGGCGGCCGGATAGCCGGCGAAACGCCCCATGTCCTCGCGCGTGTAGTCAGATACCGCGATGGTGGAATCGCAGGCCCGCAGCGCCGCGCGGATCAGGCCGCGCTGCAGCCGGCCGCGGATCGGGCCGAACTTCTCCGGGAACCGGAAATGCGCCAGATCGTGCACGGTCATGACCACGGGGCAGCCGAGCCGGGGTGCGAAGATGATATTGGGCAGATGCACCACGTCGGGCTTCAGCCGTCGGACCCAGAACGGGAACACCGCGGCATGCCAGGCGACGCGCGCGATGCGGTGGCGCGGCGGCTGCAGGCAGACGGTGGTGAAATTGTCGGGCAGCGCGGCCGCGGCGAAGGCCTTCTGCCAGGGGGCATGGCAGATGGTGTAGCGGTTGCCGCGGTCGATCTCCGCCAGCCCCTCGAGAAGGCCGAGCAGATACCGGTCCGGCCCGCGAATCTCAGCGTTGTCGTTGATGGCATCGATCAGGACATGCATCTGATGATTCCAAGACCCCATTCTTCGGCGAGGGTTGGCCTGGATGACGGCGGCTGGGCCTGGGCCAAATTCAATTTACGGCAAAAAAAGCAAGCTTGAATGAATGTTCTATTTCGCGATGTTGCCTCGATGCTGGGCGCTTTTCATAATACTATATTCATCCGCCATCAAGCGCGACCAGTTGAATTTCGCCGCTGCCCGCCGGGCATTCCCCGCCAGACGAAGATATTCTTCCCGATCGCGGAGCAGGCTGATGACGGCCATGGCCAAGGCGTCGCGGTCGAAGGGTATACCAACCCCGGACGCCTCGCGCTTGACGAGATCGGCCGCCTCGGAAGGACTCATGGCGATCGTCGGCAATCCCGCGGCCATGTATTCCAGAACCTTGAGCGGTGCCGCGTATTGGCGGAGTTCGGTCGGCCGGAACACGGCAAGGCCGATCCCCGCTTCCGCCAGGAAGGACTGCACGCGCGCATAGGGTACCTCGCCGACGAACTCTACCGCCGCACCTAACCCCAAGGCCTCCGCAATCGCCTCGAGATGGGCGCGAAACAACGGCGGCCCGTATCCGACGAACACGCAGCGGACATGCGGGATGCTTTCTCGGATGCGCGGCAGGGCCTGCAGGACCAGATCCAGCCCGGACCAGGGAGCCATGTTCCCGGCATAGACCAGGACCGGCCGGGGCTCCGCCCGCTCGGGCGACGCGAACCGGTCGACATCGACCCCGGTCGATACGACCGAGACCGCACAGCCGGTCTGGCTGCGGCGCAGGGCGGCGAGGCGCTCGCCGATCGCGATGATGCGATCGGCCCGGCGCATGGCAAAGCGCTCGAGCAGGCCGGCCCAGCGCCGGCGCAGCGCGGTATGGATGAAGCCCGGCTCGTAGTCGCGATCTTCGTAGATCAGGCACCCGATACGATTCATCCGGCGCAGGGCGAGCCCGGCAATCGCCCCCCAGGGCCCGAGCCCGGTGGCGATGTCGAACCGCCCCGGGCAGCGCCGCCAGGCGAAATAGGCCAGGAAGAACATCGTCGAGATGTCCTTCAGGATGCCGAGGCCGCTGATCAGTTCGAACAGCAGTCGGCGCAGGCGCCGACGCAGGTCTGCCGGGCGGTCGTCGAACTCGCGGTGCCCCGTGGCCTCGCCCGCCATGCCTTCGAAATGATTGAACAGCGGATTGACCTCGAGGTACTTGATCCCGCCGCGTTCGACCAGCCGCGCCCGCGGCACCAAGGCGTCGAACAGCACCTGGCGCAGCGACCCGCGCGGACAGCGGCGCCGGAATACCACCCAGGTTTCCGCGAACCGCGGCGCCAGATGCGCGATCATCTGGTGCTCCCGGTTGTTGCTGCGCGACAGCACGTCGACCGTCGTCAGCATGAGATAGCGCTGCGTCATCGCCGCGAACCTCCCTGCCAGAGGTCGATCGCCTCGGCATAGACGGCGAGCGTGTCGGCAAGGAACCGCTGCGGCGAAAAGCGATCGCGCACCCGCATCTGTGCGGCAAGGCCCAGGCGGGCGGCCAGGGCCGGATCGTCCAGGAGCCGGCGAATGGCGCCGGCAAGATCCCCGACCGACCAGGGCATGGCGGCGAGACCGGTCTTCCCGTCGATGAGCCATTCGCCAACGCCGCCCAGATCGAAGCCGACGACCGGCTTGCCATGGCCCATCGCCTCGACCCCGACCAGGCCGAAGGATTCGGGCATCGTCGAGGCGTGGACGAGCATGCTGCAGCGTCGATAGAGGCGATCCAGCCCGGCTCGATCGAGCGTGCCGGCAAGCTCGACCCGGTCGGCCAGGCCGAGGCGCAGGGCTTGCGCCGCCAGGGCGCCCCGCTCCGGCCCTTCCCCCACGAAGGCCGCCCGCCACGGCCGATCGGCGACCAGCGCAAGGGCATCCAGGACCAGATGGGCGCCTTTGGCCGGCAGCAGGCTGCCGACGAACAGGATCAGCGGCGGCGACGCGCCCGCCTCCCCGCCCGGTAGCGGTGGAACGCTGATATTCGCCACGACCCGCAGCCGGTCTGCAGGAAAGCCATGCAGCGCCGCGACATCCTGCAGATAGCGGCTCGGCATGACGATGCGCGGCAGGCGCCGCCACGCCGCCAGCAGGTCGGCCTTGATCATGGATTGTGCCGCGCCGCGCAGCAGCGAAGCCGGGCCGGAGGGCCGGTAGCAGCCGCTCGTCCAGCAGCCGATGCCGACGCGCCGTCGGCAGAGCGCATCCCCCGACATGAAGCGCCGGGTACCGTGATAGCAGAAGCTCCCGACGTCGTGGAACTGGCCGACCGTGGGATGGCGCGCGGCGAGGTCGCGCAGCAGGACCGCACTCAATGACGTGAAGCCGGCATGCACGTGAACCACCTGCGGCGCGACGCCGGAGAGCACGCGGCGGAACTCCGCCCGCTGGCGCCGACCTGCCAGGGGATCGAAGGTCCGGGGAAAGACCAGGTCGTCGCCGCCGCCCGCAGCCTCGCCGGGGGGCGTCAGCCGCAGCAGCCGGACGCGGTGGCCGGCCGCCTGCAGGATCTCGGTCGAATCGTCGACGTGGCGGCGAATTCCACCGCCCCCCGCAGGCTTGTCATGGAGCATGAGAATATCGATGGCGCAGTCCCCTCTCGACCCTCGGCTAGCCGGCCAGCGCCACGTAGGTTCCGGCTGGCGCGATGAAGAAGGCCTCGGCGTGGCTCCCCGCAATGACATTGCTGACGGCTCGATAGCGGTTGAGCGACAGGGCGCCGTCGAGATAGTTGGTGTCGCGCAACTGGCTCTGATAGACGCCGATCGCCGACTTCTTGCAGTCGACCCAGGCCGAAATATCGATGATCGTGTTCGCCTGGATCGGCGACCATACTTCATACCCGGCGCAGCTCAGCTGCTCGAGGCGCTGCGATCCGAGCCGTTTCAGCGCGGCCACGAGGCAGATCCCGGCGGCGACATGGTCCGGATGGCGGTCGGTCAGGAACGGCAGCATGATCAGATCCGGCCGGTAGTCGTCGATGGCCGCGCCGATGATCTTCGCTCCGGACCCGACATGGGACCCGAGTTCGCCGTCGGGAATGTCGGCAAAGGCGAAGGCATCGATGCCGAGCGCCTGGAGCGCCAGCCGCGCTTCCTGCTGGCGGGTGACGATCAAGGCCTTCTCCGCCTCCACCCGTCCCGGATCGCCTTCGGGCAATTGCCGCAGCGCCCGGCTGCCCTGGCGCCCGTCGGTCAGGAAGACGACCTTTGCCGACCGGCCGGCATCTCGCCATTTCGCCAGGGTTCCGCCGCAACCGATGCTTTCGTCGTCGGGATGCGGTGCCAGCACCAGCAGCCGGCTGCCGGCGGGCAGATCGATCAGTTCGGGCGCAGCGACGATCTGCAGGTCGCGCAGGCGCCGGGCCACGGCCCGCAGCGTCCGCTGGAAACGGAACCGGCGCAGGATCTTGTGCGCTCGTCCTTTCATTCTGCCGCTCCCCCCATGCTCCGATTTCCCGCCCGCGCATCGGATATACCCGATTTCGCCTGCGACCCTACAATGGGATGTCCCGGCACTCAATTACGAGCGCCAAGTACCGCCGGATGGCGTCACGGCATGGCCATGATTCCTGGCGCTCGAGCCGCAATCATGGTGTTTCGCCGGAACTTTCCACGGCCGAGCGGGCAATACCAAATCCGCCCGGTCGCGATGCCCTGCCGGCGCCCTGCATCGGGACCGGGGGCAGCATTGTCCGGTACCATGCGCGCCCGGTTTTCTGCTACGATCCCGCGCGACCCCGGATTTCCGCGCTTCGGCCGGAGACCGACATTCGGGGGTGATGGATTGGGGACGGAAAGGAAGCGTCTGACGTGCCGAGAGTGACAGGTGTGGGGCCGAAGGCCGCCAGCGCAGCGCCCGCCGATTGCCCGCGCCGATTCCGTCCGGTCTTCTGCCGAATGGCCGATCTCCTCCGTGCCGTCGCGCTCGCTGCGGTGACGCTGGTTGCCGTCGGCCTCGCGTCGCCGCAGGGTGCCCGGGCGCAGGACGACGCAGCCGAAGAATACCGGCTGGGAACCGGCGACCGGCTGCAGATCCGCACCTTCGGTCGCGAGGATCTCTCCGGGGCATTCGAGGTGCGCGCGCCGGGAACCATCGCCTTCCCGATTCTCGGCACGCTCGACGTGCGGCAACTGACGCCGACCGAGCTCGAGAAGCGGATCAGCGAGCGCCTGGTCAACGACTACCGGGTCAGCGCGTCGGTCAATGTCGAGATCACCGCCTATCGCCCCTTCTACATCGTCGGCGACGTGATGAGCCCCGGGAAATACCCCTACGTACCGGGGATCACCGTGCTGCAGGCCGTCGCCATCGCCGGCGGCTACTATACCTTCCGACCCTCCGCAACCGCGGTGCAGATGGACGCCATCCGGGCGCAGGAGGACTTCAACATCTATACGATCCAGCAGCGCGCCGCCCTCATCCGCCGCGCCCGGCTGGTGGCGGAACGCGAAGGCCAGCCCGAGCTCGCCGTTCCCGCTGAGCTGCTCAGCATACAGAACGTGCCCGACATCCAGGTCGTCCTCGCCGCCGAGCGCCAGCTGTTCACGGCGCGGCGCGACGGCCTGAAGGCCGAGCTGGCGCAGCTCGAGGGCCAGAAGGCGAGCTTCCAGAAGGAGATTGCCGCCCTGAAGGTCGCCGTTTCCGCCTCCGCCGAGCAGCACCGGCTTCTCGACCTCGAGCTGCAGGACGCGCAGAAGCTGCTGGACAAGGGCCTGACCCAGCGCCCCCGGGTGCTCGAACTGCAGCGCCTGGTCGCCGGCCTCACCGCAGAGGAGAGCCAGAACCGCGCCTTCCTCGCCCGCGCCGAGCAGAACATCGGCAAGGTCGACGAGCAGGCCACGCAGCGCCAGTCCTCCTTCCGCGAGGAGGTGGAGCAGCAGATGTCCGAGATCGAGACCCGGCTCGAGGAACTGGCCCAGCACAAGGCGGCGGCCCAGGACCTGGTGGCCGCCACCGCCCATAGTGCCTCGATGCAGTCCGGGTCCGACATCCCGGCGACGCGCGGCAAGTTCGTCATCCGCCGGCCGGAGGCGGGTGCGGAGAAGCGGCTCGACGCCGACGAGACCACGCGGGTTCTGCCTGACGACACCATCGAGGTGCCGCCGCTGGTGACCGAATTTTCGACAGATGACGCCCCGGCGCCGGCAACCGGCACGACGAACTGATCGGCCAGCCCGGGCCACCGGTAGTCATTCGGAAATCAGGATGGCGTCCCCAAGGGGATTCGAACCCCTGTTACCGCCGTGAAAGGGCGATGTCCTAGGCCTCTAGACGATGGGGACGCAGGACGCCAAGGCGGGCGCCGAACGCTGGACCAAGGCCGCCCGTTGCGGGGATCGCTTTGGCCCGCGCCTTTTAGCTTCTGGGGGGCTCGAAATCAACCCTTGTTCTCGGCGGTCGGGCGGGCTACGCAGGTCCTGCCCCGACGCTGGCCGAACGTGAATCTGGCCCGCCAACCATCTGATTTTTCAATATAGAGGGACCCATGACCATTAAACGCCTCGGCGATGCAACCATGATCGCGGACGCCGTCATCCATGGCGACACCGTGTACCTGGCCGGCCAGGTGGCCGAAGATCCGACTCCGGCCTCGGTCTATGACCAGACCAAGAAGATCCTGTCCCAGATCGACGCCGTCCTGGCCGAAGCCGGCACCGATAAGACCAAGATTCTAAAAGCTAATATCTGGCTGGCCGATATCGGCACCTTCGCCGAGATGAACAAGGCCTGGGGCGAGTGGGTGCCCAAGGGCCAGGCCCCGGCGCGGGCCACGGTCGAGGCCAAGCTCGCCCTCCCGCACTGGAAGGTCGAGATCATGGTGACGGCGGCACGCTGAGATTCCGCTCCCATCGAACGCCTTGCGCCTGTCATGAAGCCGTCAGGTTCCAGACAGCCGGCCGCTGTGTAAATGGCGGCCGGAATCTGGGTCCCGCGACTCCGGTCGGCGGCGCCCAGGCGCAAGAGCGGGAGCTTCCAGATGAAGGCCATGGTGACCGGCGCGAACGGCTTCGTCGGTTCTGCGGTGGTGCAGGCATTGCTGGCCCGCGGCAGCGCGGTGCGGGTCCTGGTCCGCGGCCGCAGCGACTGCCGCAATCTCGGCGGCCTGCCCGTCGAGGTCCTGGTCGGCGATCTCCTCGACCGGGCGTCGATCGACCGGGCGATGGCGGGCTGCGACGCGGTCTTCCATGTCGCGGCGGATTACCGCCTCTGGGTGCCGGAACCCCGGCGCATGTTCGCGGTCAATGTCGACGGCACCCGCAACGTCATGGAGGCCGCCCTGGCCGCCGGCGTCGACCGGGTCGTCTATACCAGCAGCGTCGCCACGCTCGGCATCCTGAAGGACGGGAGCCCGGCCGACGAGACCACCCCGTCCACCTATGACGACATGGTCGGGCCCTACAAGCGCTCGAAATACCTGGCGGAAATGCTGGTCAGCGACCTGGTGAAGAGCCACGGCCTGCCCGCCGTCATCGTCAATCCCTCGACGCCGATGGGTCCCCGCGACATCCGCCCGACCCCGACCGGCAAGATCATCGTCGAGGCCGCCGAGGGGCGGATGCCCGCCTTCGTCGATACCGGCCTCAACGTGGTCCATGTGGACGACGTCGCCGACGGGCACCTGCTGGCCTTCGACCGCGGCGCGATCGGCGCCCGCTACATCCTGGGCGGCGAGAACCTGACCCTGGCGGAGATCCTGCGCCGGATCGCCTTGATGACCGGCCGCCGGGCGCCGACGGTGAAGATCCCCCATGACGTGGTGCTGCCGCTGGCGGCGGGCGCGGAATTTCTCGCCCGTTTCACCGGTCGCGAACCCTTCGCCACCCGCGACGGGATCAATCTCGCCCGCAAGCGCATGTTCTTCAGCAGCGCCCGGGCCGAGCGCGAGCTCGGCTACCGGCCGCGGCCCGCCGCCAGCGCCCTGGCGGATGCCCTTGCTTGGTTCCGCGACAACGGCTATCTCCGCTAGTTCATTCTGGACGGAGTCTCCCATTCGGATTTCCCGGCGGGCGCAGCGCGCTTTGATCGTCGGCGCCTTCGGCGGCGTCCTCGCTATCGCACTGTTCTTGAAGCATGATCTCGGCACCATCGGCCAGTCCGTGCAGGCGATCGGCTGGGGCATCGCCGTGGTCGCGCTGTGGCGCTTCGTCTCGATCGCCGTGGCGGCGG
Source organism: uncultured Rhodospirillaceae bacterium (assembly GCA_964551505.1). Taxonomy (GTDB): domain Bacteria; phylum Pseudomonadota; class Alphaproteobacteria; order Dongiales; family Dongiaceae; genus Dongia. The sequence continues at coordinate 154,372 of CAZKDH010000006.1, forward strand.
AAGCCTGGCGGCGGCTGATGCCCGCCGGCCACCGGCCCGGCCCCCTCGCCCTGTTTCCGGCGCGCTGGATCGGCGAGGCGGTGAATTCGCTCCTCCCCGTGGCCCAGGTCGGCGGCGAGGTGGCGCGGGCGCGGCTCGCCCGGCGGCTGCCGGCGGCCTCCGGCGGGCCGGAAACCGCGGCCCTGGTGGTCGGCGACATGACCGTCAACATGGCGGCGCAGATCGCCTTCACCGCCTATGCCATGTACCTGCTGCAGCGCCTCGGCGCCCTGGCCTGGTGGTCGGCCACGGCGGCGTTCCTGCTCTCCGCCCTGCCGCTGCTCCTCTTCGTCGGCGCCCAGGCCTTCGGTGCCTTCGGCGGCCTCGGCGGGCTCTTCGCCCGGCTCGGCTTCGACCGGTCGGACACCGACTTCAAGCGCCTCATCCAGCGCTTCCACGACCGGCTGGGCAGCACCTACCGCCGCCTCGACCGGCTGGCCCTGGCCTTCCTCGGGCAGTCGCTGGCCTGGCTGTGCCGCAGCCTCGAGATCTGGATCAGCCTGAAATTCCTCGGCCAGGACATCGGCTTCGGGCCGGCGCTGGCGCTCGAAAGCGCGATCTCGGCCGCGCGGACCCTGGGTTTCGCCGTCCCCGGGGGCCTCGGCATCCAGGAGGGCACCACCCTACTGGTCGGCGGCTGGTTCGGCCTGGCGCCGGAGACCGCCCTGGCGCTGGCGGTGGTAAAGCGCGCCCGCGAACTCCTGGTCGGCCTGCCCGGCCTGCTGCTCTGGGCGATGCTGGAGCGCCGGAACCTGAAGCCCTAGCGCGCCCGCCCGCCCTTCGCCGCCACAGCCGCCTGCCAGACCGGCAGCAGATCCTCGCGCAGCACATCGAGCCAGCTCGGCCAGCGGGTCTCGGCCCAGTCGCGGGCGGCCCTGCCCATCGCCCGGCGGCCGGCTTCGTCGGCCAGCAGCGCCCCGATCGCCGCCGCCCAGGCCGCCGGGTCCTGGCCGGAAATGACGATGCCGTCGCGGCCGGATTCCGCCACGAACTGGCCCCCGCCGTGATCGGCGGCGACCACCACCGGCAGGCCGCTGGCCTTGGCCTCGAGCACCACGTTGGGCGAGACCTCGGTCTCCGAGGGAAAGACGAAGGTGTCGGCGCCGGCATAGATCCGGCCGAGGTCGCTTTGGGGCAGGTTGCCCGGCAGGGTGGCCCGCGGGCCGAGCAGGGCCGCCATCGCCTGGCGCTGCTCGCCGTCGCCGACGGCGAGGACCTGGAGGTCGATGCCGCGATCCAGCAGGTGCCGCGCCGCCGCGGCCAGGGTCATCGGGCTCTTGGTGCCGTCGATCCGGCCGACGAAAAGCAGCACCGGCCGGTCCGCGGGAATGCCGAAGTCGCGCGCCAGGCGCTCCCGGTCGCGGTGCCTGGGGTTGAACTGCAGGCGATCGATGCCGCGGCGCAGGAAGGACACCCGCCCGGGCGCCATCTGCGCCGCCAGCCGGGCGTGATCCTCCATTTTCGACACCAGGACCCGGTCGCAGCCGGTCAGGCGCCGGTCGATGCCCCGGCCGATCATGGCGGCGAGACGGTCCTGCACCCGGAACCGCGCGGTCATCTGCCGGGCGAGCGCGCGGCCGCAGATCTGGGCCAGGACGTCGCCGGCATAGATCCCGACGAAGCGCGGCACGTCGGTATGGACCGAGGCGGTGACGGCCAGGTTCCGGGCCCGGGCGGTCGCGAGCGCGGTGCGGCCGAAACTGAAGAAATCGGTGGCATGGAGTAGGTTCGCCGCCGGCAATTCGCGCCCGAGGCCGCGATGCCGGGGCGCGAGGTCGGTGTCGCCGCCGCCCTGGCGCAGGAACGGCACCGATTTGGTGCCGAAGGCCGGGGGATGGTGGCGGAACCGCACATTGGGCGCGGCGACGACGGTCTCGTCCCGGTCGCCCAGGAAATGCAAGGTGAGATCGAGCGCCGCCGGCAGCGTGGCGGCGGCCTCGGCAAAGCGCTCCCAGCACTTGACGTGGCCCCCCGCCTTCTGGCCGCGCTCCAGGGTCACCATGACGGCAACCTTCAGCGGCGCGGCCGCGGGCTCAGCCGGCGGGCCGGGCGGCATCCTCGATCACGAGCTGGGTTTCGTTGCGGCCCTGCCAGGTATCCCGCCGGAGGTGCCCCGCCAGGTGGAGGACGGCACCGCGGCTGGCGAGCAGCGCGCGGCCGAGCTCGGTCTCGGCGGACCGGAAGGCGATCGCCTTGATCCGCACGCCGTCGCCGCCTTCGACGAAGCAGCGGACATGGGCGCCGCCGACGATCTCGGCAAAACCGATGCGGGCATTGGGCAGGACGAACCGCGGTTCGGCGTTGCCGGATCCGAACGGCGCCAGGCGCTCCAGCTGGCCGGCGAAGTCGGCGGAGGCGGCGCGCGGCTGCAGGGCGCCATCGACGTCGAGAAGCGGGATCAGCGGCACCCCGCCGAGATGGTCCTTGAGCCGTGTTGCCAGGAAGGCCCGCAGGTCCTCGACCCGGGCGGCATCGACCTCGAACCCGGCCGCCATCGCGTGGCCGCCGCCTTTGGCGATGATGCCGGCCTCGCGGGCGGCGATGACGGCATTGCCGAGGTGAAGACCGCTGACCGACCGGCCGGAGCCCTTGCCGAGCGCCCCGTCCAGCGCCACCACGCAGGCCGGACGCTCGAAACGGTCCTTCAGCCGGCTGGCGACGATGCCGATCACGCCCGGATGCCAGCCCTCGCGGGCGACGAAGATCAGGTGCGGGTTGCCTGCCGCCTGGCCCTCGGCCAGGGCGATGGCCTGGTTCAGCACCGCGGCCTCGATTTCGCGGCGCTCGGCGTTGAGCGCATCGAGCTGCTGGGCGATGTCCTTCGCCTCGACCGGATCCTCGGTCGAGAGCAGCCGGGCGCCGAGATCCGACCGCCCGACCCGCCCGCCGGCATTGACCCGCGGCCCCAGCAGGAAACCGGCATGATAGGCGGTCGGCCGCTCTTTGACCCCGGCGGCGTCGGCAAGCGCCGCGAGGCCGATATTGCGCCGCTGGGCCATCACCTTTAGGCCCTGGGTCACCAAGGCGCGATTGACGCCGGTCAGGGGCACCACGTCGCAGACCGTTCCCAAGGCGACGACATCCAGCCATTGCAGGAGATCGGGTTCGGGCCGCGTCGCGCCGTACCATCCCTTCGCCCGCAGGGCGCGGTTGAGGGCGACCACCAGCAGGAAGGCGACGCCCACCGCCGCCAGCTGGCCATGTCCCGCCGTCTCGTCCAGGCGGTTCGGGTTGACGACCGCGGCAGCCGCCGGCAGCTTCGGCTCGGCCACGTGATGATCGACCACGACCACGTCCAATCCGGCGCGGGCGGCGGCCTCCAGCGGCGCGAAGGCGGTGATGCCGCAATCGACGGTGATGACCACCGCCACCCCTTCCGCCCGCAGCTTCTCCAGGGCCGGCGCATTCGGGCCGTAGCCCTCGATCAGGCGGTCCGGGACATAGAGCCGGAGTTCGGCGGCGCCGACGCTGCGCAGGAAACGCAGCAGCAGGGCAGCCGAGGTGGCGCCGTCGACGTCGTAGTCGCCGAAGACGGCGATGGTCTCCCGGCCCTCGATCGCCGCGACCAGGCGCGCGACCGCGCGATCCATGTCGCGGAACGACGCCGGATCGGGCAACAGGTCCTTCAGGCGCGGCGACAGATACTGCTCGGCGGAATCGAGGTCCTGGCCGCGCGCGGCCAGCAGGCGCCCGACCAGTTCCGGCAGCTGCAGGCGCTGGGCGATCGCGAGGCCCATGCGCTCGTCCTGCGGCCGGAGGCGCCAGAATTTCCCGCCGATCGACCGGGCGATGCCAAGAAAGGCCGGTGCTGCCGCGTCGATCATCGGCTGCGCGGCGTCAGCCACGCTTGTCGAACGGCGTCTTGATGTCCCAGTTGTGATGCGCCTCGACCAGGCGGACGGTGCCGGTCTTCGAGCGCATCACCAAGGAATGCGTGGTCGCGGTGGTAGTCGAGCGGCGCACGCCGCGCAGCATCGCCCCGTCGGTCACGCCGGTCGCCGCGAACATCACGTCGCCCTTGGCGAGTTCGTCCAGCTTGTATTTCCGAGCGAGGTCGGTGATGCCCAGGCGGCGGGCACGGGCGCGCTCGTCGTCGTTGCGGAAGACCAGCCGGCCCTGCATCTGGCCGCCGATGCAGCGCAGCGCCGAGGCCGCCAGCACGCCCTCGGGAGCGCCGCCGCTGCCGATATAGATGTCGACGCCGCTGCCCGGCGTCGCCGTCGCGATCACGCCGGAAACGTCGCCGTCGGAAATCAGCATGATGCGCGCGCCGGTGGCCCGGACCCGGGAAATCAGCTCGCTGTGGCGCGGCCGGTCGAGGATGCAGGCGACCAGGTCGCGGATGTCCATGCCGCGCGCTTTGGCCAGGTTCTTCAGGTTCTCCTCCGGCGTCGCGTCGAGGTCGACGAGCCCGTCGGGCATGCCGGGACCGATCGCGATCTTGTCCATGTAGGTATCGGGCGCGTTCAGGAATCCGCCGGCCTCGGCCATCGCCACCACGGCCAGCGCGTTCGGTCCGCCCTTCGCCGTGATCGTCGTGCCCTCGAGCGGGTCGAGCGCGATATCGATCGGCTGCCCGCCGGCGCCGACCTTCTCGCCGATAAACAGCATCGGCGCCTCGTCGCGCTCGCCTTCGCCGATCACCACTGTGCCGTCGATCGGCAGGCTGTTGAGGGCCGTGCGCATGGCATCGACCGCCGCCTGATCGGCCGCCTTCTCGTCGCCGCGCCCCATCAGGCGCGAGGCGGCCAGGGCCGCCGCTTCCGTCACGCGCACCGCTTCGAGGGCGAGATTGCGATCCATGATGTCCTACTCCCATTCATCCGGCGGCGCTGCGTCGGCCGCGGGTCGTTTCAATTTTCTAAGACAGCATCTCGATCGGCAGAACATGCGCCGGTTCGAGGATGGTGTCGATCCGCGCCAGCCGGTCCGCGACACGGGTGATGGCGGCCTCGCTGGTCTCGTGGGTGGTGAGCACCACCGGGACGGCGTCGCCCGGCGAACGCGCGCGCTGGATCATCGCCTCCATCGAGACGCTCTCGTCGCGCATGGCGCCGGCGATGTCGGCAATGACGCCGGGGCGATCGACCACCATCAGGCGCAGGTAGAACGAGCCGACCCGGCGCCCCACCGGTGCCGCCGGGATCCGGCGCAGGGTCTCGGCCGGCGCCGAGAACGCCGGCAGGATGCGGTCGCGCGCGATGTCCATCAGGTCGGCGACCACCGCCGAGGCCGTCGGCCCCTGCCCGGCGCCGCGGCCGATGGCGACGTTCTGCCCGACATAGTTGCCGCTGGTCACCACCGCGTTGAACACGCCGTCGACCTTGGCGATGACTGCGTTCCGCGGCACCATGCAGGCATGCACCCGCTGCTCGACGCCGTGTTCCGTCAGGCGCGCCAGCCCGAGCAGCTTGATCCGGTAGCCGAGTTCGTCGGCATAGGCGATATCCATCGCCGAGACGTTGCGGATGCCGGAGATCCGGATCCCGAGGAAATCGACCGCGCAGCCGAAGGCGACGCTGGTCAGGATCGAGAGCTTGTGCGCGGCGTCGACACCGTCGACGTCGAAGCTCGGATCGGCCTCGGCGTAGCCCAGCTTCTGCGCCTCGGCCAGCACGTCGGCGAATTCGCGGCCGGTCTCGCGCATCTGCGTGAGGATGTAGTTGCAGGTGCCGTTGAGGATGCCGTAGACCTGCTCGATCCGGTTGGCCGCCAGCCCCTCGCGCATCGACTTGATGACCGGAATGCCGCCGGCCACCGCGGCTTCATAGGCGAGCGCCACGCCGGCCTTTTCGGCGGCGATCGCAAGCGCCGTGCCGTGGTGGGCCAGCAGCGCCTTGTTCGCCGTTACCACGTGCCGCTTGTTGGCGAAGGCGGCTTCGATCAGTGCCTTCGCCGGGCCCTCGGACCCGCCGATCACCTCGACCACGGCATCGACCTTGGGATGGTCGGCAAGCTTCACCGGATCGTCGCACCAGTCGATGCCGCGCAGGTCGAGGCCGCGGTCGCGCTTCCGGTCGCGGGCCGAGACCGCGGTGACCACGATCGGCCGCGGGCAGTGCTGCTGCAGGATTTCCTGGTTCTCGGCGATCAGCTTGACGACGCCGGCGCCGACCGTGCCCAGGCCGGCGACGCCGACGCGCAGCGGCGCAACCTTCGCCGGCTTTCCATCAGCGGCCATGGGTCGACTCCCGGTCATTCCCGGCGCCCTTGTCCGCGCCATATGCGGCGATGCTGGGCAGCAGCCCTTCCAAGATTATCGGCATGATCGACCTGGACTGGATCAACAGGCGGCGGCGGTAGGCGCAGGCGCCTGGTCGAGCCGGGACTGCGGCGCCGGCGCTTCCGGAGCAGGTTCCGCGGGGGCCGGTTCCGCCGGTACAGCACCCTCCGGTGCCGGGGTCTCGGCAGTGGGGGTTTCGGCAGCAGGAGCTTCGGCGGGCGCGCCATCCGCAGGCGGCGTCTGGGCGTCGGCGGCGGGCGGGACCTCGACGGGCGGCGGGGGCGGCGGCGGCACCGGGCGCGGCGCCTGGATGCTGGGCATGGTCAGCTCGTCGCCGTATTGGGCGCTGGCGCTGTCGGAGCCCAGCCCCTGCGGCGCATTGTCGAGAACGGAGACCTCCGGTGTCGCCGGCTGGTCCGGGACGCCGGTCACGGCCGGAACCTCGCCGCTGGTGCCGACGGCGGGGGAGTCGATGGTGACGGGGGCCGGCGGCTCGCTGGGCTCGTCGCTGAACCAGCTGCAGCCGCCGAGAAGGACAAACGCCGCTACCGCCACGCACTTGCCCCGCGACATCTTGGCACCCGGCGTCCGGCTCCCGGCGGGGGAAACCTGCAGCGAACCCGCGATCACACCAAGAACGCGCTTCGGACGCGAAGCGGCGAAGAAATCCTGCATTTCAGATAGCCTCCCAGAGCCTCGTGCCCCGCCCGGAAAGGTCCGCGCCACCTGTTTCCGCGGCGGCGGCCTGGAGCCTCATTCGGCAAAGGGGCTTCGAATCCTTAACCTATCGGACTATAACAGACAAATGTAACCGTCGACCGGTAAAATACGCAGTTCACAGTCGGTCTCAAGCGGCGCAAGCCAAGCCGTTGACCGATCAAGCTTTTAGGGATTCAGCATGGCCGAAGGCAAAACCGAAGAGACGACGACCCCGGATCCGATGGAACTGGCCAAGACGATGGCCGAGATCGGCGAGCAGTCGCAGCGACTGGTCAGCGACTTTCTGACGCGGAACGCCGGGACCTTTCACAGCCCCAGCGCCGACACCATGAGCCTCGGCCGGGCGTTCTTCGAGATGACCACCCGGATGATGTCCGACCCGCACAAACTGATGCAGGCGCATATGTCGCTCTGGCAGGACTACATGAACCTGTGGCAGAGCACGGCGCAGCGGATGATGGGCCAGGAACAGGAGCCGGTGATCGCGCCGGCCAAGGACGACCGGCGCTTCAAGGACGCCGCCTGGCAGGACAACCAGCTGTTCGACTACATCAAGCAGTCCTACCTGCTGACCGCGCGCTGGATGCAGAACACCGTGCGCGAGGTCGAGGGGCTCGACGACAAGACGGCGAAGAAGATCGACTTCTACACTCGCCAGTTCGTCGACGCGATGGCGCCGAGCAACTTCGCCATGACCAATCCGGAGGTGCTGCGGGCAACCTTGGACAGCAAGGGCGAGAACCTGGTGAAGGGTCTGCAGAACCTGCTGGGCGATCTCGAGCGCGGCAAGGGCAAGCTGTCGATCAGCATGACCGACTACGAGGCCTTCGAGGTCGGCAAGAACATCGCCGTCAGCCCGGGCAAGGTGGTGTTCCAGAACGACCTCATCCAGCTGATCCAGTACGACCCGAGCACCGCCACGGTGGCCAAGCGGCCGCTGCTGATCATGCCGCCCTGGATCAACAAGTTCTACATCCTCGACCTGAAGCCGCAGAACTCCTTCGTCAAATGGGCGGTCGATCAGGGCCACACGGTCTTCGTCATCTCCTGGGTCAATCCCGACGCCAAGCTGGCCGGCAAGAGCTTCGAGGACTACATGCTGGACGGGCCGCTGGCGGCGCTCGACGCCATCGAGAAGGCGACCGGCGAAAAGTCCGCGAACGTCATCGGCTACTGCCTGGGCGGCACCCTCCTCGCCTGCACCCTCGCCTATCTGGCGGCGAAGAAGCAGAGCGACCGCATCGCCAGCGCCACCTTCTTCGTCACCATGGTAGATTTCGCCGAGGCCGGCGAGCTCAGCGTCTTCATCGACGAGGAGCAGCTCGACGCGCTGGAGACCAAGATGAACGAGCGCGGCTATCTCGAGGGCTCGGAGATGGCGAGCACCTTCAACATGCTGCGCGCCAACGACCTGATCTGGTCCTTCGTGATCAACAACTACCTGCTGGGCAAGGAGCCTTTCCCCTTCGACCTGCTGTACTGGAACTCGGATTCGACGCGGATGCCGGCGGCGATGCACAGCTTCTACCTGCGCAACATGTACCAGAAGAACCTGCTGGCGAAGCCGGGCGGCATCACCCTGGCCGGCACGCCGATCGACCTCGGCAAGGTGAAGACGCCGAGCTTCCTGCTCTCCACCCGCGAGGACCACATCGCGCCCTGGAAGACCACCTATGCGGCGACCCAGATCTATGCCGGGCCGGTGCAGTTCGTGCTGGCGGCCAGCGGCCACATCGCCGGCGTGGTCAACCCGCCGACCTCGAACAAGTACGGCCACTGGGTCGGCAACGGCAAGGCCTATCCGAAAGATCCCGACGCCTGGCTGGAGAAGGCCGAGCACCTCCCCGGTTCCTGGTGGCCGGAATGGCAGAAATGGGTGAATGCCTTCGCCGACGGCCAGGTACCGGCGCGCAAGCCCGGATCCGGCAAGCTGAAGGCAATCGAGAACGCGCCCGGCTCATACGTGCAGGTGAAGGCGCACTAGGCGGCTACATCAGCCGCTTCGCCGCCCATTTGTGGAAGCAGTGGGTGGGGACGTCCATGACCGGCGAGAGGACGCCGCCGTCGAAGGCCGGCGAGGCGCGGCCGCGCTGCATCGCCTCGACCGCGCCGACATCCTCGGCGAAGACCAGCTTCCAGGCGCGCAGGTTGGCCTGGCGGATCTCGCGGAACTCGTCGGCGAGCGCCGCCTCGCCGACATAATAGAGCTCGAGATGCTCGACGCTGCGGTCGATTCCCATCGGCTCGATGCGGATCGCCATGAAGTGGTCCTGGTGCACGCCGAGGAGCACGTTCGGGAACAGGGCGGCATATTCCGCCCCGCCGCGGAACCGGGCGGGCAGGCCGGGGAATTCGGGCAGCGCGCGGCCGCTGTCGGTGAGGCTCGGATTGTAGATCTCGGTCCCCTGGCCGGCGAAGGAATCGGCCTCGGAAATATTGAAATGGTGTTCAAGTTTTGAATAGGTGTTCAAAGCCGGGTGCACCCAGGGGAGATGGTAGGCCTCGCAGTAGTTCTCCACCGCGAGCTTCCAGTTGCAGCGGACGTCGAACGTCGCCGAGGCATCCTCGCCGCCGTGCCGGATGAGGGCGCCATCGAACGCCGACCAGCGGGTGGCGAGCGGCCGGATGTAGTCGGCGAAATCCGGCGCCGTGCCGCCGATATTGACGAAGACCAGATCGAACCAGACGGCGACCCGCACCGGCTTCAGCCCGTGCTGCGACTTGTCGAAGCCCGGGCATTCGTTGGAATGCGGGCCGCCGATGAACGGCGTCGCGCGCAGCCGGCCCTCGAAATCATAGGCCCAGGAATGATAGGGGCAGCGGATCGGGCCGTTCAGGTGGCAGGGCTTGGAGACGAGTTCCAGGCCGCGATGGCTGCAGACGTTGTGGAAGACCTTGAGCTCGCGCTTCTGGTCGCGCAGCAGGATGAGCGGCAGGCCCAGCAGCGCACGCGGCACCACGTCGCCGGGATTGGGCACGTCCTTGCCGAAGCCGATGCAGGCCCAGCCGGCCTCGAACAGGCGCTCCCGCTCGAAGACCTGGAAGCCGGGATCGGTGTAGCAGAGATTGGGCAGCGCCTTGGCCTTGCCGGTCTCGGCCATGACGGCCGAAAGGCGATCCTGCAGCCCATTCATCCGCGAACTCGATCCATCCATCGCCATCTTCCACCTCCGGCTTCGCACCCATAGTGAATGCGGAACACAGTCATGTAAAGCGGACTACACGCCCGGACGGTAGTTCAGCACGTCGAATCGGCTCCACACCTGACCACCGCCCCAATGCAGGCTCTCTTCAGGCAAGGCACGGGCAATGTCCCGCGCTTCCCCCAGGCGCCCCTGGCGGAGCAAGGCCACCGCAAGAAGGAGCTTTGCAGCCCCGTCATGCCAGGGATCGCCGCGCCGATCGCCCAGCTCGATCGCTGCCCGGAAATGCTGCTCAGCCGCCGCGAAATCCGCCAGGTCGAGCAGGTACAATCCGCACAGAAAGTGATCGGTGACCTCCCGCTCGCTCTGCGCGGAAGTCGCGAGAACGCTCTGGATGTCCGCCAGTGCACGATCATGATCCTCGTCGCCCCAATGCACCATGGAACGCTTCCGCAGAAGACGCGGGAGGGGGCCATAGAACTCGATCCACTGGTCAACGAGATGGCGTTGCTGATCGATCGTCGCCATCCGCCAACTCTCTTCGATGCGATCCCAGTCGATGTTCGCCTGCTCCGTTGCCTAGCCCCAATCCACCAGGTTTCCGCCACAACGTTCGATGCAAGGCATGAACTCGGCCGCCCCGCCCCGGCAGCTGTCGACCGGCATTCATCTCCCCCGACTTCCGAGTACCGGCAGGCAGCCGGGCTTACCATGTTGTTGCTCTTTTGTTCTATTTCGCTCGCCTTTGCATCAGAAATCTGGCGCAATCCGAACTGGAGCCGCCTTGAAGAGTGGCTGCGTCCCCTGCCCTAGGCCGCCGCGTGCGGTGCCTGGCGGGCCTCGATCACCTTGTCGGCGAGGCGTCCGCTCAGCTCCTGCAGGTGGTCGAAGCGGTGCGCGAAACTGCCGACGCCCATTGTCAGCGAGCGCAGCTCGATGATCATGTCGTGGATCTCGGACTGCGGCAGCAGCGCCTCCATCACGTCCCAGCCGGGCCAGTCCTCCTTGGCATGGAAGTTCAGGATCTGGCCGCGCCGCCCGGTGATCAGGTGATGCACCTTGGCGGTGAACTCGTTGGGCGCCGAGATGTCGACGGCGAAGATCGGCTCCAGCAGCACCGGCTGGCACTTCGGCATCGCCTCCTGCATCGCCATGCGGGCGGCGGTCTTGAAGGCCTGGTCGGAACTGTCGACCGCGTGGTACTGGCCGTCGGTCAGGGCGACGGCGACATCGACCACCGGAAAGCCCAGCGGCCCGCGAGCGAGATAGTCGCGCGCGCCGTCCTCCACCGAGCCGATGAACTGCCGCGGCACCGCGCCGCCCACCACCTTGTCGTGGAAGACGAAGCCCTGGCCGCGCTCCAGCGGCCAGACCTCGATATGCACGTCGCCGAACTGGCCGTGGCCGCCCGACTGCCGCTTGAAGCGGGCGTGCTGCGCGGTCTTGCCGCGGATCGTCTCCTTGTAGCTGACCTGCGGGCGGCGGTGCTTGACCGGCAGGTTGAAGCGATGCTTCAGGCGATCGAAGGCGATCTGCAGATGGATCTCGCCCTGGCCGTGCAGCAGCAGCTCATGCTGCTCGGCGTTGTTCTCGAAGGCCAGCGAGGGATCCTCCTCCACCAGCTTGGCGAGGGCGGCGGTCAGCTTCACCTCGTCGTTGCGGTTCTCGACGTCGATGGCGAGCGCGAACAGCGGCTTCAGCGGCGCTGGCCAGCTGAAGGCCTGCGGCACCTTGCCGGTCGCGGTCAGCAGCTGGCCGGTCTGCGCCTGCTCCAGCCGGCCCAAGGCCACCACGTCGCCGAGGCCGGCCGCGGGCTGCTTGTCGAAGCCGTTGCCCTTCGGCCGGAACAGGCCGGCGACGCGCTGGCCGCTCAGGGTCATGCCGTCGGTGAGCTTGCCGCCCAGCACCCGGACCAGGGAGAGCTTGCCGGCATGCTGCTGGTTGTAGGTCTTGAACACCACCGCCGCGGGCTCGTCGCCGATGACGCCGAGGCGCTTGGCCAGCACCTGCGGGCCCGGCGTCTCGTGGCGCAGGGCCTTGAGCAGGCGCCGCACCCCGGCATCGGTTTCCGCGGCGCCGAGCAGCACCGGCACGATGAGATCGTCGGCCAGGTCCTTGGCGAGCTGCTGGTAGATCTCCTCCTTCGAGGGCACCGCATCGCCCAGCAGCTGCTCCAGCAGGTGGTCGTCGAAATCGGAGAGCCGCTCCAGCATGCCGTTGCGTGCTTCCTGCTCGCGCGGCAGCACCTCCTGCGGCATCTTGATGAGATCGGAACCCTGGCCGGGATGGTACTTGTAGGCGCGCTCGCTCACCAGGTCGACATAGCCGGTGACCTCGTCGCCGTCCTTGCCGGCGGTGCGGATCGGCACCTGGCGCAGCACCAGCGGGCGACTTGAAACGGCCTGCAGGGATTCCAGCATCTCGGCGACCCGGTAGTTCGCCTGGTCCATCTTGTTGATGAACACGAAGTGCGGGATCTTGTGGTCATCGAGGAATTTCAGGACCGGCGCCAGCGTCAGCGCCTTGTCAACCAGGGGTTCCGCCACCACGATCGCGACGTCGCAGACCATCAGGGCATTGCGGGTATCCTGGGCGAGCTCGACGGAACCCGGGCAGTCGATGAAGGTCCAGCGCTCGCCGAGAAACTCCGCCGTCGCCGCCACCGTCTCCACCGACATCTTGCGGGCGCGGGCCTCGGGCGCGGCATCGCCGACCGTGGTTCCCTCTTTCGCGGTTCCCTTGCGATGGATGGCGCCCGTTGCGAAGAGCAGGCTTTCGAAGAGTGCCGTCTTGCCGCTCAGATAGGGACCGACAATGGCTGCGCAACGTGGCGCCGAGGGTGCTCTGCCAGGCATATGGACCTCCCATGCGCCGACCGATCGACCATGAAGCGCCGCCGGGTCGGCAATGGCCCCCTTGCAGGGCGTGGGGACACGTGCGACGGGCCTCCGCTTTCACCCATGTTTCGCTCATCCGCGTCCGGTAGCAAGAGCAAACTGGACAGCGGGGCGGCGATGCGCAAATCTATCGCAGGAGACGGCGGAACGGCGCGCGCGGCGCGGCGTTAACCTCGCTTGACGGCCTCGAGATGGCGGCCGAATTCGCTCTGTCCCATCAAGCGCTTGCAGCGCTCGAAGCGATTGACCGCATAGGCCCAGAAATCGTCCGCCGGATTCTGGTTCACGTGCTGGATGATGCCCCAGAGCGTCCACAGCAGATCGCACATCGCCTTGTAGAGCACCATGCGGCCGCGTTCGGCAGCGGGAACCTTGCCGCCGAAATAGGCCTCGAGCATCGCCTCGTCCTGCTCGGGGCCGAAGGCGGCCTCGACCGACATGTCGCCGAGATCCCACATCGGATCGTTGTTCCCGGCATATTCCCAGTCGATCACGTAGACCCGGCTGCCGGTGTCGAGGAAGTTCTCCGCCAGGGGATCGCAATGGCAGGGCAGGTTCGGCAGCGCCCGGGCATTCAGCGCCTGACGCACCGCCTCCGCCTCCTTCTTCACCGCGTGATAGCCATCCGGCAGCGGCGCATTCTTCCGGGCGAGGATGTCCAGGTACTCGTCGATCATCTGGAACAGCTCGAAGCGGTTCAGGAACGGCCGGCCGCAGTCATGCACCTGGCGCAGGCTCTGCGCCGAACGCCGCACCGAGCCCAGGTCCTTGAACCGCTCGACGTTCAGCGTCACGCCGCCCTCGATGAAGCGGCAGAGCTGGATGCCGTCCGCCGGGTCGAAGAACACCAGCGGCGCATTGACGCCGATATCCGAGGTGACCCGGGCGGCATGCGCCTCGTTGGTACGGCTGATGTATTCGCTGGTTCCGGCCCCCGGGACACGCAGGACGAAGGTGCCGCCCGCGGTGTCCAGCCGGTAGTTCCGGTTGGTGAGGCCGCCGAGGCGCGCGACCTTGATGTCCGAAGCCGACAGGCCCTTCAGCGCCGGTATGCGCGCCAGCGCAATCTGCAGATCGTCCGATTCGGTATCCATTGTCCCCCCTCGTCCGGTGCCTACTCCTGTCCACACTGGCGTCATGGCAAGGCTTGGCCTTGCCATCCACGACTTACTTGGCCTGCCCCGACCAACTCGTGGATGCCAAGGCCAAGCCTTGGCATGACGATGGCGTTTGCCTAACCTTTCCGGTTCAAGCTTTCAGTCTTGCGTTCCCCGGATCGTACAGCGCGCCGTCGTGGCGCCGCGCCTTGCTGGTCTTGCCGAAAGCCTCGACCTTGAACTCGCTTTCCTGCGCCAATGCGATCGGCAGATAGGCGTAGACTATGGACTTGCCGATAGTGTGGCCATAGTTGCCGCTGGTGGTGACGCTGACCACCTTGCCGCGGTGGAGCACTGCCTCGCCGCCATAGACCGGCAGCGGCTTCTCCAGCACCAGGCAGCAGAGCTTCTGCCGGACGCCGTCGCGCCGCTGCCGCTCCAGCGCCTCGCGCCCGATGAAGTCGGGCTTCTTCAGGTTGACGCGGAAGCCCAGCCCCGCCTCGTAGGGCGTATAGTCCGGAGTGATGTCGCTCGACCAGTAGAGATAGTTCTTCTCCATGCGGAGGCAGTCGATGGCGCGGTAGCCGACGTCGCGGATCCCGTGACTTTCGCCCGCCGCCCGCAGCAGCTCGTAGACATGGCTGGCATATTCCGTCGGGATATGCAGTTCCCAGCCCAGTTCGCCGACATAGCCGATGCGGATCGCCAGCGCCGGCGCCGCACCGACCGTGATCTGCCGGTTGCTGGAGAAGGGAAAGGCCACATTCGAGATGTCCTCCTCGACGACCGCCGCCAGCACCTCGCGCGCCTTCGGCCCGCAGATGTTGATGACCGCCCGCGCCGAGGTGACGTCGACGATCTGCACCCCGCCGTCATGCCGCAGATGGCTCTCGATCCAGTGCCGGTCATGGCCGCCGAAGGCGCTGCCGGTGACGAAATAGAAGCGGTCGGGGGCGATGCGGGAAATGGTGAGGTCACATTCGATCCCGCCCTTCTCGTTGCAGAGCTGGGTATAGATCGTGCTGCCCACCGGCCGGTCCATGTCGGAGACGGTGAGGCGCTGCAGGGCGGTCAGCGCGCTGCGGCCGACGATCTCGAACTTGGCGAAGGAGGTCTGGTCGATCAGCGCCACGCCTTCGCGCACCGCCCGGTGCTCGGCGGCGACGTGCTTGAACCAGTTGGTCTTGGCGCGGTCGAAGGCCGGCCGGTCGACCGGCTTCACGCCGCGGGGCGCGAACCAGTTCGGCCGCTCCCAGCCGCCGCGCGAGCCGTAGACCGCGCCTTGCGCCTTCAGCGTCCCATATAGCGGCGAGCGGCGGATGCCGCGCATCGATTCATGCTCGTCGCCCGGCCGGTGCAGCTTGTAGTGATGGCCGTAGAGTTCGACGGCCCGCGGATACATGAAATGCCGGGTATTGTGGTGGAAATTGAAGCGCCGCACGTCGAGCGGCCAGAGATTGAGGCTGGGCGCGCCGTTGACGATCCATTCCGCCATCATCCGCCCGGCGCCGCCGCCGGCGGCGATGCCGTAGAGGAAGCCGGCCGAGACGTAGAAGTTCTCCAGCTCCGGCGCCTTGCCCATGACGAAATCGGAATCCGCCGAATAGGGAATGGGGCCGTTGAGCAGCTGTCGCACGCCCACGGTGTCGATGATCGGCGTGCGCTTGGCGGCGTTGCGCGCCAGCGGCTCGAAGCGGTCGAAATTGTCCTTGAGGAGCTCCTGGGCGAAGGAACGCGGAATGCCGCCCGGGGCAAAGGGAACGGTATCGGGCTCGTAGCCGCCGACGACGATGCCCCGCACCTCCGGCTTGTAATAGACCAGGTGATCCGGATCGCGCATCGTCGGCATCCGCTTCGGGATGTCCGGAATGGGGTCGGTGATCAGGTACTGGTGCTCGACGGCGAAGCTCGGCACCCGGACGCCGGCCAGCTTGCCGATCTCATGGCCCCACATGCCGGCGCAGTTGACGACCAGGTCGCAGGTCCACCTCCCCTTGTCGGTCTCGATGCCGGCGACGCGGCGGTTCTCGATGTCGAAGCCGGTGACCCGCTCGCCGACGACGATCTTCGCGCCCTTGTCCTTGGCGCCCTTGGCCAAGGCCTGGCAGACGCTGGCCGGGTCGATATAGCCGTCGGACGGGATGTAGACCGCCGAGCGCACGTCGGCGAGGCTCATGATCGGGAAGAGGTCCTGGGCCTCCTTCGGGCTCAGCCACTGCATCTCCAAGCCGAAGCTCTTGGCCATGGTGAGCGAGCGCCGGTTCTCCATCTCGCGCTCGGGCGAGCAGGCAAGCCGCAGGCTGCCGTACTTCTTCCAGTCGATCGCCTGGCCGGTCTCGGCCTCGAGCTTGTCGTAGAGCTCGACCGAATGGGTCAGCATCCGGGTGGTGTTCCGCGACGTGCGCAGCTGCCCGACCAGGCCGGCGGCGTGCCAGGTGGCGCCGTGGGTGACGCCGCTCTTCTCCAGGATGACCACGTCGGTCTTCCCGAGCCGCGTCAGGTGATAGGCGATCGAGCAGCCGAGAATGCCGCCGCCGATGATGACGATTTCCGCGTGACGCGCTGGGTTCATGTCCCTGATCTCAGATCTTGATGCGTTCCATCTTCGGATCGTAGAGCGGCTGCAGGCTGACCTTCGCCGGATGGCGCCGGCAGGCGATCTCGAGCTCGTAGCTGCCGGCCAGCACGTCCTCGGCGCTAACGCCTTCCTTGGGATTGCGCACGTAGCCGATGCCGATATTGGTCCCGACCGTATAGCCGTAGCCGCCGGAGGACAGCCAGCCGACCTGCTGGCCGTTGCGGAAGATGGTTTCGCGCCCGAGCAGCACGATCGCGGGATCGTCGACGGTGAAGCAGGCGAGCAGCTTCGGCAGCTTCTTCGCGGCCAGGGCCGACAGCGCCTCGCGCCCGAGAAACGGCACGTTCTTCTTCAGCTTCACCGCCCAGCCCATGCCAGCTTCGAGCGGCGAGTGGTCGGGCGTGATGTCGCTGGACCAGGCGCGGTAGAATTTCTCCAGCCGCAGGCTCTCGATGGCGCGGTAGCCGGCATTGGCGATGCCATGCGGCCTGCCCGCCGCCATCAGCGCGTCATAGACCGCCACGGCGCATTCGACCGGGAAATGCAGCTCCCAGCCGAGCTCGCCGACATAGGTGACGCGCAGCGCCCGCACTGGCGTGCCGGCCACCATGATCTCCTGCCAAGTGCCGAAGGGGAAAGCCCGGTTGGAGAGATCGCTGTGGGTCACCGCCTGCAGCACGTCGCGCGCCCTGGGCCCCATCAGGGCAAAGGTCGCATAGGCCGAGGTCACGTCGATCAGCCGCGCATCCAGCCCCTCCGGGATATGGCTGCGGATCCAGTGGAAATCGTGGGTCGCGAAGCCGGTGCCGGTGACGATGTAGTAGCTGTCCGCGTCCAGCCGGGTGACCGTCAGGTCGCATTCGATCCCGCCCCGCTGGTTCAGCATCTGGGTATAGATCAGCGATCCCGGCTTCTTGGCGACGTCGTTGGCGCAGATCCAGGAGAGCGCCGCCTCGGCGTCCTTGCCGAGCATGAGGAACTTTGCAAAGGAGGTCTGGTCGAACAGCGCCACGCGCTCGCGGCAGGCCCGGTGCTCGTTGCCGACGTGATCGAACCAGTTCTGCCGGCCGTAGGTGTAGACGTCCTTGGGTTCGACGCCCTGCGGCGCGAACCAGTTCGGCCGCTCCCAGCCCAGCTTCGAGCCGAAGACCGCGCCCTGCTCCTTCAGCTTCTGGTAGAGCGGCGACACCCGCAGCGGCCGTGCGGAATCGAGCTCCTCGTAGGGCCAGGCCATCGAATAGTGGTGAGCATAGGCCTCGAGCGTCCGGGTCAGCACCCATCTGCGGTCGCGATGCAGGTTGCCGAAGCGCCGGATGTCGACCGGCCAGAGATCCATCGGCTGTTCGCCGGCGGCGACCCATTCGGCCAAGGCCCGGCCGGCGCCGCCGCCCGAGGCGATGCCGAAGGCATTGAACCCGGCGCCGACATAGAAATTCTCCACTTCCGGCGCCTCGCCGAGGATGAAGTTGCCGTCCGGCGTGAAGCTCTCCGGCCCGTTGATGATCTGCTTGATGCCGGCGGTGGCGAGCCCGGGCACCCGCGCCAGCGCCTGCTGCAGCAGCGGCTCGAAATGGTCGAAATTGGTGTCGAGCAACTGGAAGGCGAAGTCCCGCGGCAGGTCGCCGGCGGCACCGTTCGGCTCCCAGGCGATCGGGTTGTGCTCGTAGCCGCCCATCACCAGGCCGCCGACCTCTTCCTTGAAATAGATCAGGCGGTCGGGATCGCGCAGGGTCGGCAGGTTCTTCGGCGCGCCCATGGCCTCGGTGACGATGTACTGGTGCTGCACCGATTGCAGCGGCACCGAGACGCCGGCCAGCGCGCCGACCTCGCGCGCCCATTGGCCGGCGCAGTTCACCACGGCCTCGCAGCGGATCGTGCCCTTGTCGGTGACGACGCCGACCGCCCGCCCCTTCTCGATCACGAAGCCGGTGACCAGGGTGTCCTCGATGATCTTCACGCCGCGGCTGCGCGCGCCCTTGGCCAGGGACTGGGCGATGTCGGCCGGATTGGCCTGGCCGTCGGTCGGCAGGAAGGCGGCACCGACCAGGTCGGAGACATCCATCAGCGGCCAGAGGTCCTGCGCCTCCTTCGGCGTGAGCAGCGACATCTCCAGGCCGAAGGAATGCGCCGTCGTCGCCTGGCGCTGGATCTCGGTCATCCGCTCGCCGTTGCAGGCCAGCCGCAGCCCGCCGTTCATCTTCCAGCCGGTGGCGAGGCCGGTCTCGGCTTCCAGCGTGTTGTAGAGCTCGACCGAATACTTCAGCAGCTGGGTGATGTTGGCCGAGGTGCGCAGCTGGCCGACCAGCCCGGCCGCATGCCAGGTCGATCCGCTGGTCAGCTTGGCGCGCTCGATCAGCACCACGTCGGACCATCCGAGCTTGGCCAGGTGATAGGCGGTCGAGCAGCCGATGATGCCGCCGCCGATGATGACCGCGCGCGCCTGCGCAGGGAAACTGGCCATTCTCACGTCCTCAAAGCTGTTTGAATTCGGCGTAGATCTTCTCGAACCGCGTCAGGTAGTCGGCGGTATAGGCCCGATAGTCGAAATCCAGGGTGGAATGGATCTCCGAAATCATGCTCCACATCGTCTCGCGCAGAAGCGAGGCGCATTTCATCGCCTGGTAGCGGCGGTTGAGCTCCGGCGTCACCGGCCGCTCGAAATAGGATTCCAGCAGGCGGTTCTCGTCGGCCGGCGGGATCTCGTTGTTCGAGCAGAGGTTGGCGAGGTCGAACAGCGGGCTGTTGAAACCGGCATAGTCCCAGTCGATCAGCCACAGGCGCTTGCCGTCGTCCATGATGTTGGTCGGCAACAGGTCGTTGTGGCCGTAGACGACATCGATCGGCCCCACCGTCTTCTCCAGCTCGGCGGCGACCGTCATCAGCCGCGGCAGGATCGGCAGGTGCCGGCTGCCGCCATCGTCCAGGCTGTGGGCATAGTCGCGCAGCACGTGGAACACCCAGAACATCATCGCCGGCCCGCGCACGTGCTTCGGCATTTCGCGGTGGCAGGTCTTCACCAGATCGAGGATCCGTCCGAGATTCTCCGGCTTGCGCACGTCCTCGGCGGCGAAGGTCTTGGCCTCGATGAAGTCGAAGACCAGCGCGCCCTTCTCGAAATGCTGCACCTGGGGCGAGAGGCCGCAGACCGCCGCCGCCCGGCTCGCCGCCAGCTCGTTGAAGCGGATCACGCCGTGGACGGGGATGTCGTCGCCGATGCGGACGAAGAACTTGCGGCCGCGATGCGCGACCAGGAAATTGGCATTGGTGATGCCGCCCTTGATCTGCACCGGATGCACCGGGTCGGCCCAGAACGTCAGCCGCTTGACCTTCTCCGTTGCCGCCTTCACTGCCCCCTCCCCGATTAGACCGCTTGCAGCCTCCCGCTGCGGTCTTTCAGGCAAGTTGTCATAGCCGGCGGGCTACTGCAACATCGAATCTCGCATATATGTGGAAATGATGTTGTTTTGCCAGAGTCAGCAAGGCTGGCTGGGATCTGGGCAGGCCGCGGCGGCCGGGGCCGGCGCAGGGGACGGTGCGGGGGCCGCTGCTGGGGCGGCCTGCGGGGCGGGTTCGGGCATCGGCGCAGGCTCTGGCATGGGCGCGGGTTCGGCGGCCGGCTCGGGGGCCGGTTCAGGCGCCGGGGCCGGCTCGGGGGCGGCCTGCGGCTCCGGCTGGCTCGGCATCGGAGGCACCTCGACCGGAACAGCCGCCGGTTCGGGCATCGGGTCTGGCATCTGCTGCGGGACCGTCTCCAGCGTTGCCTCCGGGATCGGATCCGGGTTGCCCGCGGGGATCGCCGCGGGAATGGCGGCAGGGGCGCCTTCGGGCGTCGCGACCGGTTCGGCCGGCGCGCCGGACGCGGCCACCGGATTGGCGACCGGGGGTGCGGCGAGGGTCGGCACATTCTGGCCCAGCTGGTCGGCGAGGTCGGTGGCGGCGGCGCGGCCGTAATAGAGCTGGGTCAGGTCGACATCGGGCTTGCCGTTCTTGCTGCAGACCAGGGTCGCCTTGATGCAGACGACGCCGGTGCGCGGGGCGAAGCTGTCGGCATTCTGCCAGCGCCGGACGATGCTGGAATCGTCGCCGCCGAAGACCTTGTGGGTATAGGCGACGCTGAGACCGTTGCCGTCGGAGCAGGAATCGCTGCGCCGGTCGCAGGTGATGCCGAGCTTCGGCGAGAACAGGTAGGACTGGGCGCCGTAGTGCTTGTAGGTATGCTCGGCGGCGTCGTGGCCGAGATATTTCGCCGTGGATTCGAGATCGATGCCGTAGCGGTCGTAGCAGTAGCCGCGCGACCGGTCGCAGGTCGTGCCATGGGTCGGCGAGAAGCTCTGCTGGCCGTTGCCATAGGCGCTGCCGCCATAGCCGTAGCCGGCGGTATAGGGCGAGGTATAGCTGTAGGGCGGCGCATAGCCGCTGCCGACCGGCTGGGTCGTCGTCTGCATGCAGCCGGCCAGGGCCAGCAGGAGGCCGAGGGTCGCAGAGCGGAGGGTCGTCATGGTTCGGCTGGCTCTCGTTCGGGGCCCGGTTCGGGCCCGCGGTCGCCCTGATATTTCATGGCGCCGGCCCGGCTGCAAACCGGTAAAGGCGGAAAATCGTTCAATTCTTCGGGAGTTGCGGCGGCCCGTCCGCCAGCGCCACGCAGTCGATCTCGATCCGGGCGCCCAGTACCAGCCCCTTGACCTCGACGCCGCTGCGTGCCGGCAGATGCGCGGTGAAATAGGTGCGATAGATCCGGTTGAACGGCTGGAAATCCGCCATGTCGGCGAAATAGACGGTGCATTTCACCACCCGGTCGAGGGACGCGCCCGCCGCCGCCAGGGCCTGCCGCATGTTGTCCAGCGCCTGCCGCGCCTCGGCCTCCAGGCCACCGGCAACCAGCCGCATTTCACCGGGCAGGTTGCCGATCTGGCCGGACACATAGACCCATTCCCCCGCGCGCACCGCGGCGGAAAACGGCAAGGCCTCCGGCAGAACCGCGGTGCGGAAGCAGGCAATCGGGGTGGCAGGCATGTCGGGCGGCCTTTCGCTCGTGTTGCACAGTTTGCGATCATAGATCGGATCGCGACCGGGCCGAAGCGGTCAACGGCATTGCGATGATGCCGCCCTTGACAGGGCGCTAGATAACGTGCATATACACGTAATGTCACGGAACGCCGATATCGCGCCCCTGGCGCAGAGCCTGCTCGACGCCTGCATGTGTCACAAGGCGCGCATGGCCGCGCGCACGGTGACCCGCGCCTACGATGAGGCGCTGCGCGCGACCGGGCTGCGGGCGACGCAGATCTCGGTCCTGGCCGCGGTCGGGGCCTGCGGCGCCCTCTCCATCACGTCGCTTGCCGATACGCTGGGCATGGAGCGGACCACCCTGACGCGCAACCTGCGGCCGCTGGAGGACCGGGGTTACGTCGTCCTCGCGGTCGAGCGGCGCCACCGGAGCCGCATGCTGACGCTGACGGCGGCGGGCCAGGCGGCGCTGCTCGAGGCCCTACCCCTCTGGGAGGCCGCCCAGCGCGCCATCAGGCGCCGCCTGGGCGCGCAACGCTGGCCGGCGGTGCAGGCCGCCTTGGCCGACCTGACCCGGGATTCCCAACGCGAACGCGACGCCTAGGATGCGGCCGGCTGCGGCCGGGGCCAGCGCCAACTGTATTATGTGCATATACACGACAAACGGAGGAACCAGATGGGTAGATTCGACCGGTACGCCTACAGCGCCAACCCCGCCTTCGACGAGGTGGAAACCCGGCGGGCCTTCTCCCAGGCCGTGCCGCTGAAGACCGTGGTGGTCTATTGCTACGATCCGAGGGCAGCGGACATCCCGGACGCCGTGGCGGCACGCTTCGACGGCGAGGTGTTCCCGGGGCAGATCATCCGCGATCCGGCCGGGAACCGCGTTGCATCGTCAACCACCCTCTTCCCGGTCATCGTCGCCGGCGGACGGGCGATCGATGCCCTCAGATCCATCACCGTTGCGCAGCATCTGTTCGGCATCGAGAACATCGTGATCGTCCATCACTCGCATTGCGGCGCCACGACCTTCACCGCGGACGGCATCATCTGCGCCTACCGCCATGAGCACGGCGCGGACATCTCGGATCTCTACGATCGCGGCAGCATCTGCATCGAGGACTACGAGGCCTCGCTGAAGCGCGATGTTGCCCTGGTGAGAGCCAGCCCCGGCACGCCGGGCCATGTCACGATCTTCGGCCTGTTCTACGACATCGACAGCGGCGCGCTCACCGAGGTCGTGAGGGACGGGCCGAAAGGTCGATGCCCGGCCTGATCGGCGGTTCGGCGGCAGGCTACTTTCCCTTGAGCGCCAGCCATACCCCGAACAGCACCAGGCCGGAGGCGACCAGGAAACTCAGGTTGACGCTCTCGCCCAGCAGCAGCGCCGCCAGGGCGACGCCGGAGACCGGCTGCAGGAACTGGAGGACGCCGACCCGGGCGATCCCGCCCTGGCCCAGCGCCCAGTACCAGAGGACATAGCCGACGATGGTGACGAAGACGGCGAGATAGCCGATGCCGAGCCAGGCGGCGGGCGGCGCCAGCGCCAGTTCGGCACCGAGGCCGCCGAACGCAAACAGCAATGCCAGGACCGGCAGGAGCAGGATAGCCGCCGCCGCCGCGCCCCAGAACGTGGTGCCGGTCGAGGGATAGCCCGCCTGCTGCAGGCGGCCGCCGGCGACATAGCCCAGCGAGGCGAAGAGATTGGAGAGCAGCACCAGGGCATCGCCGGAAAGCCCGCTCGCGCCGCCGCCCGCGGCCGTGCGGCCGGTGATCAGCACGACCTCGCCACCCAGGGCGATCAGGCTGCCGACGAGCCAGATCGGCTTTGGCGCCTGCCGGTCCCAGATCTTGGCGATGGCGCCGGTGAAGATCGGCAGGGCGGCCAGGATCATCGAGGCATGATTGGCCGAGGTGTGGGCGACGCCGAAGGTGAAGATCACCGGAAAGCCGATGAAGCCGCAGAATCCCGAGAGCAGGAGGATCCCCCGCAGCCGCGCCGTCGCCGGGAGCGGGATCCGCAGCAGCAGGGCGACCGGAACCGCCAGGCCGCCGCCGATGACCGTCCGCAGGGCCGCCACCGCCAAAGCCGAGATGCCGGCGACGGCGATCTTCGAGGCGACCGGCGACGCGCCCCAGACGATGACGGCCGCCAGCGCCGCGAGGATGACCGTTGGAGCCATGCAGGGGCTGACCCGGAATGCGTTGCGGGAGCGGCTGGAGGTCCGGCCGGATTATGCCTTGGCCGCAGGCGGCCGCGCGGCGGCGGGGGCGCGCCGGCGGCGTCGCGGCTTCGGCTTCGCCTCCGCCTCCGGCTCGGCCACGGCCTCGGGCTTCAGGCGGACCTTGAGGCGCCGCCCCTCGGTATGATCGATCTCGAAGGCCCCGGTCTTGGTGACGAGATCGCTGAGCTTGCGGAAGCCGTAGGTGCGCGGATCGAAGTCCGGCGCGAAGTTCGCGAGCCGGCTGCCCAGGGTGCCGAGGCCGATCCAGCCGTCCTCGCCCTCCATCTGGGCGATCGCCTTCTTCAGGATCGGCAGGGCGGCGCTGGGCGACTGCTGCAGCGGCTTTGTCCCCGGCGTCCGGTCCTGCGCCGCCGCCGGCGCATCGACCAGCAGGTTCTCGGTATAGATGAAGCGCCGGCAGGCCTGGCGGAAGCTTTCCGGCGTCTTGCGCTCGCCGAAGCCGAAGACGTCGAGGCCCTGCTCGCGGATGCGCGCGGCCAGCCGGGTGAAGTCGCTGTCCGACGACACCAGGCAGAAGCCCTCGAAGCGGCCGCTATGCATCAGGTCCATGGCATCGATCACCAGGGTGATGTCGGAGGCGTTCTTGCCGGTGGTATAGGCGAACTGCTGCTGCGGGATGATCGCATGCTTCGCCAGCACCGCAGCCCAGCTGTTCATCCGCGAGCTGGAGAAGTCGCCGTAGATGCGCCGTACGCTGGCCTCGCCCAGCTGCGCCACCTCCTCGAACAGCCGGTCGGCGATCCGCGCCGAGGCATTGTCGGCATCGATCAGAACGGCGAGGCGCGGCGAGCGGGGTTCGAGGGCCATGTTGCTTTCCTTTGAGCCGAGGGTGTCGTCCGTGGTGCCCGCTGCCGGACTCGAACCGGCACGACGCTTTCGCATCTCAGGATTTTAAGTGCGTTTGATGAGACAAGATAGCCCTGCGATTCGCGGGTTTCCGGGGTTCATGGAACCTCTGTGCTACACAGTGTGCTACAAATACCTGCCATCAACCGAACAATGGCTTCGCAGTCGATCTGTACTTTTTGGATTGCTTCCTTTGGTCCCTCAGCCTGTCCTTGGCTTGATCAGCCTGCTTTGGTCCCTTCATCTTGATCTTACGATTGACCTTATGCAGTTCAATCGCAGAACTCTCACTTGGGCGCTTCAGATTGTACTTCTTCTCAAGCTTCTGGATATCAACCTCAACCTCTTCACGATCACGCGGTGCAATCCCGCGACCAAAATATTCCAGTACCAAAGTTCCCAAAGCCAGTTTGGCATGTTCAAGGTTTAGAGCGTCTTCGCTGTAAACAACGATTACCTTCTTTTTCCTCAAAACTTTTGGAGAGACCTTTACCTTTTTGGGGCGCTTCGCTTCAGCTTTCTTCCGCTTCTTCGCCGCCGCTGTTCTGACCTTATCGATTGTAAGATCGACTCTGACATATTCGCTGCCGATCTTGACTAATCCCGCAGCGATCTTTTCGACCTCTTGCAATGTGATATTTCCAGTTGGCTCACCGTCTCTATCAAATTCAAACACGCTGCGGTCAACATAGATCGTCGCTATCGCTACTGAGCGTTTATCCTTTTTCTTATTGATCTTCGGCGACTCATAGGCCGATCTAAATCCCTCGACCTCTGATCTAGTTGCATCTGCATGGATTGCGGGTTTTGCTTTGCCTTTCCTTGGAACCCAACTACGCGCCGAATGATCGTATCTTGTGTTGCCCGCCAATGCGTGTGTCACCAATTCGTCTGACCAATCTTTGATCGCATATAGGGTCGTCCAAGATGATGGCAAAGATTGTGGGCGCGTATTGCGTATCCTCTTAATCGTCGGGCTAATAGAGATTTGGACAAGATTGCTGAACTTGCTCGGGGACCAATGTAGATCCTCCTCGATAAATCGCTTCAGCACTTTGGACAAATGACCAGTTTTCTTGTCGCAATGCTCCTCAAAAAGCGCGGCGCAGCGGTCAGCGGAAGCTAGAACTGCTTCAGCTTTATTGCTCCATAGATCAAGTATCTCTTTCGCTTGCGCGGCATCCAGATTGGTTCTGTTGCTCATACCCTTCCCCCGATCAGACTAAGCACACTGTAGCTGTGGACCTCTAGCGCGGCAACAATAGGTTGTCCTATAATGAGGAAATCCTAGCATCGAGGTTGACATGGCTGGCAAACCCAAACCGCTAGTTTTCATCGATACAAATGTGCTTCTCAACTTTTATCGCTTCAAGCGCGACGACACGACCGAACGGCTGCTGGGCGCGATAGCCAAAGAAACAGCTAACATCATCACCACGCGACAAGTGGAGATGGAATTCTTCAAGCATCGTCAAAATGAAATCCAGAAGACGCTGAGGGAGTTGCCTAGTCTCGCAAACGAACAAGTGACGCCTGTCTTTCTGGCAAACTCCAAGCTCGTTGAGAAAATCAAGGCT
>CAZKDH010000007.1:0-13076 GCA_964551505.1 uncultured Rhodospirillaceae bacterium
GGTGATCAGGGTGGTGTCGTGGCCGGTCGAGAGAATGCGGTTCTTGATGGTCTTGCCGCGGATCCGGAGCGGCGTGAACAGGTGCTTCAGGGGGCTGGCTGGCATCGGATGTCCTCTGGCTGGCAGGCGGAGTCTGCGGTCTATTGGGCGCGGCGGCAAGGGCCTCAGCTGCCGCCGTCGCCCTGTGTCGGGTGATCACCCCGTGTCGGGTCGCCCCCACCCCCGGTCCGGTCGCCCCCGGTCCGGTCGCCCAGCCCGGCGCGGCTGCCGAGCAGGATCAAGGCGAGGCCGCCCAACCCGCTCACCGCCAGCATGCCATGGGGATTCCAGATCTGCATGGCGATGCCGCCGAGGATCGGGCCGCAGAAGGCACCCAGTTCCCAGATCATGGTGAAGGCGGTATTGGCGCTGGGCAGTTCGTCGGTGGTGAAGGCGCGGCCGAGGATGGTGAGGGCAATGGTGTAGATCCCGCCGCCGAAGGCCCCGGCGACCAGGGCAGCCGGCCAAAGGATCAGGTCCAGGTCGCGGATGACGGGCAGGGCGATGGCGAAAGCGGTCTGCGCCAGGCCCGCCAGGATAAGCAGCTTGCCGGCACTCCACCTGTCCAGCAGATGCCCGATCGGCACCTGCCCGATCATGCCGCCGACGATGAGTGCCGAGAGCAGCAGCAGGGCCTGCTCCTCGGACAGATGCGCCCGCACGCCGTAGATCGGCAGCAGGGTCATGCTGCACAGCCACATGGCCGCATGCAGCAGGGCGGCGGTCATCGCCACTGGCGCCCGCCGCACCGCATCGCCGAGCGGCATCGCCGTATGGCGATGGAAGGCCGGGGCCCCGCCGTTGCGCTTGGCAAAGGGGATCGGCAGCACCGCCAGCGCCAGCACCGCGGCACTCAGCACGAAGGGCAGGCTGCCCTGGCTGCCGATCAGCCCGACCATCAGCGGGCCGCTGGCCGAGCCGGCGCTCAGCACCGCCACGTAGATGCCCATGATGCGGCCGCGGCTCTGTTCCGGCGCCAGGCCGTTCACCCAGGTCTCGCTGACGATCCAGATGAGGCCGATCGAGGCTCCCATCACGAAGCGCAGGACGAACCAGGCGGCCAGTTGGTCCAGCACCGGGAACAGCAGCAGCGCGAGCACCGACAGGCCCGTGCCCAGATAGATGCTGTTGACCGCGCCGACGCGCTGCACCAGCCGGGGAATGAAGACGCCCGCCGTCAGCACCGCGATCGAGGGCACCGCCGCCAGGAAGCCGTTGATGGTGGAACTGACGCCGCGCCGCTCCAGGTTGAGGGCGATCAGCGGCGCCGCCACGCTGTAGATGATGGCGACCGCGGCGACGCTGGCGATCACCGCCGCCAGGCCGCGCAGATTGCCGAGCGGAATCCGTCCGGCCTGCTTCACAATTCCATTGCTCGGCATCGCCTGCGGATCCCCCGTCGTCCGTTCCGCAGTCTAGCGCCTCGCCAGGCCGACGTCAGCCTCTCGCGCTGCGGTCGGCTTACAGGCGGCGGCCAGCCATGCCGCCGCCTGTACCGTCCCTAATAGTCGCCCAGCTTTGCCGGCCGCACGATGATCATCGTCGCCAGCCAGTAGACCACCCCCCCGACGAAAGCAGTCGGCAGGGAGGCAGTGAGGTACTGATAAGGCGGATGACTGGCATAGCTGATCGGATCCAATAGGTAGAGGTAGGTGAAGAATCCCGCCACCATGCCGAGGATCGCCGCCGGATTGAATCCGCCCCAATACTGGTAGGGCGTTCCGGGTCCGTCCTGATAGATGCCGCGGATGTTGATCCTTTGCCGGCGAAGCAGCAGGAAGTCGACGATCTGGATGGCGCAGAGCGGCGCGAAGAAGACGCCGATGAAGGCCAGGAAGACGCCGAAGTTGTCGAAGAACAGGTCCGGCAGGAAAACCCCGACGATGGTGACGGGGACCAGCCCCATCAGCAGCATCGTGCGCCAGCTGGATCCGGCGAGGGCAGGCACCTGCTTCAGCCCTACCGCGGTTGCATAGACACCTGCCACGGCCGTCCCGAAATTGGCGGCGATGATGAAAAGCAGGGCAATGCAGCCATAGAGCGGGCCGCCAAGCTGGATCAACCAGGCCGACGGATCGGAAGCCTGCAGGGCCAGGATGGCCGCCAAGCCGATGACGCTGAGCAGCGGCACGGGTAGGCCCATTCCAAGCATCGATGGCAGCGTCGCGGTATGGGCGTTGGGCGATTCCCGGACCATGGCGCCGATATAGGGCCACCAGCTGAGCAGGCTGACGATGCCCAATTCGATGCCGGTGGTATAGTCCCATACCGGATCGCCGGAGGCATAGGCCGGTTTGGCGGCGGCGATGGCATCGCTTTGGTTGGTCAGCAGCATGTATATCATCCAGGCGCCGACACCGACGATGAACAGGAACAGCACCTTCGAGACCTTTTCCAGCCCGGTGGCGCCGTTGGTCAGGGCGATGAACACGGCGAAGCAGGCGGCCGCTGAGATCAGCCGCACGATCAGGCCGCCGTTGCCCTCGCCGATCCAGCCCAGGGTGGTAAGCAGCTGGCTCACGGACTTGCCGAAGAAGATCAGCAGCAGCGAGTTCCAGCCGATGATTGATACATACTGCAGGAACACCGTGATCAGCCAGCCGCGGTTGCCGAATTGCGGCTTGGCCGCAGCGATGGAATCGATACCATATCGGGTTGCCGTCGGTACCACCGACAGCGTCACCAGCAGCATGCCGATCATGCTGCCGGCCGTCATGGCGGCAAAGCCCATCCGCAAGTTCAGGTAATAGCCGACATACTCGCCGATGATGTAGCACCACGTCGCAGCCGCGGCGACCAGCAGCACGACGAACAGGTCGCGCTGGCCCCATTTGCGGTCGCCCTTGAGCAATGGCCAGCCCGTCTCATCAACGGGCGAACCGGTCGTCTCGCTGTTCGTCGCCATCACATCCACCCCCAGATAAGCAGCAGCACCGGGCCGATGACCCCGAGGATCGCCAGCCATAGCCAATCCGTTCCGCTGAAGCCCTCGCCTTGATTGCTTTCCTGCTCCAGCGCCTTGATGCGTCGCTCGAGTTCCGGATGCAGCGCATTAGTTGCCATTTTCGCCCTCCCATTTTGATGACGCACCCTTGCCGGGTGTCGCTCTCGGCTCCGCCGCTTCCCTGCGGCCGAATCAGTGGTTCAGTTCTGCTTGAACGCTTCGTCCGACTTGTACGGGAACCACCAGAAGTCCTGGTTCGTCGCCTTGGGATCGATCATCACGAACTTGGTGTTCTGGAACTGCGCCAGGCCCTCGGGTCCGAGTTGCCGGCCGGTACCCGACAGCTTGCGCCCGCCGAAGGCCAGTGCGTCGTTGTCGAGCAGCGGCGCGTTGATCCAGAGGATGCCGCTCTCGATCTCGCTCACCGCGCGGAAGGCCTCGTCCATGTCGAGGGTGTAGAGATTGGAGCCGAGGCCATAGCGGGAGCGATTGGCCAGGCGGATCGCCTCGTCGAAGTCCTTCACCCGGCAGAGCGGGGCCACCGGACCGAACGGCTCCTCGTTCAGGATCTCCATGTCGGGCGTGACCTCGGTGAGCACCGTCGGCTCGACGAACCAGCCGCGGTTGAGATCGGCCGGCCGGCCGCCGCCGGTGGCGGTTTTCGCGCCCTGCTTCCGGGCATTGGCCAGCAGCCCCTCGAAGCGGTCGCGCTGCTTCCGGGTCGCCAGGGGGCCCATGTCCACCTGATGCAGTCCGTTGCCGATCCGCAGCTTCTTCGCTTCCGCGGCGAGTCGCTCGGCGAAGACGTCGTAGACCGCCTCATGCACGTAGAAGCGCTCCGCCGAG
The DNA here is from genome assembly GCA_964551505.1 of uncultured Rhodospirillaceae bacterium. GTDB lineage: Bacteria > Pseudomonadota > Alphaproteobacteria > Dongiales > Dongiaceae > Dongia. Next base: position 3,830 of record CAZKDH010000007.1, read on the forward strand.
GTGCAGACCTGGCCGCAATTGAGGTAGGCGGCGAAGGCGGCGCCGCGCACCGCCATGTCCATCGGCGCCGAAGGCATGATGATCATCGGATCGTTGCCCGAGGCCTCGATCAGGCAGGGCTTGAAGCTCTCGGCGCAGGTCTTCGCCACTGCCTGGCCGACGGCAACCGAGCCCGTATAGGCGACGCCGTGGGTCCCGGAACTGGCGATCAGTCGCTGTCCGACGCGGGCGCCGCCGGTCACCACCTGGATCAGTCCCTTGGTCAGGGTGGTGAAGAGTTCCATGAACTTCAGCGTGGTCAGGCTGGTCTGCTCGTGCGGCTTCACGATCACCGCATTGCCCGCGGCCAGCGCCGCCGACGCTTCCCAGCACAGCAGCGCCAGCGGGTAGTTGAAGGGAAGCACGATGACGATCGTTCCCAGGGGTTCCTTGACGCTGAAATGGAACTGGCCCGGCACCGTGGCGCCGGCAATGCGCCCGGCATCGTGGCGCGCCAGCTCGGCGTAGTAGTCGATCGCGGTGGCGCACCAGGAGACCTCGTCGACCGCTTCCTTGAACGGCTTGCCTTCCTCGCGGGTCAGGCATTCGCCGTACAGCCCCTTGTCGCGCCGGATGGCGGCGGCGATGTCGTGCAGCAGCACCGCACGGCTGCGCGGATCCTGCCTGCACCAGACCCGTCGCGCCGCATTGGCGATCTCGATCGCCTGGTCGACCTCGGCGTCGGTGGCGTCGGCGATGTGGCCCAGACGGTCCTCGGTCGCCGGATCGATGACGTCGATCGCGAGGGTGCTGGCGCTGGCGACCCAGGCGCCGTCAACGAAGAGCTTGCCGGAAAGGCGTTTGAAATCGTCCAAGGCGGTCATTCGGTCCTCCTCCCTATCGCCCGGGGTTCGCTATGGCTTCTGCCCGGGCCAATTTTAGGTGTTTAATTTTTTTTAAATCTACGCCACAATTTTTTTAATGCGCAAGGGGAATCATGAGGCGCCGGCGGGAAACCGCTTCTGCCGCCCGGCGCCGCATGTTAGGTAGCCTGCCGACGGGATTGAGACGGATGGTTTGACGTGACTGGCAAGACTCGCGTGGCGAAGAAGACCAAGCCGGCCAAGGAAGCGGCGGCGGCCCTGAAGGCCCGCAGCGCGAAGAAGGCCGAGAATCAGGCAATCGCCTTGGCGGTGGGGGCGCGGCTGAAGGCGGTCCGCGAATCGGCCGGCATGTCGCAGCGCGAACTCGCCAAGCGGGCGGGGGTCACCAACGTGACCATTTCCCTGATCGAGCAGGAGAGCCACGCCCCGTCGCTGGCCTCGCTGCATCGGATCCTGAACGCCATCCCGATCTCGATGGCCGAGTTCTTCGCCCTCCCGGTCTCGCGCCGGGACGTGCTGTTCTACGATCACGCCGATCTTGCCGTGGTGACCCGCGGCGGGGCCGATCTCCGGGTGCTGGGCGGCGAGCGGCGCGACAAGAAGCTGCAGCTGTTCTTCGAGCGCTATGCCCCCGGCGCCAGCACCGGCGACGAGTTGATCGTGCATGAGGGCGAGACCGCCGCCGTCGTCGTGCAGGGGACCGTCGAGGTCGAAGTCGACGGGCAGCGCCGCCGCATCAATGCCGGCGGCGGCTTCCAGCTGATCGGCAAGCAGCCCTATCGCCTCGCCAATATCGGCCGGACCACGGCCGTCGTCGTCTGCGCCTGCACGCCCTCGCTGATTTGACTGTGTGGCCGCGGGGTCGCGGCCGTCGCCGGCGTCAGCGTGCCGCGGTGAAGATATGGGCCTGGATCTTGGCGTCGATCGGACCCGTGCCGAAGCGCGCGGCAATGGCTGCGGCCGCGACATCGGTGGCTTCCGCCAGGCGTCCGGCGGCGCGCGCTTCGATTTCGTTCCGCAAAGGCGTTCCCTGGCAATAGCCGATGGCGGGATCGCGCGCCGATCCGGCCCGGCTGCGATGGGCAACGGTGCTGCAGGTCACCTTGGTGAAACCGGCCAGGTTCAGGTCGCGCTCGATCTTGTCCCGATCATGATGCCCGTGCGGCGTCCGGGCCAGGAACATCGGCGGGTCCTCCGGAAACATGCCCTTGAGGGTCCGGGTGACAAGGTCGGCAAGCTCGTTCTCCTCGATCCGGTCCCACACCGAGAAGACGAAGACGCCGTCCGGATGTAGCACCCGGCGCGCCTCGCGAAAGGCCTTGACCTTGTCGGGAAAGAACATCGCCCCGAACTGGCAGAGGGCGATGTCGAAGGCACCATCCGCGAAAGGCAGGTCGAGCGCATCCGCCTGCTGCCACGCCACGCGCGTCGAGGTCAGTTGCGTCGCGCCGTGGTCGATCATCGCGTGATTGAGGTCGGTCGCGACGATCCGGGCACCCGGCGGAAGCGTCCGGTCGAGCGCCCGCGTGACGACACCGGTGCCCGCGGCGGTTTCCAGGACACGGTCGGCGGGGAGGCCGGTGATCCGGCGCGCCAGTTCCTCGGCGTAGGGCTGGAAGAGCAGCGGGCTGAGATAGCGGTCGTAGAGGGCGGGGATCGAGCCCGAGAAGACCGTGTCGGTATCGGCCACGGGAGCCTCCATTCCAGGTCACGGGACGCCCCTCTGGGGGGCTGGCGATGCAGGCTACCACCATTGCAGTGCCGCAGGCGAATGGCGCTGAGCCCGCCTCCGCGCGGCCTCGCCGACCGGCCGCCGGGCGGGCCGTTCCTGCCGGAATCCGGTTGACATTCGACCGCTTTGCCGCTGCTTTACCGGCTCAGTTCAAGGATCGAGGTAGGCATGATTCCGCGTTACTCGCGCCCGGAAATGGCGCGCATCTGGGAGCCGGAGAACCGGTTTCGCATCTGGTTCGAGATCGAGGCCCATGCCTGCGACGCCCAGGCGGCCCTGGGGGTCATTCCGCACGAATCCGCCAAGGAGGTCTGGGCCAAGGGCAGATGGGAGATCGACCGCATCGACGAGATCGAGCGCGAGACCAAGCATGACGTCATCGCCTTCCTGACCAACCTCGCTGAGCATGTCGGGCCCGCCGCCCGCTTCGTGCACCAGGGCATGACCTCGTCCGACGTCCTCGATACCTGCCTCGCGGTGCAGCTGAAGCAGGCGAGCGATCTGCTGCTCCAGGATCTCGATGCCGTATTGGCGGCGATCAAGCGGCGTGCGCTCGAGCACAAGCTCACCCCGAGCATGGGGCGCAGCCATGGCATCCACGCCGAGCCGACCACCTTCGGGCTGAAGCTTGCCGGCCACTACGCCGCCTTCGATCGGGCGAAGCAGCGGCTGGCCGCGGCGCGCGACGAGGTGGCGACCTGCGCCATCTCCGGCGCCGTCGGCACCTTCGCCAACATCGATCCCAAGGTTGAGGCCCATGTTGCCGCGAAGATGGGCCTGAAGATCGAGCCGGTCTCCACCCAGGTCATCCCGCGCGACCGCCATGCCATGTTCTTTGCCGTGCTCGGCGTCATCGCCAGCTCGATCGAGAATCTCGCCATCGAGGTGCGCCACCTGCAGCGTTCGGAAGTGCGCGAGGCGGAGGAGTATTTCTCGCCCGGCCAGAAGGGCTCCTCGGCGATGCCGCACAAGCGCAATCCGGTTCTCTCGGAGAATTTGACCGGGCTCGCCCGCATCGTCCGCGCTGCCGTCACCCCGGCCCTGGAGAACGTGGCGCTCTGGCATGAACGCGATATCTCGCATTCGGCGGTGGAGCGGGTCTTCGCACCCGACGCCACCATCGCCCTCGATTTCGCGCTGGCGCGGCTGACCGGGCTCGTCGACAAGCTCATCGTCTATCCGCAGGCGATGCAGGCCAATCTCGATCGCTATGGCGGCCTGGTGCATTCGCAGCGGGTCCTGCTCGCCCTGACCCAGGCGGGAATGAGCCGCGAGGATTCCTATCAGGCGGTGCAGCGCAACGCGATGAAGGTCTGGCTGGAGGGCAAGGATTTCCTCACCGAGCTCAAGCAGGATCCGGAAGTTGCCAAGCGCATCCCCGTCGCGGCGCTCGAGGAATGCTTCGATCTCGGCTACCACTTCAAGCATGTCGATGCCATCTTCCAGCGCGTCTTCGGCTGACCTCGAGGAGCTGGTCGCCTTCTGTCGGGCCCATCCGGCGCCCGACAGCGATCCGGAGCGCTTCCTGCGTCGCCTGGCCAGCGGGCCCGCTGCCATGGTCGACATGCGGAGCGAGGGCCTGGTCGCGGTCATCATCGATCTGGTCAGGTCCGCCACCGGCTGTCCGCCGCTCGAGCTTGTCGGCCTGCGCGGCGAGACGATCGCCCCTGCCGCCGCCCGGCGCCTGGTCGCGGAATCCCTGGGCCGGGCGCGCGCCCTCGGCCTGCCCGGCATCGAGTTCCTGGTGCGGCCGCTCTGGGCGCCGCATCGGGACATGCTCGAGGAACTGGGTTTCGTCTTCGCCTATGGCGATCTCGACATGGAATGCGTGGCATCGGAAGCCTGGGGCCCGGATGCGGCGATCCCCGAGGGCTGGCAGTGGTCGGACGTCGGCGAGCGGTGGGTCTCGGAATATTTCCGCGTGCAGAACGACGCCTTCGTCGGCATCCCCGGTTTCTTCATGCCGTCGGAAGCGGAGATGCGCCGCGCGCTGGCGAAGGCGGGGATGTCGGGGCGGATCCTGAATGACGGGCGGCGCGGCTCTGCCATTCTGCGTCTCAACCTGGATGAAGGCATCATCCATGCCGTTGCCCGCGACCCCGCTTTCGAGGGCCGAGGCCTGGGGCGCCTCGCCCTGGACGAGGCCCGCCGCCGGATGCCCGGCCGGCCGCTCTATCTGAATGTGGTGGATTCGAACCGGAAGGCGAGGGCGCTCTATGAACGCCACGGTTTCCGGACCACAATCGACCTGCCGGCGCTCATCCACCGCTTCGGGTGAAGGCGCCGGAGGCGGCCCTGGCCGTCCTCGGCGGTGACCGCGGCCTCAGGCCTCGTTGTGGATCTGCTCGTTGGCGGTGTGCATGAGCTCGTCCATGAACTTCCGCAGGCGATGCTCGCTCATGTCGACGCCCTTGGCCTGGAAGTCCGCCAGCACCTTGACCAGCACGTCCTGGTCGCCGGGCTTGTTGAAGTCCGACATGACGACGGTCTTGGCATAGTTTTCCGCTTCGACGCCATGGATGCCGAGGAGGTTGGCCGCCCAAAGGCCCAGCAGCTTGTTGCGCCGGTTCATCACTTTGAACTGCAACTCCTTGTCATGCTTGAATTTGTTCTCGAAGCCGGCTTCGCGGTCGTTGAAAGTGGTCATGCCCGAAGGTCCTTCTGAAACCCTGTTGTCTGCTCCCCCGAAAATGGTTGGCGAGCTAGGTCACGTCAAGTCTAATAGATGGCCGAATCCACTGTGAAAAGCCATGTGCAGCGTCATCATTCTGTACCGCCCGGGCCACGACTGGCCGATCCTCTGGGCCAGCAACCGCGATGAAATGGCGGACCGGCCCTGGTCGCCGCCGGCACGGCACTGGCCCGACCGGCCGGAGGTCACCGCCGGGCGCGACGAACTCGCCGGCGGCACCTGGCTCGGCGTCAACGATGCGGGGCTGGTAGCCGGTGTGCTGAATCGCCGCGATAGCCTCGGGCCGCTGCCGGGCAAGCGCAGCCGCGGCGAATTGGTGCTGGATGCGCTCGACCTGTTCGACGCCTCGGATGCCGTCGACATGCTGATCGGCCTCGACGCCCATGCCTACCGGCCGTTCAACATGGTGCTGGCCGACAACACCCAGGCCTTCTGGCTGCGCAATGCCGGAGCCGAGGTCGAGGCGGAGCCGCTGCCGCCGGGCTATTCGATGATCACCGCCATGGACCGGAACGATCCGGCCAGCAGGCGCATCCGCCATTTCCTGCCGCTCTGGGAGACCGCCGAAATTCCCGACCCCGGCAGCGGCGCCTGGGGCGAGTGGGAGGAACTGCTGAATTCCCGCGATTTCGCCCCGGACGGGGATGTCTTCGACGCCATGAACATCGTCTCCAATACCGGCTTCGGCACCAGTTCCTCCTCGCTCATCGCCTTGCCCGGCACGCATCTGGCCGAGACCCGGCCGATCTGGCGCTTCACTGCCGGCCGGCCCGACCGCGCGCCCTGGCAGAACGTCCCGCTCTAGCCCGGCAGGTTGCGGTTGCGCATCGGCTGCCCGGATTGTATAAAATGATATAGTATAACATTCCAACCGAGGCCGCAGGATGCCGAATCCGCGACGTTTTCCAGGCGCCCTTGCGCTCGCCATGGCGGTTCTGGCGGCTTTTGCCGCGCCGGCGGCGGCCGGGAAACTGAAGGTCGTGGCCAGCTTCAGCATCCTCGGCGATCTCGCGGCCCGGGTCGGCGGGGACGCCATCGATCTCACGGTGCTGGTGGGGCCGAATGGCGATGCCCACAGCTACGAGCCGACTCCGGCCGATCAGCGGGCGGTGGCCGGGGCCGCGGTCCTGATCGCCAACGGGCTCGGCTTCGAGCCCTGGCTCGGCCGGCTGCGGGAAGCCGCGGGATTCCAGGGGCTTGCCGTCGATGCCGCAACCGGCATCCTGCCGCTGACCGTGCCAGGCCAGGACGTTCCCGATCCCCATGCCTTCCAGGACCTGGCCAACGGCGCCGTCTATGTCGCCAACATCCTCCAGGCCCTGACCGCGGCCGACCCCGCCCACGCCGCGCAGTACCGGGAGAATGCCCGGCGGTTCACCGGCGAAATCCTGGATCTGCACCAGGAAATCACTGGTGAAATCGCGGCGATTCCACCGGCAAACCGCCGGGTTCTGACCTCGCACGACGCCTTCCAGTACTTCGCCAAGGCCTATGGCATCCAGTTCCTGGCGATCCAGGGCGTGCACACCGAATCCGAACCCACCGCCGCCGATCTCGGCCGGCTCAGCGACCAGGTGAAAAGCCTGGGCGTGAAGGCCATCTTCCTGGAAAACATGTCGAATCCGGCGCTCGCCCGGACCCTTTCCGACGAAACCGGGGTGCCGGTCGGCGGCGAACTCTATGCCGACGCGCTCTCCGGATCCGACGGTCCGGCGGCCGACTACCTGGCCCTGTTCCGCGCCAACGTCGCCGCCCTGCTGGCGCTGCTGCGCTGACCCAGCCGGCGATTTAACCATCTGATTTCAGGGCGATTTTCCGCTGTGTGCGCTGCAATCGGCTTTCATTGTGTTGCCGCAGCGCACCTGCTAGAAGAAAGCCCGAATCTGCCGCCGATCGGGGCATGAGCGAGTTGGAGAACCGGATGACGCGCCGCCGCCGCATCTACGAGGGCAAGGCCAAGGTCCTGTTCGAGGGACCTGAGCCCGGGACCCTGGTGCAATATTTCAAGGACGACGCGAGCGCCTTCAACAACCAGAAAAAAGGCACCATCACCGGCAAGGGGGTGCTGAACAACCGCATCTCCGAGTACCTGATGCTGCGCCTGGGCGAGATCGGCGTGCCGACGCATTTCGTGCGCCGCCTCAACATGCGCGAGCAGCTGGTGCGCGAGGTCGAGATCATCCCCCTGGAGATCGTCATCCGCAACGTGGTGGCGGGCTCGCTGTCGAAGCGCTTCGGAATGCCCGAGGGCACCCAGTTGCCGCGCTCGATCGTCGAGTACTACTACAAGTCCGACGAGCTCGGTGACCCGATGTGCTCGGAAGAGCACATCACCGCCTTCGGCTGGGCGACGCCGCAGGACCTCGACGAGATCCTGGCGATGTCGCTCCGGGTCAACGATTTCCTGCTCGGGCTGTTCCTCGGCGTCGGCCTGCGGCTGGTGGATTTCAAGCTGGAATTCGGCCGGCTCTACGAGAACGAGGAGATGCACATCGTCCTCGCCGACGAGATCAGCCCCGACAACTGCCGGCTCTGGGACACCAAGACCGGCGAGAAGCTGGACAAGGACCGCTTCCGCCGCGATCTCGGCAACGTCGAGGAAGCCTATCAGGAAGTGGCGCGCCGCCTCGGCATCCTGCCGGAAGGCGGTCCCCGGGACATGAAAGGCCCCGCCACGATGCAGTGAGGCATCGGCGGGACGCGAGACGCAGCCCTACAGGAGACCCATGAAAGCCCGCGTGCACATCACCCTCAAGAACGGCGTCCTCGACCCCCAGGGTCGCGCCATCGCCAATGCCCTGCATGCCCTCGGTTTCGGCGACGTCGGCGATGTTCGCCAGGGCAAGTTCATCGAGATCGACCTCAAGGAAAAGGACAAGGCCAAGGCCAAGTCCGCGGTCGATCAGATGTGCGCCAAGCTGCTGGCCAACACGGTGATCGAGAACTACGCCATCGACCTGGTCGACTGACGGGGCGCCCAGATGCAAGCAGCGATCATCGTCTTCCCAGGCTCGAACCGGGAGAAGGATGCGGAGGCCGCCCTCGAACAGGCGATGGGCAAGAAACCGCTCCTGGTCTGGCACCGCGACAGCGAGCTTCCCAAGGTCGACCTCGTCCTGGTCCCCGGCGGCTTTTCCTACGGCGACTACCTGCGCTGCGGCGCCATCGCCGCACATTCGCCGGTCCTGCGTGAGGTCAAGGCCCGCGCCGACAAGGGCATGGCGGTGATCGGGGTGTGCAACGGCTTCCAGATCATTACCGAGGCCGGCCTGCTGCCGGGCGTGCTGCTGCGCAACGCCAACCTGCAGTTCGTCTGCCGCAATGTCGGCCTGCGCGTCGAGACTTCGCAGTCGCTGTTCACCTCGCAGTACGGGAAGGGCCAGGTGCTGTCGGTGCCGGTGGCGCATCACGACGGCAACTATTTCGCCGACGACCGGACGCTGGACGAGCTCGAGGCGCGCGACCAGGTCGCCTTCCGCTACTGCGCCCCCGACGGCAGCCTGCTGCCGGCGCACAATCCCAACGGCTCGGCGCGCAACATCGCCGGCATCTTCAATCGGACCAAGAATGTGCTGGGCATGATGCCGCATCCGGAGAACGCCATCGAGGGCTATCAGAATTCGACCGACGGCAGGCCGCTGTTCCGGGCGATGGTGGAGGCCCTGGCGTGAGCGCGATGCAACCGAAGATCACGCCGGAACTGGTCGCCGAGCACGGCCTCACCGCGGATGAATACAAGCTGGTGCTGGAGATCATGGGCCGCGAGCCCAGCCTGACCGAACTCGGCATCTTCTCGGTGATGTGGTCCGAGCACTGCTCCTACAAGTCCTCGCGCGTGCACCTGAAGAAGCTGCCGACCAAGGCGCCCTGGGTGATCCAGGGTCCGGGCGAGAATGCCGGGGTCATCGACATCGGCGACGGCCAGGCGGCGATCTTCAAGATGGAAAGCCACAATCACCC
>CAZKDH010000008.1:0-30822 GCA_964551505.1 uncultured Rhodospirillaceae bacterium
CCGGGCAGTCGCCGTCGCCCACCATCCATGTGATCGAGCCGAAATTGATGATCGAGCCGCCGCCGGCGTCGCGCATCTGCGGGCGCACCGCCTGGGCGGCGAAGAACTGGTGGCGCACGTGCACCGCCATGCGCTCGTCCCAGTATTCCACCGTCACGTCCGTGCTCGCGTGCCGGTCGTCGTTGCCGGCATTGTTGACCAGCACCCGGATCGGCCCGTGCTTCGCCCGCGTCGCCTCGATCGCCGCCCGCAGCGCCGCGATGTCGCGCAGGTCGCAGCGGATGAAATCCGGCGCCGGATGCCCGGCCGCCGCGATCCGCGCCGCCACCGCCTGCGACGCCGCCTCGGCGATGTCGACGAAGGTCACCTTCGACCCCTGGGCGCAGAAATGCTCCACCAGGCTGGCGCCGATCCCGCTGCCGCCGCCGGTGATGAACACCACCCGGCCCTTCAGGCTCGGATAGATTGCCGGCTGCTCGATTTCGCCAGGTTGCATGGTCGGCCTCTAGTGCGAATGCCGCGGCACATGGGCGCCGCGCTTGCCGACAAGGAAATCCATGTCGCAGCCGCGGTCGGCCTGCAGCACATGATCGACATAGAGCCGCTGATAGCCGCTGTCGCCATGCATCGCCGGCGGCGTCCAGGCGGCCCGGCGCTTGGCGAGCTCGGCCTCGGATACGTCGAGATGTAGCCGCCTGCCGGCGACGTCGAGCTCGATCATGTCGCCGTTCTGCACCAGGGCCAGCGGCCCGCCGGCCGCCGCCTCCGGCGCCGTGTGGAGCACGACCGTCCCATAGGCCGTCCCGCTCATGCGCGCATCGGAAATGCGCACCATGTCCTCGAAGCCCTTCTTCAGCACCTTGGTCGGCAGCGGCATGTTGCCGACCTCGGCCATGCCCGGATATCCCTTCGGCCCGCAGTTCTTCAGTACCATGACGCAGGTCTCGTCGATGTCCAGCGCCGGGTCGTCGACCCGGGCATGGAAATCCTCGATGCTCTCGAAGACCACCGCGCGCCCGCGATGCTGCATCAGGGACGGCGTTGCCGCCGAGGGCTTGATCACGGCGCCGTTCGGCGCCAGGTTGCCGCGCAGGATGGCCATGCCGCCCTGGGCGGTCAGGGGCTTGTCCAGGGGGCGGATGACCTCGGCATTGTAGTTCGGGGCGTTGGCGGCGATCTGACCGATGGTCTCGCCCGTCACGGTGAGGGCGTCCGCGTGCAGCTTCCCGGCCTCCACCAGCGCCCGCATCACGGTCTTCAAACCGCCGGCGTAGTAGAAGTCCTCCATCAGGAAACGGCCCGAGGGCATCAGATCGACGATGGTCGGAATGTCGCGGCCGAGCCGGTCCCAATCGTCGAGCGTCAACTCGACGCCGAGGCGACCGGCGATGGCGATCAGGTGGATGACGGCGTTGGTCGATCCGCCGATCGCGCCGTTCACCCGGATGGCGTTCTCGAACGCCTTGCGGGTGAGGATCTGCGACATCCGGGTGTCGCTCTTGACCAGTTCGACGATGCGCTTGCCGGCCATGTGCGCCAGCACGCGCCGGCGCGAGTCGACGGCGGGGATGGCGGCATTGTCGGTGAGGCCGATGCCGAGCGCCTCGACCATGCTGGCCATCGTCGAAGCGGTGCCCATGGTCATGCAGCTGCCGGCGGAGCGGCTCTGGCCCTGCTCGGCCGCCATGACGTCGGCCAGCGAGATCTTGCCGGCCTTGATCTCGTCGAAGACCTTCCAGACATGGGTTCCCGAGCCGATCTTCTGGCCGCGATAGTCGCCGTTCAGCATCGGGCCGCCGGACACGGCAATGGTCGGCAGATCGCAGCTCGCAGCCCCCATGAGCAGCGCCGGCGTCGTCTTGTCGCAACCCACCAGCAGGATCACGCCATCCATCGGATTGGCGCGGATCGATTCTTCGACGTCCATGCTGGCAAGATTGCGGAACAGCATCGCCGTCGGCCGCAGGTTGGATTCGCCGAGGCTCATCACCGGGAACTCCAGCGGGAACCCGCCGGCCTCGTAAACTCCGCGCTTCACGTGTTCCGCGATGATCCGCAGATGCGCGTTGCAGGGCGTCAGTTCCGACCAGGTGTTGCAGATGCCGATGACCGGACGGCCGTCGAACAGGTGACTCGGCAGTCCCTGGTTCTTCATCCAGCTCCGATGCATGAAGGCGTTCTTGCCTTCGCCGCCGAACCACTCGCTGGAGCGCAGTTTCTTCGGCCGATCGGCCATGGCTTTTCCTCGTTATTGTTTGGCATCGCCAAACCAGGTTTTGCTATGCTATGTTATCGGCCCGCTAGGATATGAGTCAATCTAACTTCCCGAGGAAATCATGGACGGCCCACTGACTGAAGACCAGCCTGCCGAAGTGGATCAAAGATACCGCGTGCTGAGCCTCGGCCGCGCGCTGGATCTGGTCGAGATCGTCGCGCGCCAGGGTAAGAACGGCGGCCGGCTGACCGATCTCGCGCACGAACTGGGCCTTTCCAAGGCCTCGACCTTCGCCATCCTGCAGACCCTGCTGTCGCGCGGCTATGTCGCGGATTTTGGCAAGGGGTCGACCCGGCGATACCGCCTCGGCATGGCATTGGCGCGGCTCGGCGACCTTGCCATCTCCAACATCGCCCTGGCGGACGTGGCACTTCCGATCCTGCACGATCTCACCGATGAGCTCGGCATGACGTCGCGCCTCGCCATCCTCGACGACGGCTATGCCGTCGTCATCGGCCGTGTCGATGCGCCCGGCGCCGTGCGTTTCGATGCCGCCCTGGGCCGGCGCGAACTGCCGCATTGCTCGGCGGTCGGCAAGGCCCTGCTGTCCGCGCTGCCGAAGACGGAAGCCGCAGCGATCCTGCAGAAGCTCGAGCTGCCGCGCCGCACGCCGCACACGATCACCGACCGCGCCGCCCTGATGACGGAGCTGCAGCGTTCCGCCGAGCGCGGCTATGCGGTCGACGACGAGGAGGACAACGAGGGTGTCGCCTGCATCGGCGCCTGCGTCTACGACCGCTCCGGCAAGGTGATCGGTGCGATCAGTGTCACCGGCCTGAAGCCGCGCGACTGGAATGTTCGCCAGAAGACCCTGGCCGCCGCGGTCATGCGGGTCGCTGCGACGATCTCCCAGCAGCTCGGGGGACCGGATCAGCCTCGCGCATCGGGCACGTCAGCACCGGCCTGAGTTCGGCGGGCGGACGGCGCCCTTTCGATCGAAGTAGGGTACCGCCACGTTCTCCCGCCGCGTCGCGTCCGGATGCCGGGCTAGTCGTCGCCGGGACCCGAGCGGCGCAGCTTCTTGACGCCGGCGCGGCGCACCTTCGATTCCAGGCGGCGCTGCTTGGAGCCGAAGGTGGGCTTGGTCGCCCGCCGCCGCACCGGCGGAATGGCCGCCTCGCGGATCAGCTCGATCAATCGCGCCAGGGCATCCTGGCGGTTGCGTTCCTGCGTCCGATGGCGTTGGGCGATGATCTGCAGGATGCCGTCCTGGCTCACGCGCCGCCCGGCAAGGCGGATCAGCCGCGCCCGCACGTCGTCGGGCAGGCTCGGCGACTGGCGGACGTTGAAGCGCAGCTGCACCGCCGTCGACAGCTTGTTCACGTTCTGCCCGCCCGGACCCGAGGCGCGCACGAAGCTCTCCTCGATCTCGCGCTCGTCCAGCGCGATGCGTTCGTTGATCCGGATCATGCCTGCGGCACCTTGCCGGGTGCCGCCCTGGGATGCCGGCCCTGGCGGATATCCTGGATGGCGGCTTCCAGGGCCTGCAGAAACCGGGACCGGTCCTGGCGGGTGAAGTTCGGCACATAGCCCTTCACCTCGCCGGTATCGCGCAGATGCGACATCAGCTCGCGCATGGCCAGGGCCATGCCAATGCTTTCCTCGGTGAACGGCTTGCCGGTCGGCCCCAGGGCCTGGGCACCCTTTTTCAGGCAGCGGGCCGCCAGCGGGATGTCGGCCGTCACCGAAATGTCGCCTTCGCCGATCCGGTCGGCGATCCAGTCGTCGGCCGCATCGAGACCCGCGGCAACCACGACCTGGCGCACCAGCGGATTGTCGGCCCGCCGCAGCCAGCGGTTGCTCACCAGATGCACGACCATGCCGTGGCGTTCCGCCACGCGGAGCACCTCGTCCTTCACCGGACAGGCATCGCCATCGACGTAAATCTCCAGCACGATCCGACCTTTAACCCCCGACCAGGCACCCCACCTACATACAAGCCGGCGCCGCTTTCGTCACCCCGGCCCTCGAGGGGCGAAAATCAGGGTGCAAATCCCGCAGACGAGCGTGTAGGGTGCGCCAAAATCGGAGGTATCATGGCATTCAAGGTAAACTACCAGCAGCAGCGCAACGATCGAGATCGCGCCAAGCAGGCGAAGAAAGAAGAAAAGCTCCGCCTGCGCCAGGAAGAGGCCGCGCTGCGCAAGGGCGAAGCCGGGGCCGAGGCAGTTACCGGCGAAGACCAGAAGAGCTGATCCGGCATTCAAGCGATTTGGAGGGGCAATGGCCCGCAAGAAGCCTGCGGACAGCGGTTTTGTGCTGTTTGACGTGATCTACGAGGACGGTTCGCGGACCTCGAACCGGAAGGTTCCGAGCCAAGAAGTGGGTGGCCTGGACGGCGATTCGCCGGCCAAGGCGATCGTCGAGGCCCAGGACCGCGAGATCGGCGAACGGTCCGGGCGCCCGCGCGGCCGCATCAAGACCATCGCCCGCTCGCCGGCCTGACCCGCCCCTGACGGCAGCGGCGCCTTCCCCGCCCTGCCGGGCGCGAAAAATAAGCCATTGATTGGATGAGTGATTCTGGCGCGGGCTAGACCTGCAATTTTTGCATTACAAGCATATAATAAGCATGCTTACGATAAGCCTGCAATGTGAGGCAGTGATGCGGAAGAAGACCGAACTCACCATCGGCTATCTGGTCCACGAATGTGCGCGCCTGTACCGGCGCGACTTCGAGAAACGCGCCCGCGCGATCGGCCTGACGCGCGCGCAATGGACGGTATTGGCGCATCTTTCGCGCAATGAAGGCGCCAACCAGATTTCGGTCGCCGATACCCTCGAGATCCAGCCGATTACCCTTGCCCGAACCATCGACCGCATGGCGGAAGCGGGTTGGATCGAACGGCGGGCGGATCCGCAGGATCGCCGCGCGCGCCTGCTTTTCCTCACCGACAAGGCCTGGTCGGTGCTCGACCAGATGCATTCGCTCGGCAAGGAAACCCGTGACGTCGCCCTGCAGGGACTGACCCTGGACGACCACGACCGGTTGGTCGCCCTGCTCATTCGGATGCGCGCCAACCTGCAGGCGGGCGACGCTTCCACCCATGACCAAGATCTGTCCCGGAAAGCCAGTCATGCCTGATACCAGCCTCGACACGACCCCACCGCAGGCCGCCGCGCCGCACGGCATCGCACTTGCGCCGCGCCGCCGCCGGCGCCTGCTGCGCCCGCTCCTGCTGCTGCTCGGCCCGGTCGCCGTCATCCTCGGCGCCGCCTATTTCTACGAGACCGGCGGACGCAGCGTCGGCACCGACAACGCCTATGTAAAAGCCTCGAAGACCGCGATCAGCGCCGACATCTCCGGCCGGGTCACCGCCGTCATGGTGCATGAAAACGATGTGGTGGCCGCCGGGCAACCGCTATTCACCATCGACGAGGAGCCGCTCCGCATCGCCCTCGCAAAGGCGCAGGCCAAGATGCAGAACGTCGGCTACGAGATCGACGCCCTGCGCGCCAGCTATCATCAGCGCCAGGAAGAACTGAAGATGGCGCAGTCGAACCAGGCCTATGCCGATCGCGAATTCAAGCGGCGCAAGAGCCTGATCGAATCCAAGGTTATATCCGAGACGGAATACGACGACGCCCGCAACAAGCTGGACATCGCCAACCGGCAGATCGCCTCGATCCAGCAGGATCTGGACCGCATCCTTGCTCAGCTCGGCGGCTCGCCCGACATCCCCCTCGAGCAGCATCCCCAGTACCGCGAAGCGGTTGCCGAGGTCGATGCCGCGAAGCTCGATCTGAAGCATGCGGTCATACCCGCACCGGCCGCCGGCATCGTCAGCCGCATCGATTCCCTGCAGGTCGGCGACTACGTGACCGAGGGCGAGCCGGTCTTCAGCCTGGTTTCCACCGACCACCTCTGGGTCGAGGCGAATCTGAAGGAGACCGACCTCACCAACGTAAGGCCGGGCCAGCACGCCGACGTCACCATCGATTCCTATCCCGGCGAAACCTGGAGCGGAACCGTGGCGAGCATCGGCGCCGCCACCGGCTCCGAATTCAGCGTCCTGCCGCCGCAGAATGCCAGTGGCAACTGGGTCAAGGTGGTGCAGCGCCTGCCGATCCGCGTCGTGCTCGACGCCAGCCAGAGCCAGTCGCGGCTGCGTGCCGGCATGAGCGCCATCGTCGACATCGACACCGGCACGCGGCGCAGCTTCGCCGGCCTGTTCGGCGGCATCGTCGCCTGGGCGGATTCGGGGAAATGAGCACCGCTGCGGCCGGCGCCATCCAGCATCGGGGCGCGATCACGGTCTGCGTCATGCTGGCGACCATCATGCAGGCGCTGGACACCACCATCGCCAATGTCGCCCTGCCGCACATGCAGGGCAGCCTCGCCGCGACCCAGGACCAGATCTCCTGGGTGCTAACCTCCTACATCGTCGCCGCCGCGATCATGACCCCGCCGACCGGTTTCCTGGCGGCGAGATTCGGGCGCCGGCAGATCTTCTCCTGGGCGGTCGGCGGCTTCACCTTGGCGTCGATGCTCTGCGGCATTGCCACGTCGCTCGACCAGATCGTGTTCTTTCGCCTGCTGCAGGGCGTCTTCGGCGCCTCGCTCGTCCCCCTGTCTCAGGCGGTGCTCCTCGATACCTATCCCCGGGAAAGGCACGGATCGGCGATGGCGCTGTGGGGCGTCGGCGTCATGGTCGGCCCGATCCTCGGCCCGACCCTCGGCGGCTACCTGACCGAGTACTACAATTGGCGCTGGGTCTTCTTCATCAACCTGCCCTTCGGCATCCTGGCACTGCTCGGCATCCTGAGTTTCGTGCCGGAGACCGACCGCGAGCACAAGCTGCCCTTCGACAGTTTCGGGTTTGCCACGCTCAGCATCGCCATGGGCGCCCTGCAGCTGCTGCTGGATCGCGGCGAATTGAAGGACTGGTTCGGCTCGCGCGAAATCGTCCTCGAGGCGACGCTCAGCGGGCTGTGCTTCTATCTGTTCCTGGTCCACACCCTCACCTATGCCCGCCCCTTCATCAATCCGCAGCTGTTCAGGGACCGAAACTTCGTCACCGGGCTGGCCTTCATCTTCCTGATCGGCATCATCCTGCTGGCGACGCTCGCCCTGTTGCCGCCCTACCTGCAGAACCTGATGGGCTACCCGGTCATCGATACCGGCTTCGTCCTGGCGCCACGCGGCATCGGAACGATGATCGCGATGATGATCGTCGGCCGCCTCATCGGGCGCTTCGATTCCCGGCTCCTGGTGCTCGCCGGCCTCTGTTTGACGGCACTGTCGCTGTGGGAAATGACCGGATTCACCCCGGATATCTCGAGCTGGGACATCATGCGGACCGGGTTCATCCAGGGCGTCGGGCTCGGTTTCATCTTCGTCCCCCTCAGCACCATCACCTTTTCGACCCTGCCGCCGCAGTTCCGCACCGAGGCCGCCGGGCTGTTCAGTCTGATGCGCAATATCGGCAGCAGCATCGGCATCTCGATCGTCATCTATCTGCTGTCGCGCAATACCCAGATCAACCACGCGTCGATCGTTGAGCAGGTCAATCCCTTCAACCCGATGATGCAGCATCCCTGGCTGCCGCAGACCTGGACCCTGCGGGCGGTGGACGGGCTTGCGGCGCTGAATGCCGAGGTCAACCGCCAGGCCTCGGCTATCGCCTATGTCGATGATTTTGTCCTGATGATGTGGATCATCGTCTTCGCGGCACCGCTCCTGCTGCTGCTCAGGCAGCCGCGCCGTGCCGCGCCGCCGGTCGACCCGGCGATGGCCCTGGAATAGGCGATCAGGCGTCCTTGTAGGCCTTGGCCTCGCGGAACAGCCAGTCCCGGAAGGCGGCACATTTCCCGCTCTGCCGGCGCTCTGCGAGATAGACCAGGTAATAGGCGAACTCCACCGGCTGATCGATATCCGCCAGCTTGACGATGCGTCCGGCCGCCAGATCGGCGGCGGCTAGGGTCGCCTTTGCCAGGGCGATGCCGCGTCCCGCCACGGCCGCCTCAAGCACCAGGCTCGACTGGTTGAAGCGCGGTCCGCGACGCCAGTCGACGCCGCTGCGCCGCGCCGCCTTCAACCACATCCGCCAGTCGGGGCAGGTCCTGTCGAGATCCGGGCTGTCGTCGTGGAGCAGGGTCTGGCCGCGGAGCAGTTCCAGCGGCCGCTCGGCCTGCGCCGGGGTCAGAAGCTGCGGGCTGCAGACCGGAAAGACCCGCTCGGCCAGCAGGCGTTCGGAGGTCAAGCCGGGATAGGCGCCGCTGCCATAGCGGATGGCGAGATCGACCTCGTCGACGGCGAAATCGACCAGCTGGTCGGTCGCCAGGATCCGTACGTCGATTTCCGGATGTGCGGCGCTGAAGGCATCCAGGCGCGGCGTCAGCCACTTCGCGGCAAACGACGGCGCGACCGAGACGGTGAGCACTCCCTCCTCGGCTTGCGGACCGATCAGGGACAGCGCCATCCTCAGCTGGTCGAAACCCTCGAGAATGCCCGGCAATATGGCGCGGCCTTCGGCGGTGAGCTGCAACCCGCGTCCGGTGCGCAGAAAGACCGGCAGGCCCAGATGGTCCTCCAGTTGCCGGATCTGCAGGCTGACGGCCGAGGGCGTCACGTGCAGATCCGCGGCGGCGGCGGCCAGGCTCAGACGCTCCGCGGCCGCGGCAAAGGCCCGAAGTGAGTTCAGCGGCGGCAGTCGCCGAGGCTTGTGCAGCATGAGGTCCTCTCAAGGCCGAAATTAGATTTATCTATTTCTCTATCAAGTTAGTGGGGTAACAGAATTTCTGTCAATGCCGCGGTTGCCCCTAGTCGCGCCAGCTGCGGAAACTTGCCAGCCCGGCGTCAAAGCCGGGGCCTGCCATTCGTGGAAACTGCTCACCCTTCGGGTGAAAGCCAGATCCTTGGCGGCGACGGCGCGGGGATCTCCCCCTATCTTCGGCGCTGATGCTTTTAATATAAAACTGCAAAATCAATATATTAATAATGTTATCTTACCTAACGCTTCATGAAATGCCTGGGCCTGCAAGAGCCACGTGCGGCGGCGCATCGGAGCTACGGCCCACCCCGATGATGCCCTGGCCTTGAAGATGCGCGGCGAGCCGCTCGCACGCGACGCGAAGGTCCGGCACGGCAACGATCTCCCAGAACCTGCCGCGCGTGATCGGGCCGATCGCATAGATCGAATCAGCGGCGACACCGCTCCTGTCGATGACTGCCCCATCCTCCGTGACGTCGATTCCGAGGCCGAAGGCCGAGGCGCGGATCTGGCCCCGTGACAGTAGTTCGCGGATCAGCGGCTGATCGAGGGCATCGAAATCCGAATTCAGCCCGGAGCAGTCGATGATGCGCGCCACCGTTGCAGTCACCGGCCGGCCACCGCCGCGCGGCAGGAGATCCACCTCGGAACCGCCGTTCCGCGGCCGGACTTCACCGAGTTGGGCCCGGCGGATCTCCAGCTGCCCGCGGCCGATGGCCTGCTGGATCTGGTCCCAGACCTGGGGCGCCATGCGGTGCCGGTGGACGTCCCACCAGGGCCGCAGGTGGCGCAGGAACCGCGCCCGCTCCGCATGGGGCAGATCCTGCCAGATCAGCTGGGTGATGGGGCGCAACCCGTCGATGGCGGCCCGCCAGTCGCCCCCCGCGGCTTCCGCATGCCGTGCCAGGCGCCGGACCTCCTGGGTGATTTTCGCCAGGGACGTCGGATGCGCAACCTGCGCCACCTAGACCGGGGCATAGCCCGACCGGTGGACACGCGGCAGCAGGCCGCGGCGCGAGATGGCCGTGATCTTGCCCCGATGTCCCTGGCGCAGCAGGGAGATGACGACATCGACCATGGTAAGGCCGGTCCCGATCAGCAGGACCTCGGCCTCGGGATCGATATCCTCGACCGCGCGCGGATCCCATGGATTGCGATGGATGTCGCCGGTCGATCGGCCGGGCGGAAAATTTCCGAGCGCCAGGACCACGGCATCCACCGGAAACCGCCGGCCGACGGCGAGTTCGACCGACAGCCGGCCCCCCTCGCGCAGGAGTCGCACGGCCTCGTCGGTGGCGATGAACAGGTTCCGGTCGCAGCCTTCCCGCCACAGGCGGTCGCCCATGACGCTCTGGATATAGGCGCCGTAGAGGCTGCGCGACACGAAGCTCGCCGGGCCGATGTCCGGCCCGATCGCGGCCCGGGATGCCTCGGGAAGATTGCGCAGCCAATTGACGAAATGGTCGGGCTGATCGGAGAACGCGCTCATGTTTCCGGCGCGGACGTTCAGGAGATGATCCGGATTGCCGGTCGAATAGGCGATTCCGCTGCCCAGCCGGGCATTCTTCTCGATCAGCAGGATGCGATCGTCGGGCCCAGACCGCTTCAACAGGTGGGTGGCGAGCAGCGAACCGCTGAACCCCGCGCCGACAATGGCGACCGTGGACATTCTCTACTCCCGCGCCAGTAAGCCTGGCGGGCGCGACTGGTCATCAGCCTGTCACGCCCGCACCGCATTCAAACCAGGAGCAAGTCCCTAGTTCGACGGCTTGTAGATCTGGTCGAAGATGCCGCCATCGGCAAAATGCTCGCTCTGCGCCTTCTTCCACCCACCGAACACCTCGTCGATGGTGAACAGCGGGAGCTTCGGGAAGGCGTCGGCATATTTCGCCGCCACCGCGGGATCGGTCGGACGGTAGTAGTTCTTGGCCGCGATCTCCTGCCCTTCCGGGGAATAGAGATACTTGAGATAGGCTTCCGCCACCTTCCGCGTGCCGTGCTTGTCGACGATCTTGTCGACCACCGCCACCGGCGGTTCCGCGAGGATGCTGATGCTGGGAACGACGATCTCGACCTGATCGGGTCCCAGTTCCTTAATCGCCAGGAAGGCCTCGTTCTCCCAGGCGATCAGCACGTCGCCGATGCCGCGCTGGACGAAGGTGGTGGTCGAACCGCGGGCGCCGGTATCAAGCACCGGGACGTTGTGGTAGAGCTTGGCCACGAATTCCTGGGCCTTGGCGGCATCGCCGCCGGTCTGCTTCAGCTCGTAGCCCCACGCGGCCAGGTAGTTCCAGCGCGCGCCGCCCGAGGTCTTCGGGTTCGGCGTGATGACCTGCACGCCCTCCTTCACCAGGTCGCCCCAATCCTTGATGCCCTTGGGATTGCCCTTGCGAACCAGGAAGACGATGGTCGAGGTATAGGGCGAGCTGTGGTTCGGCAGCCGGGCCTGCCAATTGGCATCCAGCAGACCGGCCTTCGCCGCGATCTGATCGATGTCGTAGGCCAGAGCAAGGGTCACGACATCGGCCTCGAGCCCGTCGATGACCGCGCGCGCCTGCTTGCCGGAACCGCCATGGGAGGCCTCGATCGTCAGGTCTTCCCCGGTCTCCTGTTTCCAATGGGCGGCAAAGGCCTCGTTATAGGCCTTGTAGAGTTCGCGGGTCGGATCGTAGGACACGTTCAAGAGTGTCGTCTCGGCGCTGGCAACGCCGGCGGCGCCGACGCCCAGAACGCCCAGGGCGAGCGTGGCCGCCAGAGAATAATTACGTATTTTCATTATGTTAGCCTCCAAGCTCCGGGTTAAATTCCTGGCCTGGGGAACAAGACCTCCGCCCCCACGCCGTTCCAATCTGGATGGAGGTATAATCTCTACTAAGTCAGTAGACAAATGAAACTTCGCGGGGCGCGGATTGAGTTTTCCTTAGGCGTCCCCGTACGGGATCAGCTTCTTGCCGGGCCACGCCCCTCGATCGCCGCCAGAACCGCATCAATCCGGGCCTTCGCCGCTTCGCAATCCCGCTTGCTGCCGCCGAGGAACAGGCGACCCGTGGCGCCTATCATCTGCACATCGACCAGGGTGATACCTGGGGCAGCCTTTTCCGCCTCGTTCGCCGCGACCGTGGCGAACAAAGCCGGCTCCAGCTCATAGATCAGCAGCGACATTCCCGGCAGCAGCATGGAGGCTTCGCGGGTGCGGTTGAGGATGATCGCGTGCTGATCGGCGACATCCTCGATGATGTCGGCAAAGAGCGTCCTCGGCTGCAGCTGGTCGCCGGCCGAACGGCCGATCCCCTTCAATATGATCTCGCCGGTCCGCTTGAGTTCGTCCAGGTCGGGGGCGTGAAGTTCCAGCAGGCCGTACTGCCGCTCGACATAGAGCAGGCCAGGTTCCATCTCGGGAGCGTGCTTCAGGGCCAGATCGCAGATCCGGTGAATCACCAGGGCCGGCGCCACCTCGATGATGAGGCTGTGTTCCCCCTGCATCGGCGGGTAGCCGCGCGCGCGCATCGGCGTCGACATATAGGCCGCGAATTGGCGTTCCAGGGCCTCGATCAGCAGATAGACGCGCAGCTCGGTCACGAACGCTCCTTCATGGCGCGATTTGGCACCGGCGCCCCGGACCGGCACGCCGCAGCGCGCCGGTCTTCCCGGGGTTGACGGGCCTTACTTGCCGGTCGCGATCGAGAAATGCTTGTTGAGGTCGGGATGCGGGCGCGGGATGACGTGGACCGACACCAGGGTGCCGACGCTCGTCGCCGCTTCAGCCCCGGCTTCGGTTGCCGCCTTCACCGCGCCGACATCGCCATTGATGATGACGGCGACCAGGCCGTCACCGACCTGCTCGCGTCCGACGACGGTCACGTTCGCCGCCTTCACCATGGCGTCGGCCGCCGCGAGTGCAGCGACGAAGCCCTTGGTTTCGATCATTCCGATTGCGTTCGACATGGTCCTTCTCCGTTGTGCTGGTTAATCGGGTTCAAATTGCGATCTACTTGGATTTTCCGCCGCTGGCCTGCTGATCGAGCGAGCCGATGATCAGTGCGTCGATCGGGATCTTGCCGCCGCCCAGCCAGGACGCGGCCGTCGAACCGGTGACGATCATCACCTCTTCGCCGTCGCCGCAGCCCAGGACGTCGAAGGCCATGATCCGCCCGCCACCCGAGGTCTCGACCTCGAGGAAGGCGCCGGAAGGAATGTGCTCGAGGCGCTTGGTGGCCCAATATCGGCCGACGACATGACCGCGTATCATTTCTTTATCCTCTCGATCGTGAGGTTGAGACTGCGTACCCGATCCTTGGCAAGCGGCGTCAGCGAGACGCCGGGAGCCAATTGAAGCCTGGTTACGCCCTTAGGCAGGCGGTTGAGCGTCGTTTCCGTGACCACGCCGTCTTCGATCCGCAGGGTCGACCCGACCGACTGGACCGATCCCAACTGGACCGATCCCGGCTGGACCGATCCGGATGGCGGCCTTCCCTGGGCGCCCGGTTCGAGGCGGAATCCATAGGTCCCGGCGGCGATCGCCTGCCGCAGGCCGGCATCGGCGGCGAGCGCAAGCACGTGCTTGGCGAAGGCATTGAGATCGGCGTCACTGCCGATCCTTACCTCCCTGTCGCTCGGCGCCGCGCCCGGTTTCACCCCGCCTCCGGCCTTGGCGGCGGCCACCTCCGTCGCGATCACGTCGCGGATCAGGGCCCGCAGGGTTGCTTGATCGATCATCTAGGCATCTACCTCGCCAAACTCATGCTGCCTGGGCCGAAAGCGCGCGTTCGGCTGCCGCTGCGCCCATCCGTACGTTCGACTCCTCACCGGACAGATACAGCCGCCCGGTCGCCCCGATCATGCGGTAGTCGACGATCTTGATCTCGGCGGTCTTCTCCGCCTCGTTGGCCGCCAGGATCGCGTAGGAGGCCGGCTGCATCTCCAGCACGAACAGCGATTCCCCGGGCAGGATCATCGAACCGATCTTGTTGCGGTTGATCAGGAAGGCGTGGACCGGATCGACGCGCGTCACGATCTTGGACGCCAGCACCTGCGGGCGCATCGCCTGGCCTTCATCGGCGCCGAGCTCGTCGAGAACCGCCTGCGCCGCCGCCTTGACCGAGGCGGTCGAGCGCGCATGGAATTCGAGGTAGCCGAACTGGCGCTCGACGACCAGGATGCCGCCGCCGACATCGGCATATTTCAGCGCGACATTGGTCAGGTGCTCGATGTCCAGGCCGGGTGCGACCTCGATGATCTGCGCCGCCATGTTCAGGCGCGGCAGGCGACCGCGCATCCAGGTCGCCATGTAGCACAGCGTCTGCGGCTGCAGCTGGTCGAGGAAGATGAAGGAGCGCAGCTCGGCCATCCGCTCATCCCTTCAAGGCGCTGCGCAGTTCTTCGATCACCATGCGCCGGATCTCCTCGCGCAGCCGGGCGATCTCGTCGCTATCCTCCGGCCCCGCCGGCGCGCCCTCCTGCAGCCGGCCCAGCGACATCGGCGCCTCGCGGCCAACGGCGATCGTCTCCGGGCGCGACCAGGCCTCGAGGCCGCCGAAATCGCCGAACGGCTCGCCGGCCTCGTCGCTGTAGGCGATGCGGGTCCAGTTCACCAGATGCTTGGGCTCGATGTTCTCGCCGATCGAGGAGCCGCCGAAGAAGCCGGTGCCGATGGTGAAGGTCGGCGCCAGATGCGTGGCGAAGCCGGCCGCACCCTGGCTGCACGGCGCATTCACCACCACCCGCAGCGCCTTCACCGCCTGGCCATAGGCCAGGATCGTGGCCGGTGTCTTGCTGTGGATCGCGGCGGAATGGCCGGCGCCGGACATCCGGATCAGGGCGCGGGCGGTGGTGATGCCGGCCTCGACATGCGGCACGCGGACGAATCCCAGGACCGGGCAGAGCTTCTCCCGGGACAGGCGCTCGTCGACCCCGACCCGGTCGATCTCGGCGACGATGATCCGGCTGGAGGACGGGATCCGCAGCCCGACCCTCTGCGCGATGTCGACCGCGGTCTTGCCGAGCGCCTCGATGTTGAAGCTGCCGGTACCGAAGAGGTAGTCGCGCAGCAGGGCGACCTCCGCCGGCTTGGCGACATAGGCGCCGGCCCGCGCCAGCGCGGCCAGCAGCTTGTCGGCGATCGGCTGCTCGGCCACGACCACGCTCTCGTTGGTGCAGAGCACCGAATTGTCGAAGGCCTTCGAATGCACGATGCGCTTCGCCGCGGCGTCGAGATCGGCGCTGGCATCGACCAGCACCGGCGCATTACCCGGCCCGACGCCGATCGCCGGATTGCCCGAGCTGTAGGCCGACCGCACCATCGGGGCGCCGCCGGTCGCCAGGATGACATTGACCCGGGGCGACTTCATCACGTGCTCGATCAGCGGCAGGTTCGGCTCCTCGATCACCTGGATGATGCCGGCCGGCGCGCCGGCGCGCTCGGCCGCATCCGCCATCACCCGCGCCGCCTCGACCGAGCATTTCTTCGCCATCGGGTGAGGCGAGATGACGATGGCATTGCGGGTCAGCAGCGCCAGCATCACCTTGTAGAACACGGTGCAGATCGGATTGGTCGAGGGCGTCAGGGCGAAGACCACGCCCGCCGGCCGCGGCAGCTCGACGATCTTGTCGGAGCTGCGCACCCGCTTCGAGCAGTAGTCGTGGGTGCGGTAGATCTCGTACATGCCGCGCGAGGTGATCTCGTTCTTCACCTTCTTGTCGGCGGCGACGCCGAAGCCGGTCTCCCGGACCGCCGCCTCGGCCAGCGCCCCGGCCTTGCCATAGGCCGCCTCCGAGGCCGCCTTGGCGATCGCGTCGACCCGGGCGTGGTCGTACTGGGCGAAGGCCGCCGCTGCCCATTCCGCCGCCTGCAGGATCAGGTCGGCAGCACCGGTCTGCCGCTCGGGGCCGGCCAGCAGTTCTTCGACGATCGCGTTCATGACCGCATTCCCCGTCAGGCCGCGCGCCGGCCGCGGCCGCGGCCCGAACCGAGGCATTCGGCGCGCGCCCGCCCGATCGAACGCTCGACCCGCTCCAGCAGCTCCTCGCACAGATCGGACGACATCAGGATGCCCGGCTTGAACTGCAGCACGCGCGGATCGAGCGTCGAGAAGATCGCCCAGACGCCGTTCTCGTAGAGATGCTTCATCACCGGCTTGGCGCCCTCCGGGTAATCGAATTCCAGGCCCATCACCACGCCGCACTGGCGGATGCCGACGAAGAAATCAGCATAGAGCTTCATGATTTCCGTGAGGCCGTTGCGCATCATCTCGGAAATGTAGTTCACCGTCACGCGGATCTGCGGCCGCTGCAGGATCTCCAGGGTCTTCATCGCCACCAGGCAGCCGAGTTCGGCGCCGCCCATGGTCGACATGTGGGCAAAGCCGTCCTCCTTCAGCCAGCCCGAGCATTCCGGCCGCGCCACCACGCAGGCGATCGGATACATCCCGCCGGAGATGCCCTTGCCGGTCACCATGATGTCGGGTTCGACGCCGTAGCGCTGATAGCCCCACATCTCCCCGGTTCGCATCAGCCCGGTCTGCACCTCGTCGGCGATGTAGAGCGCGTCGTACTTCTCGCAAAGGCGCTTCACCCCGGTGAGGTAGCCCTCGACCGGCATCGGGAAGCCATAGGTCGCCGGGATCGTCTCCATGATCACCGCGGCGATGTCCTTCGCGCGCAGCGCGTCCTCCATGACGTTCAGGTCGTTGAAGCGCACGTGGATGAACTCGTCAGGCCGGTCCGAGAGGAAGATCTTCGAGAAACGATCGGCACCGGTCGCCACGGCGAGGCCGCTGTGGCCGTGATAGGCATTGATGATGGAGACGATCTTCCGCTTCTTGGTGGCGTTGCGCGCGGTCTTGATCGCGAGATCGATGGCTTCGGCACCGCCGGCCGTGTACATCGCATACTGCATGCCGCCGCCGCAGACCTTGGCCAGCATCTCCGCCAGCGCGGTCCGCCCCAGGGCGGGAAAATGGTGATTCCCCATGTCGAAGCGCGTGGTGCCGCGGTTGAGCACCTCGATCAGTTCCGGATGCCGATGGCCGATGTTGTAGGTGCCGCCGTTCAGATGCACGTCGATCAGCCGCCGCCCATCCATGTCGTAGAGCAGGTAGCCCTCGCGCCGGTCGATCACCAGGTCGACGCCCTGGTCCTGCCAGAACTGGGTCTTGTTCGGATTCCAGTAGGTCTTGGACTTCTCGATGAATTCCTGCTTCTCGGCGCTGGCCATCGGATCGGCTCCCTAGTCGCAGTGCAGTGACATGACGCGCATGGCTGGTGCGTCAGCCGAAGCGCTTGAGGTAACGCTCGGCCAGATCGCAGGTCCCCAGGCTATAGCCCGGTCCTTCGGTCTTGGCGAGATCGGTTTCGGCATGCGACCCCATCCAGGCGAACAGGATGACCCGCCGCAGGAAGATGAAGGTCCAGAGTTCGGTCACGTCGGCGGCGCTCAGCTGGCGCACGCGGCGATAGCCCTCCATCCAGGCTTCCATCAGTTCCGGCACGTCGGCACGATCCTCGAAGAAGCTGACGGCGGTCGCCGCGTCATAGAGAAACCAGCCGATGCCGCAGTCGTCGAAATCGATGACTCGGGTATCGCCGTTGTGAATCAGCAGGTTGGCGAGGCGGAAGTCGGCATGGATGAGACCGTAGCGATCGGCGCCCTTGCCATAGGCCGCCAGCCGCCGCCCCATCAGATCGACCGCGCGCTGGATCAGCGCCTGGCGCTCCGGCGTCAGGTCCGGCCCGGCGGTCCAGGGACCCCAGTTCGGCTTGACGCTGATCGCGTGCTCGAAGTCCCAGCACAGGCGCTCGAAATAGGCCGGCCGCTGCCAGCCCTGGGAATGGATGTGGCAGCGGGCGGTGACCTCGCCCAGCTGCTTGAACGGCGCGATCAGGTTGTCCTGGGGCGGTTCGATGCCGTCGATGAACTCGAACAAGACGCAGTTGCGCGGCCGCGGCAGCGACGGATGGCTGACCGTCTGGATGTCCTCGCCGTCGCGCCCCGGGATGGCCTGGGGGGTCTTCACACCGGCCTCGGCCTGCAGCGCCCGCATCCAGGCCAGCTCGCTGCGGATGCCGTTGATCGTATGGTAGTCCTCACGGTGGACGCGCAGGATGACCGGTGGGCCGGACTGCGGGGTCACCAGGTAGGTGGTGTTTTCGGAATGATTGATCATGCGGAGCCGCGCGCCCTCGAGGCCCCACCGGCCGAGCGCCAGCGCGGCGAGCTTTTCAACGCTCCGCAGCAATTCGTCGTGTGTCAGCATGCCGCTCGTGCCGTTCTCCCAGACCCTGATCCGCAAGGACGGGCGCGATCGCCCGCCCGGCACAACTCTTATCGGTTGTTATTGGTGCGCACCGCCGCCCCTAACATCTTGACCCTAAAGCAAGAGATTGCACTACACTTGACAGGAGAGTTGACGATTTTGACAGCGCCGGACGACCGGTCGCAGCGTTACCAGGGACTGCTTGAACCCGCAATGCGGCATGTGCCACAATTTGCCGACCGTGTTGCGGTCCTATTGGACAGAGGCAGATGGGTATCGCGGAAACCGCAGCCTTGGGAACCTACGATTGGACCCGCGCCAGCCCCGCGAACGGGCAGGATCCCGCGGTGCTGGCCTCGGCTGCCACCGGAATCGTGAAATTTATCGAGCGCTTAGGCGGCGATGTTGATTCGATATTCGGCAATGCCGGCATTGCCCCCGACCTCGCCGGCGAGCCGACGCTGAAGCTGAAGCTCACCGCCTATTGCGGCCTGTTCGAAGAGGCCTCGAGCCATACCCACAACGACAACTTCGGGCTTTGGTTCGGCAACCAGTTCAAGCCCCAGGATCTCGGCCTCTGGGGTTATGCGGCGATCTCCTGCCAGACCCTCGGCAGTGCGCTGGAGAACCTGGTCGGGCTATTCCGCTACCAGCAGGATTCCTCGGCGATGCGGCTGGTGCATACCGCCGATGGACTGGTGCGCCTGGAATACCAGATCCTGTCCCAGGAGATCGTCGGCCGCCGGCAGGACGCCGAGCTCTCGCTCGGCATGTTCCTGAACGTCATCCGCGACTGCTGCGGCCCGCATTGGGGTCCGGAAGAGGTGCATTTCGAGCATCCGAAGCCGGAAATGTGGAAGGAGCATCAGACCGCCTTCCAGGCCCCGGTCTACTTCAGCCAGCCGTTCAATGCCCTGGTCTTCAAGCCGACCCTGCTGGCGCGGCCGATGCCGAACCGGGATGCCCGCCTCCACACCATCATGCGGACCTGCATGGAGGCCCTGGGCTCGCGCAGCGCCGGCAACGAAGCACTGTTCGACCGGGTGCGCACGGCGATCCGGGTGAAGCTGCCCACCGGCTATCCGTCCCTCGACCAGATCGCCGGCGAACTGCGCGTCGCCCCCAGCGCCATCCAGCGCGACCTCGCCGAGCACGGCCTGACCTACAAGGATGCGGTCGAGCACATGCGCAAGACCCTGGCCCAGATGTATCTGGAGCAGCGCCAGCTGCCGCTCACCGAGATCGCCTTCCTGCTCGGCTATTCCGAGCTCAGCGCCTTCAGCCGGGCCTTCGCCCGCTGGACCGGCGTTTCGCCCCGCACCTATCGCCAAGCCCGCGCCGGCCACTGAACCTTCGGCGCGCCGCAGCCGATCAGGCCTGGGCCAGCGCCTCCAGGGATTCCGGCAGGATCTGCCCGCCATCGACGATGATCGTCTGGCCGGTGATATAGGCCGCCTCCTTGGTGGCCAGGAACAGGGCGGCATGCCCGATATCCTCCACCGTTCCCAGGCGCTTCAGCGGCACCGAAGCCGCCATCGAGCGCTGGTAGTCCTCGCCGAGATCGGCCAGGCCCTCGGTGATGATGTTGCCCGGCAGCACCGCGTTGACCGTGATGCCGTATTTGGCGAGTTCGATGCAGGCGGTGCGCATGAAGCCCAGCTGGCCGGCCTTGGTGGCGCCGTAATGCGTCCAGCCCGGGTAGCCGGTGATCGGCCCGGTGATCGACGAGGTGAGGACGATGCGCCCCTGTCCGCTCTTCTTGAGATGGGGGACACAGGCCTTGACCGAGAGGAAGGTGCCCTTGAGGTTGGTCGCCATCACGTCGTCCCATTGCTCGGGCGACATGTCCTCCAGCTTGGCCGGCGGGAAGACGCCAGCATTGGCGCAGAGCACGTCGAGGCCGCCATGGCGCTCGACGGCAGCCTTGGCCGCGGCTTCCAGCTGCGGGAGCTTGGTCACGTCGGCGGAAAAGGCCGAGACAGTCCCGCCGCCCTTGCCGAGCTCCTGCGCCGCAGCCTCGGCGGCCTTCAGATCGCGGGCGACGACCAGCACCTTGGCGCCGTGATTGACGAAGACCCGCGCAATACCCTTGCCGATGCCCTTGCTGGCCCCGGTGACGATGACCGACTTGCCGTTGATGGATGACCCCAGCATCGCTTCCCTCCCCTTGGCGCCGGCTCGCCCCCGGCCCAGCGCCGTCGCCGGTCCCGCCGTCTAATTCCCTTCGGTCCCGCCGCGGCGCCACCACAGGATCAGCGCGTAGCCGCCGAGCAGCAGGACCGCCGCCCCGACGGTATTGACGGTGCCCAGCACCGGCACCCCCGGCGTGTAGCCTGCGACCATCTTCGCATAGAGATATTCCGGGATCGTGGTGTCCGCGCCGGTCGTGTACAGCGACAGCGGGAAATTCCCCCAGGACAGCAGGAAGGCGAACAGCGACCCGGAAAAGATGCCCGGAAACAGCACCGGCAGCGTCACCTCCCTGAACACCTGCCAGCGGCTGGCGCCGAGATCGAAGGCGGCTTCCTCGAGCGCAGGATCGAAGCTGTAGACCTGGATCGAGATCACCAGGGTCACCACCGGAATGATCCAGACCAGATGCGCCAGCACCGCCGTCTTCCACGACAGGTCGAGGCCCAGGGCGTTGAACCACAACAGCAGGGCAAGACCGAGCACGGATTGCGGAAAGAAGATCGGCAGCAGGACCATCTTCTGGAAGGTCGACCGGCCCTTCCAGTCGTAGCGCGCAAAGGCGAGCGCGCCGAACAGGCCGATCGTCACTGCGATCGCGGTGACCGCCAGCGCGATCGAGATCGAGGTGTGGAACAGGGCATGGACCTCCAGCGAGTTGAAGGTCTTTTGCCACCACTCGACACCCCACTTGGTGATCGGGAAGATGAAATAGCGGCTGGCTGTCAGCGAGGCCAGCAGCAGGCACATCGCCGGCAGGTACATGAACACGACCAGCGTCAGGGTCCAGGCCCAGATCAACGACGTGCGCCAACGCTGCTGCGACTGCATGGCCTAGCGCCTTCCCAGGATGGCGTCGAGATCGAAGCGGCGCAGCACCATCAGGATCAGCACGCCGATCACGAACATCAGCAGCACCGACAGCGCCGCGCCCAGCGGCCAGTTCTGCGCATAGGTGAAGGCGATCTCGATGTCATGGGTGATCGGGATGACCTGCTGGCCGCCCAGGACCTTGGATTCGGTGATCGCGCCGACCGCGAGGACGAAGGACAGCAGCACGCCGATCATGATTCCCGGCATCGAGAGCGGCAGGTCGACCTCGCGGAACACCTGCCAGCGGGATGCACCGAGATCGTAGGCCGCCTCTCGGGTCTCGTTCGGCACCATGCTGATGCCCAGCGTCATCGGGAACAGCATGAAGGGCAGGTACACGTAGACCATGCCAAAGACGATGATCCCGCGGGTGAAGAGCCAGCTGTCGATCTCGATCCCGAAGACCGACTTCAGCGTTCCCAGCATCACGCCGCCCTTGATGAAGAACAGCACCCAGCCATAGAGGCGGACGTTCTCGGAGACGAACAGCGGAATGGTGAACAGCAGGGTCAGGAGCGACGACCACTTGCCGAAGACCCGCGACAATCCCAGCGCCACCGGATAGCAGAACAGCACCAGGATGCAGATGGTGACCGCCGCCAGGGCCAGCGACCACAGGAACGAGATGTAGCTGGTGCTGGTGAAGATATCGACGTAGTTCGCGAGCGTCGGCGTGTGCCAGATGCCGAAGGTGCGCGACGGCATGACGCTGAAGCCGATCACCGCCAGCAGCGGCGCGGCGAAGCCGAGCAGGAGCACCAGGATCAGCGGCGCGGCATAGCGCGGGCCGGGCGAGACGCGCCGCAGGATGCCGGTCAGCGCCGACATCAGTCGCTCACCAGGATGCTGTCGCGGGCATCCCAGCCGATCAGCACCTCGTCGTCGAGCTTGCCGCCATAGGCCTGCTGCCGCAGCTTCTCGACGATGAACACGTTCTCGCCGACGCGGACCTGGTACTGGATCCGGGATCCAAGCGCATACTCGTTGTAGAGGCGGCCGACGAGGCGGTTCTCGGCGCTCTCCGGACGATCCAGGAAGCGGAGGAATTCCGGCCGCACCACGAGGTGGCCGCTGGTGAAGCCGGCCAGATCGCGCGGCGCCGTGAATTCCGCACCGAACGCCTCGGCATGCAGCCTCCCGGTCTCGGTGCGGCGGACGGCGATGACGTTGACGTCGCCGATGAACTCGGAGACGAAGCGGTTCTTCGGTGCGGTGTAGATCTCGTTCGGCGAGCCGACCTGGACGAGATTGCCCGACTGCATGACGCCGATCCGGTCGCTCATCACCATCGCCTCCTCGAGGCTGTGGGTGATGTAGACGAAGGTTTTGCCGGTCTCGCGATGGATGTCCTTGAGCTCCTTCTCGAGCGTCTTGCGCAGCTTGTAGTCGATGGCCGAGAGCGGTTCGTCGAAGAACAGGATCTCGGGGTCGTAGGCCAGCGCCCGCGCCAGTGCGACACGCTGGCGCTCGCCGCCGGAACACTTGGTCACGCTCTTGCCGTAATAGGCCTCCGGCAGGCGCAGCTGCGCCATCAGCTGCAATGCCCGCGCCTTCCGCTGCGCCGGGTCGACGTTCCGGATCTTCAGCGGGAATTCGATGTTCTGGCCCACCGTCCGGTGCGGAAACAGGGCCAAGGACTGGAACACCATGCAGGTCGGCCGGCGGTTCGCCGGGACATCGTTGATCCGCTCGCCGCGCAGCAGGATGTCGCCGCTGGTCGGGGATTCCATGCCGGCCAGCATGCGCAGCATCGTCGTCTTGCCGCTGCCCGAGGGCCCGACGATGGTGAAAAACTCGCCTTCGGCGATTTCAAGGTCGATCCGATTGACCGCAACGAAAGATCCGAAAACCTTCTCAACGGCATTCAGTTTCAGGATCGGTACGCGACTGTTCATGTCTTCTTCAAATCGAAAGCTGCATTTGGACTATCCCCGTCAACGCAACCCCGCCGCAGCCGATGCGGACATCGACTGCGGCGGTGGCGTTGGTAAGCCGATCAGCGTCGTCGATCAGCCGCCGGAAGCTTCGCGCTTCGCGGAGGTCATGATGTCCAGCAGCTTGTCATAGTCGGGCACGATGTCGTACTCGATCGACCGCGCCATTTCTTCCTCGAGGCTGTCCCACTGGATCGCGTCAAGCTCTTCCTTGGTAAAGAGGTTGAAGCATTCCGGGTTCGCCATCTGCGCAACCGGATTGAAGGTGCCTTCGGCGAAGGCCACCGTATGCGCGACCTTCGGATCCTGGACGTATTTCAGGAACTCGACGGCGAGCGGCGACAGGTCCGGATTGTTGACGGTCGAGGTCACCTCGATCCAGGAGATGCCGCCCTTGCCGCCGGCCATCGGACCCTTCAACGGCGTGACGCCGCGGATGTTCGTGGCGCCGTCGTGACGGGCCGGCGAGGCGCTGTAGGTGCCGCCGGTCAGATGGAAGTCGATCTCGCCCGAGACCAGCGACTGGTTCATGGTCGCGATGTCGCCGACGACCTTGGCCCCCTTGAACACCCGCTTTGCCGTGTCGGTGAACTTGGCGACCTCGTCGTCGTTGTGCTGCTTGAACGGATCGAAGCCGGCAATGCAGCAGATGCAGAAGACGTTCCAGTCATCGGATTCCAGGATGCCGTACTTCTTGTCGTTCTTCGGATCGTTCCAGAGATCCCAGCCCTGGTCCTCGGCTGCCGCACGGCTCACCTTGTCGGTGTTCACCACGAAGCTGTAGGGGCCGAAGCGCTGGCACATGCCGAGGAGCTCCTGGCCGCTGTCGTCCATCGCCCACTTGTAGGGCGGCTTGTACATCGGCAGCATCTTCTCGAAATACGGCTCCATCGTCGCCCGATCGAGCGGCTTGATGAGCTTTTCCGGGAACATGATCTTGCGCGCCCAGGGATTGTTCACGTTGATCAGGTCCCAGATCTTCGTCTCGCCGGCGCGCAGCCGGTTGATCATGGTGGGATCGTTGGTCAGCGATTCCGCTTTCACCTCGGCGGAATTCGCGGTGCGGAACGGGTCCAGCACCTGGGCCGAGTTGTAGCCTTCCCAGCAGAGGATGTTCAGTTCCTTGGATCGATCGGCCCAGGCGCGGCGGCTCAAGCCCGCACCCCCGGCCGCCACCGCAGCGGCAAGTGCGGCCGACTGCTGCATGAAGTTACGACGCGATACGCTCTTCTCGGTCATGATGACACACTCCCCATCGGTTGAAGCACGGTTCACGAAGGTGCCGCCCTCATTCCGTGCCAGTTATGCGCTTCCGGCTTTGGTTGTCGTATTCCAACATATCCGCCGGCGCTAACCAAGCAACTGCATTGGCAAAACCGGCGGGTCGCCACCTAATCGACCCTAGGTAGTCTGTCCGCTTCGATCTTGACATCTAGGGCGCCGATCTTGACAGCCCTGGTATTGCACTGCAGCACCGGTCAGGCCTGCGCCATCCAGCCGCGGACCAGGGACTCGCAGATTGCCCGGTAGCGGGGGAAATGCTCGCGGAACTGCCGGTCGAGGTCGGTGAGCAGGCGCGGTTCGTCCCGGCAGAAGGTCCCGCCGAAGACGCGGATCCAGTCCCGCACGATGTCGATGGTCACTTCCGGGTGGAACTGGACGCCATAGACCGCCCGTCCGACCCGGAACGCCTGGACATCGCAGGCGCCGCCGGTGGCCAGGGTCACGGCATCGGGGATCGCCCGCACCGCCTCGTAGTGGTTCTGGAAGGCGGTCAACGGGGCGCCGAGCGCCGCCATGACCGGATCCTCGCGGCCCGCCGGCGTCAGATCCAGGTCGTAGAACCCGGATTCCAGGCGGTCCATCCGGTAGACCTCGCCGCCATAGGCCTTGGCGATGACCTGCGCGCCCAGGCAGACCCCGAGGACCGGCCGCCCCAGGGCGTCGAAGGCATGGATGAGGTCCATCAGTTCCAGCAGGAACGGGTGCGCCGCCGTATCGTCGGCGCTCATCGGCCCGCCCATGACGATCAGGCCGGCATAGGCGCCGGGAGACCCGGGCAGCCCCGGATAGGCGAAAGGCGATGCCGTGGCATGCCGGGCGACCGGCAGGATGGCATCGTAGCCGGCCCTGCCGGCGATGATCGCCTCCCCCACCAGCCCAGGCGGCGCAACGAGTTCCGGCACGACAATCAGGAACTTACGCATCGATCTTCATCATCGACTTTAGCTCGGCGGCGGTGACGACATGGCAATAGATCATGTTGATGATATCCAGTTCCTTCTCGTGCAGGGCATCGCTGCCGGCGGCGCAGCAATCTTCCACCACCACCACGTTGTAGCTCTCGTCGGCCAGGCTGCGGACCGTGGAAGACACGCATTGATCGGTGAAAATACCGGCGCAGACCACGTTCCTGACGCCCAGATTGTGGAGGATGAGCCGCAGATTCGTGCCGGTCAGCGCGCTGTCCGTGGTTTTCGTCACCACGATTTCGTCGCCCCGGGGCGCCAGTTCCGGCACCAGCTGCGACGGGAGTTCGTTCTTCGGCAGCAACAGGTTGTTCCAGCCGGGCTTCTTCTGGCTGAGGGACCGGTCCCGCCCGTCCGCGGTATGGCAGGCGATGCGGGCAAACAGGCATTCGATGCCCCGTCGACGGCAGAAGGCCAGCAGTTCCGCCGTGCGGGGTATGACCAGGTTGTGCATCCGGTCATGGAACGGCGTCCAGGCATCGTAGCTTGCGCGTTCCGCCGGACCCAGCGTGGCCCGGTCGGGCCGCTCGAGATAGGTGTTCTGGACGTCGATCACCAGCAGCGCGGTCTCCGCCGGGTTCAGGTCGAGGTCCTCCGGTTCCGGCGCACCGGCGTAATAGATTGATCGGTGACGGGTTTTCCAGCTCATGCGCGGTCGGTTCCGGATCTAGAAACGATAGGTAAACAGCCCGCGGCGTTCATAGACGTCCGCGGCCTCCTCGATGAAGGCGGCCATACGCTCCGCCTTGTAGGTCTCCCGCAGGATCCCGGCCTGGGCGAGCAGCTCGGCCTTGGATTTCGCCCGGCCCGGACGCAACAGCTCGTAGGTCTGCAGGATGAAATCCTGAGGAACATCGACGATGTCGGCCGCCCGCTCGAAATTCCTGGCGATCATCGGCCGGCCGGCCGCGGCGGCGATCTCGGCCTGCAGCAGCAGGGCCGCCGGGGAGATCCTGATATCCTCCAGCACCGCCTCGCCGGATTCGATCGCCTCGAGCGTGATGGCCTCCAGGGGCTTCTGCCGGCGCGTCCGGACCAGGTCCGGGCGCTTCTCCGCCAAGGGGTAGTCAGCGGCGCTCAACGGCCTGCGTCCGGTCATTGCGCGGCCCTCAGGAAGCTCACGTCGACATCCTCCGGCTTGGCCCCGTCTGCGGTCAGCGAGGTCTCGATGGCATAGATCAGCGCCACCTGGGCATGGAACCGGGCGCCCATCGCCTCGCCATGGGTGGGGACCACGACCGGATCGGGAATTTCGCCGAAGGCATAGGCCGCGGCATTCTCGCCGAAACGGCGGTAATGCTGCAGCTTGGTGATCGGCGCATTAGAAAAAAGCTCCAGATTGTGATGCGGCAGGCGGTCCGCCTGGTGGATCACCGCCGTGCCCTTGGCCTGAATGCCGATCCCGATCCCCGATCCCGCCAGCCTGGCGGCGCTCAGCCCGAGGAACGAGGTATCGGCCGTATGCCGGAACCGGACGATCCGCGGATTTCCGCCCTTCGCGCGGATCCCCTCCATCATTTCTGCCAGGACCGCGGAGAGTGGATGACCGGCGAGGGTCCGGAACAGCTTCAGGCCAAAAGCCGGGCTGATGCCGATGACCACTTCCTTCCGGTCGGCGGAAGGCTGCGCCGGGCCGAGGCTGCGATAGCTGATCCGCTGGGTCTCCCCCTTGGCATGGCGGTTTTCCGCCCGGAGCACCTCGTCGCGGTCGAGCAGGTCGCGGATGTTAATCATTTCGGCCCGCCGCGCCGCGCTGACACGGTATCCGGTGCCCGGCCCGAGATAGCAGTTGGGGTCGTTTACGGCGCTCAGCACCCTGCCGTTGCGGACAATGGCCGAGGTCTGCAGATAATCACCGGATATCCGCAGCTTGACGACGTTCAGGAGGTTCTGCGCCTCGTCCCGGTAGCCGCGCTTCGCCAAGGCGCGGACGACGTCGATGACATTGATCCCGCGCCCCTTGATGGCCTCGCTGATGAAGGACACCTCGCGCGGCAGGTAGCTCGCGGTCTCGTCCGAGCCGGAGGCGACCACCACGCTGGCCTTCATCTCTGCGGTGGGGGTGGAAAGGCCAAGCTCCTCGAATACCGCGGAAATCGCCGCCACCGCCCGCTGGCGGACCGCCAGGACCTGGGTCTCGCCCGCCGGCGTCAGGCCGCCATCGGCCTCGAAGTCCCGCTGCAGCACCAGGAAATCCTCCATCTCCTCGCCGTTGAACGACGAGGGATTGAAGGAGTTGTCATAGGCCTTGATGGTGCCGAATCCGGAGCAGATGAAGTCGGAGCCGGCGATCAGGACCGGCAGGATCTTCGCCCCGACGCGGATCTCGGACTCGGAATGCCGGGCGTCGTTCCCCGAGGCGCATTCCAGGTCGAGCCAGACGGCGACCAGGTTCTCCGCCATCAGTTCCCGCACGCCGCCCGGCACGGTCGCCGCCAGCGGCGCCCCGTCGATGCCGCCGTTCTGGGTGCCCTGGGCGCCCATGCCGCGCTGCAGGCAGAGGCAGCGGGCCTCGAGATACAGCAGGGACTTGCTCTCGTGAAAGCCCATCAGCAGTTCGGACGCAGCACCCGAGGTGCAGCGCATCTTGATGCCGCGCGAAGCATAGGCGGAGGCGAGAAATGCCTTCGACCAAGGCGTGTCGTCGCCGTCGATGAAGGCCTTTTCCGTGCCGTAAACGGACACCGTCTCGGCATAGGACGAGAACCCGGCCATGCCGATCTGCAACTCCTCGGCCTCCTCGCTGGAGCACTGGAACAGGGTGCCCCAGCGCCCGACGGCGCCGCCGACGGCGCAGGCGACGGCATTTGACCATGCGTTCCGCGCGACCCGCATGGTGGTCTCGATCTCGTCGAAGCCGAAGGCGACCGCAGTGGCGGCGTCGGCCGCAAGCTGCAGCGGGTCGTCCTTGGCATTGGTGACATGGCCCTGATTGCCGGGGGTCTGGCGGGCCCGCATCTTGCTGTAGGCGAAGGCGATCTCCATGGCGTTTAACTGCGCCACCACTTCGGCCAGCTTGGCCGGCGTCATCCCGTGGGCGAGGCGCACCAGCGTCGTGCGGGGGACGTTGAAGTCCACCAGCATGCGCGCGATCTCGCCGGACGGCATCGCCATCGCCTCGGCCGCGATGCCGAGATCCAGGTGGTGGCGCGCGATGAACATGTCGATCATGTCGAAATCGGCGGCGGCGATGCCATCCATCGATTTGACCGTGCCGTTCTCGATGACCAGGCCGGGCTTGGGATCATGCGGACTGTTGAAGGCGGCGAAGCCGCCGTCGGGATCCTCGACCGCGAACCTATCTAGTCGCAGCGGCCGGTCGTCCCAATCGGCAAAGCGGCGCCAGCGATTGGCACCCGGCAAGGCCTTGTCTTCCATCGCCAGTCTCAGCCCCCGTAACCGCAGCCGATCGCCTCGATCGGCAACCAACCGGTCCCGAGCATAGTCCGCTTCGACCCGCAATCAAGCGGCTCGTCTTGACAGCTGAAGGGAGGATGTCAAATGCGCCCGCGCGGGCCGGGGCGCCAGCGCGGCCGCTATTCCGCGGCGCTGGCGGACTGATCGCGCAGCAACTGCATGATGGTCTCGGCCGCCTCGGAAATGTCGCTCTCGATCGCCTGCCGCGCGGCCTTGCCGTTGCGCGCCTGCAGCGCCTTCAGCGCCGCGCCATGGTGCTCGAATACGGCCGCGGTCCGCACGTCGGTCACCACATGATTGAGAAACGGCCCGATCTGCATCCACAGCGCCTCGACGATCGACATTGCCTGTGGCATCTGCGCCGCCTGATAGAGCTGGAAATGGAACTCCTGGTTCTTGGCCAGGTAGCGCTTGGGGCCGAGGCTTTTGCCCTGGGTCATTTCCTCGTTGAGCCTGGCCATGCGGCGCAGCTCTTCTGCGGTGATGTGCTGCGCCGCGGTCTCGGCCATCAGGCCCTCGAGCGCCAGGCGGATGCGGCAGATCTCGTCGAACTTCTCCGCCGTCATCACCGGCAGGGAGACCGAGCGGTTCGGCAGCAGCTCCAAGGCGCGTTCGGCAACGAGGCGACGCAACGCCTCGCGCACCGGCATCACGCTGGTTCCCAGCGCCTTCGCCAGGGCGCGGATGGTCATCGGGGCGCCCGGCAGAATGGCGCCGGCCATGATCGCTTTTTTCACTTCCTGGTAGGCGCGATCGTGCAGCGTCTCGCGTTCCAGGCGCGCCAATCCGAACGGTCGCTTTTCAACCGTGTTCTCGGTTACAGCCATGATCTATATGCCAATTGCCGCATCGATTGTCCCGCCGCGTCATCTTGCCATGGGGCGTGCCTTGGCAACAGAGATAGCGTCTCAAGAGAGTTTAGCCGAGAAGCATCTACTTGACAGCCGCCATGCTACCTACATAGCATTACATCATTCGTGATCACAAGTCACAAGAATCGCACTTCTGCGGGACGGGGCGCTACCCCCAGGAGAAGCGCAGGCGAAAAAAATCGCCTCGGAAGACGTATAGGGCGGGCAAACAAACAAGGGAGGCAGAAATGGAATTCAAGATTACACGCCGTCAGATGCTGGCGGCCGGCGCGGCCGGAGCGGTGGTCACGGCCATGCGCCCGTTCGCGGCCATGGCCGACACGCTGGACGAGATCAAGCAGAAAGGCGTCATCACCATCGGCAACGGCGTCATGGGCACCAAGCCCTGGGTCTACCAGGAGGCGGATGGCAGCTATGCCGGCATGGAATACGAGATGCTGCAGTACATCCTGCCGAAACTCGGCATTGAGAAATTCGAGTATGTCACGACCGAGTGGGACAGCCTGATCCCGGGCCTGAAGGCCAAGCGTTGGGACATCATCTTCTCCGGCATGACCGTGACCGAGGAGCGCCGCCAGGGCGCCGGCATCGAGTTCACCCGTCCCTACTACTTCGAAAGCGACCGCATCGCGGTGAAGGAGGATTCGCCCTACCAGAAGCCTGAGGACCTGAAGGGCAAGATCCTGGCGACTACCGTCGGCACGGTCGAAGAGATGCAGGCCAAGAACCTGGTCTCGAAAGGCATGGGCGGCGAAGTGAAATCCTTCGACGACTTCGCCGCGCCCTTCCTGGCCCTGCAGAACGGCCAGGTGGATGCGGTCATCGTCGACAACACCACCTACGGCGAGCAGAAGAAGGTGACGCCGAATCTTCGGGTCATCGGCGAGCCGATGTCCCTGTCGGCGAGTCCGGAATGGCAGGACAAGCAGGCCAATGCCGGCTACAAATTCGGCGGCGACGGCATCGGGGTCCGCAAGGAGGACACCGCCCTGCTGGCGGCCCTCAACAAGGCGCTCGACGACATGGATGCGGAAGGCGTCCGCCAGAAGAT
>CAZKDH010000009.1:0-1787 GCA_964551505.1 uncultured Rhodospirillaceae bacterium
GGCGTTCTGCAGGGTGATGCCGCCGATGGCGCAGACCGGCAGTCCCAGTTCGTTGCGGGCCTCGGCAAGCAAAGTCAGCGGCGCGCGCACGGCGGCGGGCTTGGTCGGCGAGGCGAAGAAGCTGCCGAAGGCGATGTAGTCGGCGCCGATG
Organism: uncultured Rhodospirillaceae bacterium; assembly: GCA_964551505.1. Classification (GTDB taxonomy): domain Bacteria; phylum Pseudomonadota; class Alphaproteobacteria; order Dongiales; family Dongiaceae; genus Dongia. The sequence continues at coordinate 152 of CAZKDH010000009.1, forward strand.
CGCCCGGCTTCCCGCGCCCGTTCCATCTCGTCGTAGCAGGAGATGCCGAGCAGTTTCCCCGGTCCCAGGGCGGCGCGGGCGGCGGCCAGGTCGCCGTCCTCGCGGCCGAGGTGGGCGCCGTCGGCGCCGATGTCCAGGACCAATGCCAGATCGTCGTTGATGACGAGCGGCGCCCCATGCTGGCGGCACAGCCCGAGCAGGGCCAGGGCCTGCTCGCGCCGCAGTGCAGCGCCGGCAGTCTTGCTGCGATATTGGACAAGACCCGCGCCGCCTTCCAGTGCCTGGCGCGTACGCCGCAGCAGGTCGGCCGTATCGGCGAGATCCGGGGTGACGGCGTAGAGCCCCTTAAGCTTCATCCTCGGGCCCGGATTCGCGCGCCCAGAAGAACCGATCAGGCAGGTATTGGCCCATGCCGGGCCGGAAGCCGTTGGCGAGCGACTGCCAGGTGTAGTCCTGGGCATCGCGGACTGCCTCGGCGATGTCCTGGCCGTTGGCCAGGTTGGCGGCGATGGCCGAAGCCAGGGTGCAGCCGGAACCATGGTAGCTGCCAGGCAGGCGCTCCCAGGCATCGGCGCGGATCAGGCCGTTTTCCCCATAAAGGGAATTGACGACCTGGACGCTGTGCTCGTGGGTGCCGGTGATCAGTACGAACTCGGCGCCGGCCCCCACCAGTCGCCGGGCGCACTCATCGAGACCGGGATCGTCCTCGTCGTTGCTCTCGTCGAGAGCCAGCCGGCGCGCTTCCAGGCTGTTCGGCGTCAGCAGCGTGGTCTGCGGCAGCAGCAGTTCGCGCAGGGCACTGATCATGTCTTCACTGGCCAGCTCGTCGCCGCGGCCGGAGGCCAGCACCGGATCGAGAACAAGGGGGATGTCGGGGTAGTCCGAAATGATTTCGGCGATGGCGGCGATGTTCTCGACGCTGCCCAGCATGCCGATCTTGAAGGCCGAGACGGACATGTCCTCGAGCAGTGCGCGCGCCTGGTCGACCACCCAGTCGGCATCGATGGCCAGGGCGTCCTCGACGCCGGCCGAGTCCTGCACGGTCAGCGCGGTGAGCACGGAGAGTGGGTGGCAGCCCATGCTGGAGAGCGTCATGATGTCGGCCTGGAGGCCGGCACCGCCGGAAGGATCGGAAGCGGCGAACACCATCACGATGGGTGGCAGCAGGTCCTGGGGCATGGGCGGGGTATCGGCTGGTGTGGCCGGAAGCGAATGGGGTAGACTGGCCGGATTCTAACCGAGAAAGTTCGGATGACGGCCCCCGCCCCTTACCGCACCTGGATGTGTCTGGTCTGCGGCTTCATCTATGATGAAGCCGCCGGCCTGCCTGAAGAAGGCATCCCGCCCGGCACCCGCTGGGAGGACGTACCGCCCAACTGGGCTTGCCCGGAGTGCGGGGCGCGCAAGGAGGATTTCGAGCTGGTCGAGATCTGAACAAGTGTGTCAAAGTTGGCAGGGAAACTGCTGTTTTTTAGGGTATAGTTACAGCGCTTGGCCGCGAAGTCATATATCTGAAGCAGTAATCAGCGGTCTTGCGAGAGGAGGCTAGGAAGCGTGGCGGAAGCAGTCAATCTCAACGGCGTCAAGGTGATGGTGATCGACGACAGCAACACCATCCGCCGCAGCGCCGAAATTT
>CAZKDH010000010.1:0-14582 GCA_964551505.1 uncultured Rhodospirillaceae bacterium
CGATTCCTGGAAGCTGCGGCCGATCGCCATCGCTTCGCCCACCGATTTCATCGAGGTCGACAGGATGGCCTCGGCGCCGGCGAACTTCTCGAAGGTGAAGCGCGGCATCTTGGTGACGACGTAGTCGATGGTCGGCTCGAAGGAGGCCGGCGTCACCCGGGTGATGTCGTTGGCGAGTTCGTCGAGGGTGTAGCCGACCGCCAGCTTGGCCGCCACCTTGGCGATCGGAAAGCCGGTGGCCTTCGAGGCCAGGGCCGACGAGCGCGAGACCCGCGGATTCATCTCGATGACGATCAGGCGGCCGGTCTCCGGATGCACCGCGAACTGCACGTTGGACCCGCCGGTATCGACGCCGATCTCGCGCAGCACCGCCAGCGAGGCGTTGCGCATCACCTGGTATTCCTTGTCGCTCAGCGTCAGCGCCGGCGCCACGGTGATGGAATCGCCGGTATGGACGCCCATCGGATCGATGTTCTCGATCGAGCAGATGATGATGCAGTTGTCCGCCTTGTCGCGGACCACCTCCATCTCGAATTCCTTCCAGCCCAGCACCGATTCCTCGATCAGCACCTCGCCGACCGGCGAGGCCTTGAGCCCGCCCTCGACGATGCGGATGAACTCCTCGCGGTTGGCGGCGATGCCGCCGCCGGTGCCGCCCATGGTGAAGCTGGGGCGGATGATGGCGGGCAGGCCGACCTTGGCCAGCACGTCCAGCGCCGCCTCCAGCGTGCCCACCATGTCGCCCTTGGGACTCTCCAGGCCGATCCGGTCCATCGCCTCGCGGAACAGCAGCCGGTCCTCGGCCATGTCGATCGCCTTGGCGTTGGCGCCGATCAGCTCGACGCCGAGCTCGGCCAGCTTGCCCGACTTGTGCAGTGCCATCGCCGTGTTGAGCGCGGTCTGCCCGCCCATGGTCGGCAGCAGCGCGTCGGGCCGCTCCTTCTCGATGATCTTGGCGACGACGTCGGGGGTGATCGGTTCGATATAGGTGGCGTCGGCCAGGTTGGGGTCGGTCATGATCGTGGCCGGGTTGGAATTCACCAGCACCACACGATAGCCTTCCTGGCGCAGGGCCTTGCAGGCCTGGGCGCCGGAATAGTCGAATTCGCAGGCTTGGCCGATGACGATCGGCCCGGCACCAATGATCAGGATCGACTTGATGTCGGTGCGTTTCGGCATGCGATTCCCTTACCCCTCGACGGACCCGGTCGGTGCGGGCGCCCGCCCGCGCGTTTATTGCCCGGCCGCGCCTGAACTTCCGCGCCGCCGGTTGTGCTCGTCCACCCGCCTCATCGCAGGGCGATCAGGCGGGCGTCGTCGGACAGAATGTAGACGGTCTGGTTGGCGACCACCGGCGGCAGATGCGAGCTGTCCGGCAGCTCCTGCTTGCCGAGGACGTCGCCGGAATAGGGCGAGATCGACACCGCCACCCCGTTCGAGCCGGTGACCAGCAGCCGGTCGCCGGCCAGCACCGGTCCCGACCAGTAGATTGGATCCTCGTGATCCACCGGATCCTCGAACTTCGGCAGCTGCTGGATCCACTTGATCCGGCCGTCGCCGCGGGCGAGGCAGATGACCTCGCTGTTGTTGGTCAGCACGTAGATGAAGTCGCCGGCGACCCAGGGGCTCTGGGTGCCGCCGAGGCTGGCGTCCCAGACGCGGCCGCCGCGCTGCAGGTCAATCGCCGCCATGACGCCGCCGTTGCCGATGGCGATCACCAGGTCGCGGTCGATCACCGGCCGGCCGCGGATGTCGGTCAGCGCCGCGACGGCGTCGCCGCGCGACTTGCCGGCCAGGCTGTCGCTCCACAGGCTGCGTCCGGAGACCACGTCGAAGGCCAGCAGTTCGCCCGAGGTGTAGGCGGCGACCACCACGTCGCCGAGCACCGCCGGGGTGGTGCCGCCGAGCAGGCCGGCTGCCTCCTCGACGCCGGCATTCGACCACAGCCGGCGCCCGTCGTCGGTGGCATAGACCACCAGCTGGTTGTCGATTGTGAGGGTGAAGATCCGGCCGTCGCTCACCGCCGGCGGCGAGCGCATCGGCGCCGGGGCGTCGACTTCCCAGAGCTTGGCGCCGCTGCGCTCGTCGAGGGCGATCAGCTTGGCGAAGGGCGTGGTGACGAAGACCTTGCCCTCGGCCACCGCCACGCCGCCGCCGAACAGGTCGTCATCGTCGACCTCGGGCGTGAGGTCGCTGCTCCAGGCGCGGCCGCCGCCGCTGGCCGAATAGGCGCTGACCAGGCTCTCCGCATCCAGGGTGAACACCATGCCGTCGGCGACGACCGGCTCCGCCAGCAGCCGGTTGGCGCTGTCGGCCGAGCTGCCGATGCTGGCGCTCCAGGCCTGGCCCAGCACGCCGTTGCCGGCGGCGAGGTGGTACATGGCATGGGCCTGGTTGCCGCCGGCCTGGGCCCAGGCGTCGTTCACATAGGGCCGGGGCAGCTGCACCGAGACATCGGCCAGGGCCGGGTCGACCGCGAGGTCGCGGTCGAGCTGCAGCACCGAGACGCGCTGCCCGGGCAGCGGCACCTTGGTCTTGTCGCAGGCGCCGAGGGCGAGCGGCAGGAACAGGGCCGCGAGGGCGGCGGCGAACAGCTTGCGGGTGGTCTGCCTGCGCATCGGCGTCAATCCTTCAGCCGGTCCAGCATCATGTCGGCGCGCGCCGCCAGGCTGCGGGGCGCGGTCGGCAGGCCGGCGAGCTGTTTCAGCTGGGTATAGAATTCCTTGGCCTTCGCCTTGTCGCCGGCGGCGAGGGCGGCGAGGCCGGAGATCTCCAGCGCCGACAGGCGATAGGCATTGCCCTCGGCGGTCAGCGGCTGGACCAGGGCCGCGGCCTCGGCCGGCTTGCCGCCATCGAGTCGGGCGAGGGCCGCCAGGATCGCCGCCAGGTCCTTCAGCGGCTTGTCGACCGCGCCGTCGGCGGCGAGGGCGGCGAAGAGGTCGCCGGCCTTCCCGGCATCGCCGGCCTTCAAGGTCTGGCTGGCCTGCTGGAACCGGGCAAGGAGCGCGAATCCGCCCAGCGACCCGCCTTGCGCGACCAGGGCATCCACCTGCGCCAGCGCGGTTTTCGGGTCCTTGTCGATGGCATCCATGGCGGCGCTGTAGGCAGCGCCGGCGGCCTCGCGCTGGTGCTGGCTATAGGCCCGCCAGCCGGAGATCCCGCCGGACAGCGCCACCGCCAGGACGGCGGCGGCGATGATGTGGGTCTGATGGCGTTTCCAGAAATCCAGCGCCTTGTCGCGCCTGAGGTCTTCTTCAACTTCCTGGAAAATATCCGCCACTTGGAACCCCTGATCGCCCAGTCTGCCGGTCGCCGCCCCGCCAGCGGCAAACTGGCATTTGGCGGGCCGAAATCGGCCGGTAACATAGCGACTTGGCCCCGCATGTGCAAACGCCGCAAAGCTCTTGCGACAACCTTTCCGGCGGCGCTCCTTAAGGGTTGGAACGGAACTTGCTTAATTCCCCGGGAATGCGATTTGGCACCCCATTGGAAGAGACCGCAGCATGGCCAACCGGCTGAATTTGCCCACCCTCCACCCCCTCGACCTGGGCCTGCTGCTGGCCGTGGGCCTGCTGGCCGGCGGCTGCAGCATCGCCCCGCCTCTGGCCATCGCCGCGACGGTGGAAGGGGTTTCCCTCAACCAGACCGGCAAGACCGCTTCCGACCACGTGGTGTCGCTGATCAGCGGCGAGGACTGCTCGATCCTGCGCTATACCAAGACCGGCAAATATTGCCAGACGGCGGCCGAAATCGCCCAGGAGGAGGCCCGGCTGCACGCGCCCTACGAGGGCAACTGCTACCGCCGCCGGGGCGGGGTGGTCTGCAATGCGGCGGTCGATCAGACCGCCACCTCGGAAATCTCCATCTATCCGTGAGCGGCCCCGCCTGCCTCTAGACTGGTGGCGCGAATTGGGCGATGATTCCGCCATAGTTAACGGCCGAATCGCATTTCCGGCAGGCGTGCCCGATGGATGGGAGTAGCGCGGGAGGCAGATGACGCAGCTGGTTCAACTCGCCGAGTATCGACGCCAGGGCCGGCGGGTTTTTTTCAACCGGACCGATCTCAACCTGCTCCTGGCCGCCTATAGCCGCCAGGTCTGCCGCGGGGTCTGGCGGGACTACGCGATCGACCACCGCAGCAACATGGCAGTCTTCTCCATCTACCGCCGCAGCCAGGAACAGCCGCTCTTCAGCGTCCACAAGGTGGTCCTGAAGGGCGACAAGGACGCCAACTACGTTCTTCTCTCCCGGAACCGCCAGCTGAAGTCCAGCCGCCGCCTCGCCGAGATCATCGACATCCTCGACCGCCAGCTCACCGTCATCGAGAACTGACCGGTGCTTGATCCGGCGCTGCTTCCGGCCTAAGTAAGCGCCGGAGACTGCGGAACGGGGCATAAATACTGCCCCAATCTGTTCGCAGTACATTCCCTAATATCCACAAGATTTAGACTCGAGGCCCTTGCCTCGCAGCATATTGTGGAGTGAAATAGGCGCCACACAACATCCTGTGTCGCCCACAGATCAGCGAGGCCTGCCATGGAATGGACGGAACAACGGATCGAGACCCTGAGGAAGCTCTGGGGCCAGGGTCAGACAGCCAGCCAGATCGCCGCGATTCTGGGCGGCGTCACCCGCAATGCGGTGATCGGCAAGGCGCACCGCCTGGGCCTGACCGGCCGGCCGTCGCCGATCAAGCGCGAGACCTCCGGCAACGTCCAGCCGAAGCGCCGCACCACCGCCGCCGCACCCGCCCGCCGGATGCAGCAGCCCAGCCAGTCGATCCCGCAGACCCGGCACAGCACCCAGCCGCTGACCGCGCCGGCGATGCCGCAGATGAGCCAGCCGCAGCCCCGGTCCGAGACCACGCCGCCGGCGCCGTCGAAGTCCCATGCCGCCCGGGCGGCCCATGGCGGCTCGAAATCCTGCTCCTGGCCGATGGGCGACCCGAAGCAGGCCGGCTTCCATTTCTGCGGCGAACCCGCCGAGCCCGGCCGGCCCTATTGCACCAACCACTGCCATGTCGCCTATCACAAGAAGTCGGAGGCGGCGTAGCAACGTCGCTGAGTTTGGGGGAACTTCATCGGCCGCTGCCAGCGATGGCGCGGCCGGTTTTGTTTGGAGCATGATGCACCCTGCCTCCGCGGTGCGGGCCGTTCGCGCCCGGTAGCTCGCCCCCGGTAGTTCGCCCCCCGGGTAGTTCTCCCAAAGGAGCCCGTCGGATGATCCTCATCGGCCAGTTCGATTCGCCTTTCGTGCGCCGCGTCGGCATCGCGCTGACGCTCTATGGCCTGGCCTTCGAGCACCGGCCCTGGTCGGTGTTCGGCGACACCGAGAAGATCCGCCCCTACAATCCACTGACCCGGGTGCCGACCCTGGTGCTGGACGACGGCGAGGCGCTGCTCGAGAGCCACAGCATCTTGGACTACCTCGACAGCCTGGTGCCGGCCGAGACGGCGCTGTTCCCGCGGAGTGAACCGGCCCGGCACAAGGCCCTGAAGGTCGCGGCCCTGGCGACGGGCATTGCCGAAAAGGCGGTCAGCCTGTTCTACGAAAAGCGCCTGCACCGCGAGGTCTCGGACCTCTGGGTCGAGCGCTGCCGCCTGCAGATTTCGCATGCGCTCGGCATCCTCGAGGCCGACCGGCGGGTCCGCACCGGCGCCTACTGGTTCGGCGAGCGCATCGGCCATGCCGACATTGCCGTCGCCGCCATGCTGCGGTTCATGGCCGAGGCCCATCCGGGGCTTGTGCCGATGGCGGATTTCCCGATGCTGGGCGCCCACGCGGCTCGGCTCGAGGCGCTGCCGGTGTTCCGGCAGATCGCCCAGCCCTTCCTCGCACCGGCATGAGGCCGCCGCCATGACCCTCAGGATCGTCCGTCTCGGCACGCCGCGACTGCCCCAGGAAGGCACCCGCATCGGCGCCGTGCGCCGGCCGCCGCGCGGCGTGCGCAAGGAGAACTACGCCCGGGAGAACTGGTACGACGTCTGGTATCCGGAACTCTCGCCCAGCGCAGGCCTGGTGGCCCGCGCCCTGCGTGCGGAAACGCCGAAGGACTGGACGGCCTTCACCCGGTCTTTCCGGGCGGAAATGCAGGCGCCCGCCGCCAGCCGCACGCTCGACCTCCTCGCCGCCCTCTCCCACGGCGCGGATTTCTCCATCGGCTGCTACTGCGCAGACGAGTCTCGCTGCCATCGCTCGGTGCTGCGCGCCCTGCTGCAGGAACGCGGCGCGAAAATCGGCTAGGCAGCAAGGAGCCTGCGACATTCCATAGTTTGCATATTAGTTTATATATTCTATTAAAACGTGCTATAGTTCTGCGTCATGGCCGGGCTTGGCCCGGCCACCCACGAATTGCTTTCTTCTTGGGCGACAGCATGTCCGACGCCTGGGTCTATATCCTCACCAATCGCCCGAACGGAATCCTCTATGTCGGCGTCACCAGCGATCTGTCGCGACGCATGATCCAGCATCACGCGAATATGCCGGGCAGCTTCGCCGCCAAGTATGGATTGAAGCGGCTGGTTCACGCCGAACGCTTCGCCGACATCCGCACAGCAATTCAGCGCGAAAAGAACCTGAAGCACTGGTCGCGCGCCTGGAAAGTCAGATTGATCCTGCGCGACAATCCCGATTGAGCCGATCTCATTCCGCGCCTATGATGAACTCGTGGGTCCCCGGGCCAAGCCCGGGGATGACGTTCAGGGATCGTGCCAAACACCCCCAACGTGAAACCCGTCATGGCCGGGCTTGGCCCGGCCACCCACGAATGACTTGGTTCGCCACGCAAACTCGTGGGTCCCCGGGTCAAGCCCGGGGATGACGTTCAGGGATCGTGCCAAACACTCCCAACGTGAAACCCGTCATGGCCGGGCTTGGCCCGGCCACCCACGAACGACTTGGTTCGCCACGCGAACTCGTGGGTCCCCGGGCCAAGCCCGGGGATGACAATGATGTCTCGCCCCCTCACTCCCACTCGATCGTTCCCGGCGGCTTCGAGGTGTAGTCGTAGACCACGCGGTTGATGCCGCGGCATTCGTTGATGATGCGGGTTGCCACGCGGCCGAGGAAGGCGGCGTCGAAGGGGTAGAAATCCGCGGTCATGCCGTCGGTCGAGGTGACGGCACGGAGCGCGCAGACATAGTCGTAGGTGCGGCCGTCGCCCATCACGCCGACGGTCTTCACCGGCAGCAGCACGGCGAAGGCCTGCCAGATCTTGTCGTAGAGCCCGGCCCTGTCGATCTCGTCCAGGTAGACCGCATCGGCCTTGCGCAGGATCTCCAGTTTCTCGCGGGTGATGTCGCCGGGTATGCGGATGGCGAGACCGGGGCCGGGGAAGGGATGGCGGCGGATCATCTTCTCCGGGAGGCCGAGTTCGCGCCCGAGGATGCGGACCTCGTCCTTGAACAGCTCGCGCAGGGGTTCGACCAGCTTCAGGTTCATCCGCTCGGGCAGCCCGCCGACGTTGTGATGGCTCTTGATGGTGACGCTCGGTCCGCCGGTGAAGGAGACGCTCTCGATGACGTCGGGATAGAGCGTGCCCTGGGCCAGGAACTGGGCGCCACCGATCTTGTGCGCCTCCTCGTCGAAGACGTCGATGAACAGCCGGCCGATGATCTTGCGCTTGGTCTCCGGGTCGGTGACGCTCTTCAACTCGCCGAGGAAGAGGTCGCTGGCATCGCGATGGATCAGCGGGATGTTGTAGTGGTCGCGGAACAGTTCCAGCACCTGCGCCGCCTCGCCGCCGCGCAACAGGCCGTGGTCGACGAAGATGCAGGTGAGCTGGTCGCCGATGGCACGGTGGATCAGCACCGCCGCCACCGCCGAATCCACCCCGCCCGACAGGCCGCAGATCACCCGGCCCTTGCCGACCTGGGCGCGGATCTTCTCGATCTCGGCATCGCGGAAGGCGGCCATGGTCCAGTCGCCCCGGCAGCCGCAGATCTTGTGGACGAAGTTGCGGATGAGCGCGGCGCCGCGCGGCGTATGCACCACCTCGGGGTGGAACTGCACGGCGTAGTAGCGCCGGTCCTCGTTGGCGATCGCCGCATAGGGAGCGCCCTCGCTCACCGCGACGACGCGGAAGCCGTCGGGCAGGCGCACCACCCGGTCGCCATGGCTCATCCAGACCTGGTCGGTATCGCCCGGCCGCCAGACGCCGTCGAACAGCGCGTTGGGCTCGGTGATCTTCAGCGTCGCCCGGCCGAATTCGCGATGATCGGAGCCGTGCACCTCGCCGCCGAGCTGCGCGCACATCGTCTGTTCGCCGTAGCAGATGCCGAAGACCGGAAGTTTCGACTGCCAGACCTCGTCGGGCGCGCGCGGCCCGTCCTCGGTGGTCACCGAATGCGGCGAGCCGGAGAGGATGATGCCCTTCGGAGCGAAGGCCTTGATGCGCAGGGGGTCGGCATTGAAGGGGAAGATCTCGCAATAGACCCCGGCCTCGCGCACACGCCGCGCGATCAGCTGCGTCACCTGGGATCCGAAGTCGAGGATGAGAATGCGGTCGGTCATGTCGGGGTCGAGGTCCTTCCGGCTCAGGTCGTTTTCTGGGCGTGCAGCCCGGTCAATGCATCGATTTCCCGCCAGCCATAGGCCACGTCGGGAATCCCGTCATCCAGTCCTTCCGCGACAAGCCTGCCGCCGATGCGCTCGTAGAAGCCGCGGAACGGATTGTCGCGATAGGCCCAGAGGGTCAGCGCCCGGCGGCCCTGGGCCTGCCAGCGTTGCGCCGCGGCGCCGATCAGCGCGCGCCCCAGGCCCCTGCCCTGCACCGCCTCGGCGGTGTGCAGTGAGTAGATCTCGCAATCGAATCCCTCGAGCCCGCCCGACAGGATCTCGTGCGGCTTCACCTTGCCGCCATAGAGAAACCCCTGGATCGTCGCGGTGCCGGAGTCGGCGACGAGGATCATGTTGTCGGCATCGGCCAGCCACTGCCGCCACTGCGGCAGGCGCTTCTCCGGCAGGATCACGTCGATCTCGGCCGGCGTCATGATGCCGGCATAGGCGATCTGCCAGTTGTGGTGATGGATGGCGGCGATCTGCGCGAGATCGGCATCGGTTGCGGGGCGGATCTGCAGGTCTCCAATTGCCAGAGTCATCGAAGGCTCTCGCCGCAGCGTTCCCTCTCCCCTTGAGGCAGAGGGACAGGGTGAGGGGCGGACGGGTCTTGCCGCATCACGCAACCTGCTTCCTTTCCATCACCGCGACGAAGAACCCGTCGGTGTGGTTGCGCGCGGGGGTCAGGGACAGGGTATCGCCCTGCGCCGGGCAGGGGGTGTCGCCGATGGTGTCGCGCCAGACCCGCGCGATCGGCAGCAGCGAGAAATTTGGATTGGCCGCCAGGAAGGCGTCGACCTGGTCCCGGTTCTCCTCGGCGATCAGCGAGCAGGTCGCATAGATCAGCCGCCCGCCGGGTTTCACCAGCCGCGCCGCGCTCTCGAGGATCCGCTGCTGCAGGTCGATCAGCTCGTGCAGGCCTTCCGGCGTCAGGCGCCATTTGGCGTCCGGATTGCGCCGCCAGGTGCCGGCGCCGCTACAGGGCGCATCGACCAGCACCCGGTCGAAGGCCCCGGCATGACGCTTCACCCAGGGATCGCGTTCGGAGGAGAGTCCGCGCCGCTCGATGTTGTGGGCGCCGGCGCGCTTGAAGCGGACGCCGGCGCGCTCGATGCGGCCTTCCAGCACGTCGCAGGCGACGATCTTGCCCTTGTTCTGCATCTGCGCGGCGATCGCCAGGGTCTTGCCGCCGGCGCCGGCACAGAAATCCACCACCCGCATGCCGGGCCGGGCGTCGCACAGCAGGCCGACCAGCTGCGAGCCTTCGTCCTGCACCTCGATGAGGCCGTTCATGAAGCACTTCAGCGACGCCAGCGGTGTGCGGCCTTCCAGCCGGAGGCCGTAGGGCGAGAGCTGGGTGGCCCGGGCTTCGACGCCCTCGGCGGCCAGGGCCTCGATCGCCTGCGCGCGCGTCGCCTTCAACGCGTTCACCCGAAGATCGGTCGCCGCCTCGCCGATCTGCTGCGCCATCTCGTGCTCCAGCTCGGCGCCGAAGGTCTTCTTCAATCGGTCCTCGAACCAGCGCGGATATTCCAGCCGCACCCAAGGCGGCGACTGCCAGTCGATCAGTTCCTGGCCCTGCAGGCCCTTGGCGAGCTGCTTCTCGGCGCGGTCCAGGGGCTGCGGCCGATAGCGCCCGCCGTCGAAGGCGCCGGCGATCTTGTCCGGCGACCAGTGGTCGATCAGCACCAGCTTGGCGATGATGCGGGCGCGTTCGTTGTCGGCGAGATGATCCTCGCCCGGCACCTGCTCGATCCGCCAGTCGAGCGCCGCCCGCCGCCGCAGGACGGAATAGGTGAGATCCAGGATCTCGCGCCGGTCGGTGCCGCCGATATAGCGCCGGCCGCGGAAATAGGCCGCGCTGGTGCGGTCCGCCGGTGCCGATCCGCCGTGAATCTGCCCGAGCAGCTCGATCGCCGCCTGCAGGCGCGCGCCCGGCATCATGATGGAAGCACCGAGGGAAGTGGAACGGCACGCAATTCGAATGATCTCACATATTCTGGCGGTAGTTCGGCGCTTCGCGGGTGATCTGCACGTCGTGGACGTGACTCTCCGCGAGGCCGGCATTGGTGATCCGCACGAAGCGGCAGTTCTTGTGCATGTCGGCGATGGTGGCGTTACCGGTATAGCCCATCGCCGCCTTGAGACCGCCGACCAGCTGGTGGATGACGGTGCCGGCCGGGCCCTTGTAGGGCACGCGGCCTTCGATGCCTTCCGGCACCAGCTTCAGCTGGTCGGAGACTTCCTGCTGGAAATAGCGATCGGCCGAGCCCCGGGCCATGGCGCCCAGCGATCCCATGCCGCGGTATGACTTGTAGGAGCGGCCGTTATAGAGGAAGACCTCGCCCGGGCTTTCGTCGGTGCCGGCCAGGAGCGAGCCCGCCATGCAGCAGTCGGCGCCGGCGGCGATGGCCTTGGCGAGATCGCCGGAATACTTGATGCCGCCGTCGGCGATCACCGGCACGCCGGCCTTGTGGGCGCGTTCGACCGAATCCATCACTGCGGTCAGCTGCGGGATGCCGACGCCGGCGACGATCCGCGTGGTGCAGATCGAGCCCGGGCCGATGCCGACCTTGATGGCATCGGCGCCGCTGTCGATCAGCGCCTGGGCGGCGTCACCGGTGGCGACGTTGCCGGCCACCACCTGGATCTCGTTGGAAAGGCGCTTCACCGCGGCGACGGCGGTGAGCACGCCCCGGGAATGGCCGTGGGCGGTATCGATCACCACCACGTCGACGCCGGCCTCGAGCAGGGCCTCGGCGCGGCGCATCCCGTCCGCGCCGACACCGACCGCGGCGGCGACCCGGAGGCGGCCGTTCTCGTCCTTGGCGGCATTCGGGAAGGCCTGGGCCTTCTCCATGTCCTTCACGGTGATCAGCCCGATGCAGCGGTAGTTGTCGTCGACCACCAGCAGCTTCTCGATGCGGTACTGGTGCAGGAGCTTGCGCGCCTCGTCGCGGCCGACGCCCGAGGGCACGGTGATCAGCCGGTCCTTGGTCATCAGGCTGGCGACCGAGACCGACTTGTCGTTGGCAAAGCGGACGTCGCGGTTGGTCAGCATGCCGACCAGCTTGCCGGTCTTCGGCTCTACCACCGGGAAGCCGGAGATGGCATGCGCCTCCATCAGCTGCAGCGCATCGGCCAGGGTCTGGTCGGGGTGGATGGTAAGCGGATTGACCACCATGCCGGATTCGAAGCGCTTCACCTTGCGCACCTCCTCGGCCTGCCGGGCGACGTCGAGATTCTTGTGGATGACGCCCATGCCGCCGTGCTGCGCCATGCAGATCGCCATCTTCGCCTCGGTCACCGTATCCATGGCGGAAGAGAGCAGCGGGATGTTGAGCTCGATGCGCCGGGTCAGCCGGGTCCTGGTCTCGGCCTGCGCCGGCAGCACGCTGCTATGCGCGGGCTCCAGCAGCACGTCGTCGAATGTCAGGGCGTCGCGGATCTTCATGCCGAACCTCCGGGGCTCTAAGGCCTTGTGCCGATACGAAAAAGCCCCGCTTTCGGGGCGCTTCGGAACCGGTTTGGGTTGGCGCGCCATCATACACAGGAAGCCTTGCGCCACAAGGCAAATGCCGCGGGTTCCGGCGGATGCGGCGCAGGTCAGATATGCCGCGCCGGGAGTGGATCGGCGGGCGGGATTCCGCTACACCTGGGAATTGGGGCGGCGAATCGCCGTCGATTCCCGGTGGTTCCACCGCGATTCAACCGGCTTTTTCCCCGCGAAAACCCAGCGCAACCACGTAGATTTCCGCGGATTCCTTGCGGCTGGCCTCGGGTTTCACGTGCTTTACCGTGGTGAAATGCCGCTTCAGCGCGGCCAGCAGCTGGGATTCCGCACCTCCCTGCAGCACCTTGGCGATGAAGATGCCGCCAGGGGCAAGCACCCGGCAGGCGAAATCCAGCGCCAGTTCCGCCAGATAGACGATCTTGATGTGGTCGGTCTGGGTATGGCCGGTGGCCGAGGCGGCCATGTCGGAAAGCACCACGTCGGCCGGCCCGTCCAGCAGCGCCATCAGCCTTCCCGGCGCCTCGTCGAGGGTGAAATCGAGATGCAGCACGGTGGCGCCGGGCACCGGATCCATCGGCAAGATGTCGATGCCGACAACCTTGCCCTGGACGCCCTTCGGCCCCGATTTCAGGACCTTGGACGCCGCGATCTGGGTCCAGCCGCCGGGTGCGGCGCCGAGATCGACCACCCGTGCCCCCGGTTTCAGGAAATGGAATTTTTCATCCAATTGCAGAATCTTGAAGGCCGCCCGCGAGCGGTAGCCGAGCTTCTTCGCCTCCAGGACATAGGGGTCGTTCAGCTGCCGGCCCAGCCACCAGGTCGAGGAGGAGGTCCGCTTCTTCGCGGTCTTCACCCGGACCGAGAGGCCGCGGCCGCTGGGGCCGGTGGTCTTGCCGAGCCCTGGCTTCTTGGACTTGCCGCCGTCCTTCTTCATGCCGGCTCCACCCTGCGGTCCTCTCCCGGCGCATAGACCGAATCCGGCGCCGTGCCGGTCATCAGGCTCATGAGGATGCCCTCGCGCACCCCGCGATCGGCGACCCGCAGGCGCCCGACCGGCCACAGCCTGCAGATGGCGGCGAGGATGGCGCAGCCGCTGACCACCAGATCCGCCCGCTCGACGCCGACGCAGGGCACCTCGCTGCGCCCCGCCACGTCGCGCAGGGCGAGATCGGTGCTGATCCGGTCGATCGCCGGGAAATCAATGAAGCAGCCGTCGACCAGCGCCCGGTCGTAGCGCGGCAGGTTGAGGTTGATGCCGGCCAGGGTGGTCACCGTCCCCGAGGTGCCCAGCATCTGCACCGCGCCGGCGGCGATGGCGCCGCGGGCGCCGATGGCGCGGTGGAAGGGCTCGAGATGGTCCTGCACCAGCTGCACCATGGCCTCGTAGAAATCACGGTAGGACTGGCCGGACTGCGGCTCGATGCCGAACTGCTCGGTGATCGAGACCACACCCAGCGGCACCGAATGCCAGGCGACGATCTGCGGCGCCTCGCCGGGCCGGATCCGGAGCCAGCCGAGCTCGGTCGAGCCGCCGCCGATGTCGAAGACGATGGCATGCTGGATCTGGCGGTCGAGCAGCGGCATGCAGCCCTTGAAGGCGAGCTCGGCCTCCTCGCCGGAGGTGATGATATCCAAGCCGATCCCCGCCTCGTCCCGCGCCCGGGCGACGAAGCCGGCACCGTTCACCGCCCGCCGGCAGGCCTCGGTCGCCACCGCCCGCGCCAGGGTGACGCCGCGGCGCTGCATCTTGGCGGCGCAGATCTTCAGGGCCTCGATGGTGCGGTCGATGGCGGCGGCGGAGAGTTGGCCGGACTGCGACACCCCCTCGCCGAGGCGGACGATACGGGAAAAGGCGTCGATCACCTGGAAACCGGCCGCAGCCTGACGGGCGACCAGCAGCCGGCAGTTATTCGTGCCCAAATCCAGGGCCGCCATGATCTGGCCGGGCTTGGCCGCACGCGCGCGGAACCGCGCCTCCTCGGCACGGAACCGGGCCTCGCGCGGGGGCCCGGAAGCACCCGTATTCAACGCAACGACTCCTGGCCCCGGCCAAGCGCAAGTCCTTGATTTTCCGAGCGACCTCTCGCTCCGGCTGCAGCCCTCCGGGGAACTTTCACCGGCAATTCTACACGGATGGCGGAAGGAGATAAAGCCGGCGGGCGGCGGCACTTTGCCGGCCCGGGCTCTCCCGCCCAGGTCCCCGGCCCAGGACGTGGCGTCGGTGGGCGGGGTTAAGAAGCGGGGCGGCGGGGCGTCTCTCCGGCCGGGTCTCCCTGGGGGGGCTCCCTGGGGGGCCTCCCTGGGGTTCCCCCGCCCCGCGGCTGCATCTCCCCCCGGGCTTGAATCCCGGAGCGCATCGTATTAGGTTCCGCCCGCTTTCGACCGCCGGTCGGCGCCCCGTCAAGATCGACGGTTCCGGCCGATCCTGGTCCCTGCTGGGGGATCGTCTAGCGGTAGGACTACGGACTCTGACTCCGTCAACCTAGGTTCGAATCCTAGTCCCCCAGCCAAA
>CAZKDH010000011.1:0-1529 GCA_964551505.1 uncultured Rhodospirillaceae bacterium
GGGACGCGGCTTCGAGCCCCTGCCGCACGAGCACGAGCTGCTTCTGAACCTCTGATACAATCCTCGCGATCCCCCTTAGGACAAAGCCATGCGCCGCCTGATCCCCGCCCTTCTTCTCGCTCTTGCGCTGCCCGCCGCGGCGCAAGTGACCCGTCCCTCCAGCCTGCAGCCGGTTCCCGAGCCGCCGCCCCCCCCGCCGGGTTACCAGCCCGACCCGGCGCTGGAGCCGCAGGTGACCATCACCCGGCGCGGCGAGGACAGGGTCGAGGAATACCGCATCAACGGGCGGCTCTACATGGTCAAGGTGACGCCGCCGCACGGCGTGGCCTATTACCTCGTCGACGACAAGGGCGATGGCCGCATGACGCGCCAGGAGGCAGTGGATTCCGGCCTGCGCGTGCCGATGTGGGTGATCGGGACCTTCTGATTCGAAGTGCCAACCACAAATAATAAGGGGGGTAGCCATGGCTGAAGAGAATCCGTTTCTCGTTCCGGGCGGTGGTTCCGAGCAGGGCGGCAGGGCTTTCGACCCCGCCGGCCGCAACGTCGACGCCGGCCGCGGCATCGAATGGCTCAAGCAGGGTTGGCAGTTGTTCGTCAAGAACCCCGGCATGTGGATCGCCATCGCCGTCATCCTGATGGTGATCGTCGTCGTCCTCAGCCTCATCCCCGTCGTCGGCAATCTGGCGGTGAACTTCCTCATGCCGGTCTTCGCCGGCGGCATCCTGCTCGGCTGCAGGTCGCTGAGCGAGGGTGGCGACTTCGGCATCGATGCGCTGTTCGCCGGCTTCAAGCAGAACACAACCAACCTTGTCCTGGTCGGCGTGTTCTACCTGATCGGCGTCATCGCCATCACCGTGCTGGTATTCCTCATCGGCGGCGGCGCCGCCTTCACGGGCGGACTGATCGGGCGCGGCCCGGGCGTGGGCATGGCCGTGGGAGGGTTCTTCGTCGCCATGCTGGTCATGCTGGCGCTGCTGGTGCCGCTGGCGATGGCCGTCTGGTTCGCCCCGGCGCTGGTGGTGTTCCACAACGTCGCGCCGTTCGAGGCCATGAAGGACAGCTTCTTCGCCTGCCTGAAGAACATCGTGCCCTTCCTCGTCTATGGCGTGATCCTGTTCGTGCTCTGCATCATTGCGATCATTCCCTTCGGCCTCGGCATGCTGGTGATGGTGCCGGTCATGATGGGATCGCTCTATGCATCGTATGTGGAGATCTTTGAGTAATCATTCCCCAGCCGCCGCGGCGCCTCGCCGCGGCGCGACCCATTGAATGCAGGCCCGCCGACTCCCCGCCATCCGCGGCTGGAACTGGATCGTCGAAGGCTTTCGCCTGTTCCGGAACAATCCCGCGCTGCTGACCTTCCTGGTCTTCGGCTACTGGCTCACCCTGGTATTCCTCAATCTCGTGCCGCTGCTCGGCGTGGTCCTCGCGCCGCTGTGCGTGCCGGCCCTCTCGGTCGGCGTCATGAACGGCTGCCGGGCGCTCGAGCGCGAGTCCCAGAACGGCTTCGGGCTGCTGTTTTCCGG
>CAZKDH010000012.1:0-2752 GCA_964551505.1 uncultured Rhodospirillaceae bacterium
CGAGCCGCCCGGCGTCGTCACCTCGACCGTGTCGCCGACCGCCTTGTTGATCAGGGCCCGCGCCAGGGGCGCGGTGATGGCGAGGCGCCGCGACTTGATGTCGGCCTCGTCCTCGCCGACGATCTGGTAGATCTGCTTCTCGTCGGTATCCTCGTCGATCAAGGTCACCGTGGCGCCGAACTTCACCACCTTGCCGGTGAGCTTCGACGGGTCGATCACCTCGGCACGGCTGATCTTGTCCTCGAGTTCCAGCACGCGGCCTTCGATGAAGCTCTGGCGCTCGCGCGCGGCGTGATACTCGGCATTCTCCGAGAGATCGCCGTGCTCGCGGGCTTCCGCGATGGCGCGAATGATCGCCGGCCGCTCGACCGCCTTCAAATGTCTCAACTCTTCTTCCAGGCGGCTGAAGCCGCCTTCGGTCATCGGAATCTTGGTCATCTCGTCACTGCCGAAAGCAAAAGCGACCCCTCGGCTGCGGCTCCGCTCACTCCTTCAAGCGAAACCGGCATCCGATGGGTCAGATCGGCGACCGTTCCCGGTCGCCCCGATAGGCGTTCGATACATTAAAGTACGATTGCAGGGGCGCGACTTCAAGGTCCCCGCTGGCCAGGGCGCCGACCGCCTCGACCGCCGCCAGGACGCCCGAGATCGTGGTGTAATAGGGAATCTGCCCCATCAGGGCCGAGCGGCGCAGGCTGAAACTGTCGGCGATCGCCTTGGAACCCGCTACCGTATTGAAAACCAACTTGATTTCGCCGCGCTGCATGGCGTCGACCACATGCGGGCTGCCCTGGTGCACCTTGTTGATGGCGCCGACATTCAGTCCCTGGTTCCGCAAATAGGACGCGGTGCCAGGCGTCGCCACGATGTCGAAGCCCATCTCCAGCAGGCGCCGCACCGGCGGCACGATCGCCGGCTTGTCCTTGTCCTTGACCGAGACGAAGACGGTGCCGGTCTTGGGCAGGCGCTGGCCGGCGCCGAGCTGGGCCTTCAGGAAGGCCTTGGCGAAATTCGAATCCAGGCCCATCACCTCGCCAGTGGATTTCATCTCCGGACCTAGGATGATGTCGACGCCCGGGAAGCGGCTGAACGGGAAGACCGCCTCCTTCACCGCGACATGATGGCGCTTGGTGGCGTTGAGGTCGAATTCCTTCAGCTTCTCGCCCGCCATCACGCGCGCGGCGATCTTCGCCAGGGTGACCCCGGTCGCCTTGGCGACGAAAGGCACGGTCCGGCTCGCCCGCGGGTTGACCTCGAGCACATAGATGTCGTTGCCCTTGATGGCGAACTGCACGTTCATCAGGCCGACAACGTTCAGCCCCTTGGCCATCGCCTCGGTCTGGCGCCGGAGCTCGGCGATGACGCCGAGCGAGAGCGTGTGCGGCGGCAGCGAGCAGGCGGAATCGCCGGAATGGATCCCGGCCTCCTCGATATGCTCCATGATGCCAGCGACGAAGACCTCGTTGCCGTCCGACAGGGCGTCGACATC
Source organism: uncultured Rhodospirillaceae bacterium (assembly GCA_964551505.1). Lineage (GTDB taxonomy): Bacteria > Pseudomonadota > Alphaproteobacteria > Dongiales > Dongiaceae > Dongia. The sequence goes on from CAZKDH010000012.1 coordinate 1,490, forward strand.
GACCTCGATCGCATCCTCGAGATAGAGATCGATCAGCACCGGGTTCTCGCCGGAGGCCTGCACCGCCCGCCGCATGTAGCGGCGCAGCTGTTCCGGCTCGTGCACGATCTCCATGGCGCGGCCGCCGAGCACATAGGACGGGCGGATCACCACCGGATAGCCGATGCGCCGGGCGATCTCTTCCGCCTCCTCGGTCGAGCGGGCGATGCCGTTCGCCGGCTGGCGCAGCTGCAGCCGGTGCAGCAGCTGCTGGAACCGCTCGCGGTCCTCGGCGAGGTCGATCGCATCGGGCGAGGTGCCGAGGATCGGGATCTGCGCCGCCTCCAGCGCCGCCGCCAGCTTCAGCGGGGTCTGGCCGCCGAATTGCACGATGCAGCCCATCAGCGTGCCCCGGCGCTGCTCGACCCGCGCCAGCTCGATCACGTCCTCGGCGGTCAGCGGCTCGAAATAGAGCCGGTCCGAGGTGTCGTAGTCGGTCGAGACGGTCTCCGGGTTGCAGTTGACCATGATGGTCTCGTAGCCCGCCTCCTTCAGCGCATAGGCGGCGTGGACGCAGCAGTAGTCGAATTCGATGCCCTGGCCGATGCGGTTGGGGCCGCCGCCGAGGATGATCACCTTCCTACGGTCGCTGGGATCGGCCTCGCATTCGGCGGGCGTCTCGCCGTTGCCCTCGTAGCAGGAATACATGTAGGGCGTGGCCGAGGCGAATTCCCCGGCGCAGGTGTCGATGCGCTTGTAGACCGGGCGCACCTCGAGGGCGTGGCGCTGCCGGGTGACCTCGGCCGGCGTGCGGCCGACCAGTTCCGCCAAGCGGGCGTCGGAGAAGCCCATCTTCTTCAGGCGCAGCAGGCCGGGCCGGGTCTGCGGCAGGCCCCGGGCGCGCACCTGGTTCTCGACGGCGACGATCGCCTCGATCTGGCGGATGAACCAGGGATCGAACTTCGAGGCGGCATGGATCGCCTCCACCGTCATGCCGCGGCGCAGCGCCTCGGCGATCACCAGCAGGCGATCCGGGGTCTGGCGCTGCAGCTGCGCGGCGATCGCGGTGTGGTCCTCGCCGTCGAGCTCGACGGCATTGAACCCGGTGAGGCCGGTCTCCATCGAGCGCAGGGCCTTCTGCACCGATTCCTGGAAGCTGCGGCCGATCGCCATCGCTTCGCCCACCGATTTCATCGAGGTCGACAGGATGGCCTCGGCGCCGGCGAACTTCTCGAAGGTGAAGCGCGGCATCTTGGTGACGACGTAGTCGATGGTCGGCTCGAA
>CAZKDH010000013.1:0-6346 GCA_964551505.1 uncultured Rhodospirillaceae bacterium
CTACAAGTCCTCGCGCGTGCACCTGAAGAAGCTGCCGACCAAGGCGCCCTGGGTGATCCAGGGTCCGGGCGAGAATGCCGGGGTCATCGACATCGGCGACGGCCAGGCGGCGATCTTCAAGATGGAAAGCCACAATCACCCGAGCTTCATCGAGCCCTACCAGGGCGCGGCGACCGGCGTCGGCGGCATCATGCGCGATGTCTTCACCATGGGCGCGCGGCCGATCGCGAACCTGAACGCGCTGCGCTTCGGCGCCCCCGACGACGCCAAGACCCGGCACCTGATTTCCGGCGTCGTCGCCGGCATCGGCGGCTACGGCAACTGCATGGGCGTGCCGACGGTGGGCGGCGAGGTCAACTTCCACGCCAGCTACAACGGCAACATCCTGGTCAACGCGATGACCGTGGGCATCGCCGATACCGACAAGATCTTCTATTCGGCGGCGGCCGGCCTCGGCAATCCGGTGATCTATGTCGGGGCCAAGACCGGGCGCGACGGCATCCACGGCGCCACCATGGCCTCGGCCGAGTTCACCGAGGATTCCGAGGAGAAGCGCCCGACCGTGCAGGTCGGCGACCCCTTCACCGAGAAGCTGTTGCTGGAAGCCTGCCTCGAGCTGATGGCGACCGATGCGATCGTCGCCATCCAGGACATGGGCGCCGCCGTCCTGACCTCGTACTCGGTAGAGATGTCGTCCAAGGGCGGGCTCGGGCTGGAACTCGATCTCGACAAGGTGCCGGTGCGCGAGACCGGGATGACCGCCTACGAGATCATGCTTTCGGAATCGCAGGAACGCATGCTGATGGTGCTGAAGCCCCAGGCGATGGCGACGGCCCGCGCGATCTTCGAAAAGTGGGAGCTGGATTTCGCCGAGATCGGCCGCCTCACCGATACCGGCCACCTGGTGCTGAAGAAGAACGGCAAGGTCGAGGCCGACATGCCGGTGGCGCCGCTGGTCGACAAGGCGCCGGTCTATCAGCGTCCCTGGGTGCCGACGCCGGCGCAGCCGGTGGTCGCCGCCGAAAGCGTGAAGGCGCCGAAGGACATCCTGCAGGCGCTGACGCAGCTGGTGGGTTCCGCCGATCTCGCCTCGCGCCGCTGGGTCTGGGAGCAGTACGACCACCTGGTGATGGGCCGCACCGCGCAGCGCCCCGGCGGCGACGCCGCGGTGGTGCTGATCCCCGAAGGCAAGGGCAAGGCCCTGGCGATGACCTCGGATTGCACGCCGCGGTACTGCCTGGCGGATCCGAAGCAGGGCGGGGCGCAGGCGGTGGCGGAGAGCTGGCGCAACCTGACCGCGGTGGGTGCCCTGCCGCTGGCCGTCACCGACAACATGAATTTCGGCAATCCCCAGCGCCCCGAGATCATGGGCCAGTTCGCGCTGGCGATCGAAGGCATGGCGGAGGCCTGCGTCGCCCTCGACTACCCGGTGATCTCCGGCAACGTCTCGCTCTACAACGAGACCAACGGCAAGGGCATCCTGCCCACGCCGGTGATCGGCGGCGTCGGCGTCATCAAGGATGCGGCGAGATCCTGCTCGCTGCCGTTCAAGGCCGCGGGCGAGATCGTCCTGCTGATCGGCGAGACCAAGGGCTGGCTCGGCCAGTCGATCTACCTGCGCGAGATCGACGGGCGGGAAGCGGGGGCGCCGCCGCCGGTCGACCTGAAGGCCGAGCGGCGCAACGGCGATTTCCTGCGCGGCCAGATCTCGGCCGGCCGGGTGACCGCGGCGCATGACCTTTCCGACGGCGGCCTGCTGGTGGCATTGGCCGAGATGGCCATGGCCTCCGGCATCGGCGCGACCCTGGCCCAGCCGGCAGAGATCAAGGGGCCCGCCCACGGCTTCTGGTTCGGCGAGGACCAGGCGCGCTACGTCGTCACCGTGGCCCGCAGCCAGCTGGCCGCGGTCCAATCTGCCGCCAAGGCGGCCGGAGTACCCCTATTTCAATTAGGGGAAACGTCCGGCGACACATTGACACTGGCCCAGGCCGGGTCGATATCTGTTAAAGACTTGAAGGCGGCCAACGAGGCCTTCTTCCCGCGCCTGATGGCCGGCAAGTGATGGGATGCTGATCCGATGGCGATGGAAGCGAGCGAGATTCAACGGCTGATCAAGCAGGCCTTTCCCGACGCGGAGATCGTGATCGAGGATCTGCGCGGGGATGGCGACCATTACGCCGCCCAGGTGACCAGCGCGGCCTTTGCCGGCAAGAGCAGGGTGCAGCAGCACCAGATGGTCTACCAGGCGCTGCAGGGCCGGATGGGCGATGCCCTCCATGCCCTGGCCCTGCAGACCTCGGCCCCGAAGTAACGGTATCCGCCCAGGGCGATCGGCCCGGGCAGGCGAGATTGACGAAAGGATAGGCAGATGAGCGACAACCCGGTCCACGAGCGCATCAAGGACGACATCTCCAGCAACGACGTCGTGCTCTACATGAAGGGCACCCCGGTCTTCCCGCAATGCGGCTTCTCGGCCGCGGTGGTGCAGGTGCTGAGCCATGTCGGCGTCAAGTTCAAGGGCATCGACATCCTTGCCGATCCGGGCCTACGCCAGGGCATCAAGGAATTCTCCAACTGGCCGACCATTCCCCAGCTCTACGTAAAGGGCGAATTCGTCGGCGGCTGCGACATCGTCCGCGAGATGTACGAGACTGGCGAGCTGCAGGAAATGCTGAAGTCCAAGGGCGTGTCGGTGACGCAGGCGGCCTAGGTCTCCGGCGCACCCATTCGTCATGGCCGGGCTTGGCCCGGCCAGCCAAGAATTCAATCTATGTCCGACAAACTCGTGGGTCCCCGGGCCAGGCCCGGGGATGACGAATAAACGCGCCTACATCCCCCAGCCATAGGCCGCCATGCTGAGGCTGCCGAAGACGAAGCTGTCGTGGAGGCGCTTACCCTTCGGCGACTTCGCCTCGGCGGCGCCCAAGGCCACGAAGAGCGGCAGGAAATGCTCCTCGCTGGGATGGGCCAAAGGCGCGTTGGGGGCATCTTCGCGGTAGTCGATCAGCGCGGGTTCGTCGCCGGCCTCGACCCTGGCGCCGACCCAGCGGTCGAAATCCCGCGCCCAGTCGGTGACGCCGCCCTTGTTCGACCAGTCCAGCCAGCGGAGATTGTGAACCGCACCGCCCGAGGCGAGGATCAGCACGCCCTCCTCGCGCAAGGGCGCCAGGGCGCGGCCCAGGGCGACATGGGCCGCCGTCGATTGGCCGCCGAGCAGCGAAAGCTGTACCACCGGGATGCCGGACTGCGGGTAGAGCAGCATCAGCGGGTTCCAGACGCCATGATCGAAGCCGCGCTTCGGATCGATCTTTGCCTCGATCCCGGCATCCTTCAGCAGGCCGGCGACGCGCGACGCCAGTTCCGGCGAGCCGGGCGCGTCGCATTTCAGCTCGTAGAGCGCCTTGGGGAAGCCATAGAAATCGTGGATGGTCTCCGGCGCCGCCGCGCCGGTGAGGCTGGCGACGTCCGCCTCCCAATGGGCGGAGATGCAGAGGATCGCCTTGGGTCGCGGCAGCTTCGCGCCGAGCCCCACCATGAAACTCCGCGCCGGAATCTCGTCGAAGGGAAGCGTCGGGCTGCCATGGGACAGGAAGACGACGGGCATGGTGGTGTTGGGTGCGTTCAAGACAGGTACCTCGTTCACGTCGACATCACGGCCGCGTATAGGCCGTCTTCCAGATGGTGAAGAACTCGCGGGCGGTCTCGCCCTGTTCGCGTGGGCCGAAGCTGGAATTCTTGCGGCCGCCGAAAGGCACGTTGTAGTCAACGCCCGCGGTCGGCAGGTTGACCATCGCCATCCCCGCCTCGATGTTGCGCTTGAAGTGGCTGGCATGCTTCAGCGAGGTGGTGCAGATGCCGCCGACCAAGCCGAACTCGGTGTCGTTGGCGACGCTCAAGGCCTCGTCATAGGTCTTCACCCGGATGACGCTGGCGACCGGGCCGAAAATCTCCTCGCGGTTGATGCGCTGGCCGTTCTCGGTCTCGGTGAATAGGGCCGGGCTCAGGTAGTGTCCCTGGGTCTTGCGGTTCAGCAACTCGCCGCCGAAGGCCAGCCTGGCGCCTTCCTTCTTGCCGATGTCGATATAGGACAGGTCCTGGTCGAGCTGGCGCTGATCGACCACCGGGCCGATCTCGGTGCCGGGTTCCAGGGCGTGATCGACCTTGGTGCGCTGCAGGCGCTCGGTCAGCGCGGCGACGAACCTGTCATGGATGCCCTGCTGCACGATGAGGCGCGAGGAGGCGGTGCAGCGCTGGCCGGTGGCGACGAAGGCGCCCTGATAGGCGCAGTCGACGGCGATGTCGAGATCGGCGTCGTCCAGCACCACCAGGGGATTCTTGCCGCCCATTTCCAGCTGTACGCGGGCGAGGCGCTTGACGCAGGCTTCGGCGACGCCGAGGCCGACCTTGGTCGAGCCGGTGAAGGTGACGGCGCCGACGTCCTTGTGCCGGGTCATGCCGTTGCCGACCACCGATCCGGCACCCATGACCAGATTGAAGACGCCCTCGGGGATTCCCGCCTTGGCGATGATCTCGGCCAGGGACCAGGCGCTGGCCGGAACGATGTCGGCCGGCTTCAGCACCACGCAATTGCCGAAGGCGAGGGCGGGGGCGACCTTCCAGGCCGGGATGGCGATCGGGAAATTCCACGGGGTGATGATCCCCACCACGCCCACCGGCTCGCGGGTGATCTCTGTCTCGGTGCCGGGGCGCAGGCCGGGCATCTTGTCGCCATGCAGCCGCAGGGCCTCGCCGCCGAACCATTTGAACACCTGTCCGGCGCGGGTGACCTCGCCGATGCCCTCGGGTAGGGTCTTGCCTTCCTCGCGCGACAGCTGCCGCCCGAGCTCGTCCTTGCGGGCGATCAGCTCGTTGCCGATCCGGTCGAGGATCTCGGCGCGGAGCTGCGGCGAGCTGCGCCCCCAGGCGGGGGCGGCGGCCTTGGCGGCGGCGACGGCGTCGTCGACCTGCTGCGGCGTCGCCGCGGCATAGCTGCCGACGGGGTCCGCCTTGTCGGACGGGTTCTCGTCGACGCGCGCGGCGGCGCCCTCCAGCCACTGGCCGCCGATGAAGTTCTTGTGCAGGTCCATCCTCTGTCTCGCTTTCAGTTGCGGCTAGTTGCCGTCGATATAGCCAAGGCTGCGCAGGCTGGCATGGCCCTTGCGGCCGATGATGATGTGGTCGTGCAGCTGGATCGCCACCTTGTCCAGGGCCAGCTTGATCGCCCGGGTCATCTCGATGTCGTCGCGCGACGGGGTGGGATCGCCGGTCGGGTGGTTGTGCGCCATGATGATCGCGGTCGCGCCGAGCTCCAGCGCCCGTTTCACCACTTCGCGCACATAGACGGCGGTATGGTTCACCGTGCCCTTGCTCTGCACCTCGTCCGCCACCAGGGCGTTCTTGCCGTCGAGGAACAGCAGGCGGAACTGCTCGATCGGTTCATGCGCCATCACCGAATGGCAGTAACCCAGCACCGATTTCCAGGAAGAGAGGACCGGCTTCTGCAGGATCTCCTGCCGCTGCATCAGGTGCGCCGCCGCCTGCACCGTCTTGATCACGACGACCGTGGCGTCGCCGACGCCGTCGATCTCGGCGAGGGAGGCGGGGCTGGCGGCCATGACCCCGGCGAAGCTGCCGAAACGGTGGATCAGGGCCTTGGCTAGCGGCTTCATGTCGCCCCGCGGTTTGGCCTGGAACAGCAGCAGCTCCAGGAGCTCGTAATCGGCCAGGGCCTGAGGGCCGGCGTTCAGGAAGCGCTCGCGCAGCCGGTCGCGGTGCCCGAGGTAGTGCGGCTTCTCGGCGACCCCCTGGCTGACCACGCCCGGCCTCCGCAGGTCAGGCGGCGTAAGGCGGCCGGTCCAGGCCTTTCGGCGAGGCGGTGAAGATCTCGTAGCCGGTCTCCGTCACGCCGATCGTGTGCTCGAACTGGGCCGAGAGCTTCTTGTCGCGGGTCACCGCGGTCCAGCCGTCGCTCAGCACCTTCACCTGCCAGGTCCCGGCATTCACCATCGGCTCGACGGTGAAGAACATGCCGGGCTTCAGCACCGGCCCGGTGCCGGCCCTGCCGTAATGAAGGATGTTCGGTGCGTCGTGGAAGATGCGGCCAAGGCCATGGCCCGAGAAGTCGCGCACGACCGAGAAGCGCTGCGCCTCGACGTAGGTCTGGATCGCGTGCCCGATGTCGCCGACATGGCCGCCCGGCCTGGCCGCGGCAATGCCGCGCATCATCGCCTCGTAGGTGACCTCGCACAGCCGCCGCGCCTTCACGCCGACCTCGCCGACATAGAACATGCGGGAAGTGTCGCCGTACCAGCCGTCGAGGATGGTGGTGACGTCGATGTTGACGATG
>CAZKDH010000014.1:0-29659 GCA_964551505.1 uncultured Rhodospirillaceae bacterium
GTACAACCTCGACGAATCGATCCGCGGCTTTGCCCGGGCCTGCTTCAACTACGGCCTGACGCTCGGCTGGCCGGTCTATCTCTCGACCAAGAACACCATCCTCAAGGCCTATGACGGGCGCTTCAAGGACATCTTCCAGGAGGTCTTCGAGAAGGAGTTCAAGGCCGAGTTCCAGGCCAGGAAGATCGTCTACGAGCACCGGCTGATCGACGACATGGTCGCCAGCGCCCTGAAATGGTCCGGCGCTTTTGTCTGGGCGTGCAAGAACTACGACGGCGACGTGCAGTCCGACACCGTCGCCCAGGGCTTCGGATCGCTCGGCCTGATGACCTCCGTGCTGCTGTCGCCCGACGGCAGCGTGGTCGAGGCGGAAGCCGCCCATGGCACGGTGACCCGGCATTTCCGCGAGCACCAGAAGGGCAAGGAGACCTCGACCAACCCGATCGCCTCGATCTATGCCTGGACCCGCGGCCTCTGGTACCGCGGCAAGTTCGACGACACGCCCGAGGTGCAGAAGTTCGCCGAGACGCTGGAGCGGGTCTGCGTCGACACGGTGGAATCCGGTTTCATGACCAAGGATCTCGCGCTGCTGATCAGCCCCGACCAGAAATGGCTGACCACCACGCAGTTCCTCGACAAGCTCGATGAAAATCTCAAGAAGGCGATGGGGTAGGGCGATGCTGAAGAAGATTGCACTGGCGCTGCTGCTGGCCGTCGGTCTCGCTGCCGGCGGGCTTTCCACCCGGGCCCAGGCGCAGGACCTGGAAAACACCCTCTATCTCGACCTGAAGGACGGCCGGGTCGTCATCGAGTTGCTGCCCCAGGTGGCGCCGAAGTCGGTTGCGCGGATCAAGGATCTGGTGCGCAAGGGCTTCTATGACGGGCTGGTCTTCCACCGGGTGATCGCCGGCTTCATGGCGCAGACCGGCGATCCCACCGGCACCGGTCGCGGCGGATCGGGCCACCACCTGCCGGCCGAGTTCAGCGGCGAGCAGTTCGTGCGCGGCACCGTCGCCATGGCCCGCGCCGCCAGCGTCGACAGCGGCGACAGCCAGTTCTTCATCTGCCTCGCCCCGGCGCCGCACCTGTTCGGGCAATACACCGTCTTCGGCAAGGTCACCGACGGCATGCAGTTCGTCGAGCAGATCAAGCAGGGCGATCCCAACGACAACGGATCGGTCATGCTGCCGGACAAGATCCTGAGGATGCAGGTCGCCGCCGACGCCCAATAGGCGTCGGGACGGGCCTAGTCCCGCGCCAGGGCGGTGGGATGCAGCGCATGGGGATTGGTGATCCGCGCCGGCGGGCGCAGGCGCATGATCCGGCCGAAGGCGAGCGGGAACATGGCGAGGCCCACCAGGAAATAGCCGTCCGGCTCGCCCTGCGACCAGGCCAGCACGCCGACTCCGAGCGCCAGGATGCCGGCCAGCGACAGTACCCGCCCGACCCAGCGCCAGCGGCCTAGCTGGGTCTCGTCGCCGAGATAGAGATCGCCGTCCGGCGTCGCATCGCTGTAGACCAGGACGAGTTCCTGCCGCGCCACCCAGATCGCGGCAAGCCCGGAGAAGGCCAGTACGCCGAGCTGCAGATAGCGCAGGGAAACATAGAGATCGATGATGTCGCCGCCCGCGGTCTCGCGCAGGCCGTCGATCGCCATCAGTGGGAAGTCATAGAGCCCGTGCGCCAGCATGGGCAGGACCAGGGCGAGGGCGAGCGCAAGCGGCGTCGACAAGGTCCGGCGCCACCACAGCGCCAGGAAATAGCCCATGAACATCCCGTCGATGGTGTGGCCCGGCACCGACATCAGGCCGCGGATGAGGCCGACCACGACCCAGTCCGACCCCGCATGGAACAGGTAGAGTACGTTCTCGATGGCGGCGAAGCCGAGACCCACGAGGATGGCGCTGCAGAACAGATCGCCGCCGGAATCGCAGGCCCTGGAGCGCCGGATCACGAACCAGAGCACCAGGAACTTGGCGACTTCCTCGGGGATGGCGGCGCCGAGGGCGGATTCGACGGCGGCGGCGATCAGGGCGGCGCGCGGGCCGCCCATCAGGAGGATCCCCGGCACCGGCGTCACCCGCAGCAGGAACGTCGCCAGCGCGATCGCGACCGCGGCCGAGGCGATGCCGAGCACGAATGCCCATAGGCCCAGGGCCTGGCCCAGGCGACGGCGGAAATGCGCCAGGAAGAACGCCGTCAGCAGCACGGACGGCAGAATCGCCGTGATGAAAATCAGGCCGTAGAGCGGCACGATGAGCCCCTTCCCCGAAACCCCGCCAGGAGGCGGGAAGTCTCGCCGCGGATGGCCGGCCTGGCAAGCCGCCTTCCGGCCGCCGCCGGATCAGGCCCTGCCGATGAGGCGGAGGAATTCCCGGCGGGTATCGGGGTTGTCGCGGAAGGCGCCGAGCAGGGTGCTGGTGGTCATGCTGACCCCGTGCTTGTTCACCCCGCGGGTGGTCATGCAGTGATGCTCGGCCTCGATCACCACGCCGACGCCGATCGGATCCAGCACCTGCTTGATCACAGTGGCGATCTGCGCCGTCATCTTCTCCTGGATCTGCAGGCGGCGGGCGAAGACATCGACGACGCGGGCGAGCTTGCTGATGCCGACCACCCGGCGCTGCGGCAGGTAGCCGACATGGGCCCGCCCGACGATGGGGGCAATGTGATGTTCGCAATGGCTGACGAAGGGTATGTCCCGCAGCAGCACGACCTCGTCATAGCCCTCGACCTCCTCGAAGGTGCGCTGCAGCAGTTCCACCGGATCCTGGAAGTAGCCGCCGTAGAACTCGTCGAAGGAACGCACCACCCGGTCGGGGGTGCCGAGCAGGCCCTCGCGTGTCGGGTCGTCCCCGGCATAGGCGATCAGGGTGCGGATTGCAGCCGCCGCTTCCTCTTTCCCAGGCCGGCGTGCTGCGGATCCCAGGCGCTCGCGGTTGAGGGCTTCGACGAATTTCGGGCAAGGCGCGTTCATGGCGGTGTCCCCGGTTCTGGCACAGGCTTGTTACGGCGGCCCGTGCCGGCTGGATCACCTGGACTTTCCCCCACCATCCCAGAGGGTTGCGGTCTATTGCTTCTGGCGGATCACCCAGCCGATGATGACCAGGAACAGGCCGCCCAGGATCCCGCCGAGGCCGATCAGGGCCGGCCGCAGGGAGGCCAGGGCCTCGCTGGATTCCGCCGCCGCGGGCGCCGCGAAGTCCAGGGCCGAGATGCCGTAGGCGATGGCACCCAGGAAGACGACGACGCCCAGCCCCATCACCAACGCCCCGGCCAGCCGCCAGCGTGCGACGATCGCCCGGTGTCCGGGTTGGAGGGTCACGGCGTCGGCTGCCGCTGCCCGATGGATCCCCGTGCGCAGCGAGCGCAATCCGCAGACGAAGAGTAGGACGATCCCACAGAGCCCGACCAGGATCGGCATGGCGGCGGTGGCCGGATCCGCCTTGCCGGTCCGCAGGAACTCGCCCAGCACCGGCAGGAAGCCCCAGTCGTAGAGCGAATGACAGATGGCCGCGGCCAGCAAACCGAGCGGCAGGAAATACCAGCGCGCCCAGTCGACCGACCCGGTGGGCGGTTCGACGCTGCCGGCGACCTCGGGGAGTCCGCCGACCGGCGCCGGGCGCTCGACGACGAGGCGCATCAGGAAGACGCCCTGGATCATTGCCAGCAGCGAATGCACGAAGGTCGCCATGAAGCCGCGGCCGAAGGCGATGACCATGCGGAATTCGGCGAAGGTCTCGGAATAGCCGTTGTTCTCGACGATGGCGAAGCCGACCGCGACGAAGAGCGGGATCTGGAATGCGGCCGCCGCGGTCAGATGGCGCCGGAACAGGACCAGCGCCGCCAGCGCCGCCAGGATCTTGACGGTCTCCTCCGGGAGGCCGGCGCGGAACACCGCCACCGGCAAGGCCTCGCCGAGAGTCGAAACCGCGATCAGTTCCTCCTGCCCACCCGGGACCAGATAGGTCATCGCCGCCACCAGCAGCAGGGTGCACAGGATCCCGCTGGCCAGGGCCGCCGCCACCACCTTCCACGGCGCCGGCCGCGGGAAGAGGTGCTGGTAGAGCAGGATGAAGAGGGCGGCGCAGAACAGGATCGCCAGGAGCGAGGGAATCGTGGTGAGGGTCATCCTACCTCGCGCGATCTGGTTCGGGTGCCGGGATCACTCCGCGGCTTTCGTCCGGTTGCGGATCGCAGCCTCGATGGCGGCGATGGCCTCGCCGGCGCTGGCGGCGTTGGGCCCGCCCGCCTGGGCGAGATCGGGGCGCCCGCCACCGCCCTGGCCGCCCAATGCGGCGCTTCCCGCCTTCACCAGATCGACGGCACTCACCTTCGCCGCGAGGTCCGCGGTGACGCCGACGACGAGGGACGCCTTGCCGTCCTCGGTCGCGATCAGGACGACGACGCCGGAGCCCAGCTGTTTCTTCAGGGCATCGGCCATGCCCTTGAGTTCCTTGGCCGGCACCCCTTCCATCACCCGGGAGGCCAGCTTGACGCCATTGACGTCCTTGGCCGCCGCCGCTCCGCCGCCACCGGCGCCGCCGGTCGCCGCCTGCTTGCGCGCCTCGGTGAGTTCCCGCTCCAGCTTCTTGCGATCGTCGACGAGTGTCGCGATGCGGCCGGGCAGATCCTGCGGCAGGGCCCGCAGCGCCGCGGCGGCCTCGGCCAGCAGCTTCTGTTGCTCGGCAACATAGTGCTCGGCGGCGGCGCCGGTCACCGCCTCGATGCGGCGCAGGCCGGCCCCGACGGCGCCCTCCGAAATCACCTTGAAGAAGCCGATATCGCCGGTCCGGCGCACATGGGTTCCGCCGCAGAGCTCGGTGGAGAAGGTCTTCGCCTCGTCCTCGGCCTGGCCGCCCATGGAGACGACACGCACCTCGTCGCCGTATTTTTCGCCGAACAGGGCCATGGCCCCGGCCTCGATCGCCGCTTCCGGCGTCATCAGCCGGGTCCCGACATCGGCGTTGAGGCGGATGCGGGCATTCACCTCGCCTTCGATCCAGGCGATGTCGTCGGCCAGCAGGCCCCGGTTGTGGCTGAAATCGAAGCGCAGGCGGTCGGGGGCGACCAGCGAGCCCGTCTGGGTCACGTGGTCGCCCAGCCGGCGGCGCAGCGCCTCGTGCAGGAGATGGGTCGCCGAATGATGCGCCCTGAGGCCGGCGCGCCGGTCGCCGTCGACCCGCATCTCCACCGCCTCGCCCCTCCTGACCGTTCCCGCGGTGACGCGGCCGATATGGACATGGAAATCGCCCAGCTTCTTCTGGGTGTCGGCGACCAGGAAATCCGCGCCGCCCGCCGCGATCAGGCGCCCGCTGTCGCCCATCTGGCCGCCGGATTCGCCATAGAAGGGGGTCTGATTGGCAATGATCGCCACCTCGTCGCCGGCTTTCGCTTCGGCGACCTCCTTGCCGTCCTTCAGGATCGCGGTGACGACGCCTTCGGCGCGCTCGGTCGAATAGCCGAGGAACTCGGTGGCGCCGAGGCGCTGGCGAAGGTCGAACCAGACGGCTTCGGTCGCCGCCTCGCCGGACCCCGCCCAGGCGCGGCGCGCGGTCTCGCGCTGGCGTTCCATGGCGGCGTCGAAGCCGGTCTTGTCGACCGACCGCTGCTGGCCGCGCAGGATGTCCTCGGTTAAATCCAGCGGGAAGCCGAATGTATCGTAAAGCTTGAAGGCAACGTCTCCCGATAACGGCTTGCCCGGATTGAGTTTCTCCATCTCCTCGTCCAGCAGCCGCAGGCCCCGGTCCAGCATCTGCTTGAAGCGGGTCTCCTCCAGGCGAAAGGCCTCGGTGATGCTCGCCTGGCCGCGGATGAGCTCCGGATAGGCCTGCCCCATCTGGGTGACCAGGGCCGGCACTAGGCGCCACATCAGCGGCTCCTGGCAGCCCAGCTTGTGGGCATGGCGCATGGCGCGGCGCATGATCCGGCGCAGCACGTAGCCCCGCCCCTCATTGGACGGCAGGACCCCATCCACGATCAGGAAGGAGCAGGACCGCAGGTGATCGGCGATCACCCGGTGGCTGACCTTGTGCGGGCCGTCGGGATCCGTCTTCGAGGCTTCGGCCGAGGCCTCGATCAGCGCCCGCATCAGGTCGATGTCGTAGTTGTCGTGCTTGCCCTGCAGCACCGCCGCCAGCCGCTCCAGCCCCATGCCGGTATCAATCGAGGGTTTGGGCAGGCTTACACGCTCGTCCTTGGCGACCTGCTCGAACTGCATGAACACCAGGTTCCAGATCTCAATGAAGCGGTCGCCGTCCTGGTCGGCTGAGCCGGGAGGTCCGCCGGGGATCCCATCCCCATGATCGTAAAAGATTTCCGAACAGGGGCCGCAGGGCCCGGTATCGCCCATGGCCCAGAAATTGTCCGCGGTCGGGATGCGGATGATCCGCTGTTCCGGCAGGCCCGCGATCTTCTTCCAGAGACCGAAGGCCTCGTCGTCCTCGTGGAACACGGTGACCAGCAGCTTGTCCTTGGCGAGGCCGTATTCCCGGGTGATCAGGTTCCACGCGAGGTCGATCGCGCGCTCCTTGAAATAGTCACCGAAGGAGAAATTGCCGAGCATTTCAAAGAAGGTATGGTGCCTGGCGGTATAGCCGACATTCTCCAGGTCGTTGTGCTTGCCGCCGGCGCGCACGCATTTCTGCGCCGTCGCGGCGCGGACATAGGGACGCTTCTCCTGGCCGGTGAAGACGTTCTTGAACTGAACCATGCCGGCATTGGTGAACATCAGCGTCGGGTCGTTGCGCGGCACCAGCGGCGAGGAACCGACCACTTCGTGGCCCTCGCGCTTGAAATAGTCCAGGAACAGGCTGCGGATGTCGTTGGCGGTATTCATAATCGGACGTCGTTCCGGTCAAGGGTGTCGGGGATCTGGCCGCCCTCTCCTGCCCCGCCACGCCGACCGGGACGGCAGTCCGGGCGGCAGGCCGGCAGGCTTCTGCTGCGGCGCGAAAAACCAGTATTTCCGGTTTTTCCAGCCGAGACAAGCGCGGGAAGCGGCATTCGGCGGCGCTGAACCGGATTTTCTGCTGCTGTCGCCGGGAGTTAGCTAAAAGGCGGCGGAACGGCGGATTGTTCAAGCCTGGCGAACAGCGCATTCCGACGCCTGCCCCTGGCAAAACGGGGCCGCAGCGGGCATCTATAGCCGACCTTCGGGAAAAGGACCCAGCGATGAGCAGCAGACGCACAGAACCGACACCGGCCGATCCAGACCCCGCTTCCGGCGCCGCCCGGCGGGTGGTGACGGTTGTCCGCGGCCAGGCGACCAGCGATGGCGCCGGCGTCCGGCTGACCCGGATGATCGGAACCCGTGACCTGCCGGATCTCGATCCCTTCCTGATGCTGGACGAGTTCGGCTCGGACCGGCCCGGCGACTACCTGGCCGGCTTTCCGGACCACCCCCATCGCGGATTTGAAACCGTGACCTACATGCTGGCCGGGCGGATGCGCCATGCCGACAACAAGGGCCATTCCGGCCTGCTGACCCCGGGCAGCGTGCAGTGGATGACGGCCGGGCACGGCATCGTCCATTCGGAGATGCCGGAACAGGAAGAGGGCCTGATGCAGGGCTTCCAGCTCTGGGTCAATCTGCCGGCCAAGGACAAGATGACGGCACCGCGCTACCAGGAATTCTCGCCCGAGCGCATCCCGACGGTGACCCCCGGCGCCGGCGTGACCGTCAAGGTCATTGCCGGCGAGGTGGGCGGCGTCGCCGGTCCGATCAGCGCCGTGGCAACCGATCCGATCTACCTCGATATCGGCCTGCAGCCCGGCGCCGGCTACGGCCATGCCTTGCCGCGGGAGCACAATGCCTTCCTGAGCGTCTTCGAGGGTACCGTGCTGGTGGCGGGCACGCGGGTGGACCGCGGCCAGCTGGCGGTGCTCGGCCAGGGCGGTCGCGTGGAGGTCATGGCCGGGGAGAAGCCGGCGCGAATGATCCTGGTCGCCGGACGCCCGCTGCGCGAACCCGTTGCCAAATACGGCCCCTTCGTGATGAACACGCCGCAGGAGATCCACCAGGCAATCGCCGATTACCAGGCCGGAAAATTCTAGCGCGGCAGCCCCGCTGCGCCGGTTAGCCCGGCGAAGACGAGCCGCGGTTCGCCCGGGGCTGAAACGCAGGGGCGGTCGCGGACGGCCCCGGGCTGGTCCGGACAAGCACAACCCTCTCCCGACGGGCGAGAGAGGGTTGCAGGAGAGAGCTCGTTTCCGCCGGTGCGGTACCGGCGCGGCTAGGTCTATTCTTCGGCGGCTTCCTCGGCACCCGAGGATTTCTCCATCATCGCGCCGGCAACCAGCCCCGCATTGCTGCGGATCTTGTTCTCGAGCTCGGCCGCGACCTGGGGATTTTCCTTCAGGAACAGCTTGGCATTCTCGCGACCCTGGCCGATCCGCTGACCGCCATAGGAGAACCAGGAGCCCGATTTCTCGACCACATTGGCGGCAAGCCCCAGATCGATCAGCTCGCCGGTCTTAGAAATGCCCTCGCCATACATGATGTCGAACTCGACCACGCGGAACGGCGGGGCCAGCTTGTTCTTCACGACCTTCACCCGGGTCTGGTTGCCGGTCACGGTCTCCTTGTCCTTGATGGCGCCGATGCGGCGGATGTCGAGCCGCACCGAGGCATAGAACTTCAGCGCATTGCCGCCGGTCGTGGTCTCGGGATTGCCGAACATCACGCCGATCTTCATGCGGATCTGGTTGATGAAGATCACCATGCAGCGCGACCGCGAGATCGAGCCCGTCAGCTTGCGCAGGGCCTGGCTCATCAGCCGAGCCTGCAGGCCGACATGGGTATCGCCCATCTCGCCTTCCAACTCGGCGCGCGGCACCAGTGCGGCGACGGAATCCACCACCAGCACATCGATGGCGCCCGAGCGCACCAGGGTATCGGCGATTTCCAGGGCCTGCTCGCCGGCATCCGGCTGGGAAATCAGCAGCTCATCGAGATTGACCCCGAGCTTCCGCGCATAGGAGGGATCCAGGGCATGCTCCGCGTCGACGAAGGCGCAGGCGCCGTTCATCTTCTGCGCCTCGGCAATGACCTGCAGCGCCAGGGTCGTCTTGCCGGAGGATTCCGGACCGTAGATCTCGATCACCCGCCCCCGCGGCAGGCCGCCAATGCCGAGCGCAATATCGAGCCCCAGCGAGCCCGTGGAAATCACCTCGGTCTCGACCGCCTGTTCCTTGCTGCCGAGCTTCATGATCGAGCCCTTGCCGAAGGCGCGCTCGATCTGGCTCAAAGCAGCGTCCAAAGCTTTTGATCTGTCCATTGTGTCCCTGTCCGGAATGCGAACAACGTTCTGCGCCATGACTGAAGCCCCTCCTCTTAGACCACGACCCGGACGCTGACAACGCGCCCCAGCGATGAGGCATTAGGTCATGATTTGTTCCAGGAGTAAAGTGAAAAGATCGAAAGCAGAACAATTTGAATATACATATTTTATTTCAATATGTTAATGACTGGCATGCAAATCGAATGGCCGGCGTCTCCAGCGGTCCGCGGCCCCACGAAAGAACCGGGGAAAATCGGACCGGACGCAGTCGACTCGGAGCCCGCCAAAATTGACGCTGATTTTGATGTTTGCAACCTTCAGTTTATCCCCTCGTGCCCTGGGTGTAGAGCCGGAAGCCGGAATCGGCGACGCTGATGGCACCGTCGACGACGATGCCGTCGCTGCTCAAGGGGAAGAAGCCGGTCTCGCTGGCACCGACGCTGCCGCGGGCGCCGCGCAGATCCTCGCGATGCCATTCATAGACGGTGTAGACCGGGCGGCGGGTGGTCACCAGCCGCCGATAGCATTCGACCAGCGACGCCTCGATGGCGAAGCCGCATTCATCCAGGTATCGCCCGGTGAAATCCGAGCCGTTGGCCTCGGCCTCATGCGTTCCCACCAGCCGATAGCGGACGCGCATGCCCTCAGGCTCGATATCGACCAGCACCAGATAGGGCAGCAGTTTCGGCATGTCGAACGGCTGGATCGCGCCCCGCGGCGGCGGACAGTCGCCGACGCACTTGCCCTGCCAATAGGCGTGAAACTGCGCCACCCTCGCCGAAGTCACGCGATCGCGATCAATGAAGCTGAAGCGACTGTTCATGCCGGGTGCACCCCAGTCGGTTGCCGGTTCAGCGTGACCGATTGCGCGTCCGCCGTCCACTGGCCGCAACGGGCAGCCGGGCGATGAACCACGGCGAACCATCGGGCCCGAAGTGGTTTATGTTTGAAACCCGGGGCATGCAACCTTAGGAATAGCCGGATGGGCAAGGCCAATTCCTTCGATTTCATCATCGTCGGCGCCGGTTCAGCCGGGTGCACCCTGGCGAACCGCCTGTCGGCCGACCCGAACGCACGGGTCCTGGTGCTCGAGGCCGGCGGCTGGGACCGCGATCCCTGGATCCACATCCCGCTGGGCTGGGGGAAGATCCTGCAGAAGCGGCTGCATGACTGGATGTATTTCTGCGAGCCGGAGCCGAATGTCGGCGGGCGCAGCGTCGAATGCGCCCGGGGCAAGGTCATCGGCGGATGTTCCTCGACCAATGCCATGGCCTATGTCCGCGGCAACCGGGGGGATTACGACCGCTGGCAATCGGCGGGCCTCGCGGGCTGGGGCTTTGATGCGGTCCTTCCCTACTTCAAGAAGCAGGAACGCTGGGAAGGCGGGGCCGATGCCTTTCGCGGCGGCGACGGGCCGCTGCTGACCCAGACCTGCAAGTACCGGGACTCCCTGATCGACGCCTATGCCGAGGCCGCGACCTCGCTGGGACATGGCTGGACGGAGGACTACAACGGTGCCCGGCAGGACGGCTTCGGCCGGCTGCAGATGACCATCGGCAAGGGACGCCGCTCCAGCGCCGCCACCGCCTATCTGCGTCCGGCGCTGCGCCGACCCAACCTGGTCGTCGCGGTGAAGGCGCTGGTGACCCGGGTCCTGTTCCAGGGTCGGCGCGCGATCGGCGTCGAATACGTCGAGGACGGGATCAAGCGGATCGTGCATGCCGAGCGCGAGGTCATCCTGGCGGGCGGGGTCATCAATACTCCGCAGGTGCTGATGCTCTCCGGCATCGGCGATCCGCAGGAGCTGGACCGCATCGCTGTGCCAGTGCGTGCCGATCTCCCCGGTGTGGGCAGGAACCTGCAGGACCATGTCTCGGTAATCCTGATGTACCACCGCAAGGAGCCGGGGCCGTTCTTCCACATGATGCGCTATGACCGGATCGCGCGGGAACTGCCGAAGGCGTATCTGTTCGGCAAGGGCTTTGCCGCCGACGTGCCCGGCGGCGTCACCGCCTTCCTGAAAAGCCGCGACGACCTCGCCCTCCCCGACATCCAGTTCCTGCTGACGGCAGCGCCCCTGGGCGCCTGGCCCTATTTCGAGCCGTTCAAGGCGCCGTTCGAGGACGGCTTCGCCTGCCGCATCGTCATGCTGCATCCGGAAAGCCGCGGCACGGTGACGCTCAGGTCCGACGACCCGACCGCCGCACCCCGGATCAAGCAGAACTTCCTCTCGACCGACCAGGACTGGAAAGGCCTGCGCGCCGGCATGCGGATGGCCCGGGAGATCGCGGCGCAGCCTGCCATGCGGCCCTATGTCGCCGCCGAGATCGCGCCGGGCCTGGCGAAGACGGCGGATGCGGACATCGACGCCCATATCCGCAACACCTCGATCACCGTGCACCATCCCCTGGGCACCTGCCGGATGGGGCCGGAGACCGACGTCTTGGCCGTGGTCGACACCGAACTCAGGGTGCGCGGCGTCGACGGGCTGCGCGTGGTCGATGCCTCGGTCATGCCCGACATGGTCACCGGCAACATCAACGCCGCCGTCGTGATGATCGCCGAGCGGGCGGCGGAACTGATCCGGCAGGGCTGACGGCCACCTATTTCAGCGTGCTCAGGTATTCCGCGATCGCCTGCACCTCGGCATCGGGCAGCTTCGCCAGATTTTCCTGGACGTCGCCCATGCCGCCGCTCGACATGTTGTCGTAGCCGCCCATCTCGCCCTCCTGCAGCGCGCTGGCCATGTCGGCGACGTCGGTATAGACGCCGCGCCCGATCAGGTCGCGCAGGCTCGGCACCTTGCCCTTCCCTTCGGGATGCGGGCCGCCGGCGAAGGCCCGGCTGCCGTCGCCGATCATCAGGATGTTCCGCGGCGTATGGCATTCGGCGCAGTGGCCGGGGCCGTTCACCAGATAGGCACCGCGATTCCAGGCATCGCTCTGGCTGGCGTCGGGGACGATCGGCGGCTGCAGGGCGAGGCGCTTCCAGACGCCGACGCCGCGCCGCACCAGCCAGGCCAGGGGCAGATCGGCCGGCTTCGCCTCCGCCTTCACCGCCGGCAGGCTCATCAGATAGGCGCGGATGTCGAGGACATCCTCGACCTTCATCCGGGTGTAGGAGGTGTAGGGGAAGGCCGGGATCAGGTTCTCGCCGTCGGGCGAGACGCCGCGCTGCATGGCGTTAACGAACTGGATCTCGGTCCAGCTGCCGATGCCGGTTTCCGGATCCGGGGTCAGGTTGGGGGGATAGAAGGTGCCGATCGGCGTCTTCAGCGGCGCTCCGCCGCTGGGCAGCAGCGGATCCTTGCCGGCATCCGTCGCCGCCGGCCGGTGGCAGGCGATGCAGCCGCCGACATGATAGAGCAGTTCGCCGTTCACCTTGTCGCCGGCATGGCTCGGCAGGATTGCCGCGTCGAGCGTCTGTGGCGTCGAGGCCCAGATGAAAACACCCAGTCCGACGATCCCCGCCGCCGCCGCGAGGCCAAGAAACTTCCGCATTCTGTCGTCCTTCCGCAATGCCGGTGCCGGGCTGGTCAGGTACCCGTCGTCCGCCTCCCTATCGCAGGCGAACCTTAGCGCAACCTGATAGACGACGGGAACCTGACAGGAATTCGCCCTCTGCGGCAAAACGGCGTGGCGGGCTCCTTGTCAGCTACATGTCAGCGGGATCCCGGCAGATGGCGCCGCCGGCCGATGCGCGGGTCGACCGGCAGCCGATTCCGCAACGCATCAAGGGAGTTTTCCGATCATGCTGACCAGATTGCGCGCCGCCCTGCTGGGCGCCGCCGCCTCGACCCTGCTCGTCGCCGCTTCGGCCGCCTGGGCCGGCGACACCGTCGTCCATGTCACCCTTACCGGCGACGGCGGCGAGAAGATGGGCCTCGTCCTCGACGCCGCCAGCGTCCCCGCCGGCACCGTCGAATTCACCGTCAAGAACGACGCGATGATGACCGATCACGAAATGGTCGTCGTCAAGCTGAAGAGCAAGTCGGACACCATCCCGATGATGACCGACGGCAAGCGGGTCGACGAGGAGAAGCTCGCCGCGATGGGCGAAGTCTCCGACCTGAAGCCGGGCACCGACGGGAAGCTGAAGGTGGCGCTCGATGCCGGCGACTACCTGCTGTTCTGCAACCTGAAGGGCCATTACACGGCCGGCATGGTCGGCGCGTTTACGGTCACCAAGTAGGCGATCGCAGCCGACCCGGAGAGACCCCGGTGGCCGGACGGCGTAGCGCGTACCCGCGCCGTCCGGCCGCCGGCTATTCCATCACGTCCTTCACCTTGGCCGCCAGCTGCTTCAGCGTGAACGGCTTCAGCAGGAAGTGCATTTCTTCGCCGGTATCGATGCGGCGGCGGAACGCATCCTCGGCATAGCCGGAGATGAAGATGACCCGCATGTTCGGCTTCAGCTGGCGTACCTCCTTGACCAGGGTCGGCCCGTCCATCCGCGGCATCACCACGTCGCTGATCACCAGGTCGATCTCGGCCAGATGCTCGTGGATGATCTCCAGCGCCGCATCGCCGCTGCGCGCCTCCAGCACCTTATAGCCCTTGTTGCGCAGGGCCCGGGCGCTGAACAGGCGGACGGCATCCTCGTCCTCGACCAGCAGGATGGTGCCGATGCCGGTGAGATCCTTGCGGTCGTCGTCGGGCCCGTCGTGGCGCGCGCCGGTGCCGACCGGCTGGTCGTTCTCCGGCAGGTACACGCGGAAGGTGGTCCCCACGCCCATGGCGCTGTCGACGAAGACAAAACCGCCAGTCTGCCGGACGATGCCGTAGACCGTCGACAGGCCGAGGCCGGTCCCGGAGCCGACCGCCTTGGTCGAGAAGAACGGCTCGAAGATGCGGTCGAGAATCTCCGACGGGATGCCGGTGCCGGTGTCGATGATCTCGACCAGGACGTAGTTGCCCGGCGGCATGATGTCGGCGCCGCGCTGCATCGGCTCGGTGGTGCGGACGTTGCCGGTGCGAATGGTCAGGCGACCGCCATTCGGCATCGCGTCCCGGGCGTTCACCGCCAGGTTGATGATCACCTGCTCGAGCTGGCCGGCATCGGCGCGCACGGTGCGCAGCTCGCGTCCGTGCACCATGTTGAGCTCGATGTTCTCGCCGATCAGCCGCCGCAGCAGGTGCGACAGCTCGCTGAGAACGTCGGTGATGTCTAGGACCCGCGGCTGCAATGTCTGCTGGCGCGAGAAGGCCAGCAGCTGGCGCACCAGGTTGGCGGCGCGATTGGCGTTCTGCTTGATCTGCATGATGTCGGCGAACGACTGGTCGCCGGCGCGATGGCGCAGCAGCAGCAGGTCACAGAAGCCGATCATCGCCGTCAGCAGGTTGTTGAAGTCGTGCGCGATGCCACCCGCCAGGAGGCCGACCGCCTGCATCTTCTGCGACTGGGTGAACTGCGCCTCGAGCCGCTTCTGCTCGGTCGAATCGACGAAATGCGCGATGCAGCCGGGTCCGCCCGCCTTGTCCTCGCGGCGCGAGGCGAAGATCGTCACCGAGCGCGGCCGCTCGCCGCTGAAGCGGATGGTGAGGGGCGGCGCCTTGCCGCGCCGCACGACCTCCTCGAAATGCTGCTTGAAGTCGGCGCTGTCCTCGGGATGGATCAGTTCCGCGAGCGGCTGCCGCCGCCAGTCGCCGCCGCCGAGCAGGGCGATCAAAGCCTCGTTCGCCTGCTCGATCCGGCCGCTGGAATCGATGAGGGCGATACCGGTCGGCGCCTCCTCGAAGAACCGCTTGAAGTACTGCTCCGAGGCCTGCAGCGCACCCTCGAGTTCGCGCTCGCGCGTCAGGTCGTGCACCACCGATCGGGTGCGCAGCCGGTGCTTACCGCCGGCATCCGGCCCGGCCGGCTGCACCGCCTCGACCTCGTGGCGGATATAGGCCTGGATCTGCCTGCCGTTCGGCCCCTTCAGCAGCACCTCGCCGCTGCGCGCCAGGGGATCGGCGAAGGGGCTGTAGGGGGCCGGGGGCACGCCGCCCTGCGCCTGCGGCGGCTCGGCCAGGATGCCGTGCAGCTTGAGGTCGTAATGACCCCCGGCGGAGGGACGGAAGCCCAGCCAGTTCGCCAGGGTGGAATTGACGAACAGGAACTCGCCGGTCTCGTCCACCGAGTAGAAGCCGATCGGGGCGTGCTCGATCAGGTCGGCGAACTTCTCGTGGTCGCTGCGGATGTATTCCTCGATCTGGCGCTGGGTGGTCACCACCTCGACGCCCCAGAAGACGTGGCCCTTGAACCCGGCCAGGTGCTGCGCCGAGACGTCGAGCCATTCGCGCTCCCCGCCCGGCGTCAGGATCTCGATGTCCGCCCGGATCCGCCCGCCCTCGGCGATGGTCGCCCGGATCTGCCTCAGCAGCTCCGCCGAGTCGGAGCCCGGCGCGACGCGCGCTTCCAGCGTATCGATCAAGGCGACGTCCGGCTGCTGGAACACCTGGCGATAGGCGCTGTTGGTGAAGACCACCCGGCCATGGGGATCGACCAGCTGCCGGGCGCGGCTGGCCGCATCGAAGCTCTCGGCCAGGAGATCCCGCGAATGGGTCATCTGCCGCAGCCGGAGCACGGCGAAAATGGCGCCCAGCGAGACCAGGGCCAGGACAATCAGGCCGATCGGCAGGGTCAGATCAGTCCATGGCATGCCCGCAAACGCCCCGCCCAGTTCCGCTTGTCCCTACAGTCTAGCCGAGATTCGCGCCGGGTGCATCAGAGGCGCTTGCGCTTCAGCCGGTAGATGTAGCCGATGAGTTCGGCGACGGCCTTATAGTATTCAGCGGGGATCTCCTGGTCCACCTCCACCGAGGCGAAGAGTCCGCGGGCCAGCGGCGGGTTCTCCACGATCGGGATCTTGTGCTCCTCGGCAACCGCCCTGATCTTCTGCGCGACCTTGTCGACGCCCTTGGCGACCACCCGCGGTGCCGACATCTCGGCCTGATCGTAGCGCAGCGCTACCGCGTAGTGGGTCGGGTTGGTGACCACGACGTCGGCCTTCGGCACCTCGGCCATCATGCGCTTGCGCGCCCGCTCGATGCGCAGCTGCCGCAGGCGCCCCTTGATCATCGGATCGCCCTCGGTCTCCTTCATCTCGTCCTTCAGCTCCTGGCGCGACATCCGGAGCTGCTTGGTATGCTCGTAGCGCTGGTAGATGACGTCGAAGACGGCGATCGCCGCCATCACCGAGAACACGCCGATCAGCAGCCGGCGCACTAGGTCCTGGATCTCGCCGACCAGCTGCACCATCTCCATGCCGATCAGCTTGTGCAACCCCGCGATCGACGGCGACAGCAGGAACCAGGCGACCGCGGCCACCACGACGATCTTCAGGATCCCCTTCAGGAACTCGCTCAGCGCCCGTAGCGAGAACATCCGCTTCAGCCCGGCGAGCGGCGAGATCTTGTCGAGCTTGGGAGTGAGCTGCTCGCCCGACCACAGCAGGCCGAACTGCAGGTAGCCGGCACCGAAGGCGGCGAACAGCGCCAGCACGATGGGGACCACGCCGGCGACCAGGATCATGCCGAACATCTTCCAGGCCAGGGTGGTCAGGTGCCCGAGGTCGGTCGGGATCTGGTCGGGGTTGGCGATGAACGGCATCGACATGTTGACGATGTCGCGCGCCATGCCGCCGGCGAACAGGATCACCGTCAGCGTCAGCGCCAGGATCATGAACAGGTTGTTGACTTCGCGCGAATTGGCGACCTGCCCACTCTCGTGCGCGTCCTCCAGCTTCTTGCCGCTGGGGTCTTCAGTTTTTTGCGAGGAATCGCTGTCGTCCGACATCGCGTCCCGGCGCTCCTAGTTACCGAGAAACGGCGCCATCTGGCGCTCGTAGGCGTTCAGGAACCAGATCATCATCGAGGTGACGCTGACCGCCAGCAGCCCGATGCCGGCCATGATCTGCAGCGGCATGGCGATGAAGAAGACCTGCAGCGTCGGCATCAGCCGCGCGAGCAGGCCGAGCCCGACCGTGAAGACGATGCCGCAGACCAGGAACGGCGCCGCCAGCTGCAGGCCAAGCTCGAAGCTGACCGCCGAGGTGCGGGCGATGAAGTCGGCGATATCCTGCATCGGCGGCAGCTGGCCGGGAACGAAGACGTCATAGGTACCCGCCAGGGCCCGGATCGTGGTGTGGTCGAGCCCGGTGGAGAAGATCAGCACCAGGCCGACCGCGAGCAGGAAGTTGCCGCTGACCGCGCCCTGCTGCGCCGTCGTCGGATCGACCGAGAGGGCATTGGCGATGCCGACCTGGAGCGCGACCACCATGCCGGCGGACTGCAGCGCCATCAGGATCAGCCGGGTGATGGTGCCGAAGAACAGCCCGATGCCGATTTCGCCGCCGAGCAGCACGACGAAGCGCGGCAGGTCCGCCGGCATCGCGGGTACCCGCTCGCCGACCATCGGCATCAGCGCCAGCGAAATCATCAAGGCCGCCACCAGGCGGATGCGAGGCGGCACGTAGGCCTCGCCGAAGCCCGGCATCAGCATCACCGCCGAGCCCAGGCGCGCGAACACCATCATGAACTGGAAAATGCTGCCGGAAAGCACCTGCTCGAGCGTCATCCGCGGCGGCCCCGTCCGACCGGCGTCATCCGACCACGCGGTCCATCAGGTGCTCCATGAAGTCGGTCAGCACATGCAGCATGAACGGTGCCAGCAGCAGCAGCGAGGCGAAGACCAGCAGGATCTTGGGGACGAAGGTCAGGGTGACCTCCTGGATCTGGGTCAGCGCCTGGAACAGCGAAATGATCAGGCCGACGATGAGCGAGATCAGCATCACCGGCGCGCCGATCTTCAGCATCACGATCACCGCCTCGCGGCTGACCTCGAGGAGCGAAGCCTCATCCATACTGTGCAACCCCGGCCCGGATCAGATCGGCATCCGGAGGATTTCCTGGTAGGCGGCGACCACGCGGTCGCGTACGGCGGTGACCGTCTGCAGCGTCACTTCCGCATCCGACACCGCGGTCACGATGTCGGCGATGTTGCCCTGGCCGGTGGTCGCCAGCAGCGACTGCTTCTCGTCCGCCGCGCCGGCCTTCAGGGCCTGGTCGCCCGCCTTCTGCAGCAGCTCGCTGAAGCTCGGATCGCCGGCATTCGCCTCGATGCCGGGCGCGCCCATGGCCTTGGTTGCCGCGTTGTAGGCGGCAACGGCGCTGGAGATCGGGGTGCTGGCCATTCAATGGGTCTCCTTTGGTGCCGCCGCAGCGGGATCAGCGCAACAGGTCGATGGTCTTCGAGAGCATACCGCGCGCCACCTCGATGACCTTGAGATTGGCCTCGTAGGAGCGCTGCGCCTCGCGCATGTCGGTGAGCTCGATCAGGGCGTTGACGTTCGGCAGCTTGACATAGCCGGTCGGGTCCGCTGCCGGGTTGTTCGGATCGTATTTGCGGCCGAAATCCGAGGGATCGGTGCGGACCTTGTCGACCGTCACCAGTTCCAGCCCGGCATCGCGGTCGAGCATGTTCTTGAAGCTGATCGTCTTGCGGCGATAGGGGTCGCCGCCCGGCCGTTCCGACACGGAATCCACATTGGCCACGTTCTCCGAGATGACGCGCAGCCGCTGTCCCTGCACGCGCAGGCCGGCGGCGGAGATCATCAGCGAGTCGGTGAGGTCCATGTCAGCTCTCCTTCACGCGCCGCATCAGCCGTTGCGGCCGATCGCCGTCTTGATGAGGTCGACGTGCTTGCGGTAGAGGTTGATGACGGTGTTGTAGTCCATCTGCGTCTGCGAGAGCTTCATCATCTGCTCTTCCAGCACCACCGAGTTCCCAACCGGCGCGGTCTCGTACTGCTTCTTGGTGCGCTTCTCGTCGACCGGGCCGGCGGCGGGCATGGTGCCGGCGAGATGCCGGGGGTCGGTGCGGTCGGGTTGCACCGCGGCCAGCTTCTTCAGGTGATCGCCGAAATCCATCGGCACCACGTCGTTCGGTACATAGCCCGGCGTGTCGGAATTGGCGATATTCTGCGCCAGCACCTTCTGGCGGGCATTCAGCCAGCCGATGCGCTCGCTCAGGCGCTGGAACAGGGGTAGGCTGGAGAGGTCCATGCGCGGCGCTCGATCTTGTGCGATGGCGCTCGTCCGGTCGTTCGCTCCGTCCGGCCAAGCTTCGAGGCGATGGTGGACCGCATATCTTAAGATGACGTTAAATTGGCTAAAATGCCGGATAAATTCGCGCAAAATCAGCATGCTAGGCGCAGGACCTTGATTCGACGCGGTTTATTGGCGCCTCCCGATCGCCCTTAAGCGTTCCTTAAGCAAACCCTGCAATCCTCGTTTGGAGAGCGACGGGCCCCGGCCCGATGAATCCGAAGAGGCGGAAGCAGCAGATGGCGGAGCGCGACGAGGACGAGATCGGCGGACGTCGACCTCGCTGGCCGCAGCGGCGGGACAAGCCGGCGATCGCCGTGGCGCTGAACTACAAGGACCAGCAGGGGGTCGCCGACCCGCAGCGCGCGCCGCGCGTGACGGCGAGCGGCAAGGGCGCCGTTGCCGAGCAGATCCTGGAGATCGCCTTCGCCAGGGGCATTCCGGTGCGCGAGGACCCCGACCTGGCAGAGATCCTGGCCACCGTCGACGTCGACAGCGAGATCCCGGTGGATGCCCTGTCGGCCGTCGCCGAGATCCTCTCCTACCTGTACCGCGCCAACGCCAAGCCGACGCCCGACGAACCGGAGGAGGCAGCCAATGACGGCGATGCATGACCAGCTGTCGGAATCGGCCGCCCAGCTGGCGGAGATGATCGAGGGCGCGCGCCGGCTCGCCGATGCCGGTCAGGTGGTGGAGCTCGACCTGCTGGCCATGCGCATCGCGGTGCTGAGCGACGCCATCAACGACCTGCATCCCGAGGCGGCGAGGCCGATCCGCCCCCGCCTGGAAGCGCTGGTCGAGGGCTTGAATCGCCTCGAATACAGTCTGCGCAAGCAGAAGGTCAACCTGACCCTCGATCTCGAGCAGGCCGACAAGCGCCTGCGCGCCCAGCTCGCCTATGCCGCGTCGCCCAGCGGCAAGGGCGACAAATAGGCTTCACCTCTGTCGGACGATTTGCCATCCATGGAATTCTCCACCTATCTCCGTTTCATTCTCGTCCTGGTCTTCGTCCTGGGCTTGGTCTTCCTGCTGGCCTGGCTGCTGCGCCGTTTCGGCTATGGCGGGGCCATCGGCAAGGCGCAGGGCCGGCGGCTGCGCGTCGTCGAGACCGCCCTGCTCGGGCCGAAGCATCGCCTGGTCCTGGTGCGTCGGGACAACGTCGAGCACCTGCTGGTCCTGGGGCCGAGCCACGAGGCGGTGGTCGAAGCCTCGATCCTCCCGCCCACGGCGACCCCCACTCCCGCCCCTGCGGCGGCCGCCTTCGCGCCGCTGCTGGATGCCAATCTCAGCCAGGCCGGGAACGGAGACCCCGCATGAGGCGCGTCCTCGCCATCGGCGCCGCGGCCGCCGCCCTGGTCTGGATCAGCAGCACTGCGGCCTTGGCGCAGAGCTTCACCCTCAATCTCGGCGACGAAGGCGGCGGCGGCACCACCGGACGCATCATCCAGCTGGTCGCCCTGATGACGGTGCTGAGCCTCGCGCCCGGCATCCTGATCATGGTCACCTCGTTCACACGCATCGTCGTGGTCCTGTCGGTCCTGCGCGCTGCCCTCGGCGCCCAGCAGGCACCGCCGAACATGGTCCTGGTCAGTCTCTCGATGTTCCTCACCGCCTTCGTCATGGCGCCGACCTTCGAGCGCGCCTACGAACAGGGCGTCGCCCCGCTGATCGAGCAGAAGATCGACGAGAAGACGGCATTCACCCTGGTCGCCGCCCCGTTTCATGATTTCATGATGTCACAGGTGCGCGAGAAGGACCTGGTGCTGTTCATGAACATGGCGAAGGTCGACAAGGTCGACACGCCCGAGGATACGCCGCTGCAGGTGCTGATCCCCGCCTTCATGATCAGCGAGCTCCGGCGCGCCTTCGAGATCGGGTTCCTGCTGTTCCTGCCCTTCTTGATCATCGACCTCGTCGTCGCCTCGGTGCTCATGTCGATGGGCATGATGATGCTGCCGCCGGTCATGATCGCCCTGCCCTTCAAGCTCATCTTCTTCGTGATGGTCGACGGCTGGTACCTGATCGCCGGCAGCCTGGTGCGGAGTTTCGGCGCCCAATAGGCCGGCCGCACAAGACGGAGGCCGCACCCCGGCAGGCAGGCCTAGGGCGTCGGCGTCAGGCTCTGTGCCTGGAGCTGCTTGCGGTACTCGTCGACGAAGGTTTCCATCTGCCCGATGCTGGCCAGCTCCGCGGTGATCGAATCCGACAGGCCGTTGTCGGGCGAGGTCAGCATCTCGAACTGCTTGGCGAAGGGGCTTGCCGCCATCGGCTTGCCGTAGGCCCGGCCGAGCGCCTTCAGCTGCCGGCGGTCGCCAGCCAGCGACAGGGCGACGGCGCGATTGAGCACAAGGCGCGCGAGCTTCTCGTTGAACGCCTGGCTGACCGCGCCCGACAGGTCGGCGCTTGCCGCATCGCCACCGGCCTCGTTGGTCAGCACGATGGAGGGATCCTCGGCGACGGTGGTCTTGCGGTCCTGCTTGGCGGCCTTCAGCCCGGCGATGTCGGCCTGTTCCGCGACGATCAGCTTCTCCAGCGCATCGGCCGCGGCCGGCCATTCGCGGATGCGCCACAGCATGTCCGCCTTCAGCCAGAGCGCGTCGCGGCTGGTGTCGTCGCGCAACAGCCCCAGTCCCTGCAGGGTATCGCCGGTATCGAACAGGGCACGGGCGCGCAGGCGCTGCCGGTCGGCGGCCAGCGCCGGTGTCATGCCCGCCCCCTCGCTTTCCTTCAGCGCCTGCAGCGCCAGGTCCGGCTTCCGGTCCAGCATGCGGACGGCGGCCAGCCGGGTGCCGGCGGCAACCTTGTCGGTGCCGGAGAGGCGAAACTTCACCTGCCGCTCCAGCAGCGCCGCGGCGCCGTCCAGCAGGTCGACCTTCACCAGGCGGTCCGCCAGCCCGGCGATCATCCGGTCGCCGTCGGCACCGGCCGGGGTCAGTTCGCGGAACTCGTCGTAGAGGGCTACGGAGGTCAGCGGCGAGAGCTTGTCGGCGCCGCCTTCGAGATAGAGCTTGCGGAAGGCGCTGGTCATTTCCGCCGCCGCCTGTTTCGCCAGCGGATGATCCGGGAAATGCGTTGCCGCCTGGCGCAGGGTCGTCAGTCCCTTCCGCGCCTGGTTGTCGGCGATATAGAGCTGCCCGAGCTTGTAGAGCAGGTCGAATTCGAAATTGTCGCCGCGCCACAGGAAGCGCA
Organism: uncultured Rhodospirillaceae bacterium; assembly: GCA_964551505.1. GTDB lineage: Bacteria > Pseudomonadota > Alphaproteobacteria > Dongiales > Dongiaceae > Dongia. The sequence continues at coordinate 22,559 of CAZKDH010000014.1, forward strand.
GGCTTTCCAGCGGCGCGATGGCGTCCTTCGGCTGCATCTCCCCGTCGGCCAGCTTCTGGTCGATCAGGGTGAGCTGGGACTTGGCGCGAATCTCGTCGATCGGGCTCTCCGCCAGGCCTTCGAGCGCCACCAGCGCCTTCTCCTTCTCGCCGGACTTCAGCAGCCGCAGCCCGTCCAGATAGGCGAGCCGCGCCGCGTGTTCCGGATCCGGCGCATCCGCCCGGATCTGCTCGAGATAGGACTCGCCGATCAGCGGGTCGCCATAGCCGATCTGCGATTCGGCGGCCAGCAGGCGCAGTCGCGTGCGGAACGGCTTCGGATAGGCGCTGATGTCGGGCAGCGGCTGGGCAAACAGCTTGGCCGCCGCCGGCCAGTCGCCGCGCGTGGCAGCCAGCATCGCCTGGAACAGCGCCGCCTCCGGAACGCCCTGCAGCGTCTTGCTCGCCAGGTCGGCGCTCGCCTTGTCCATTTCCCCGTTGAGTGCCGCCGAGGCTGCCGACAGCGCCACGACCAGCTTGTCGTCTTCCGCTGACTTGTCGGCGCTGCGCAGCGATCCGAGAATGCCCTGGGCCTCGGCGGCAAAGCCGTTGGCGAAATAGAACTCGGCCAGCGTGAGCTGGGCGGCGCGGTGCGCCGCCGGAGACAGGGCGGAATCGATGGCCGCCGATTTCAGTTGCCCGAGATCGGCCAGAAGCGTCGCCTCGCCGCCCAGGCGCCAGGCCTCGACGGCGAAGAGGCCGGGCATCGTCGGTAATGGCGGCGGGCCCTGCTCGTCCGTCGGCTTCACCTCGGGCGGCATGCCCGGCGCGGCTTCCGCCGGGGTCTCCGTGGGCGTTTCCATCGGGGCCCCGGCCCCTGCCGGCGCCGCGGGTGCGACGGCCGCCACCTGGGGAGCCTGGGTGGTGATGACGACACCGTTCGGCAGCACCTGGACCGAGACCCGGTCGCTGAGCGGTGCGACGACGACGCCCTGCGCGCTGGGCAGCAGCTTGAAATCCGGCCAGGAGGCCGGCTCAGCCACGCCCAGCCCGGCGACCTCGAGCGGAGTGACCACCAGCTGGTCGCCGATCTCGGGATCCATCACCGCCACCGCGTCGCTGGCCCCGATCGCCTGCAGCAGCAGGCTGGCACCGCCATTGGCCAGGGTCTCGCGGCGCTGCTGGATCGGCTCGCCGGCTTGGGGCGAACCCGGCTTCAGGCTGACCGACCACCGGTTTCCCTCGGCCGCGGTCGTAATCGCCTTGGCGGATCCGCCGGCGAGGCGCAGAGCATAGGCGAAGGGCGAGTTCACCTGCTGGGCTTTTCCGGCGACGGCGGCCACCAGCGCCAGGGGGGCGAGATCGCCCCTGCCCGGCAGGCCGAAGACCAGCCAGAGCGCGTCGCCGCGCTGGAAGGCCGCCAGGGTCGTCGGTTTCGGCCAGGCGAAGGACAAGGTGGCGCCGCCGGCGGCATCAGCTGCGGCCGTGATCGTCACCTCGACCGGCTCGGGCGGCATCGCCTTAGCGCCACCCGGCTGGGCAATGAGCGGGGCCGGCATCACCGGACCGCCGACCGCCGGTGCCGGGCCGGGCTCCGGCAGGCTGGCGACCGGCTTCGGCATCGCCGGTTCCGGCATCGCCACCAGGAGCGGCGGCGTCCCGTCCGGGGCCGCTCCTGCACCCGACTCCGCCGCCGGGCTTGGCGCCGCCACCGGTTCGGGCGCCGCCGCGATCAGGGGCGGTACCACGATTTCCTGCAGCTTGGCCGGATCGCCGTCGTAGATGTCCACCACCACCGACTTGCCGCTGCGGAAATCGCGCAGCAGGACCCCGGGCGGCAGGGTCAGCGCCACCACGATGCCATTGCCAGCCGGCGTGACGGCGATCGCCCGCAGGCGCGGCGGCAGATCCTTGGTGATGCGGGCGATATCGATCCGGCCCAGGCTGGCGAAGTGGATCTCCACGCGATCGCCGGACTGCTTCACGTCATAGGCGACATCCTTCGGCCAGTCGAAGGCGAGGCGGGAAAAGCCGGCATGCTCACCGTTGCGCAGGGTGACCTTCGGTCCCGACAGCGGCGCTGGCGCGACCGCAGCGGTCACCTTGGGTGCCGCCTTGGGTGCCTCGGCCGGCTTCAGTTGCTCGGTGGCCTTGGCGGTAGCGGCAGCGGGCTTGGCCGGCGGGGCGGCGGCCTTCTCGGTGGTGGCCTTCGCCTCCGGCGTCTTGCCGGGCCCGTTGGCGAACTTCCGCTGCCCGACATGTGCCATGTCGACGACGACCTTGGTGCCGTCCGCGAACAGGCGCCAAGTCACCGGCTGCTTCAGGATCAGCGTCAGCGACTTGCCGTCGCGGCTGCGCTCGGCCGAGGTCACATAGGGTTTCAGGTTGGCGAGGGCGCGTGCCGGATCGATATTCGCCGCGCGCTCGAAGCTGATGACCAGGTGCTTGCCATCGGAACTGACCTCGGCCTTGACCGCTTTCGACCAGTCGAGCACCAGGCGGCCGTAATCCGCATGGGTCCAGCCGCGGGCCGGCACGGCCTCGTCCGCCGCGGCTCCCGGAATCGCGGCGAATGCGATCATGAGGATCGCCAGCAGCGCGCGCGCCTGGACGATCATTGCCGGGCGGTCCCGGCGTCCCGATCCAGCGCCGCGGTCTCGTCCATGATGATGATCTGCACCCCGGGCCTGCCGCTGCCGGCGCCCGCGACATGGGCGCGGGCCAGGATCGGCCCGGCAACGCCGACATTCTCCAGTCCGGCGGCGATCCGATAGGCGAGCAGCAGGGACTTGCGCCAGTTGGCGCTGTCGTCCCCGCCGGCGGAATCGGCGGCCGGCCAGGCGCCGTCGATGACGATCTCGTTCGGCAGGGACCGCAGCGCCCCGCCCAGGGCATAGACCAGGGCCCCGGACTTGCCGGTCGGCCCGGGCTCGAGATCCGCGGCCAGCCGCTCCGGCGTCAGGCTGACCACGACCCGGTCGGCAAAGCCGTCGACCTTGAGGTCCTGCAGCGCCGGGTCCTCGTCGAGCTTGGATTTCAGCAGCGCCACCAGATAGCTGGGATCGCGGGCATCCTCGGTCGCCATCGGCGGCAGCGCCTGCTCGCTCGGCTGGGCGGCATCCAGATTGACGAACTGCCGGCCGGGAACGGCCGCCAGCATCTGGTTCAGTTTCGAGCGATCGATCGATACCATCGAGAACAGCAGTACAAAACAGGCCAGGAGGCAACCGACGAAGTCGGCGAAGCTCAGGAGCCAGGGCGGCTGCCCTGCCTCGTAGGGCGCAGGATAGACCGATTTCAGGAAATCGTCATCGAGCTTCATGATGGCCGGCCTGTCTGATCCATGAGGCGCTCAGTTCCCCGCCGGAGCGCCAGCTCCACCGGTACCAATCGGTCTCACATTCGGCCGGAGTCGCACAATGATTTCCAGGGTCGGCGCCGTGCTGCGGATGACGCCAATCGTAAACTTTTCCGCCGGCGCGCGCAGCCGTGCCAGCGCCGCCGCGATCCCGGCCGCCCGGTCCACGTGCAGGTCGCTGAGTTCGGCCTCGGCGAGGCGGATCTCGAGCTCGTAGTCCATGTCCGCCGGGCGGTGCTGCAGCGCCGTCATCAGCTGGCCGAGCATCGCCAGCAGGGCCGGCTTGGCCGCGACCGCGCCGGCGTCGAAGACCTGGTCCATCGGCAGCGCCAGATGCTGCTCGTAGCCGGCCGACGGCGCCGCCCCGGCCTGCATCGGGATATAGGCCTGGAACTGCCTGGCCAAGGATTGGACATAGGTCTGGTCGACGTCCTCGGCGGGCTCCGCCGCGGCATCCGGCGGCATGTTGGCGCCGCCCGAGAAGGTCTGCTGCAGGCTGACCGCCACGGCATTCGCCTTGTGGCTGTCGCGCAGCGAGATGCTGGTCAGCACGACGAAGAACGCCAGGATCATCAGCAGCAGCCCGACGAAGGTCGGCAGGCTGGGATTCTTGGCGACCGAGGGTTTTTCGGACGCCTGCAGCCGGGCTCCGGACAGGCCGGACAGGCCGTTCAGCCGTGGCGCCCCCGGACCCACCCTACGCGCCCCCGGCCGGCATCAATCGAAGCTGGCGAGCAGCGCGTCGATCTCCGCCTGCTTCGACGCCTCGTCCGGCATTTGCGGCCCGTTGAGCAGCGCCGCGTCGCCGGTCCGTTCCGGCTTCGCCTTGCTCTTCGGCGTCAGTTCCTTGAACTTCGATATCTCGTCGCCAAAGGCCGCGACCAGGTCGTCGACCTTCTGCTCGATATGCTTCAGGGCCTTGACCACCTTGGTGATGCGCTGGCCGGTAATGTCCTGGAAGTTGCAGGACTCGTAGACCTGGGTGACCGCCTCGGTGACCTTCTCGGCGATTTCCGGCGACATCTCGCCGGTCAGGCCTTCGAGCGTCTCCATCGCCTGCAGGATGCCGTTGGTCGCCACTTCCGTGGCACCGACGATGGCGTCGAGCTCGTCGGTCGCGTTCGGCAGGTGCTCGTCCTTGATCTCGTCCGGGCGCAGGGCGGCGATCTCGGTCTTCGCCGACAGGATGTACTGCGACAGGGCCTCGAGCTCGGCATAGAGCTTGATGTTGGCGCCCGAGAGGTCGCCTTCCATGGTCGCCAGCAGTGCCGTCACCACTTCAGTGATCTCCTCGCGGTTGCGCGCATCGCCATGCGATTGCAGCGAGCTCAGCCGGGCCACCAGTTCAGCGGGAATTGCGCCAACCATCGTCGTTCTCCCCATTCCGGCGGGCTAGAAGTTGCCGAGAACGGTTACCAGTTTGGTCTTCAGGGTCGCGGCGTTGAAGGGCTTCACGATGTAATTGTTGACGCCCGCTTCCTTCGCCGCGACGACGTTCTCGGTCTTGCTCTCGGCCGTGATCATGATGAACGGCATCGCCTTCAGGCGGGCATCCGCGCGCACCTCGCGCAGCAGCTGGATGCCGGTCATCGGCTCCATGTTCCAGTCGGAGATAACCAAGCCGTACTCGCGGTCGCGCAGCTTCTGCAGCGCCATGCTGCCGTCGGTGGCCTCGTCGACGTTGTTGAATCCGAGCTGCTTCAGGAGGTTGCGGATGATGCGCAGCATCGTCTTGTAGTCGTCGACGATCAGAATATTCATGTTCATATCGACGGGCATTGGTACGTCCTCTCCGCTAACCTGGTCCTCTGAGGCATTTCGACCTTAGTAGCGGGAATAGGTTAAGTTGCCGTTAAACGGCGGAAATGAAAGCGCATTCTGCAAATCGACGACACCCGGCTTCGGCGGGTAAGAGTTCCTATTGGGTGATCGGCATTTGCCGGCGCTGTGCCAGTTCGAAGGTCAGTTCCTTGGCCCGCGTCGGCGTCATCTGCGCCATGATCGGCGCCATCTTCCGCTCGTTCATCCGCGAGACCACTTCCAGCAGGATGTCCATGTCGAGCTCTTCGAAGACCAGCGCCGCCGCCTTCGGCTTCATGTTTTCGTACATCTTGACGAGGCTCTTCAGCTCCTTCTCCTCCTGGTCGCTGCGCTGCTGCAGGAGGTCCTTCAGCGTGGCCTCGACCGCCTTCAGCTCGGCCAGCTTCTGGTCCATCCGCTGCTCGGCGGCGGCCACCAGGGCCTCGCGCTCGTCGAGCTGGATGGCCCGCTGGTCGAGTTCCTCGCGCCGCTTCGCCAGCTGCTGCAGGACGTCGACCTCCTCGTCGGTATAGTCCAGGGGATCGGTCGGGACCGTGGCTGCCGTCTGGTCGACGGCGGGGGCGTCGGTTGCAGGCGCCGGCGCGGCCCCGCCGGCCGCTGCAGGGGCCGGGGCCGCTGCCGGAGCCGCCGGCGCCGCTGCCGGCGCGGTGGCTGCCGGGGTGGCAGGCGCGGGCGCAGCGGGTGCCGGGGTGGCGGGCGCAGGCGTAGTCGGTGCCGGCGTCGCCGGCTGTGCCTGGGCCTCGGTGCGGGTACCGACCGAAACCGACAGGTCCTGCCAGACATGGCCGACCCGGACGGTGATCAGCAGCGCCAGGGCACCCATCAGGATGGCCAGCAGGTTTGCCCGGGGGACGCCCGGCAGGGATTTCCGCGGCATGGGCCTGGGCTCGGTCATCTATCGAATTCCTGAGAGGGCCGAGAGCACGGCCTCGGCCTCGGGGGCGAGCGCCGCGGGCGCGGGACTGCCGACCGCCGGGGGCGCCGTGACGGGTTTCGGTTCCTGCCGCGTGGCGACGACCGGGCGGGCCCGGCCGATGGCGCCTTCCAGCTGATCGGCGGCGGTCGCCGCCCGGCCGATCAGCATCTTGAGGTCGTCACTTGCCTTGCGGTTCTCGGCCAGCACCTGCTGCCCGTGGACGATCCGATCCTGCAGGTCCTTGCCGGCGCTCTCCGCGGCCTGGTGCATCGCCGCGATGCCGAGCGTCGCCTGCTGGGTGGACTGGGAAAAGTCGGCGATCAGCTTCTCGAAGGCCGCGCGTTCGCCGCGCAGCTGGCCGAGGCGGCGATGCAGGCGATAGACGTAGACCAGCGTGATCGCCAGCAGGGCAATCAGGACGACATCGGCAATGGGGCCCAGGAGCGTCGAAACGGTCACGCCTACCCGCCTATTTCATCAGCCGGTCTTGGATCTTCACGGCGATATGCCCGCCGCGGCGTCCCATCTGCCCGCGGAACAGGTGCACCTCGCCGCAGCGCAGCTCGACCGTCGATTCTGGCGTGCAGTCCAGTTCCAGCCGGGTCCCCGGCTTCCAGTTGAGCACGTCGCCCAGCGACACCGGCAGCTCGTCGAGCACCGCGTTGATTTCCACTTCGGTCTGCCACAGCTCGCCGGAGAGATGCGTCTCCCAGATCGAATCGCGGCCGAACTTCTCGCCCATGAACATCTGCAGGAGCAGCTCGCGCACCGGCTCGAGGGTGGCATAGGGGATCAGCAGCTCGAGCTTGCCACCGCGGTCCTCCATGTCGACGCGCAGCCGCGCCAGCACCGCCGCATTCGCCGGCCGGGCGATCGCGGCGAAGCGCGGATTGGTCTCCAGCCGTTCGAAGCGGAAGGTCACCGGCGACAGTGGATCGAAGGTCGAGGTCAGGTCGTTGAGCACGACGGCAATCAGCCGCTCGACCAGGTTGCGCTCGATCGTGGTATAGGGCCGGCCCTCGATGCGC
>CAZKDH010000015.1:0-32439 GCA_964551505.1 uncultured Rhodospirillaceae bacterium
GGGTCGATTTCATTCATACCGACGTCTGGGTATCGATGGGCGAGCCGAAGGAGGTGTGGAAGGAGAGAATCGAGCTGCTGTTGCCCTATCAGGTGAATCCCGGGCTGATGAAGTCGGCGGGAAATCCGCAGGTGAAATTCATGCACTGCCTGCCGGCCTTCCACGATACCGAGACCACGCTCGGCAAGCAGATCGCGGAAACCTATGGGTTGAAGAACGGACTCGAGGTTACCAATGAGGTCTTCGAATCCGAGGCAAATGTGGCCTTCGAGCAGGCGGAGAACCGCATGCACACGATCAAGGCCCTGCTTGTCGCGACCCTGGGAGATTGAGGCCATGCGCATCGTCGTCGCGCTCGGCGGGAATGCACTCCTCAAGCGGGGGGAGGCATTGACGGCGGAAAACCAGCGCCGGAATGTGCGGATCGCGGCCGAAGCGCTGGCGCCGGTGGCGGCCGAGCACCAGCTTGTCATCAGCCACGGAAACGGTCCACAGGTCGGACTGCTGGCGCTGCAGGGCGCTGCCTACAAGCCGGAGGAAGCCTATCCATTGGATGTGCTGGGTGCCGAAACCGAGGGCATGATCGGCTACATGATCGAACAGGAACTCGGCAATCTTCTCCCGATGGAAGTTCCGTTTGCCACCTTGCTGACAATGGTGGAGGTGGATGCGGATGACCCCGGGTTCAAGGACCCGACCAAGTTCGTCGGCCCCCAATACGAGAAGGCGGATGCCGACAGGCTTGCCGCGGAGAAAGGCTGGATCGTCAAGCAGGACGGGGGCAAGTGGCGACGCGTGGTGCCGTCACCGGCACCCAAGCGGATCTTCGAGATCCGCCCGATCAAGTGGCTGCTCGAGCACGGTACCGTCGTGACCTGCGCGGGCGGCGGCGGCATACCGACCATGTACGCGTCGGGTGTCGACCGCAAGCTGATCGGGGTCGAGGCCGTCATCGACAAGGACCTATGTTCCGAACTACTGGCGCGGGAGCTCGATGCCGATCTGCTGATCCTGGCAACGGATACCGCGGCGGTATTTGCCGGATGGGGCACGCCCGAGGCAAGAGCAATCCATCGCGCCAGCCCGGCCGCCCTGAAGCCCTATGCGTTCCCGGCAGGATCGATGGGACCGAAAGTCGAGGCTGCGTGCAGATTTGCCCTGGCCACCGGGCATGTCGCCGCAATCGGGGCACTCGCGGATATCCCCGCGATTGTGCGGGGCGAGAAGGGCACGCTGATCAGCAAGGCGCAGGTGGGAATCACCTGGCATTCCTGAGAAACCCCAAAGCTTGGGAACAATGTAGGTTGCGCTATTTGCCCTGAGAGACCGGTCCCCCGGCCGGCAAAGCTTGACGTATCACGCGGAAACCGAGCGTGGCGAACAGGATCGTCAGGAGCGGGTTGAGGATATTGAAGAAGCAGTACATGGCAAATCCGGTCGTCGATACGCCGAGCGCCGCCGCCATATAGGCACCGCAGCTATTCCAGGGGATAAGCGGCGAGGTGACGGTCGCCGAGTCGCCCACCACCCGCGACAACAGGACGGGTGCCAACCCCCGCTTAAGGAATTCCGGTCGGAAAAGTCGGCCTGGGAGAGCGATGGAGATATACTGATCGGAAGTAACGATATTGGCGCCGATGCAGACGGTAACCACGGCGGCGACGAGACCGCCGACCGATCTGATCCGATGGACCAGGGGATCAATCAACCGATTGAGCAGGCCGGCCTTCTCGACCGTTGCGCCAAAGGCGAGGGCGGTAATGATGAGCCATACCGTACTCATCATGCTGGCCATGCCGCCCCGGGTCAGGATCGCGTCCATTGCCGCGTCGCCGCTTTCGGAGACGTAGCCGGTGGCAAGGGCCATCCAGGCGCCTTTGAGCGCTGCCAGCGGTGCCGGGAGGTCGGGCGCGGCAGCGAAGGCGATGACCCGCGCAGGCTCTTGGATCGCGGCCAGGATGCCGCCGGACAATGCACCGGCGAAGATCGTCACGAATGGCGGGAACTTCACTATCGAAAGCCCGAGGACGATGAGCAGGGGGACAAAAGCCCACGGCGAAACCTCAAAATTGGCTTCGATCCCGGACAACATGGCGGAAGCGTCGAAGTCGCCCGGAGTGCCGAGCAAGGCAAACATCGCGACAGCGATGGCAAGAGCTGGAATCGAAGTAAACAGCGATTCACGAATGTGCTCGTAGATTCCGGATCCTGCGGTGGCGGCGGCGAGATTGGCGGTATCAGACAGCGGCGACGCCTTGTCGCCGAAATAGGCACCTGAAATGACGGCGCCGGCAGTGATTTCCGGCGACAGGCCCATGCTGGCCGCCACGCCCATCAAGCCAATCCCGATTGTCCCGGCCACGGTCCAGGAACTCCCGATGCTGAAGCCGACGGCGGCGCAGATCAAAGCGGTTGTCGCGTAGAAATATGTCGGGCTGAGGATTTGGAGCCCATAATAGACCATGGCCACGATCGTTCCGCTCATGGCCCATGTGCCGATCAGCGCTCCAACCGCCAGCAGGATCATGATCGCCGTGAGGCCGCTCGAGACGCCGTCGAGCGCCGCCTGGCGTATGCCATCCCACTTCATTCCGTTCTTGTAGGCGATCCCGCTTGTGATGATGGCGCAGAACAAGAGCGCGACCTGGTTCGGACCGGCGGAAGATGCGCTGCCGAAGAACAGGTATGAAAGCCCAAGCAGCACAATGAGTGCGATCGCAGGGATCATGGCGTCGAGCAATGACGGCCGGCGTTCTCCGTTGCTCGCCATGCCTGGGTTTTGGTCCTCGACCGACATGCTTCCTATTGCCCTTCTTGCGCCGATGTATCGCGTGTATCGTACGCCCACCTGCGCAAATCAATAGCAGATTGCCATCGGTAAGTTGCAGTCATTGCGGGGGCTTCGCAAGCTCCAAGTCGTGAGGTGCGATTCTGCCTCCTCCAAGCCGAGCTCATTTCGGTCGCAAGGACCAGGCGCCCGACAGGATCAGCCCGGCAATGACCGCCGGCGCGATGGCGAGCCACGACTGGCTTGCAGCGACGGCAGTTGCCATTGCCCAGGATACCGAGGAAAACGCCTCGGCAAAGGTGGCGAGGCGGGACGACGTCTGGCGGCGCCGGAAGTATCGCCGCTTGGCCTGGCTGCGAAACCATATCTGAATCAACGTCGATGAAATTGCCGCCAGGCAGATGCCGACAGCGACGACGAGTCCCGTGATCGGCGACAGTCCAATCAGGGCCAGGACAAAGGGCGCGAAGATGACCCCGACGGCGATGAGGACCGCCTCGGCCTTCATGGCCAGGGCCGTCGCCATCGAAATCGGCGCCGAAGCCATCAGATCCGGCGCATCCTCGCCCGAAACCGCAAGCCAAGCCAGTCCACCGGCCAGTTGACCGGCCGCCATCGTCAGGACCGGGGCGAGAACGACCAGCGATCCGACACTGGTGCCATAGGTGCGCCACAGCAGCAGGGCGGGCGGAACCAGGTAAAGGAGCTGCATCAGGGTCTGCGAGGCAAGCCATGGATCACGCAACAGCAAGATCCATTCCTTGCGCCAGAGCAGCCGGCGCCGCGACGAGGCGCGCAGGGCATGGGCGACACCACGACGTTCCCGCGTCATTCCGGCCGTGGCGATCACATAGTCGCCCATGCGGCCGGAGAAGAGGAGCAAGGGAATGGCAAGAGCGGCTGTGCCCGAGGCCAGGAGCGGCGCGAGTGCCCAGCCGTCGCCCAGCAGGGCACGTGCCGGGATCCAGAGAAGGCTCTCGGGTGACGGCGCAAAAGCGGCGAAGGTCGTGGAAGGCAGGGAGTCCTGCTGCGCCATGGTGCCCAGCGACAGGATCGCTGCAACCTGAATGCCGATGACGAAGGCCGAGCCGACAACGGCCGATGCGATCTGTGACGCCAGCCGGGTGCGCCGCGGTCCCATGGTGTCGAACAGGACGGCGGTGACAGCGACGGAGAGGCCGGTGGCGGCGAGGCCCGTCGCCACCGCGACGCCGAAGCCGGCAGCCCAGCGGATGCCATCGATATAGATCAGCATGTTGATGAATGGCGAGACGACAACCAGGGTCATCACCGTTGTCGTGAGGGCGATCGACAGGATGCGTACCGAGAAGACGCGTCGCAGCGATATCGGCGAGGATTTGAGGAGATCAATGTCGCCGCGCCCGTAGAACAATCGGGTGACCTGCTCCAGCGCCTGGGAGACCATCAGTAGAAAGTTGAGCGCCAGGCTGCCGGTGACCGTTGCCAAGGCCGCAGTATCCGAAGTGTCGTTCATGCCGGCATAGGGTCGAACCATGGCATAGGCGAGGGCATGAAGGATGACGACCGCAATCAGGATGGTCAGGGCGACCTTCCATAGACGCCACCGTTGACCGGCGGTGAGCAGGTACATCAGGTCGCGCCATGCCATCCTGGCCTCGTGCACCGCCAGCCAGCCCATGGAGCCCGCGTCGCTCACTGACCGGAACTCGGCTGGGCCACCAGCGCCAGGAAGACCTCTTCGAGACTGACGTCGGCGCTGCCGCTTTGATGCCGCAATTCCTCGAGGGTCCCCTCCGCGATCAGGCGGCCGAGGGCGATGACACCGATCCTTTGCGCCATGCGCTCCGCAACCTCGAGAATATGCGTGGTCATGATCACTGTGCAGCCGGCTTTCACCCGTTCGAGGAGGACATCCTTGACCAGGCGGGCGGCGCGCGCATCCAGCCCGGTCAGCGGCTCGTCCAGCACAATCAGCTTCGGGTCATGGACCAGCGCACCTGCCAAGGCGACCTTCTGCCGCATGCCCTTCGAGAAATCCTCGCATTGTTCGTGCTGGAACGGGAGGAGCTCAAGCCATCGAAGAAGTTCATGCGATCTGCGCTCCGCCAGTTTGGCCTCGACGCCCCACAGGCCCGCGACGAAGGACAGGTATTCGAGCGGCGAAAGCTTGTCATAGATCATCGGCTCGTCGCTGACCCAAGCCGTGATCTGCTTTGCCCCGATCGGATCGGCCAGCGCGTCGACGCCGTAGATCGAGACGCTTCCGGCGTCCGGACGCAATAGCCCGGCAATGATGCGAAGCGTTGTCGTCTTGCCCGCGCCATTGGGGCCGAGCAGGGCGTAGAATTCACCCTGTCCAACGCGAAGGGAGAGGCCGTCGACGGCCGGCCGCTGGAAGGATTTGCAGAGGTTCCGAACCTCGAGTGCGGGATCGCCGTCGTTCTTCGTCAAGATCGAACCGTCATTCAAGCGGCTATACCCCTTCTGTCGCGACGAATGCGCGGCACCTGCCTGGCCCCGCATTACCGCTTCTGCGGGATCACGCGGCGAATCCTAGGGCGGATGAAGCGCCGCCACAAGGGAACTCATGTCGCCATTGGCCATCTCCATGTGTGTTGACTATACTTCGTTTCCTGGACTGCGTCGCAGGCAGGGAGAAAATCGAGGCCGGAAGTCATGAAGGCGCAGATTGACGGCACGTTCGCGACGGCGCGTTCGAGATTTCTCGAACGCGGGTTTCGTCCGTTCTTTCTGGCTGCGGCAATCTGGGCCGCAGTCGCGATTCCGGTCTGGGTCGGGGCCCTGAGCCTTGGCATGCGTATTCCCAGTCATCTGGCGCCACACGACTGGCACATTCATGAAATGATTTTCGGCTACGTCGCAGCGGTGGTCGCCGGATTTCTGCTGACCGCAGTGCCGAACTGGACCGGTCGGCTGCCGGTGGCCGGACGGCCGCTGGCGGCGCTTCTCAGCCTCTGGATGGCCGGCCGAGTTGCTCTGGCAGTGTCCGCGCTGTTGCCGGCATCATTCGCTCCGTTGTTTGCTGCGACGGTGGATGCCGCGTTTCTCGTGGCCTTGTCGGCCGTTGCCTGGCGGGAGGTCGCTGCAGGCAGGAACATCCGCAACCTACCGATCTGCGGCCTGGTCACGCTCTTGGCGGCGGCCAATATCGGATTCCACGTCGCGGCCCTGTCCGACGGTGATACGGGCCTGTTCCAGCGTCTTGCGCTGGCAGTCATCGCGGCGCTGATCATCCTTGTGGGCGGACGAATCGTCCCCAGTTTCAGTCGGAATTGGATGGTCAAGGCCGGGGTGCAGAGGCTGCCGGCGTCATTCGACAGCTTCGACAAGGTTGCGATGGCGCTTTCGGTGGCCGCACTCCTGGGATGGGTCGGTTATCCGGAAACGATTGGCGGAGCGGCGCTGTTCGCGGGTGGGGCCGCGGTTCTTGCCGTTCGACTGTTGCGCTGGCGCGGCTGGACAACGGTGGGCGACCCGCTCGTCCTCATTCTGCACGTCGGCTATGCCTGGCTACCGGTGTGGTGCGGCTTGATGGCTATCCATGGCTTCTTCCCCGACGCCATCGACAACTCGACCGCCATGCATGCGCTAACCGCTGGGGCGACCGGGACGATGACCATTGCCGTCATGACGCGGGCGAGTCTCGGCCATTCCGGCAGGCCGCTGATCGCGGACCCGCTGACGTGCACCGTGTATGTGCTGGTCGTTTTCGGAGCCATCGCCCGGATCTCGGCTCAGTTCCTGCCCCTCGACTATGTATCCGCGGTCTCGATGGCCGGGCTGTTGTGGAGCGGCGGCTTCGGTCTATTTGCCGTTGGCTATGGCCCCATGCTGCTCGGCTTCGGGAGCAGGGCCTGATCGACTCCGCGGTGACATGAAATCCCAACATGGGTGGATTGACGCGTCATGCGTGAAAGTCGGTGCCGACCTGATGTCCGGCGATGTGAACACCGACGCCTTATCTGCGGTTGGGGTCACGTGCCGACGTCTGCACCTGAAGTGCCTTGATTTCATGTTCCATCGGTCATTCAAGACAGGCCGGGAGTGCTCCAGAGGCCGCCCATCCTGAGTCCGGCCTGAGCCGCGACGACCCGTTGGCTTGCCGGTTTCTGGGGCGCAGTCTATAGTCGACCCAACATAAGGGGGTGTCGGATGTCAATCCGTTCTTCGGTGTTGAGTGCCGTCTCGGCAGCGTTGCTCTGCCTCTTGCCGCATTTGGCCGCTTCAGCTGACACCATTGACACGATCAAGAAGACGAGCACCATCACGATCGGCTACCGGGCGGATTCGGCGCCCTTCTCAAGCCAGGGTGCCGATGGCAAACCTACCGGCTATTCCGTGGCACTGTGCCTGGATATCGCAAAGGCAATTGCGCAGACCCAGGGCATCAAGGGCCTGAAGGTCCTGTTCCAGACGGTGAAGGCGACGGACAGATTCGAAGCTCTGAGGGCGGGGAAGATCGACATACTTTGCGAGGGAACGTCGGAGACCATCCAGCGCATGGAGACGCTTGATTTCACGCTGCAGACCTTCGTGTCGGGGGCGAGCCTGATGGTGCGTGCGGATCAGCAGATTTCCGGTCTCCAGGATCTTGCGGGCAAGAAGATCGGCGTTCTGAAGAATACCACGACCGCGGACGGCCTGCGCGGAACCCTGAAGAAGGGCAATATCGCCGCAGATGTCGCAATGTTTGACGATCATGATGCTGGGCTTGCCGCGCTGGAAGAGAAGGCGATCGATGCCTATTTCGCCGACCGCGAATTGCTGATCGGTCTGCAGGCCCGGGCGAAGACGCCGGAGGCGCTGCTGGTGGCCGAGGAGTATCTGACCAACGAACCCTATGCTCTCGCCATTCGTCAGAACGACTATCGTCTGAAGCTGATCGCAAACCTGACGCTGTCACGCCTGTATCGCTCCCGCGCAATCCTGGACAGGTTCCATGACGCCTTTCCCGGTCGGAAGCCCAGCCAGCTGCTGACCGCGCTCTACCTGTTGAACGGCTTGCCGGAATAGGGGATTGCGCTCCACGCGCCAGCGCGGCTGGGGCTTCGTGCGTTCTCGTCGGGCCGCCGGATCGATGTCCGCAGGCGAGTTGATTCCATTGCCGCGCCTGTGCCACAAGTACCTTTAGACAGAGTTGATGTTATCGGGAGATCTCGAGGCACGATGAATCCGATCAGGGCGAACAGTGCGGCCAGTCTGGCGCTTGTCGGCCTCATCCTGGCGGGTTGCGCCAGTGGCGAGGAACCGGTGGGCTTTGCTACTCCTGTGGAGATCAGCCCCGGTACCCAGGGGGCGCTCGACACCTATCTGCGAAGCGTCAAGGTGACGCGGCCAGGAGCCTTTGCGGTTTCCGTGGACGGGCGCGACTCCTACTATGTTTGGTGTGAGGAATTTTCCTGTGACGCCGTGAGCTATGCAACGCCGGCGATACAGTTCTGCCGAAGCATCAGTGGCAAGCCTTGCCTGGCGCTGTTTGTCCGCAACCAGCCGCGGGTTGCTTTCACGCGAGCGCTCCATGGCGACGGCACCGGGCGGCATGGCTCGCGGAAACTGCGACCTGTCGAACTCTTCAACGCCAACGACTAGGCCGGGTCCAAGGCCGCCAGGCACACTTCGGCGGCACTGGATGGGTTGGCGGTCTCCGTGCATTCCCGTGCCGTACGGCAATGCAAGGCTAGGGAATGGGTTCGATCGCGTCACCGACGGAGACGCGCTTGCGCCGCTCGCGATAGAGCACGAATAGCCCGCTGCCAATGATGATCGCATTGCCCGCCAGGATGCGCGGCGTTGGCACATCGTGCCAGACGATCCATCCAAGGATCCCGGCCCAAACGATGGCGGAATATTGGAAGGGTGCCAGGAGAGCGGTAGGCGCCAGGGCGAGGGCCCGCGTAATGCAGACAAAGCAGAATGCCGAGACCACGCCGACCACCAGCATCAGCAACGTGTCGACCGTGCCCGGAGTTACCCATGCGAAGGAACTCGACAGGGCTCCCACGATGCCGGCACCGACAAATTGCCACATCACCAGAGGCAGCCAGTGGCTGTTGCGGAGTTTGCGGGTGATGGTCAGGGAGAATGCAAACATGGTGGCGCCGAACAGCGCGATCAGGGCCGAGGGCGAGAAGGCGGCACTGGTCGGTGCCAGGGCTATCAGCACGCCGATGAAGCCGATCAGGACGGCTCCCCAGCGAAACGGTCCAACCTTCTCACCCAGGATCGGGCCGGATAGCGCCGTAACGATCAGCGGCGCCGCCATGTAGAATGTCATGACATCGGCCAGCGGAAGGGCCCGCGTGGCATAGTAAAACGAATACGTGTCGCCGGTCAGGAAGAGAATGCGTGCGGCCTGCAATCCCCACTGGCCATTCAGTGCCAGGCGATGTCCGGTACACCGGGCGATCACCAGCAGAATCGCGACGCCGCCGATCGAACGCACCAGGAGAAGTTCGCCGACGCTGAAGTCGACAACCAGCCATTTGCCGAGCGCATCGTTCGCCGCGAAAAGGAAGACGCCCAGGAGGTAGAAGGCAATACCGGCGGTCTGCCGCGCCGAGCTCGTAGACTGCATATGTGCCTTTGGTCAGGATGACCGGGTCGTCCGACGCATTGGCTGCCCGGGCCCGATGGTTGATAGCAGGAAACGTTGCTGCAGGCGATGCCGCAATTGTCCGGGGCGAGGCCAGGGGTTCGCGAACGTGTGGACCCAGCGACCGCGTCAGCTGCCGATATAGAGGCCGAGCTGCCACTCCATGTCCGGGGGTGCCAGCGGATAGCCGCCATCGGTCCGGGGCGTTAGTGCCTTGTGCTGGGAGATGCCGCCGATGCTGACCTGCAGGTGCTGCGCCTGGTTCATCGAGAGGCCGGCCTTCCAGGCCAGGGAGGTCACGGCCTTGGCGTTCTTCGAAGTCAACATGCGCATGGTGACCTCTGGCGAGATGCCGGCACGCAGCGAGATTGCCGCGCATATCGGCCCGATCTTGCCGCCATTGATGGCGGCCGTCATGAATGTATCGTTGGCCGGTTTGGCGGGGGCGACCCCTTGAGCCCGGTCCCGGGTCAATTCGGCGACCCGTTTGGAGATCATCTTCGACAAGGCAGCCATGGCGGCCTGGTCGAGATCGCTCCGCATCGAAAGGGTCTCCGCGATGGAGTCCGATGGAATTTCGGCGACCCTGCGGAGATTGTCGGCGGTCAGGTCCTTTCTGCCAGCAAGCGGCCCGTGCCAGTCTTCGTGCCGGGGAGCCACATCGATGATCCGGTTCATCGTTCCGGTGGCAATACGCGCGGTTTCATTGGCCAGCAGATCGGTCACCGCCGAAGCCTCGTCCGGCGACGCAATGGCACGGTTCACCACGATCTCGGCAACGCCCTGGCTGACATTGCGGCGCTTGGCGATGGCCTTCAGCACGCCCTTGATCGGCCCGCTGCCCATGATGTCGATGAGGTCGCCGTCGGCCAGTACCGGGGAGTGCTGCAGAATGGGGCCGGCGACCCGGATCTCGATGTCCCGCGCCAATTGCCGGACCACATGGGCCGGCGCATCGGCTGAATCCTTCAGGGCCTCGGCAACGGCCTGACGCACCTGTTCGGTGTTGTCCTGCGCCAGCGTTTCGGTGACCTCTACGGTTATCGCCTGGCGTTTCGGGCTGAGTGGCTTCGCATCCGGGAGGCGTGCCTCGCCGAGCTTGGCCGCGACGCGCGATCGCACGGCATCGTCCTCGTCGCGAGCCAGCACCAGGTCGGCCTGGGGAGGCGAGTTGCGATTGCCGGCAACCGCCAGTCGCACTGCCGCAGAGTCGTCCTTCGAAAGGAAATAGAGCAGTTCCTGTTCGACATCCACTAGGCCGGCAATTCTGCCCCGGACCTCGGGGTCTGGGCTGGATGCCAGCCTCTTTGCTTCTTCGTAATCCATCGATGTCCCCAAACGGCGTCCCAGCACCGGCCCTGTCCTGCAGGCGCGTTTCAGCGCTGTTCTCGGCGCCATTAAATTCCCTTTGCCTTAAGACAGGATTACCCGGCCGCACCCTCGCAAATCGTTTGGAATAGCCAACTCAGGAGGCGGGGCGGCATCCGGAGCAGGATGATTTTGATAACTATTTGAAATAAAAGAAGATAATTGCCGTACCTCCAGCCGTGGGCAAGGGCGTCGAGGCGATGACAGATCGGTCAGGGCTTCGGCAGCAATCCACGTTCGACAAAATAGGCCTTGGCCGCCTGATGCAGCTCGGCCCAGGACTCGCGCGGAACCATGTTCTGCTCGGTGAATCCCGCAAAGGCGGCGTGCAGGCGCTTTAGAACGTCGACGTTGCGAAAGGCGGCGGAAACGATGCCAGTAACCACGTCGTCGGGCACCCGCGCGTCAGTGACCAGGACGGCGACGACGCCGAAACTCGCGGTCGGATCAGGGTGGCCGGGATAGATGCCGCCCGGTATCGTCGCTGGATTGAACTCAATGTGCTTGGCGACGATGCGGTCGATTTCCGCTCCTTGAATCGGGACCAGCTTGGCATCGCAGGCCTCGATCGCCTTCTGGACATAGCCATTTGGATGGCCGATCAGCATGGCAATTGCGTCGACGCGACCGTCGCACAGTGCCGCGACCTGATCGTCTCGGGTCATTTCCGGCAACCCGGCGAAATCGGCCCGGGTCCAGCCGAGATCGGCAAAGAGCGTTTCCACTGTCGCGAGCTGGCCGGTTCCAATCCGGCCAACCGAAACGCGGTGACCAGGTAGATCTTCGATTCCGTTGATGCCGCTGCCGGGCCGCGTCATCAGGGTGAAGGGTTCGCCGTGGCCCAGCAGGACAACCCGCAATCCGGCATAGGCCGGCTCGCCGGCGAAGGCGCCGATACCCTGCTCGGCCTGGACGACGATATCGGACTGCACGATGGCGAACTGCACCTTGCCGGCGCGCAGCGCGGCTATGTTCGCCACGGATCCCTTCGAGTCCCGCGCATCACAAAACGCCGCATCTGGCGCAATGTCGCGGTTGAACAGTCGGCAGATCGAGTTGCCCAGCGGATAGTAGATCGCGCCATAAGGGCCGGTAGCAATCAGGATTTCATCTGGCCCGTCAGCCTGCGCGCCGCCACTGAATAATTCGGCGAAGCAGAGGAGCAACGCAGCAAACAGTCTCGGCGCCCTAAGTCTCGAGATCATACCCGATCCGCTCCCCCTGCAATTCGAACGTGGCCTTCACCCAGCGCTGGTCCGCGCCGTACCAGAGTTCGCCCGTTACATAAGGTGTTACCAAATCATAGCGTTCGGTCGGAAGTGTCGCATTTGGCAGCTTCACGCTGTCGGCCCCTATTTTCTTCGAGACCAGCCCGATCATTCCGCCGTTCTGCGTATCGATGGCCTCGCGCTGCGCAAGGAAGGCCGGCGACCAGAGGCAGTTCGTGGTCAGGGCGTCATCTGGGGCGGTAAAGGGGCCGCTCGGGCCATCCATTTCGAAACCGGACGATGTTGCCTTGCCGGATACCTTCAAACGGTCGCCGTTGTTGTTGGTGGCCGAGTCCAGGCTCTGCAGCCGATCCGAAGCCCAGACCTCCTTGCAATCATGATCGAAGGTGAATGCCGTCACGAAGGCCACTTTGACGGCAATGCGGACTGAGGTTTTCACGGTCATGCTATCGCCGTTCGGCGAGATGGTGACACGGTGAAATCCGACGGCCGCCTTCTTCCGAACAATGCGAAATTCGATCTTCGTCGCAACGGCAGGGATTCCGAGGCGCGAACTCGCACCGCTTGGCCGGATGCCTCCGAGCCAAAGCGAGCCCCCCGCCGCCATGGCAAAGAGGCCGCGGCGCGAAAGACCTGAATGCCAGACGCCTTTCGTCAAGCCTGAAATCACCCGTTAGTCCCCCACTGCAGCGTCAATTCCAGCGGAACCCTAGCGGCCTGGGTAGGCTCTGGCAATGGCTGGCGGGGGCCTATCGTCGGGCGGCAGGACTGGCATCCGGGAAGGAAGAGGGGTCGCCGCGTCGGGGAAGGCCGCAAGCGCTTGCAGAAGATCTCCCCGGACCGCTGGCTCTCACGCCGTTGCCAGGCGATCTATAGCTTCTCCACTTTGCCGCCGCTTTCGACCCAATCCTTGAACGCGCCGAGATTGCGTACGTTGCCGTAGCCGAGATCGAGAAGCGTCTTGCCAGCGAGGGCCGAACGCCCGCCCGAGGCGCAGTACACGATCACCGTCTTGTCCTTGCGGAATGCCGGGTCGTGATAGGGCGATTCTGGATCGGCGCGAAATTCCAGCATTCCACGTGCGACGGCGACCGCCCCGGCAATCTTGCCGCCGGCCTGAACTTCCGCGGAATCCCGCACGTCGACGATCAGGACGTCTTCCCGGCCGGCGAGGCCGGCGGCGTCCTGAGGCGAGATCGCGGGGACCACTGCCCGTGCCGCCGCAAGCATTTCCTTCACCGTGGTTGCCATGGTTTGCTTCTCCTTGGATGCTGCCGCAGGCAACCGATCAGGCTTGGCCGTCCGCCCATTCATCGCGCCGCCCGACTATGGCCGAATTCTCGATGACCACAATAATTGTTGATTCACTGAGGTTTGCAACCCTGGAATACTGGATGAGTCGCGCAACTGCCTGGCGATGGCCTGCATCTGCCCCGCGTCCGGCCAGGGAAGAAAATGCAAATATAACATGGACATTCGTCGCACCGAACGCGTCCAAAACCGGGAATATTAGCGCTTATTTGAGGATTTCCAGAACATTCTGGTAAATGCAACCCTGTGCTATGATTCAGATCGGCTGCTGAAAGAACGGTAATGGCGAAAGACAATTCGGCTTCGACACAGGCTGATGTGATGAAGAAATCCGATGCCGCACCCAAGGGAGGTGGCCAGGAGCGTCGTGCTCATCCGCGCAAGAAGGTGCTTTGGATGGCAAAGGCCTTTCTGCACTTCGACGGCACGGCCTATGACTGTCAGGTTTGGGACATCTCCGACAAGGGTGCCAAAGTGCGCTTTCCGGAGGTCACGCCGGTGCCCAGCCGGTTCAAGTTGTGGATCTGCGATGGGGGACTGTTTGTCTGTGAGCCCCGACGGGTGGACTCGAACTGGGTTGGCGTGGAGTTTGTCGACGCCTTGCCGTTGTCGGAGGCGTTGAAGATCGATCGAAATACGGCAGGTCAAAGCATCGTTGGCCTGAACGATACGGGGCAGAGCGATGCAGTCCGAAGCGACGCCCGAGCGCAGAGCAATCTTGGCGCGATGTATGCGTCCGGCAAGGGCGTGCCGCAGGACTTGGTGCAGGCGCACAAATGGTTCAATCTTGCTGCAGCCGGCGGCGACAAGGATGCCACCCAGAACCGCGACAACGCCGCGAGCAAGATGACCCCCGAGGAGATTGCGCAGGCCGAACGTCTGGCGCAGGAATGGAAGCTGGGCGATGCCGGGCTCGCATTCATGCGCGGCGATCACGCCACGGCGCTGGAATTGGCCCGGCCGCTCGCGGACCAGGGCGGCGCCTATGCGCAATCGCTGCTGGGCTCCATGTATCTGGCCGGCAAGGGTGTTCCGCAGAGCGACACCGAAGCCTATTTCTGGGCCAGCCTTGCGGCCAATAGCGGCGATCCGCATCTCATCAAGATCCGCGACCGGATCGAGCAGCGCCTGAGCGAGGCGGAGGCCGCCGAGGCGAAGAAGCGGGTTCGCGATTGGTCGCCGGAGACCTAGGGCCTGCCGGCTCTGACGTGCTGCCATCTCGTCGCTGATGGTGAGGCCGGCGCCACCCACATCCCGTGCAGGAAGGCAGCAGAGTTTTAGTCGACCCGGCCCGCATTGGCCAATCTCCTGAAATTGCCGGCAATTGGCATCGTTCGGCTCGAGGGCTGATCTGCCGATGCGCCGCCGGCAACAGCCAAGATCGCCAATGCGTGGGATCGGCAGGCGTATCCAATCTCCGATTCAATACTGCATCGGTGAATTCTCCCCGGTTTCCTGGCGAAAGGGCTACAGTAGGCCAGGGCCTTGAGGTCAGGGCCTTGAGGTCGGGGCCTTGAGGTCGGGGCCTTGTCGTCGGCGCTGCCTGTCCTGGCGGACAGTTTTCTCGGCGCTGCGAAGCGCGCGGAGGCATGCCACAATGCGGATGGTGCCTGCTGATGGCTAGTACACTTCCAACCGGGACAGCGCGTCAGGTCAATCGCGCGATCCTGACGACGACCTTCGGTTTCAGCGCCGCAGCCCTGATCGGCCTGATGCCCTTGGCTCTCGCCATTCGTTCCCCCGGCTTCGCGCTGGCCGGAATCGTCTACGGTGCATCCCTGCTTCTGTGCTCGCTCTGCTCCTATCTCTACAATACACGGGAGGCGTCGCCCTATCGCTGGCTGCTCCGCTATTTCGATCACAGCGCGATTTTCCTGCTTATTGCCGGAACCTATACGCCCTTCGTCGGGCGTGGCGTCGCCGGACCGTTCGGCGTGGGTCTGCTGACCTGGGTTTGGGGCCTGGCGGCACTCGGAATCCTCTTGAAGCTCCTGCTGCGGGGCCGGCACGACCGCATCTTCGTGGCGCTCTATCTCGGGCTTGGCTGGCTTTTCCTCTCGGCAGTCGGCCAGTTCATCCATCTCAATCCATTGCCGTCGCTGGTGCTCCTCGGCGTTGGCGGCCTTGCATATACCGTCGGTGCGGTCATCTACGGCCGCGACATCGGCAATTGGACGGATCCCGTCTGGCACGGTTGTGTCCTTGCCGGATCCACCACGCATTACGCCGCCGTGGTTCTCCTGCTGATCGGCGACACCGTGGCCTGAGGCAGGCCGGCAGGGGCTTGAAGTCGGCCGCTACTTGTCCGTTGTCGGCGAGACGGTACTGAAGACAACGATGCGATTTATCGTCTTGCCGTCCTCGGACAATGGCAGAAACAGATCCTCGTCGTCGCTGAAACGCCCGTCGACCGAATCGAATGGGAGATGGTCATAGAAGGGCCGGCCGGTTGCGACGACGGTGTCATAGCAGTGCAGGGCGTCTTCCACCGACGGTCCGAAGAAGGCCTCGATGACGGATTTCCCGGTCGGGTCCCTGCCGCGCATCTCGACGTCATGGGTCCCGACCAGGCGATAGACATAGCGCCGCTCGTCGGGCACCACTTCAACGATGGTGATGTGCGGCAGAAACGCCCGCGGAATCTCCAGCGGATCGATATCCGATCGCCGCGGCGGTGCGTCGCCGCGGCATTTGGACAGCCAGAACATATACATCGCCCGTATCGGGTCGCTGGTATGGGATAGCCACTCCGGATCGTCCATCTGCATGTTAGGCATGGCCCAAATTGAATACCGATCCGGCCAGCGGCTGCCTTCCGCTGCAACGCAACCAAACGACAATGCGTACAGCCCCCGCCCTCGCTCCGGCAAGCTAAGCCGGGACGAAGGCCCAAGGCAAGCCCGGCCCAGGGCCGGCTTTTCCGGGGTGCCGGAAAAGGCTTAGGATATGCCGGGACGATCTCCTTTCCAACCGCCGTCTGCAGGGGCCGCCCCGGCGCGGCGCCGATTGTCGCCGGTCGCTTGACGCAACCTGGACGTGAAAGGCCACGATATGCGGCTGACGCCTGAAAACACCCTGCCGAGCGACGCAGACCGGGCCATCCTCGTCGGCCGTCTGTGGTGGCCTGCCGTGGACGGGCCGGCGGTCGTCCGCCTCGACGGCGAGACCCTGGTCGACATCACCGCCGCCTTCCCGACTGTGCGGGATCTGTGCGAAGCCGACGATCCCGCCGCTGCCGCGCGACTGGCCGCCGGAAAGCCGATCTGCGACCTCGCCGGACTGCTGCAGAATTCGGCAGCGGCAACGCCGGACGTGGCGAAACCGAGTCTGCTGGCGCCGATCGACCTGCAGGCGATAAAGGCCGCAGGCGTCACCTTTGTCGTCTCTATGCTGGAGCGGGTGATCGAGGAGCAGGCCCGTGGCGATCCGCAGAAGGCCAATGCCGTGCGCGGCGAGATCCTGGCAACGATCGGCAGCGACCTGCGGGCGCTGAAGCCCGGATCGTCGGCTGCCGCGGCCCTGAAGCAGCTGCTGATCGGCAAGGGGTTGTGGTCGCAGTATCTTGAAGTCGGCATCGGGCCGGATGCCGAGATTTTCACCAAGTCGCAGCCGATGTCGGCGGTCGGGCATGGCAGCGCCATCGGCATTCATCCCGGCTCGCACTGGAACAATCCCGAACCCGAGATCGTCCTGGCGGTGGCCTCCGACGGAAGGATCGTCGGTGCGATGCTGGGCAATGACGTGAATCTGCGGGATTTCGAGGGGCGCTCGGCGCTTCTGCTTGGCAAGGCCAAGGACAACAATGCGTCCTGTGCCGTCGGGCCGTTCCTGCGGCTGTTCGATGCGGATTTCACACTGGATGAAGTGCGGCAGGCGGAAGTCGGGTTGCGGGTTTCCGGCGGCAACGGATTCAGTCTCTCGGCCAAATCCTCGATTTCCCAGATCAGCCGCGATCCCCAGGAGATCGTCGACCAGATGATCGGCGCCATGCACCAGTATCCCGATGGGGCGGTGCTGTTCCTGGGGACGATGTTCGCGCCGGTCGAGGACCGCCGGTCGCCGGGGCAGGGGTTCACTCATGAGCTCGGCGACATCGTGACGATCGAGACGCCGACCCTCGGCAAGCTGACGAACTGGGTGACAACCTGCGACAAGGCGCCGCCTTGGACCTACGGCGTCGGCCGGCTGATGCGCAATCTCGCGAAGCGCGGCGTCCTCTGACGCCGGCTCAGCGCCGATAGCGGTCCAGGCTAAGTGCGCTCATGTCGATTTCGGGCTTGCGCCCCCGGACAGGACGTCGGCGACCGCGCGGGCGGAGCCGCAGGCCATCGTCCATCCCAGGGTCCCATGCCCGCCGTTCAGGTAAAGATTCCGGTAGCGCGAGGGCCCGATGATCGGCGGGCCGTCGGGGGTCATCGGGCGCAGGCCGCACCAGAACTGCAGCTTGGATAGATCGCCACCCTCGGGAAACAGGTCCGAGACGACATGCTCGAGCGTCGCGCGCCGCCCGGGTCGCAGTACCTGGTTGTAGCCGCAGAGCTCGGCGGTCCCGCCAACGCGGATCCGATCGCCGAGCCGGGTGATGGCGACCTTGTGGGTCTCGTCCATGATCGTCGAAGCCGGCGCGGCGGCGTCGCGGATCACCGGCAGGGTGATCGAATAGCCCTTCACCGGGTAGATCGGCAGGTCGATGCCCAGCCGCTTCAGCAGCAGCGGCGCATGGCTGCCGAGCGCTGCCACATACATGTCGGCCTGAACCGGGCCCTGCGCGGTGAGGACCGCCGCTATGGTGTCGCCCTCCGTCTCGAAACCGGTGATCGTCACGCCATATCGGAACTGCACGCCGAGACCTTCGGCCAGCTGCCGCATGGCAACGGAAAACTTGTAGCAGTCGCCGGTCTCGTCTCCCGGCAGGCGAAGCCCGCCGATGAACTTGTCCTTCACCAGCGCCAGGGCCGGCTCGGCGCCAATGCAGCCGGCGTTGTCGAGCAGCTCATAGGGCACGCCGAAGCGGTCGAGAATCGCCGTGTCGCCGCCGGCGCCATCGAGCTGCTTCTGGGTGCGGAAGAGCTGCAGGGTCCCCTTCGAGCGCTCGTCATAGGCGATGCCGGTTTCCGCCCGCAAGGCACGCAGGACGTCGCGGCTGTATTCCGCGATCGGCACCATGCGGGACTTGTTCAGCTCGTACCGCTCGGCGGTGCAGTTGGCCAGCAGCCGCACCCCCCAGAGCAGCATCGCCGGGTCCGGCCGGGGCCAGATCACCAGGGGGCGATGGATCATGAACAGCCATTTGAGCGCCTTCAGGATCATCCCTGGCGCCGCCCAGGGGGCGGAATAGCCGGGCGATATCTCCCCGGCATTGGCAAAGCTGGTCTCCAGCGCCGGACCGGGCTGGCGGTCGACCACCGTCACCTCATGCCCGGCCTTCGCCAGATAATAGGCCGTGGTGACGCCGATGACCCCGCTGCCCAGTATGACGATCCGCATCTTCTTACTCTAGGCGTTCCAATGGATTGCTCCTCCGCACCGGTCCGTGTGGGATATCATGCGGCTTCGTAGCCGACGATCCCCTTGATCTCCATGAATTCGACCAGGCCGAATTCCGCATATTCCCGGCCATTGCCGGACTGCTTGTAGCCGCCGAAGGGGGCGCCCGGGTCCCAGGCCGGATAGTTGATCTGGACGTTCCCTGCGCGCATCTGGCGGGCGAGGCGCTGTGCCCGCTCCTGATTTCCGGACTGGATATAGGCGGCGAGCCCATAGACCGTGTCATTGGCGAGGCGGACAGCCTCTTCCTCGGTCCGGTAGCTCAAGATGGACAGGACCGGCCCGAAGATCTCCTCGCGCGCGATCGTCATGTCCGGCGTCACGCCGGCGAAAACGGTCGGGCGCACGTAGTAGCCGCGGTTCAATCCCTCGGGGCGGCCCGGGCCGCCGGCGACGAGCTGGGCACCTTCCCGGATGCCGGAATCGATCAGCCCCTGGATCTTGTTGAACTGCAGCTCGCTGACCACGGGTCCGATCGTGCTGTCCTCGGCGGCCGGCGAGCCGACACGGATCTTGGCCACCGTATCCCTGGCGATGGCAGCGGCCTCATCGTGGCGCTCGGCGGGCACGAACATGCGGGTCGGGGCGTTGCAGGACTGCCCGCTGTTGCGCATCACCGCCATCACGCCGCGGCTGACGGCGGGTTTCAGGTCCGCATCCGGCAGGATGATGTTGGCGGACTTGCCGCCCAGTTCCTGGTGTACCCGCTTCACGGTATCGGCCCCGGCCTTGGCGACCAGGATGCCGGCACGGGTCGAGCCGGTGAAGGAGACCATGTCGACATCCGGATGACTGGAGATCGCGCTGCCGACAGTGGCGCCGTCGCCATGGACCAGGTTGAAGACACCCTTGGGCAGGCCCGCCGCATCGACGATCTCGGCAAAGATGATGGCGTTGATCGGCGCGATCTCGCTCGGCTTCAGCACCATGCAGCAGCCTGCCGCGAGCGCCGGCGCCACCTTCGCGGCGATCTGGTTGAGCGGCCAGTTCCAGGGCGTGATCAGGCCGCAAACACCCACCGGCTCGTGGGTGATCAGGGTGGTTCCCTTGCGCCGGTCGAATTCGAAGCCCTCGAGCGCTTCCATGGTCTTGCTGATATGGATCGAGCCGCACGGCACCTGGGCGTCGCGGGCAAACTTGATCGGGGCGCCCATCTCGCGCGACACGGCCGCGGCGATGTCGCCGACCCGGGCCTCGTAGGCGGCCAGCAGGCGGCGCAGCATCGCCAGGCGTTCCGCCCGCGTCGTCTGCGAGAACGCAGGAAAGGCCGCCTTCGCGGCAGCGACGGCGCGATCCACGTCGCGTCGGTCGCCCAGGGCGATCCGGGTGAAGGGCTCTTCGGTCGACGGGTCGATGACATCCAGCGTCGCCGTCCCGAGCGGCGCCACCCAGCTCCCGTCGATGTAGAATTCGAGTTCATGCGCCATATTGTCTCTCCGCAGCAGGGTTTCGGTCCGGGGCCTCGGCCCACGGTGTCGGGCCGCAGCTTAATGATTGCAAGGCCGGCTGCAAGTGAATGCTTGGCATCGACGCCGACCGCCTAACCCCTTAGGATCACAGCGGGTATTCATCGACCGACCCTTGGAAGCGGGGCATGCGTAAACCGACACGACTGGGCGCTCGCCTGCGGATTGCCATCGAGCCGGGCATAGCCCTGGGGCCGGGCAAGGCCGACCTGCTGGAAGCCATCGGCGAGACCGGCTCCATTTCCGCCGCTGGGCGCCGGCTGAAGATGAGCTATCGGCGGGCCTGGCTGCTGGTGGATGAAATGAACAACGACTTTTCCACCCCGCTGGTTCAGGCGGCAAAGGGCGGGAGCCAGGGAGGCGGGGCGGCGCTGACCGGGACCGGGCTGGAGGTCCTGCAGCGATATCGCAACATGGAGCGCCTTAGCAATGACGCCGTGGGCCCGGACCTCAGGGCGCTGCGCAATCTGGTCAAGCGCCCGCCGGTCAAGGCCTAGACGCCGCGCCTTCGTGCAGGTGCCAGGAGCCGATGCGCTGGCGATCGAAGGCGACCGATTTGACGACGGCATAGACCGGCATGCCGACTGCCAGGCCAAGCAGGTGGACGGATTTCGCGGTCACGCGTGAATTCAGCGCCACGCCGTCGCGCCCGAGCTTGATATCGACCATGCCGCTGGTCGCGGCGCGAATCTCGCGAATCTCCATGGCAAACACGTTGAGCGCGCTGATATCCCGCGGCTGTTGCAGGCTGATCATCACGTCGCGGGCCTTGATCTGTACGCGGATCGGCGTGCCGGGAGCCTCGTCGATCTCCGGTATGGTGATCTGCCCGATGCCGGAGCGCAGCACCGTCAGGCGATTACCGCTGTCCTGGGAATCGACCGTCGCGTCGATGATGGCGCCCGCCTCATCCTGGCCGGTCAGGGGGAGCAGATCGAGCCGTCCGAGGATTTCGGCGACCGGCCCTTGGGCGATGGACTTGCCATCGGACACCAGCACCACCGACGCAGCGAGCCGGACCACCTCGTTGACGGTATGGCTGACATAGAGGATCGGGATTCCGGCCTCGTCGCGCAGGCGCTCGATATAGGGAAGCAACTCGGACTTGCGCGCCTCATCCAGCGCCGCGAGGGGCTCGTCCATCAGCAGGATCCCCGGCTTGGCGAGCAGGGCGCGCCCGATGGCGACCCGCTGTTTCTCGCCGCCGGAGAGATTCCCCGGATGGCGCGCCAGGAGCCCCTCGATGCCGAGCAGCGCCACCACCCGGTCGAATCCGGCGCTGGCGGGCGCGAGGCGGGAAAACCACGCGCCATACAGCAGGTTCTGGCGCACCGTCAGATGCGGGAACAGCCGCCCCTCCTGGAAGACGTAGCCGATACCCCGGCGATGCGGCGGCAGGTCGATCCCGGCGGCAGCGTCGTAGAGCAGCCGGTCGCCGAGCCTGATCCGGCCGGAATCCGGAGAAAGCAGTCCCGCAATCAGGTTGACGATGGTGCTCTTGCCGGCGCCGGATCGCCCGAAAAGGGCGACGATGCCTGCACCGCTGGTGAAATTCACGTCGACAGCCAGCGTGCCGATGCGCTTCCTGAGGGCAACCTCAATATTCATCGCCGCGCACTTTCTTCGCCACCCGCCGGGCGAGAATCTCCGAAAGAACCAGGGCGACCATCGATATCGCGACGGAAATGACGGCGAGGCGCATGGCGCCGGGCTCGCCGCCCGGGACGTTCGTGTAAGTGTATATGGCGGTCGGTATCGTCTGGGTTTCCCCCGGGATGTTGGAGACGAAGGTGATTGTCGCGCCGAATTCGCCCAGAGCCTTTCCGAAGGAAAGGATGGTCCCGGCGACGATCCCCGGCAGTGCCAGGGGAAGCGTGACGGTGACGAAAACCCAGGCGGGATTCGCTCCCAGCGTGCTCGCCGCGGCCTCCAGGCGGCGGTCGACGATCTCGAACGATAGGCGGATGGCCCGCACCATCAGCGGAAAGCCCATGACCGCGGCCGCAACGGCGGCGCCGGTCCAGCGGAACGCCAGCACGATCCCGAAGATCTGTTCAAGCACGTGCCCGAGGGGGCCGTGCCGCCCGAACAGCAGGAGCAGGATATAGCCGGTAACCACCGGCGGCAGGATCAGCGGCAGGTGCACGATCCCGTTGACCGCCGACTTGCCCCAGAACGAGCAGCGCGCCAGGAGGAAGGCGACGACGATCCCGATCGGCAGGCTGGCGGCGGTCGCCCAAACGCCGACCTTCAGGCTGAGGCGGATTGCGGTGAGTTCGTCCGGGGTGAAATCGAACACGTGGCCTAATGCTTCAAGATCTTGAATCCCTGCTGCTCGAATATGCCAAGCGCCGCCGGAGATTCGAGATATTGCAGGAAATCGGCCGCCGCTGGATTCGTCGAGGTCGCAATCAGGGCCACAGGATAGATAATCGGCGCATGCGAGTCTTCCGGGAAAGTGGCGACGACCTTGACCATTGGCTCGGCGACGGCGTCGGTCTGGTAGACGATACCCAGCGGGGCTTCGCCGCTGGCCACCAGGGCCAGGGCTACCCGCACGTTTTCCGCCTGGGCAACCTTGCCCTCCACCGCCGGCCAGGCCCCCAGTTTCTCCAGGGCCGCCTTGCCGTACTTGCCGGCCGGGACGGCCTTGACATCGGCCATCGCCAGCTTGCCGTCGCCTAGCGCCGCCGACAGGTCGACGCCGGGCGTGAGGTCAACGGCAATGCCGCTGTCTTTCGGCGCCACCAGGACCAGGGTATTGCCCAGGAGGTTGGTCCGCGTTTCCGCCTTGATCAGGTTCGCCTTTGCCACATGTTCCATCCAGTCTCGGTCGGCGGAAATGAAGACATCCGCCGGCGCTCCCGCTTCGATCTGCTTGGCCAGGGCGGAGCTGCCGGCATAGGAGACGGTGACCTGGCCGCCCGTCTTTGCCGCAAACTCGGCGACGGCGGCATCGAGGGCGGTCTTCAGGCTGGCGGCCGCAAAGACCAGGACTTTCGCATCGGCGGCGGAGGCCGCACGTACCTGCGGCCAGCTCAACCCGAGGAAAGCGGCCACGACCGCGACGATGGTCCGGCGGCAAGAGGGTAGGTTCATGGGGTGCCCCTTGTTTTTCGATATGTCTAGGTGAATATATCGAACTAACCCTGGCCGCGAAAGCGGAAAACAGCGCCTCCGTATGCCGGGGAGCCGTCTGCATTTTTGTCGGCTTACCGGACGCCGCTATGCTACCAGTGACGTTCCGTGTCCGACGTTCATCTGCCTCCGCTGGAATTGGCGCCATCCCGATGCTTCGCAGCCCCTCCCTGACCGCTGTCGCCGTCTTGTGCGCCGGGGTGTTCGTATTCTCTTTGCAGGATGTGATCATCAAGGGCGTGAGCGGTGTCTACCCCGTCCACGAAGCCATCGCCATCCGCTGCCTGACGGCCCTGCCGATCCTGCTGGCGATGGTGCATTTTCATGGCGGGCTGGCGCGCCTGGTCTCCGGCCGGTCGGGCTGGCTGGCGCTGCGGGGCGGCGTGATGATGGTGTCCTACACCTGCTACTATCTCTCCTTCCCGATCATGCCGCTGGCGAAGGTGGTTGCGCTCTTCTTCACGGCGCCGCTCTTCGTCACCGCCCTTGCCGGCCCCTTGCTGGGCGAGCGCATCGGATTCAGGCGCTGGGCGGCGACGATCGTCGGCTTCGCCGGCGTCGTCGTCATCCAGCGTCCCGGCCTGGACGTGTTCGATTTCGCGTCGCTGCTGCCGATTGTCGCCGCCCTGGCCTACGCGGCGGCGCAGCTGATGGCGCGGCGGTTCGGCGCAACCGAATCCGCGCCGGTAATGTCCTTCTTCCAGAATGTCGTCTATTTCCTGGGCGCCTTGGCCATGGCGGCGGCGTTTCGCGGCTTCGACCCGCAGGGACAGGGCAGCCTGGCCTTCCTGCTCAGGGACTGGTCGCTGCCCACGGCGACGGATCTGCTGCTTCTCGGGCTATGCGGTCCGATCGCCGCCGTCGGCATGATGCTGCTCACCGAAGCTTACCGCATGTCCGAAGTGAACTTCGTGACCCCCTTCGAATATACCGGGCTAATCTGGGCCACCCTCTGGGGATTCTGGGTTTTCGGCGAGATTCCTGCCTGGACCACGATGTTTGGCGCGGTGCTGATCGTCGGGGCGGGACTCTATGTCCTCTTCGGTGCGAAGTCGCCGGATGTCCATGCCGAGCTCTCCTGATCCCGAGTGGGAGCTGTCGAACTTGCTGCAGCGGGACTGAATTGAGATACTGGCCGGGCCAGGAGCCATGAATGCGCCAATCGGCTGACGAACCGGCAGGATCATCCCTGAGCGCCTTCGCGGCGGCTGCGCTCGGCGAGCACTACGGGCTGCAGGGGAGGCTGGAGGCGGTGCCGGGCGAGCACGATGCCAACTTCAAGGTCACCGCCGCCGACGGGCAGGTCTATCTTTTCAAGCTGCATGCCGCGGATCTCGATCCCTCCGAATCGGCCCTGCAGGCGGCGGCGCTGCGCCATCTTGAGCTGCATGCGCCGGAACTGCCGATCCAGCGGCTTTTCCTCGGCCTGAACGGGGACATATCGCCGGTTGCCATCGCGCCGGATGCACGCCTTCGCCGGCTGCGCCTCACCACCTTCATCGACGGCGAGACATGGGCCGCGGCGAAGCGGCGGGGGGCGCGCGAAGCGGCCTCGCTCGGCAGGCTGCTGGGGCGCCTCGACCGGAGCCTGTCGGTGTTCCACCATCCGGCTGCCCGGCGTCCCCACTTCAGGGATTTGGCGCGGGCCGGCGAACATATCGCCGATCTGCCGCTGATCGACGACGCGGCAAAGCGCGAGACTGTCGGCCGGATCCTGATGCGGTTCGCCGATGCGGTGGCGCCTCGCCTCGCGGACCGGCCGAAACAGGCGATCCACAACGACGCCGACGATTGCAACGTCCTGTTTGACCCGCATGGCGAGGTTGCCGGGCTGCTGGATTTCGGCGACATGGTGGAATCCTGGCGGGTCAACGAGGTTGCGGTAGCCTGCGCCTATGCGATGATCGGTGCAGTGGATCCCGTCGCCGCCGCCTTGCCGCTGATCGCCGCCTATCATGACGAATTTCCGCTCGATGAGACCGAGGCCGATCTGCTGTTTGATCTCATCCTGACGCGCTACGCCGTCAGCATCTGTGCCGCCGCCAGGCGGATCCGGGAGCATCCGTCGGACACATGCCCCTCGGCGGGCCGGAGCGACGTCTGGGAGATGCTGCAGCGCCTGTCGGGTGCCAACCGCCGGGTCGCAATCATGCGGATCCGCGCCGCCTGCCGTTTCGACGCCGTGCCGAACCGACGGCGGATCGAGACCTGGCTCGAGCGCAACGGATACCGCTTCCAGCCGGTCCTCCATCGCGAACTGACACTGGAGACCCTCGGTGTCATCGCACCCGTCGCCGGCCTCCCCGCATCTTCCGCCGACCTCAATGAGGCGATCTGCGAGCACTGGCAGGCGGCGCTAGGGAAAATGCAGGGTCGCATCGCCGTCGGTCCCTACGGGGAGGACCGCGCCAGCTACGGCGACGGATCGCAAGCGCCGTCGCGCAGCATCCACATGGCGATCGACCTCTTCGCACCGGCCGGGGAACCGGTATTTTCGCCCTTCGCCGGAACCGTCGCCCTCGCCGGGGTCGACAGCTGCCGCTGGGGCTTCGGGGGTACGCTGGTCCTCGAACACGCGACCGATGACGGAACTCCGTTCTGGACCCTCTACGGGCATCTCGCGCCGGAGAGCGTCGCGGGGTATCGGGTCGGGGCGG
Source organism: uncultured Rhodospirillaceae bacterium (assembly GCA_964551505.1). Lineage (GTDB taxonomy): Bacteria > Pseudomonadota > Alphaproteobacteria > Dongiales > Dongiaceae > Dongia. The sequence continues at coordinate 26,100 of CAZKDH010000015.1, forward strand.
CAATTCACGCGGGGGCCAAAATCGCTCGCCTCGGCGGCGCGTCGGTGAACGGCGGATGGCCGCCGCATCTGCATTTTCAGCTGCTCACTGATCTCTACGCCCGCTCGATCGACGACATCATCGGCATTGCGCCGCGCGACGAATGGGAGGTCTGGGAGAGCGTGTCGCCCAATCCGAATGCGATTCTCGGCCTGCCGGTCGCCTGCAGCCTGGTGGTCGCACGGGACGCCGCCTGGCTGCGCCGAGAGCGGCGATACCGCCTCGGCCGTTCGCTCAGCCTGGCCTATGCCGAGCCGCTGAAGATCGTGCGCGGATCCGGCGTCCACCTGATCGACGACCGGGGCCGGAGCTATCTCGATATGGTCAACAATGTCAGCCATGTCGGCCACTGCCACCCGCTCGTCGTGGCGGCGGCGCAGCGCCAGATGGCGGAACTCAACACCAATTCGCGCTATCTGCACGACACTCTCGTTGAATATACCCGTCGCCTGGCGGCGACGCTGCCGCCAGAACTGTCGGTCGTCTTCCTGGTGAATTCCGGCAGCGAGGCCAACGATCTCGCGCTCCGGCTGGCGCGGGCCTATACCGGCAACACCGACATCGTCACGGTGGATCATGCCTATCACGGGCACCTGACCTCGCTCATCGAGATCAGTCCCTACAAGTTCGCCGGCAGGGGCGGCGAGGGGCGCAAGAGCCATGTCTGGGTCACCGAGATGCCCGACCTGTATCGCGGGCGCTTCCGTTATGACGACCCGGAGGCGGGGCCGCGCTATGCCGAGAAGGTCGCCACGCTGATCCGCGACATGGGCGGTCTCGGCCGGAAGCCGGCGGCCTTCTTCAGCGAGGGCATCCTCGGTACCGGCGGCCAGCTCGCCTTGCCGGACCGCTATCTGGCGGCGGCCTACGGACACGTGCGTGCCGCCGGCGGAATCTGCGTCGCCGACGAGGTGCAGATCGGCTTCGGGCGCGTCGGCACGCATATGTGGGCCTTCGAGACCCAGGGCGTCGTGCCGGACATCGTCACCATGGGAAAGCCGATCGGCAACGGCCATCCAATGGCAGCGGTCGTCACCCGACCGGCGATCGCCGCGGCCTTTGCCAACGGCATGGAATATTTCAATACCTTCGGCGGCAACCCGGTTTCGGCGGCCGTCGGTCTCGCCGTCCTCGACGTCATCCGCGACGAGCGGCTGATGCACAATGCGGCCGCGGTCGGTGCCCGGATGGTCGCGGGACTGCACGCCCTGGCGCAGCGCCACGGCATCATCGGCGACGTGCGCGGCCTCGGCCTCTTCCTGGGCGTCGAGCTGGTGCGCGACCGGACGACGCTCGAGCCGGCCGCTACCGAGCTGGCCGCCGTGATCGAGGCGATGAAGGCGCGGCAGGTGCTGCTCAGCAGCGAAGGTCCCTACCACAACGTGCTGAAGATCAAGCCGCCGATCGTCTTCTCCGCCGCGAATTGCGACGAGTTCCTGGAGAAGCTGGACGCCAGCCTCGGCGAAGTACGGCCCTAGCCGAAGGCCTTCACGCTGGTCAGCACGGTCTCGATGCCGACCTGCGAGCGGAGGAACTGCGCGATCTGGTCGCCGAGATCCGGCTCCAGCCCGACCACCTGCAGGTCGACGGTCAGCTCGTCGGGGCCGGTCAGCACGCTGAACAGTTTCGCGGGCACCATGTCGCGCTTGGCGAAGACCTCAAGCAGGCGCGGCAGGATGCCGGGCTCGGCCACGGTCTTCACGGTCAGGCAATAGGTCGGCTGATGGAGGGCGGCGTTCAGGCCGCTCAATGCGGCGGATACGGTCATGACGGAATGCTCCGAAGCTGAAAGGGGCGCGGCGAACAGGCTTCTCCGGACGCTCGTCAGAGCGCCCGGCCGATAATTCGCCCCAGTTCCTGCTTCGGCAGTTCCATGACCATGCGGGAAGTCTAGGCGCCCCGGCGTTAACCTGTCAAACGAACCGCAGAACGATTGCCGATCAGGGGTTTAGCCGGCCCGACGCGGCGCCGGCAGGTGTATTTTCTATGAATCTTTGATAGTGTTTGCAGGCGCATCGTCCTGCGCCTGCGGCAGCGCCCGTGAGATGGTCGGGAAAGCCAAGCGGCCGGAGAGAAGCCGCGGCAGGGAGAAGTCAGGTTATGGGCAGATTGACGACTCACGTCCTCGATACCGCTCTCGGCAAGCCGGGCGCCGGCATCCGGTTGGAGCTCTACCGCCTTGACGCCGGCCGGGTCCTCGCCGCCGGCGCCGTCACCGATGCCGACGGCCGCTGCCCGCAGCCGCTGCTGGAGGGCGACGCCTTCCGGGCCGGCCGCTACGAGCTGGTCTTCTTCGCCGGCGCCTATCTGAGCGGGCAGGGCGCGGCACTCCCGGCGCCGCCCTTCCTCGACGAGATCGTCATCCGCTTCGGCGTGGCGACGCCAGAGGCGCATTACCACGTGCCGCTGCTGCTCTCGCCCTACGGCTATTCGACCTATCGCGGCAGCTGATGACCGGGGCCCCGATCAGGTTTCTGCTGGGCGACGCGCCGCGGGAGATCTCCGCGATCGACCCGACGATGACGGTGCTGGCCTATCTGCGCGGCGTCGAGGGCCTCCGCGGCACCAAGGAGGGCTGCGCCGAGGGCGATTGCGGCGCCTGCACCGTGGTCCTGGCGGAACCCTGCGGCGACCGGCTGCGCTACCGGGCGGTCAATTCCTGCATCCAGTTCGTGCCCAGCCTGCACGGCCGGCAGCTGCTCGCGGTCGAGCATCTGGCGGACGCGGCCGGCCGGCCGCATCCCTGCCAGCGGCTGCTGGCCGAGAGCCATGGCAGCCAATGCGGCTTCTGCACGCCGGGCTTCGTCATGTCGCTGTTCGCGCTCTGCCACGGCGAGGCGCGGCCGGATCGCGACGGCATCGCCGATGCGCTGGCCGGCAATCTCTGCCGCTGCACCGGTTACGGGCCGATCATCGAGGCGGCGATGCGGCTGGCCGCAGCCCCGGCCGCCGACCGTTTCACCGCGCAGGCCGCACAGACCCTCAACGCCCTGCGGTCGCTGCGCGGGACCGGGGCGGTGGCGCTGACCGGCGCCGGCACGCGCTATTTCGCCCCGCGCAGCGCCGACGACCTGGCCGCCCTGCTGCTGGCGGAACCGCAGGCGACGCTGCTGGCCGGCGGCACAGATGTCGGGCTCTGGGTGACCAAGCAGCACCGCCGGCTCGACCCGGTGATCTATCTCGGCGACGTCGCGGAACTGCAGCAGCTGCGCGAGGCCGAGGGCTGGCTCGAGATCGGCGCCGCCGTGCCCTATGCCGATCTGCTGCCGCATCTCGCCCGCCATTGGCCGGATTTCGGCGAACTCGTCCGCCGGCTGGGCGCGGCACAGGTGCGCAATGCCGGCACCATGGGTGGCAACGTCGCCAACGGCTCGCCGATCGGCGACGGGCCGCCGGCGCTGATCGCGCTGGGGGCCCAGCTGGTCCTGCGCAAGGGCGACCGCCGGCGCGAGATCCCCCTGGAGGACTATTTCCTGGCCTATGGCCGGCAGGACCGCGCCCCGGGCGAGTTCGTCGAACGCATCCGCCTGCCGCTGCCGCAGCCGGACTGGCGGTTCTTCGCCTACAAGATCTCCAAGCGCTTCGACCAGGACATCACCGCCTGCCTCGGTGCCTTCCATGTGCGGATCGAGGACGGCCGCTGCCGCGACATCCGGCTCTGCTTCGGCGGCATGGCGGCGACGCCGAAGCGCGCGGCGCAGGCCGAGGCCGCCCTGCGCGGCGGGACCTGGTCGCCGGTCGCCATCGAACGCGCCGCCGCCGCCCTCGCCGCGGATTTCCAGCCGATCAGCGACATGCGGGCCAGTGCCGGCTACCGGCTGCGGGTGGCGCAGAACCTGCTGCGCAAGCTCTATGTCGAATCGACCGCGCCGGAGGCCGAGACCCGGGTCCTGCGCGGCGGAAGGCAGGCCCATGGCTGAGAGCGGCACCGGCACGCAGGCGGTGCAGGGCGGCGTCAGCCAGGCCCTCGCCCATGACAGTGCGGCAAAGCATGCCGACGGCACGGCGCTCTATGTCGACGACCTACCGGAACCGCGCGGCACGCTCCAGCTCTATGCCTATCCCGCCCGGCGTGCCCATGCCCGCATCACCCGGTTGGACGTGTCCCGGGTGCGCACCGCACCGGGCGTCGCCTGCGTCATCACCGCCGCCGACATCCCGGGCGTCAACGACGTCTCGCCGATCCATCGCGACGACGATCCGGTCCTCGCCGCGGGCGAGGTGCAGTTCCACGGCCAGCCGCTCTTCGCCGTGGCCGCCGAGACCCTGGACCAGGCTCGCGCGGCCGCGGCCTTGGCCGAGGTCGACTACGCGGACCTGCCGGCGATCCTGACCGCGGAGGAGGCCCTGGCTCAGGGCAGCTTCGTCCTCGATCCCCACGAGATGCGGCGCGGCGATGCCGCCGCCGCGATCGCCGCGGCGCCGCACCGGCTCTCCGGCCGTTTCACCGTCGGCGGCCAGGATCACTTCTATCTCGAGGGCCAGGTCTCGCTGGCGGTGCCGATCGAGGACGGCGACGTGCTGATCTACTGCTCGACCCAGCATCCCTCCGAGGTGCAGCACAATGTCGCCAGGGTGCTCGGCCGCGCCGATCATGCGGTGACCGTCGAGGTGCGGCGGATGGGCGGCGGCTTCGGCGGCAAGGAGACCCAGGCCTCGCAATGGGCGGCCTTGGCCGCGGTGGCGGCGGTGCAGACCGGCCGCGCGGCGAAATTCCGCCTCGACCGCGACGACGACATGATCATGACCGGCAAGCGGCACGATTTCACCATCGACTACGCCGTCGGCTTCGATGCTTCGGGGCGCATCCAGGGCATCGATTTCGTGCATCTGGTGCGCTGCGGCTTCTCCGCCGACCTCTCGGGCGCCATCGCCGACCGGGCGATGTTCCATGCCGACAACGGCTACTACCTCGAGAACGTCCGCATCCTCTCGCACCGCTGCCGGACCAACACCGTCTCCAACACCGCCTTCCGCGGCTTCGGCGGCCCGCAGGGGATGATCGGCATCGAGCAGGTCATCGACGCCATCGCCCGCCATCTGGGGCTCGATCCACTGGAGGTCCGCAAGCGCAATCTCTACGGCAAGGCCGAGCGCAACGTCACGCCCTATCACATGACGGTCGAGGACAACATCCTGCCGGAATTGATCGCCGAGCTCGAGGCCAGCGCCGGCTATGCCGAGCGGCGGGCGGAGATCCGGCGCTACAACGCCGCCGCCCGCTACCTGAGGAAGGGCCTGGCGCTGACCCCGGTCAAGTTCGGCATCTCCTTCACCACCAGCTTCCTCAACCAGGCCGGCGCGCTGCTGCACATCTATGCTGACGGCAGCCTGCACCTGAACCACGGCGGCACCGAGATGGGGCAGGGGCTCTTCGTCAAGGTCGCCCAGGTGGTGGCCGAGGAGCTGCAGGTCGATATCGGGCGCATCAAGATCACCGCCACCAATACCGGCAAGGTGCCGAACACCTCGGCGACCGCCGCCTCTTCCGGCTCCGACATGAACGGCAAGGCCGCCCAGGCGGCGGCGGCGACGCTCAAGGAACGGTTGATCGATTTCGCCGCGACGCATTTCCAGGTGCCGCGCGCGCAGGTCCTGTTCCGCGCCAACCGGGTCCGCATCGGCGACACCGATCTCGCCTTCGACGACCTGATCGATCTCGCCTATCACCACCGGATCTCGCTCTCGGCCACCGGCTACTACCGGACGCCGAAGATCCACTACGACCGCGCCACGCTGAGCGGCCGGCCGTTCTTCTACTTTGCCTACGGCGCGGCGGTGGCCGAGGTGGCCATCGACACGCTCACCGGCGAGACGCGCCTGTTGCGAACGGACATCCTGCACGACGTGGGCCGCTCGCTGAACCCCGCCATCGATACCGGGCAGATCGAGGGCGGCTTCCTGCAGGGCACGGGCTGGCTGACGAGCGAGGAACTCTGGTGGGACGCGAAGGGCGACCTGAAAACGCATGCGCCCTCCACGTACAAGATCCCCACGGCGCGCGACTGGCCCGTCGTGTCGAACGTCCGCCTGCTCGAGGGCATTCCCAACCGCGAGGACACCATCCACCGTTCCAAGGCGGTGGGCGAGCCGCCGCTGATGCTGGCGATCTCGGTGGTCCGCGCCATCTCCGACGCCATCGCCAGCCTCGCCGACTATCGCGTGCTGCCGCGGCTCGTCGCCCCGGCGACGCCGGAGCGGGTGCTGTTCGCGGTCGAGGAGCTGCAGGCGCATCTTGAGCTGATGGAATGAGCTGGCTTGCCGCCGCGCTGGAGTGTATCGCCGCCGGCGACAGGGCGGT
>CAZKDH010000016.1:0-4520 GCA_964551505.1 uncultured Rhodospirillaceae bacterium
GTCACCCTGGACCTGGTGCGGCGCCTGAAGCGCTGCTGGATCGACGACGACGCCCGGGGCTCGGACCACCAGCCGGTCTGGCTGGAGATGGCCGACTGACGCCTAGCCCGAGGACGCCGGATAGGCGATCGAGACGATCTCCAGGGTCTCGGCGCCGGTCGGCGTGCGCACCTTCACGGTATCGCCGACGCCGGCCTTCATCAGCGCGCGTGCGACCGGCGAGACCCAGCTGATGCGGTTGGGCCCCGCCTCGGTCTCGTCGATGCCGACGATGGTGACCGTGACCTCGACGGCATCCTCCCGGGCATAGACCACGGTCGCGCCGAAGAACACCTGGTCGCGCCGGGTCTGGCGCGCAGGATCGACGGGTTCCGCCGCGGCGATCCGCTTGTCGAGAAAGCGCAGGCGCCGGTCGATCTCGCGCAGGCGCCGCTTGCCATAGATGTAGTCGCCGTTCTCCGAACGGTCGCCATTGCCCGCCGCCCATTCCACCACCCGCACGATCTCGGGGCGATCCTCGTTCCACAGCTTGCGGCGCTCGGCCTTCAGGCGCGCAAGGCCCTCCGGGGTGATGTAGTTCTTGGCACCCGCCGGGATTCCCGGACCCTCTTCGCCGTCCTCGTCGTCGGCATCGAAGCCGAGGTCTTCCGCGGTCATGGTCAGGCCCCGCCGCGGATGTAATGCAGGGACCGGTATCTCCGACGGAAGGCGCTGACCGCCGGTGCCACCGCCGCGGGCCCCGCCGGATCCGCCAGGGCGGCGGCGATCAAGCCGGCGAGTTCCGGCATGTCCCGGGTGGTCATGCCCCAGCGGACGATCTCCGGCGTGCCGAGCCGCAGGCCGTTCATGTCGCCGGCGATTTCGGGCAGGGGCAGGCCGATGCCACAGCTCAGGATGTTGGCTTGGCGCAGCCGCTTCGCCGCTGCCTGGCCGCCGCCGAAGCGCGCGGCCTCGAGGGCAAACTGGTGGGAGGTAGTGAAGCCGCGATCCGCGGCAAAGACCGGCAGCCCGGCGGAGGACAGGGCCGCAGCCAGCGCTTTCGCGGTCTCCGCCATCGCCGCCGCATAGGCGCGGCCATGAACGCGCCAGTCCAGCAGGGTCATCGCCAAAGCGGCGGATTTTGCGGCGTCGAAATTTGCCGTCAGCCCCGGATAGGCGATGGCATCGAGACGGCGGGCGATGTCCGCATCGTTGGTGACGACCAGGCCCGAGGCCGGCCCGCCGAGGCTCTTGTAGGTGCTCATCGTCATCAGATGCGCACCCTCCGCCAGCGGCTGCTGCCAGGCGCGACCGGCGATCATGCCCGACATGTGGGCGGCATCGAACAGGACCATGGCCCCGACCTCATCGGCGATCGCCCGGACCTCGCGGATCGGATGCGGGAACAGGTTCAGGCTTCCGCCGATGGTGATGAGCCTGGGCTGCAGGCGACGCGCCTGGTCCCGCAAGCCGTCGAGATCGACCGTGTAGCGCGAAGGATCGACGGCGGCGGGATGGATCTCGACGCCGTAGAGCCCGGCGGCGCCGGGCTGGTGATGCGTGACATGGCCGCCGATCGACGGCGGCGGGACGATGATCCGGTCGCCGGGTCTTGCCGTCGCCATGAAGCAGTAGAGATTGGCGATGGCGCCGGAGGGCACGCGGATCTCCACGTATTTCGCACCGAAGACCTCGGCCGCCAGTTCGGCGGCAATGACCTCGATCTGCTCGACCGCCTCCAGCCCCATCTCGTATTTGTCGCCCGGATAGCCGAGCGACGGCCGCGAGCCGATGCCCGCGGCCAGGGCGGCTTCGGCGCGCGGGTTCATCACGTTGGTCGCCGGATTGAGGTTGATGCAGTCGCGCTCGTGGATGTTGCGGTTCTCCGCGATCAGACGCTGGAGAGCGGCGTCGACCGCGTCGGCATCCTGCGCCGCCGTCTGGCCGGCCAGAGTCGAGATCAGGCGCTCGCAGGCCTCCGGCACCCAGTCGCGGCGGGCAAGGGCGGTCATCCTGTGGGGTCCTCCGAAGGGCGTTGGATCGTCGCCATTTTCCCGCGAAGCCGCCGGAAATGACAGGGATTTAACGGCGCGACGGCGGAAACCGCCCTCGGCTTGCCGGATGCCGGTCGGCGGCGCTATCCTCGCGCCTCTCAGTCCACTCCCGCCCGCGGAGATCCGGAATGCCACGTGGCTTGCGTCGTCTCGCCGTCCTGTCCGCCTTCGGCCTTGCCCTCGGCCTCGGCGCCTGCGCGCCGGCCAAGGAGGGCAGCTATCCTTCGCTGCAGGCCTACGAGAACTATCGGCAGTTGCTGCGCTTCGACCTCGCTGCGGCGGTCGACGATGCGCCCGAGTGGAAGGCGGCGCCGATCGATCTTCGCCGGCGGCTCGCCTTCTGCACCGGCGACCTGGCCCTCGCCACCATCGCGCTGGACCGCATCAATGCGCTCGATGCCTATGCGCGGGATCCGAAGAAGCTGCCGCTCGCCTACCGCCAGGAGACCGCGACCCTCGAAGCCAGCACCCTGGCGCGGCCGGGCAAGGAAGGGCTTGCCGTGCTGGAACCGTTTTGCCGGGACGCCGCCGCCCAGCTCAAGCCCTATGCAAAATAGCTCCTAGCACTTCCGGCCGGGGATGACCTGAGAAGAGCCGAATCCGGTCGTTCCGATGCAGGGCGTGTTCGTCCCGCCCTCGTATCGGCCGGTGCCCGGGAACAGGCGTTCGACCTTGTCATCCTGTCCGACGCCATGCGGGCTGGTTTGCGGACCGGCGCTGCGGCGCGGGGCGCTTGTCTCCGGCCGCGCACCGACGCCATAGGCGCCGGCGCCGGACGGCGTGCCGCCGCCCTTCAGATAGGGATTGTCGAAGAACGGCAGGTCGTCGGCCAGCGCGCCGCCGGCTGCGGCCAGCAGCAGCAGGCTTGCGATCAGTCCCGTGGCGCGGCGCGACGGCATGGCGCGGACCCTGTCCTTTTTCGCTGACCCGGCCAATGACGGCCTTTGTCCATCCTTTTCATATGTGATCCCGGATGGGAGAGCGCAAGATGACATCCGGGCGCGCCGGAAACCGCCAAACGGGCGCTTCAGCCCGGGTTCCCCGCGGCGGCGCGGCGCGGCGCGGTCCATTTCCGCCCCAGCGCCATGCACGGCAGCTCGACCCAGCGATAGACCAGAGCCGCCGCCGGCAGCGTCAGGCCAGCCGTCGCCAGGGCCAGCAGAAAGGCCGAGGCCGGCGTCCCCCAAAACAGCGGCAGGCCGAGCCATCCGCCGGCCAGCTCCGCGACCACCGCCATCACCAGGAAGTGCAGCAGATAGAGGCTGTAGGAAATCTCGCCGAGGAAGGCGAGCGGCCGGGCGACGAGAAAGGCGAAGGCATCGCGGCGGCCGACGACGAGCGCCATCAGCAGCGCCGCGGCCAGGCTTTCGACCAGCCCCGGCAGCGGCGCATTGTATTCGTCGGCAAAACGCCAGCCGCCGGTTGTGCGGAAGAACAGCAGCAGCAGGACGCAGGCCAGGGCCGCAAGCCGCGCGCCGCGCCGGTCGAACCAGCGCCCGAACGGCGCATGCCACACCACGATCGAAGCGCCGATCGCAAAGCACACCGCGTAGCGTGCGGTAAGGACCAGGATCAGGGAGCCGAAATCGAGGAAGCTCACCCCGGCCAGGGCGAGCAGGATGCCGGCAAAGATCATCGGCCGGTGGCGGAGCGCGACGGCGAACAGGGGCATCAGGCTGGAGCCCACCAGTTCGACCATGATCGACCAGAGCGGCGGGTTGAGATAGGTGCCGGTGCCCGCAAAGGAGGCGAAGACGTTGCGGAAGGTGAAGCCGCCGGGACTGAACAGCCCGGCGAACCAGGGCGACTGGTTCGGCACCTGCCACCGGCCGAGCACGAAGGCGACCGCCAGCAGCCCGCACAGGCTCGACAGCCAGATCGCCGGATAAATCCGGAACAGGCGGCGCAGATAGAACTGGCGGAGGGCGCCGGGATCGAAGCCGCCCCGCAGCAGCGAGAGCGTCAGGACATAGCCGCTGAGGACGAAGAAGGTGACGACGGCGGCGTGGGCATTGAGGAGAATCTCGGCCGCATGATGGAAGGCGGCGTCGAGGCTGTAATAGGACAGGCAGTGGTGCAGCAGCACCAGCATTGCCGCGAGGCCGCGAATCGACTGCAACTCGATGCTCTGCCCCGCCCCGCGCATCATCTTCCCGTTACCGTCCCTGGCCGATCATAGGCGACAGATCGCAGAATGGTGCCCAGGGGCGGAATTGAACCACCGACACCGTGATTTTCAGTCATACAAAATGCTGTTACGCCAGCTAACACCATAGCACACCGCGAACGGGAAAACGCTTATCGGCCCTTGCCTTAGCCGTCGAACAGCATATTTTTAGTTGACGCCACGTAACAGCAAAACACACCCGATTTGTTGCGTGCATGTTACCCCCTGGTTACCCCGTCAGCCACGTGAGGTTTTCGTGCCGAAGCGAAAATTGACCGAAGCAAAGTTGCAGCACCTCCCGAGGCCGTCTAGCGGCAGGA
>CAZKDH010000017.1:0-37918 GCA_964551505.1 uncultured Rhodospirillaceae bacterium
CGCCGCGGATATGGTCTGCCTGCTGCGCAATCGGAAAGTCGCGGGAACCTGGAAGCGCGGCTAGGCTCTTAGGATCGGATGTGAAAAGGGCCGGTCCGATGGACCGGCCCTCGCCGCAATGTCGCCCCGATGCGCTGCTTAACGCGAGTAGTATTCCACCACCAGATGCGGCTCCATGCTGACCGGGTAGGGAATGTCGGCAAGGACAGGTGTGCGAACAAACTTCGCGGACATCTTCTTGTGATCCGCTTCAATGTAGTCGGGAACGTCGCGCTCGTTCGACTGGGTTCCTGTCAGGACCAGAGCGAGATCGCGCGACTTCTCGCGCAGTTCAACCACGTCGCCGTCCTTTAGCAGGTACGACCCGATGTTGACGCGCTTGCCGTTCACCTTGACATGGCCATGGTTGACGAACTGGCGGGCGGCGAAAACTGTCGGTACGAACTTCGCGCGGTAGACCACGGTTTCGAGGCGGCGCTCGAGAAGGCCGACCAGGTTCTCGGAGGTATCGCCGCGGCGACGCGAAGCTTCCTGATAGAGCCGACGGAACTGGCGCTCGCCGATCGAGCCGTAATAGCCCTTCAGGCGCTGCTTCGCCATCAGCTGGATGCCGTAGTCGGTCGGCTTCTTGCGGCGCTGGCCGTGCTGGCCCGGGCCATAGTCGCGATCGTTGAGCGGGCTCTTCGGCCGGCCCCAGAGGTTGACGCCCAAGCGACGATCGATCTTATGCTTGGACTCTGCGCGCTTAGTCATGCGCTGTCCTTTCCCGTTTGTTGCGATGTTGTTCGTGTCCCGGCTGTCCGACCCGAAACCGGATAATCCGGAAACGGCGGCTGGGTCGGCCCTAAACGAACCTACCCGGCGCGGGAGCCGGCGGAATATAGCGGGGGTTTCCCGGGTGTCAAGGCGCGCTCCCTGCGGCCAGGACCATGGATATAACTTATTGTTAAAACTATCTATTTTCCATCCGTCGACTTCTTCCGTGCCTGCCGGATGGTGGCCAGTTCCTTGACCACGCCATGCATCGTCCGGACTTCCTGTTCGGTTAGCCCCGCCCGGGCCCACATGTTCCTGAGGTTGCGCACCATCGTCGGGCGCGCTTCCTCGTTGCGCAGGAAGCCGCAGGCATCGAGCTCGCGCTCGAAATGCGCGAAGAACGCGTAGAGCTGGTCCTTGGTCGCCGGCAGGCCGTTGTTCATCTCCAACCGGGCCGGCGCCGTCGCATCACCGGACTGGTACCACTCGTAACCGACCAGCAGCACCGCCTGGGCGAGGTTCAGAGATGTGAAAGCCGGGTTGAGCGGAACCGTTACCAGGGCATCCGCCAGGGAGACGTCGTCATTCAGCAGGCCCATTCGCTCGGCCCCGAACATGAAGCCGACCTTGCCGCCGGTTGCAATGTGCTCCCGCGCCTCCTCCGCCGCCCGGCGGGCGGTGACGACGGGCTTTACCATGTCGCGGTCCCGGGCCGTGGTCGCATAGACATAAGTGAGATCCGCCAGGGCGTCGCCCGTCGTCGAATAGACCCGGACCGGGGGCATCATCTCGAAGGCCCCCACGGCGGCGCGCTCGGCCTTGACGTTCGGCCAGCCATCCCTCGGGTCCACCAGCCGCAGGTCCGTGAGGCCGCAATTCAGCATCGCCCGGGCGGCGGCGCCGATGTTCTCCCCCATCTGCGAGGAGACCAGGATGATGGCAGGCGCGGTCACGGCTGCAGGCTTGATCCCAGGCGCGTCACGGTTTCGCGCCCGCCGCGCCGGCCTTGAGCAGCTTCCAGGTAATGGCGTCGTTCAATGCCTCGTAGGAGGCATCGATGATGTTCGGCGAGACTCCGACCGTGCTCCAGCGGTCGCCATTCGCATCGGCGCTTTCGATCATCACCCGGGTGATCGCCTCGGTGCCGGCCTGCGGCGTCAAGATGCGCACCTTGAAATCCACCAGGCGCATGTCATGCAACCCCGGATACAGGGGGGTCAGCGCCTTCCGCAGCGCGGTGTCGAGGGCGTTCACCGGGCCGTTGCCGGTCGCGACCGTCATCAAATGTTCGCCGTGCACGTCGAGGGTCACTGTCGCCTCGGATTCGGTGATGAGATCGCCACGCAGGTTCCAGCGCCGCTCGTCCATGACCCGGAACCGCGAAAGCTTGAAATAGTCCGGCACGAAGCCGAGCGCCCGGCGCGCCAGCAGCTCGAAGCTCGCCTCGGCGCCGTCATAGGCGTAGCCGTCATATTCGCGAAGCTTCACCGTCTCGACGAGGGCGCCAACCTTTGGATCGTCGGCGTCGATCTCCAGACCGATCTCGCGGAATCGGGCGAGGATATTGGCCCGTCCCGACTGGTCCGAGACCACGATGTGACGGCGGTTGCCGACCAGGCGCGGCTCGATGTGCTCGTAGGTGCGCGGGTCCTTCTCGACCGCCGACACATGCAGCCCGCCTTTGTGCGCGAAGGCCGATTCCCCGACATAGGCGGCGCTGCGGCTGGGCGCACGGTTCAGGCGCTCATCCAGCAGCCGCGAGACGTGGGTGACCTGGGCGAGCGCCTGGGCGTCTATTCCGGTGGTGAAATCCGTCTTCAACATCAGCGAGGGGATGAGCGAGACCAAGTTGGCGTTGCCACAGCGCTCGCCGAGCCCATTCAGGGTGCCCTGGATCTGCCGGACGCCGGCATGTACCGCGGCGAGGGAATTTGCCACCGCATTCTCGGTATCGTTGTGGGCGTGGATGCCGAGATGAGACCCGGGGATCCTTGCGACGACCGTGTCGACGATCCGCCCGACCTCCTGCGGCAGGGTTCCACCGTTGGTGTCGCAGAGTACGATCCAGCGGGCGCCCGCCTGGTAGGCGGCGAGCACACAGTCCAGGGCGTATTGCGGATTGGCCTTGAAGCCGTCGAAGAAATGCTCGGCATCGAACATCACCTCAGCCACGCGCTCCTTGGCGTGGGCGACGCTCTCACCGATCATGTCGACATTCTCGCTCCGCGGGATGGCGAGGGCGACGTCGACATGGAAGTCCCACGACTTCCCGACCATGCAGACCGCCCGGGTCTTGGCATTGAGCAGGGCATTGAGGCCCGGATCGTTGGCAGCGCTGCGGCCCGGCCGGCGGGTCATGCCGAAGGCGACCAATGACGCGTGGCGGAACCCTGGCGGCGCCCCGAAAAAGGCATCGTCGGTCGGATTGGCGCCCGGCCAGCCGCCCTCGACGTAATCCACCCCCAGCTTGTCCAGGGCTATGGCGATTGCCGTCTTGTCCCCAACGTTGAAATCGACCCCTTGGGTCTGCGCCCCGTCCCGGAGCGTCGTATCGAACAGGTAGATCCGCTTGTCGTCGGTCATAGGGCGTCCTGGGGGCAATCGGGAGGTCGATCTCGGGACGATCCCGCGGCCGCCTCGGCTTGAGGTTCCCTCGTTGACGGGGTTTTCAGCATATGGAAGCTTGGACCGTCAAGTTGGTGAGGTGAAAATGCCTGATTTTTCGCTGCTTGGGCCGTTTATTATCGCCTGCCTGGCGCTGAATCTGACCCCGGGGGCGGATATGACCTATGTCATTGCCCGGTCGGCCACCCAGGGGCGGGCCTCGGGCATCGCCGCCAGTTTCGGCATAGCCGCCGGTTCGTTGGTCCATAGCCTGCTGGCGGCTTTCGGCGTTTCGGCGCTGCTGGCCCATTCCGAAGGGGCGTTCCTGGCGGTGAAGATCGCCGGCGCCGCTTATCTCCTCTTTCTCGCCTGGAAGGCCCTGAGGGCCGGGGCGGCCGTGGCAATACGTCGCGACCTGCCGCCAGTCCCGGCCGGGAGGATCTTCGTGGAAGGCGCACTGACCAACCTGCTCAATCCGAAGGTCGCCCTGTTCATCCTGGCCTTCCTGCCGCAATTCGTGGATCCGGGACGTGGGTCCGTGGCCGTGCAGATCCTGGTGCTGGGGGCGATCTTCAATGTCGGGGGAACGACGATCAACTGCATCGTCGCCGCTTCGACCAGTGCCGCTGCCGGGATGATCAAGGGCTCCGCCACCATGGGCCGCTGGCTGAACCGGCTTTCGGCGCTGGTCTTCGTCGGCCTCGCGATCCGGATGGCGCTGACCGAGCGGCGGTGATGCCGACGGGCTTCGGCCCGGATCAGGTGTGGATGTTGTCGGTATCTGCGGCGGAGAGCGACACGTTGACCAAGGTGACCAGGGTAAATGCCCCGCCGCCGCCAGCCGACCCGTCGGCGTCGAACTGCACGACGGTATCCTTGCCGGACGGATTGAAATTCAGATAGCCGTCGGCAAAGGCATTGCCACCCGCATAGCCGACGCTGTCCAGGAGGTCTTCAAAATCCAGCACATCGCCGGCAGCGCCCTTGACGAAATCGGTGATCTTGTCCCCGCCCGCACCGGCATCCGCGACATAGTTGTAGCCGAAGGTGTCGCGACCGGTTCCGCCGGACATCACGTCGTCGCCCGCACCGCCCGACAGCAGATCGTTCCCGGCCCCGCCCAAAAGCGTGTCGTTGCCGATGCCGCCCAGCAAAGTGTCGTTGCCCGCGGCACCATCGAGCCTGTTCGCGCCGTCGTTCCCTTCGAGCAAATTACCCAGCGCATTTCCGGTACCGTCGATGGCGGCGCTGCCGCCGGTGAGGTGCAGTTCCTCGACATTGGTGAATTTCGACAAGCTGAAGGTGACGCTGCTCTCGACGGAATCCGTCCCCTCCTTGGCCGCCTCGGTAATCTTGTCGGTCGCGGAATCGACGATGTAGAGATCGTCGCCTTTGCCACCGATCAGCGTATCGATCCCGGCGCCGCCATCCAGAGTGTCGTTACCGTCGCCGCCGACCAGCGTGTCGTTGCCGCCGGCTCCGGCGAGGTGGTTCTCTCCGGCATTGCCGGTGACGATGTTGTTTAGATCATTGCCGTGGCCGTCGATATCGTCGCCGCCGGTCAGAAGCAGATTCTCCACCTCGACCGCCCCCTTGGAGGAAAGGTCGAAGTTGACGGCCGATTTCACCTGGTCGACGCCCTCGCCGAATATCTCGCTCACAGTATCGCCGAGATCATCGACAATGAAGATGTCGTTACCCTTGCCGCCGGTCATCGCATCCGACCCGGCACCGCCGTCGAGAGTGTCGTTGCCGTCGCCGCCGTCCAGCAGATTGTCGTTGCCATTGCCGGTGATGACGTTGTTCAGCTGATTGCCGTCGCCGCTGAACTTCCCAGTCCCAGAAAGCGTCAGATTCTCGATGGTTACTAGGGCCGCCAGTGTGAAGTCGTCGTCGACAATGACGGTGTCGATCCCGGCATTCTTCGATTCGGTAACGGTGCCGCCCCCGGCATCCAGGACGTAGATGTCGTTGCCGGAGCCGCCGAACAGGGTATCACCGGCGGCACCGAAGAGAGTGTCGTTGCCGGTCCCGCCGTCCAGTTTGTTGCTGCCGCTGTTGCCCTTGATGACGTTGTTCAGCGCATTCCCGGTTCCGTCGATATTGTCGCCGCCGGTCAGAGTCAGGCTCTCGACATTGGCGATCTTGGCAAGCGAGAAGGTGACCGAGGAACGGACTTCGTCGGTTCCCTGGTTCGTCAATTCGACGATCTTGTCCAAGGTGGCATTGACGACATAGATATCGTTACCCTTGCCGCCATTCAGCGTGTTGACGCCGACAGAATCATCGAAGAAGTCGTTCCCATCCCCTCCATTCAGCACGTCATTGCCGGCATCGCCGTCAAGCACATCGTTGCCGATGCCGCCGGTGATCACATTGGCCAGGCCGTTACCGCCGCCCTTGAAATCGCCGCCGCCGGTAAAGAACAGGTTCTCGATATCGGCAGTGATGTCGTTGAGACTGAAGTCGAAGGCGCTGCGGATGGCATCGATGCCCTCGCCCTTGACCTCGATTACCTCGTCGCCGACGTCGTCGATGTCATAGATGTCGTTGCCCTTGCCGCCTGTCATCTTGTCGGCGCCACCGCCACCCGACAGGATATTGGCGCCGGCATTTCCAGTGAGGATATTGTCGTTGCCGTCGCCGGTCGCGTTCAGCGCCGCCACGCCCAGCAGCAGGACACGTTCGATTTCGTCGTACTTCCCCGAGGTCAGGTCGATTGAGATCGTCGCCTCGATTGCGTCGTCGGCATTCTTGCCGGTCTCGATGACCAGATCCGCGGCGTTATCGACGACATAGGTATCGTTGCCGTCGCCGCCGGTCATCGTGTCGTTTCCGGTTCCACCGTCCAGCCGGTCGTCGCCGTCATCGCCGGTCAGAACGTCGTTGCCGGAATTGCCGGAGACATGATCGTCGCCGGCCTTGCCGTCGAGCGTGTCGTTGCCGGAACCGCCCTGCAGAATATTTCCGCCGGCACCGCCGTCGAACGCCCAGGCGAGCTTCCCCGTATAGGTGTAGTGCTCGATACCGGTAATAGCCTTGTCGATGAACGCGCTGGAGATCACGGTATCGTCAGTATCGGCATTGCCTTCCTCGTCGAGTTCGGCAAGATCGTCAATGATATAGGTATCATTGCCTGCACCGCCATGCAGGGTATCGAAACCCGCGCCGCCGTCGAGCACGTCGTCGCCAGCGAGACCCAGGAGCGTGTCGCCCCCGCCACGTCCCTGCAGCTTGTTGTCCACGTCGTTGCCGGTGATCTTGTCAGCACCATTACCACCAATCGCGTCTTCTATGGTGACGCCGAAGGCAATGGCGATATTGTTGACGGTGCCATTGCCGATCGAACTGAACTCACCGGCATGCAGATCGATGGTGACGCCCTTCCCCTGGTTGGAGGCGTCGAAAGTATCCTCGCCGCCGGCATCCCAGATGGTGCGGAGATCGGCCGCACCGAACTTGTAGACGTCGTCGCCGGTGCGCGTCGTCATGTTCGCACCGTACATGTACTGGATGACCAGGATGTCGTAGAGCATCGGCCCCTGGGCATAACCGGAGGAGAAGGTGTTGTATTCGGTGATGACCCCGCCGGTCTTTACGTCGTAGTCGGTATACGACATGATCGTATATTGGGTCGTGTCTTCGGTCGGGTTTGTCAGGAAATGTTTGTCGACAATGCCCGAGCCAGGATCGCTTTCATCAAATGAATGACTGAGGCCGAGTGCATGGCCCAGTTCATGAACCAGGACCTCGAAGCCGAAGCCGCCGACATTCGGGGACTTGTTCGGCGAATATGAAGGGTCCACCCAGACGTCGCCGGACGGCGGATCATCTGGAAAAGGCGTATAGGCCCAGGCTGCGGCGTCGGTATTGCTCAGCACCGACGAATTCGCGGCGCGGATGTCTCCGACGTTGGTGCTGGATTCGGGAATTTGGGTGAAGGTGATGTTGGCGACATCGGACCAGCTCTGCAGCGCCGCCTTGAACCCTTTCTGCTGGGCCGCGCTGAAGGCGATCAGGGCAGAAGGCTCATCATCGCCAGCTCCGTAATCCACCTGCCAATTGGTCTTGCTGGTCGGAAACGAGTAGGTGATCGTGACGCCGGTGCCGAGCACGCCCCCCCATTTGTAGACGTCCTGTTCGTCCAGCAAGGCATCGATACGATAGTCGCCGCTGAAGTCGACGGCGGTGACCGGGGCCGAAGCGTTGGGGGACGTCATTGACCTCTTCCTGCCTTCTTTCGCCGCCTAGCGCTGGGCAGCCCAATCTTGCCACTACTTAGCCGGACCAAACACCAAACTGGGGCGCAAAAAATCTAGCTTCGGGCTGGCGCGAATGCAACCCACAGTGGATCGTAAACATCACACCGAACGGTAATTTTTTGATGAATTTTATGTTGATTTTGCTGCCGGCGATGGTGCAGCCGCCAGCCGAGAGGTCAGAAATATCTAGCCGAAGTTGTATCGACAGCTGCAGCCCGGGCTCGTCAGACTCGCTTCCATGAGGTTCCCTTTGGACCGTCCTCCAGGATGATCCCCCGACCAGCCAGCGCATCCCTGATCCGATCCGCCTCGGCAAAGTCCTTCGCCTTGCGGGCTGCAAGACGGGCTGCGATCTGCCGCTCGATCTCGGCAGCTTCGTCGCCTTCCGCCGCCTGCAGCCAGTCGGCCGGCTTTTGCCCGACCAGTCCGAGCAATCCGCCCGCGCCAAGAAGCGCGGCCTTGGCGCTCCGCCTTTCCTCGTCGGATCCGGCCTTGTTGAGCCTGGAGAGCAGCTCGTGCAATTCCGAGACCGCCAGCGGCGTGTTGAGATCATCGGCGATGGCGGCCAGGACATGGTCGGTCACATGCGGCTGGACCGGCAAATGATCAACCTTGGCCAGGGCGGAATAGAAGCGATCGAGTTGCGCCTTCGCCTCCTTCAAGCCATCCCGGGTAACGTCGGTCGGCTGGCGATAATGTGCCGAAAGCAGTGCCAGGCGGATGGCCTCGCCGCGATGCCCTTCTTCCAGCAGTTCGTGGACCGTAAAGAAGTTGCCCAGGGACTTGGACATCTTCTGCCCATTCACCTGCACAAAGCCATTGTGCATCCAGTAGCGCGCCATCACCGGCGTTCCATGGGCGCAGCGGCTTTGCGCGATCTCGTTCTCGTGGTGCGGGAAAATGAGATCGATGCCCCCGGCGTGAATGTCGAAAACCTCTCCGAGCAACTCGCCGGCCATCGCAGAGCATTCGATATGCCAGCCCGGGCGTCCACGGCCCCAGGGACTCGGCCAACCGGGCTGACCTGCGGCACTCGGCTTCCACAGAACGAAGTCCGCCGGCGACTTTTTGTACGGCGCGACGTCAACCCGTGCACCGGCGATCATGTCGTCGAGGCTGCGGCGCGACAATTGACCGTAGTCCGTCATCGCCGGGACATTGAACAAGACATGCCCTTCAGCCAAATACGCAAAGCCCTTCTCGACCAGCCGTTCGATCAAGGTCACCATCTGTGGAACGAAATCCGTTGCCCGCGGCTCCTTTGTCGGCGGCAGCGCATTCAACGCCGCCATATCCCGGTGATACCATCCGGCCGTTCGCCGAGTAATGGAGTCGATCGGCTCGCCAGTCCGGGCCGACTCATCCATGATCTTGTCGTCGATATCAGTTATATTCCGGACATAAGTTACACTTCCGGCGCCGTAGGTATGGCGCAGCAGGCGAAACAGCACATCGAAGGCGACGACCGGCCGGGCATTGCCGATATGGGCAAAGTCATAGACGGTCGGCCCGCACACATACATCCGCACATTCCTCGCGTCCAATGGACTGAAGACCTGCTTCTCTCGAACCAGGGTGTTGTACAAATGAATGGTCACGACGTCATTCCCCCTTTACGCCGTTTCGCCGTTCAGCCGCTTCACGGCACGATTTCGACCGATCAGCGGCAGCAATACTTTCAATTCCGGCCCATGATCCAGGCTGGTCAGCGCCAGGCGCAGCGGCATGAAGAGGTCCTTGCCCTTGCGCCCGGTCGCGGCTTTCACTGCCTCGGTCCAGCGCTTCCAGGTCTCGCCGTCCCAGGGCTCGGAAGGCAGCAGCGTCGCAGCCTGCCTGGCAAATTCACCATCCGCGATCCGCGGTGCAATCTCCGATCGGCAAATTCGATGCCAATCCGCCACATCCTGCAGTTTCTCGACATTGCCCCGCGCCGCATCCCAGATCGCCGCGTCGATATGGCCTAGTCCGGCGGCCAGGAGGTGCCCACGCGCCTGGTCATAAGGCAGGAGGTGCAGCGCTCGGGCATTGAGATGGCGGAGTTCGGCTGGATCGAACCGCGGGGAAGTCTTGCCGAATTTCCCGAGGTCGTGAGTGGCGAGCAGGTCCGACAGCGTCTGCCTCGGCTCGACCGGATCACCGCTGCCGATGCAGGCCAGATAGGCATTGATCGCCATCGGCTCCAGGCCCTCGTCGCGCAGCTGGCCGATGGCGAGGGAACCCAGTCTCTTCGACAGCCCTTCGCCCGACGCGTCAACCAGCAGCGGCAAATGGGCAAAGCCCGGTACTTTGGCACCCAATGCCTCGAAGATCTGAATCTGCGTCGCGGTATTTGTCACGTGGTCATTGCCGCGGATTACATGGCTGATGCCAAGGTCGATATCGTCCACGACCGACGGCAGGGTATAGAGATAGGTGCCGTCTTCGCGGATCAGCACCGGATCGGACTGGCTTGATTCGTCGATGTGCTGATGACCACGCACGAGATCATCCCATTCGACCTGGCGCGCCTCCAGCTTGAATCGCCAGTGCGGGCGCCGCCCAGCCGCCTCGATCTGCATTCGCTGCGCGTGGTCAAGCTTCAGTGCCGCACGATCGTAGACGGGAGGCTTGCCCTGCCCGAGCTGGATCTTGCGCCTTAAGGCCAATTCCTCGGCACTTTCATAGCAGGGATACAGCCGGCCGACGGCCTTCAATCTGGCCGCCGCGGTGTCATATGCGGCAAGGCGCGTCGACTGGCTAGCATACTCGTCCCAGGCCAAGCCAAGCCAGGTCAGGTCGTCGCGGATCCCCTGGGCGAAGGCTTCGGTTGAACGTTCTGTATCGGTATCGTCGAGGCGCAGCAGGAAACGGCCATTCGCCCGCTTGGCGAACAGCCAGTTATTGAGGGCAATGTAGATATTGCCCACATGCAGCCGGCCCGTCGGGCTGGGGGCGAAGCGAACACGGACCATAACAACCAGCTTCCATCAGCTTTGGGCCTTGAACCCGTTCGTAATAGGATAGCGACGATCACGGCCGAAGGCACGGCGCGATATCTTCACCCCTGGCGGTGCCTGTCGACGCTTGTATTCAGCCAGGTCGAGCATCCGCCAAACCCTCAGAATCGTGGCCTTTTCATAGCCTTTGGCGGAAATCTCGTCCACCGTCATTTCCCGTTCCACGAGGCATTCCAGGATCCCATCCAGGATCTCGTAGGGCGGCAAAGTGTCCTGATCGGTCTGGTTGGGCTTCAACTCCGCGGTTGGCGGCTTGGTGATGACACGCTCCGGCATGACCGGGCCGGCCGGACCCATGACGCCCTTCGGCCGGTTCACATTCCGCCAGCGACACAGCCTGAAGACCGTGACCTTGTAAATGTCCTTCAGGACGGAGAACCCACCGCACATGTCGCCATACAAGGTGGCGTACCCGACCGACATCTCGGACTTGTTGCCAGTGGTGAGCACCATGGCCCCAAGCTTGTTTGACAATGCCATCAGCGTCAGACCACGGGCCCGGCTCTGGATATTCTCCTCAGTGGTGTCGGCGGGCCTCCCGGCAAAGGTACCCCTCAGCATTTCCGCGAAAGCCTGCATCGCCGGTTCGATTGAAATCGACTCATACGCGATGCCCAGCAGGCGAGCGCAAGCTTCGGCATCCTCCAGGCTCTCGCGACTGGTATAGGGCGACGGCAGCATATAGGCCTTCACCTTTTCCCGACCGAGCGCGTCGACCGCCACCGCTGCCGACAATGCCGAATCGATCCCGCCGGACAGCCCCAGCAGCACCCCGGGAAACCGGTTCTTGGTCACGTAATCCCTCAGCCCCAGGACCATTGCGTGATAGATCGTCTCCAGATTCTCCATCGCCTCGGCGATCTCGGCCGGCCGGCAGTGCCAGCCGTCGTTGCCGCGGTGCCATTCCGTCGTCACGACCTTGGACTCGAAGGCCGGCAACAGGCAGCGCAACTGCCGACCCTTGTCCAGAACAAAGGAACCACCATCGAATACCAGTTCATCCTGGCCACCGACCTGATTGACATAGATGATCGGGAGATCGTTTTCCGTCTGGCGGGCGACAGCGATGTTCATCCGCTGATCCAGTTTGTCATGCTCGTAGGGGCTGCCGTTTGGAACCATCAGGATCTCCGCGCCGGATTCCGCCAGACATTCGCTAACCTCCGGAAACCAAAGGTCCTCGCAGATCATCGCGCCGAGCCGCACGCCCTTGAAGCTGATCGGACCCTGCAACGGCGCGGCATCGAACACTCGCTTCTCATCGAAGACGCCGTAATTCGGCAGATCGTGCTTGAACCGTTCCGCCGCTATCCGCCCGTCCGCCAGCAGAAACAAGCCATTGTAAAGCTTGCCATCAGCCTTCCACGGGGATCCGACCAACATGGCCGGTCCGCCGTCGGCGGTATCCCTCGCCAGACCGCCTACCGCCTCGCGACAGGCCTGCTGAAAGGCAGGTTTCAGGACCAGATCCTCCGGCGGGTAGCCCGACACTGCGAGTTCACCGAAGAAAACCAGATCGGCGCCATCAGCCGCAGCCTGGGCGCGCGCGTCCCGGATCAATTTCGTATTGCCGGGGATATCGCCGAGAACCGGGTTCAACTGGGCCAGGGAGATCTTCAATTTATCGGTCATGGACAAGACCTTAACCATAGATAGGCCCGAGTCAACTTGGCCCGGAGTTTGCTAAGATATCGCCCAGGGGAGTGAAAGGAGAACTGCGACATGAGTATGATACATATGCGCCACTTGGTCGCCCTCGTCCTCCTGGCTTCCTCTGCCGCCCAACCCGCCGGCGCCCAGACCTATTCCAGCGATTTGGCCCCGACACCGGTGATTGCCGAAGCAGGACAGCGCTACATCCTGATGGTGCTGGACCAGGCCGACCGGAACCTGAACATCGGCAGCGCCAAGATCAACGTGCTGGTGGATACCAAGACCGGCAAGACCTGGGTTCTGGATTACGCTGTGAAGCCCAACAGCAACGAAAAGGGCTTCGTCTGGTCGGAAATCCCCTTCGCCAAGCCGCCACAATAGCGGCTATTTGCGGAACAAGAATTCACGGCCGACCTTGACGCGCTTGACGCCGTTGTACTCGATGATATCGGCTGTGGCATAGGTCTCGGTCCAACGCTGTGGGAGGAACGATCCGGTGCCGATGATATCGATAGGCGCCTGGGCTTCGGCCATCACCTTGCATTTCGCGGGATCGAAGCCAGAGGACGCAACAATCTTCACCTTATGAAAGCCTTCACGGTCCAGTGCGTCGCGGAGATGCCAGACCGCCGCCGCAGATACGCCGGCACCGACGATATGGCGAAGCTCCGCCTCGCTGCGATAGCCACGGATCACCTTCGGCACATGTCGTTCCAGCGCTGCATAGGAGGCGGCCGGGTCGAGACCTTCGATGAAGCGGCTGCCTGGCGTATCCAGACGTACCGAGAGCTTGCCCTCCGGAACAAGGTGCGCGAAGCGGCGGGCAACCGTCAGAGAATCGGTCACTTCGCGCGCGAAATAGTCGACCAGCACGGTCATCGGCTGGTCGGGAAACGTCTCGTGGAACATCTCCGCGGCACGCAGCGTCGATCCTGCATAGCCGATCAGGGCATGTGGCATCGTTCCCATCGCGCCGCCGTTGCCGAAGTAGTGCGCCGTCGCCGCAGTGGCGTTGCCGATGAATCCCTTGGCGTTCACTTTGCGTTTCGCGCGCGCCGAACCGACGCTGGCGGCATATGCCATGACCTCAGCCATCTCGAGGCCAGCGCAATGGCGCGCATCCATGGCAAGAAAGGCGATATTCGGAAGATCCGCGCACATGGTGAAGGCGTTGAAGGCAGCCACACAAGCCGGGCCAAGCTTCATCAGCAGGATAGTCTCAAGGTCCGACAGGTGCACCAAAGAGCCGGAAAGATACATGATCGGCTCGCCGGCACCGACCCACCTGCCCTCGTCATAGACGAGATCGATCTTGAACTCGGTATGACGTTCCAGCGCCATCCGATTGAGCCAATCGATTGCCAGCTTGGGCGCTGAGACCACCGGCCGCCGCATGAAGACCGCATAGGTCACCTGGCAGTCGCCGAAGCGCTCGACCACGGCCTTGGTCTTCAGGAAATAGTGGTCTGACCAGGCCGCGACCTGGGCGTCGCCGGGACCCGACGCCGGCGATGGGGGCTCAGGAAGCTTCGGCAATCCGGTGTCCATGACCAACGCGCTCGGCTTTCAATTGCTCCGCCACCAGAAAGGCAAGCTCAAGTGCCTGAGTTGCGTTCAGACGGGGATCGCAATGGGTATGATAGCGATCCGCGAGCGCTTCCTCGGTCACCGCCTTCGCGCCACCGGTGCATTCGGTCACATCCTGCCCGGTCATCTCAAAATGCACGCCGCCCGGATGCGTTCCTTCCGCTCGATGGACAGCGAAGAACCCCTTCACTTCCGCCAGGATGCGATCGAACGGCCGTGTCTTGTAGCCGGTCGAAGACTTGATGGTATTGCCGTGCATCGGGTCGCAGGACCAAACCACCTTCGCACCGGCGCGCTGCACGGCACGAATCAGCTTCGGCAGGTTGGACTCGACCTTGTCATGCCCCATGCGGGCAATCAGCGTAAGGCGGCCGGGTACGTTCTGCGGGTTCAAGGCGTCGATCAGGCGCAGCAGGTCGTCAGGATCCATCGACGGCCCACATTTCATGCCGATCGGATTCTGGATGCCGCGCATGTATTCCACATGCGCGCCGTCGAGATTGCGTGTGCGGTCGCCGATCCACAGCATATGGGCCGAGCAGCCGTACCACTTGCCGGTGAGGCTGTCGGTGCGGGTCAAAGCCTGCTCGTAGTTCAGCAGGAGCGCTTCGTGGCTGGTGAAGAATTCCGTCTCGCGGATATGCGGCACGGTTTCCGAAGTCAGGCCGCAGGCGGCCATGAAATCCAAGGTTTCCGATAGGCGATCGGCCAGTTCCTTGTAGCGATGGCCGAGCGGACTATCGGCCACGAAGTCGAGGTTCCAGCGATGCACCTTGTGCAAATCGGCGAATCCACCCTGCGCGAAGGCACGCAGCAGGTTCAGCGTCGCGGCCGACTGGTTGTAGCTCTGGACCAGGCGTTCAGGGTCTGGAATCCGCGCCGCCGCGGTGAATTCGATGCCATTGATGATATCCCCACGATAGCTCGGCAATTCAACGCCGTTGATGACTTCCGTCGGCGCCGAGCGCGGCTTGGCGAATTGGCCGGCCATCCGGCCGACTTTCACCACCGGCGAGGCAGCTCCGAAGGTCAGTACCACCGCCATCTGCAGCAGGACGCGGAAGGTATCGCGAATATTGTTGGCCGAGAATTCGGCAAAGCTCTCGGCACAATCGCCGCCCTGCAGCAGGAATGCCTTGCCCTCGGCGACCTCGCCGAGGGCTTCGGTCAGGCGGCGCGCCTCGCCCGCAAAAACTAGCGGCGGGTAGGAGCGCAGCCGCTGTTCGACCTCGGAAACCTTCTTCGCATCGGGATATTCCGGCACCTGGCTGATCGGCCTTGCCCGCCAGCTGTCCGGTGCCCATTTCGCCGTCATTTTTGTTAACCTTGGACTGTGGATAAATCAGGGGTTGGTTTTACGACGTATACCTGCCGGATGCAAACCACCCGCCATAGGGTGCCATGTCACGGCTATGAAATTGTCTTTTTCCTATTTCTTTTAATATGTTAGCGAGTTTTCAACTGGGCCGCGAAGCGCAGCAGACTGCGCCGTTCCGGCGTCGAAGGCAAATGATGCAGGATCGAGAGTAGATAGAGACCTGCCGCATTCAAGCAATGTTCCAACAGGCAATTTGCCCCCCTTCCGAGGAGGATCTGTGATCTTCCGAGACCAAGGCAGAAAGCCGCATGGTCTTCGGATCCCGAGGCCTCTCCGTACGGCTATCGCGCTGCCTGCCGAGCCGGCTCCGGCTCGGCAACCCGCATGGTGACGAACTCCTCGGCAGCCGTCGGATGCACTGCCACCGTCTGGTCGAACTGTTGCTTGGTCGCTCCCATCTTCACCGCGACGGCAATGGCCTGGATGATTTCCGGCGAATCCATGCCGACCATGTGAACCCCCAAGACGACCTGCGTCGCCTTGTCGACCACCAGTTTCATCAGGGTCCGCTCGCTGCTGCCGGACAGGGTATGCTTCAGCGGCTTGAAGTTCGCCTTGTAGATCTCGACCGCCCGACCGCCCTCCCGTGCCCGGGCCTCGGTCAAACCCACGGTCCCGACCGGGGGCTGGCTGAATACCGCCGAGGCGACAGTCCCATGATCCATCTTCCAGGGCTTCCCGCCGAATACGGTGTCAGCAAAGGCATGCCCCTCCTTGATCGCGACGGGCGTCAGGTTCAGCCTGTTGGTACAGTCCCCGATCGCATAGATATGCCCAACTGTGGACCGCGACTCAGCATCGACCCTGACCGCGCCGATGCCGTCGAGTTCCACGCCGGCCTCGCTGAGGCCGATGCCGCCCGTATTCGGCGTCCGGCCGGTTGCATACATGACGCAATCTGCGTCGATTGCGCCTCCGCCGGCGAAATGGACCCGATGGGTATCGCCCAGCGCCTCGATCCGCTCGACCCGAGTCCGCACGCGCAGGTCAATCCCCTTCTTGCCGACTTCATCGGCCAGGAAATTCCGGACATCGTCATCGAAGCCCCGCAGAATCTGTTCGCCTCGGTAGATCAGACTGGTCTTTGACCCGAGCCCATTGAAAATGCCGGCAAACTCCAACGCGATGTAGCCGCCACCAACGATGACGACACGCTTCGGCAGCTGCGGTAGGTGAAAGGCCTCGTTTGAGGTGATGGTATGCTCGATGCCCGCAATCAATGGTCGTTCCGGCTTCGCCCCCGTCGCGACAAGGATTGTCTTTGCAGTAACACGCTTTCCGCCGACCTCGACCGTGTGAACATCGGCAAGGCGCGCGCGCGACTCGATCAACTCGACCTTCGAACCTTCCAGGAGTTTCTTATAGATCCCATTCAGTCGATCGATCTCCCTGTCCTTGTTGGCTATCAGCGCCGGCCAGTTGAACTGTGCCGTCGGTATCGTCCAGCCGAAGCCCTGAGCATCGCCGATTTCGTCGTGAAAATGCGCTGCGTAGGCAAGCAGCTTCTTCGGGACGCACCCCCGGATGACGCAGGTGCCTCCGACACGGTAGTCTTCGGCGATCGCCACCTTGGCTCCATGGCCCGCGGCGACTCGCGCCGCGCGCACGCCGCCCGAACCCGCGCCAATCACGAAGAGATCCAGATCGTACTCAGCCATGAACTCGTCTCCCGCAGCACAGGCCGACAAGATGGCGCAGGCGAGATTTCCTGGCTAGGCCGAAATCTACCCGGAAGACGCCCGAAATCAGAGAATTCGACAATGCTCAGGGGCAATCGCGAGGCCAATGGCCTCACCGGCTGCATGGGCATGTTCGCGCAAGGATGCCAGCGCTCTCAACTTTTGGCCGCCGGCAAGGTCGATATCATAGCGCGCAAGCGCACCGAGATAGTCCACGTCGGTAATCGTTCCCGGTAGTGTCCCATCCCGTCGTGGACCGAGGGCGATCTTCTCGGCCCGTACGACCACGCGCACTTGGTCCCCGACGGCGACCGCGCGCGCCGCACCACCCCGAACCAGCATGCCGGTACCATCCGCCAGCACGACCCGTATGCCGTCCCCGGCAATACCGCGGACTTCAGCGTCGAGGAAATTCGCGTTGCCAAGGAAGTTCGCAACGAACTCGCTTTGCGGGTGCTCATAGACCTCCGCGGGCGCGCCGAGTTGCTCGATCCGCCCCCTGTTCATCACCACGACAAGATCCGACATCGCCAGGGCCTCGCCCTGATCATGCGTGACGAAGACCGTGGCGATGCCGACGCGGCGTTGTATGTTCTTTATCTCGCCACGCATCTCGTCGCGAAGATTGGCATCCAGCGCCGACAGTGGCTCATCGAGCAGCAGAACATCGGGCTCGATCACCAGGGCTCGCGCCAGCGCGATCCGTTGCTGTTGACCGCCCGATAGCTGCGCCGGGAATCGATCCTCCACGCCGGGCAGTCGCACCATGTCCAGGGCCCGCCGCACCCGCACGACGATATCCGGCTTCGGAACGTTGCGGTACTTTAGGCCGAAGGCAACGTTGTCGAAGATCGACTTGTGCGGAAACAGGGCATAATTCTGGAACACGAGGCCAAGGTTGCGTTTGTGGATAGGCGTATCATTGACCCGCTGGCCCTTAATTCGAATATCCCCGCCGTCGGACTGTTCCAACCCCGCAATCATCCGCAAAGTCGTGGTCTTGCCGCAGCCGGAAGGACCCAACAACGTGACGAAAGACCCGGCGGGAACTTCCAGATCAATGGCGTCAACGGCAACCACGTTGCTGCCAAATCGTTTGGTCACTTTTGTCAACTCGACGGCATTCATTTGGCGGGTATCCGGGGGTTCAACGAACTATCCAAAGATTGGCCCGGCCGCCACCGCGGCCGGGCCGATTCCCTATCACGCACCCTTGGAAATGCGCGACCACTCCTTCTTGAACTCATCCTGGTTATCATACCAGTACTGAGCCTTCTCCCAGACATAGCCTTCGAACTTGCCGGTATCGTCGTAGGCAGGCAGCTTCTTGACAGTGTCAGGCATGGGCACCTTGGTCGGGTCCAGTGCCGTCGGATAGTTCTGACCCTCGGCAATGGCAATCGACACTTTCGGTTCGATGCAGAAGTTGAGCAACTGCTCGGCAGCCTCCATTGGGCTGCCCTTCAGGACGTAGAGACCTTCGAGCCAAGCAAAACCCACGTTGCTGAGGAACCCAATATCGTGTCCGTCCTTCTGCAATGCGGCAACGCGGCCCGACCAGCCGTCCGAGAGGATGATCTCCTCCTTTGACATCAGATCGATGAACTCCTGGCCCGAGCCCCAGTACTTGACCACGAGGTCGCGCTGCTTCCGCAGTGCATCCCAGATCGCCGGCAAATCGGTGGCACCCTGCGGATCCTGGCCGAGGAAGAGACTGGCCATCCATACGCGTGTCTGCACACTGTCATAGAGTGCCATCTTGCCCTTGTACTTCTCGTCGAACTGCATCTTGACGCCTTGGGCCTTGGCTTCATCGTCCGAGATGTACTTCCTGTTGTAGGCAAGGCCCGTTACGCCGTAGTCAAATGGCACCGCTGAAAGCTTGCCGCCCGACTCGCTGCGAAATGCCTCCAATGTCGCGGGAAGTACGTTCGCAAGGTTCGGGATATTGGCTTCGTTAATGACGTCGCCGAACCCTGCCTTGCAGAAACGCGCATAGTCGTAAACACCGCTGACCAGGAAAATATTGTAGTCGCCGGGCTGCGCCGCCTTGACCAAGGACAGGAACTCGTCGGTGTCACCGAACTCCCCTTCGACGACTTTGATGCCCGTCTTCTCGGTGAACGGCGGGAAGGCGAAATTGTGAAAGGCCTCGGAGACGATGCCGCCCCAGCCATCGAAGCGGATGCTCGTGACGTCGGCCGCCAGGGCCTTTCGGCTCAGCCCCGCCAATGGTGCCCCGATGACCCCGACCGCAGCGGCGGTCGCGCCGATGATCTTGAGCAGCGACCGGCGGTCGATATCGCCGGAGTGGAAAGCCTCGAGCAGGCGTTCGTATCTTTTCGGATCGTCGAGCTTCATTCTTCCTCTCCCAAGTTGGCCGGTGCACCTGCGCCGGGCGTGAAATTCTACCTTCCGCGTGAAAGTCTGCGAACCAGATAGCCGCCGAGCAACGGCAGGGCGATGGTGATGACGATCATCACGGCCCCAAGCGCATTGATCTCCGGGCTGATCGAGGTTCGCAGCATGGCGAAGATCTTTGTCGGCACCGTCTCGATGCCGGGCTTCTTCCAGAACAGCGTAGCGGTAATGTTGTCGAACGACAACGTCGCCGAGAAGAGAAACCCGCCGACGATGGCCGGCGAGAGTAAAGGCAGGGTGATTTCAAAAAATGTCTGAAGGCGGCTGGCGCCAAGGCTCTGCGCCGCCTCTTCGTAGCTTGCCTTCAGTCCGACCAATCTGGCCTGGACCACCAGAATGACGTAGGGAAGCGACAGAACGGCATGGCCGAGCAGCAGCAGCATGAAGCTGCGCGGCTGCTGTAGCACCTTCAGAAACATCAGCAGAGCGACGCCGAGCACCACCTCCGGCATCAGTAGCGGCAGGCTGAGGATGGTACTCATCGCCTCCTTGCCGCGAAAACTGTAGCGTACCAAAGCGATCGCCGCCATGACGCCGATGACGGTAGCGATTACCGATGAAGTCGCCGCCAGCACCAGAGAGGTCTTGAAGGCATCGACGATCGATGCGTTCGAGAACAGCTTCCCGAACCAGACCAGGCTCACACCTTCCATCGGGAAACTGCCGCTGCGGGCCGAATTGAACGCCAGCAGGACGACGACCACGATCGGTGCGAACATGAAAAGATAGACGGCGAAAGACAGGGCCTTTAGGCCGCGCCAGCCCAGCGTCGACTCGCCCGGCCGGGTCACCGGGCGAGACTCCGATAGAGATCGCTCAGGCTCATGAAGCGATTGTAGACGGCAATGACGATGCCGAGCGCGATCAGCATGACCACGGAAAGCACCGCGCCAAACGGCCAATCGAGTTCCGAGATGATGGCTTCGTAGATCAGCGCCGGAAAGAACAGCGTGTCCGGCCCGCCGAGAAGCCGAGGCGTAACGTACGACCCGGCTGCCAGCACGAAACAGAGAAGGCTGCCGGCGCCAAGACCGGGAAGGGACAGCGGCAGCGTCACTTCGCGAAAAGTCTGCCACGGCGTGCAGCCGAGGGTGCGAGCGGCGGGCTCCAGGTTCCGGTCGATGCCATCGAGGCAGACGTAGACGTTGATGATCATGTAGGGAAGCTGGAAATAGGTCAGCCCCATGATGACGGAGAAGTCGTTGTACAGCATCTTGAACGGTTCATCGATTGCCCCTGCGCCCATCAAGACTGCATTGACGAAGCCGTTCTTGCCGAGGACGTTGATCCAGGCCAACGTCCGGATGATGAAGGATATCCAGAATGGCAGGAAGATGAGGAACAGTAGCAGCCCGCGATTGCCGATCTGGGCCCGCGCGAGGAAGTAGGCGGTGGGATAGCCCAAGGCGATGCAGACTACCGTGGTAATGAAGGCGAACCTGAAAGTGCTGACTAGCGCCCGCCAATAGAATGGATCGGTGGCGAATTCGATCCAATTGCCGAACTGGAAGGCCGGCACGTCAAGACCTTCCGGCAGCCGCAGCCAGAACGAATAGGCGACGATAAAGCCGATCGGGGCAAGCATCAGCAACGCCAAGGTCAGCAGCGCCGGCGCCAAGAGAAGGTATGGTCGAGCCTCGAACCTGGTCACATTTCGTCCTCTGCCCGTCCCCGTCAATGGTCCGGGACCAGTCCCTGGTCCGGCACAAAGTCTGGAGGTTTTCTCCAATTGTTGCTGTAATATTGCATCGACGCGCCGCGATGTCCAACCTGACACTCTGCCTGCCGGCGCTGCTGTTTGGGAGAGCCGAATAGGGCAAATGGACGGACTGTCTTTCACTCGAATGCATGGCTGCGGCAACGATTTCGTGGTCATTGACGACCGCGCAGGCCAATGGCATGGGCGACGCGCAAAGCTGGCCCGCGCCTTGTGCGACCGCCGCCAAGGCCTAGGCGGGGACGGATTGATCCTGATTGACCGGGAGCAGGCAGTCCCGAGCGACGTCCCTGGCGGCCTCCACCCTGCAGCGGATATCCGCATGACCTACGTCAATGCGGACGGCATGGATGGGGAAATGTGCGGCAATGGCGCCCGCTGTGCGATACGCCTGGCCTCCGGCCTTGGAATGATCGGCCCGCGGGCCTCCATGTCGACTCCGGCTGGTCTGATCCGCGCGGCAATAGATGGCGCGCTCATCACCCTGGAAATGACTCCGCCGACCGATGAACGGCCGGCCCAGAGGCTGGAGATCCTCGGGCGAAGCTTCGACTTTCATTATGTGGATACGGGGGTTCCGCATGTTGTCGCCTTTGTCGATGACCTCGGGACCCTTGACCTGGCCCGGATTGGGCCGCTGGTCCGCCATCACACGATCTTCCAGCCCCGCGGTGTCAATGCCAACTTTGCCATGCGCACCGGGCCGAACCAGTTTCGGCTGCGCACTTTTGAACGGGGCGTGGAGGCGGAGACCCTGGCCTGCGGGACAGGGTCCGTAGCCGTGGCCCTGATCGCCCACAGGCAGTTTGGAGTCGCTGCCCCCGTCACGATCGTGCCGTCGGGCAGCGGCCTGCTCCATATCGGCTTCGATGTCGCTGCGGATGGCGGCTTCCGAAATGTAACCTTGGGCGGGCCGGCGGAGATCATCGGCGAGGGCACGGTGCCCGAAACATGGCTGCAAGCCAGGGGATTGTCAGGCGTCGACCGCGCAGGTGCGCCGCAGCGCAGCGACTAGTACTTCTTTCCCAATTGCGTTGCCGCCTGCCAGCGCCGGTACAGCATGAAACCGATGATCGCGACCTCAATCACGATTGGAATGAAGTCGAACAGGGTACCGGAGACGGCGGCCGGGATGACCAGCGGCAGGAAGGTCTTGCCGCCGCCCAGCCCCAGCAGAATGGCGGCCAGGGGCACGTAGGCAATCACCAGGAAGGCAAGGCCGGATACGTCTGCCCGCTGGCGCCTGGCACCGGAACTCAGCCAGAGCACGACAAGAATATCGCGCAACATGAAAAGCAGCAGCAGGACCAACGACGCCTGAAGCTGGCGAACATCGAACATGCCGAACAGCCGGCCAAGTTCCATCCCGCCGGCGACCAGGCCCTCCGCATTCGGCAGCACGACGATCGCAGCGACCGCAACACCGATTGTCGCCAGCAAACTGATCAGCCACCACGGCGTCGAGTAGAGCGCCTGACCAACGTCACCCGACCGCATGGCTCGCAACGCCCAGCGGTATCGCACGGGGTCGCGCACGTCGCCGAACAGCGAAGTATAGGTGAGGAATACGCCCATGAGCACCGGGCCGATCAGCCAGCCGACCGCGCCCGACGAGGTGTCGAACTTCAGGCCGGCAGCGAAGAGCAGCATGAACCCAACGAAAGTCGTCCAGGCCCAAGGCCAATTGCGATATTGCAGTTCAAGCCGCATGAGGCGATAGATCGCGAGGATGGTCCAGGCGCCGAAAACGGTGATGGCGAACGCCCGAAGGAACTCCGCCTGCACCTCGTTGCCGAACCAGCCGGGCTCGGGCCCGAGAAGACCCTGCACGTCCTGATACGGATTGCTGACGCCGGTGACCTGCACGCCGCCATAGGCAAAGGTCAGGAAGGCAACGAAGCCGCAGGTTTGAGCAAGAGTGATCGTCAGGCGCCGGTAGCTGAGGGCCTTGCGCAGCAGGACGATCGCTACAGCGAAAGCCACGCAATGCGCCAGCAGACCGCCCAGCACAAGATTGTAGACCGTCAGCAGCAGAGGTTCTTCCCGTGGAAAGGCCGCGGCCATCTGCAGGCGGGTGCCAACCAGGACCAGTATCGCGAAGGCCGCACAATACCAGACGAATGCGGTACCGCCGACCAGCTTGCCCCAGGCCATCTGCCAGGCACCCAATCCGGACATGCGCTGGCTTTCCCAGGTACCGCCGCTCACTTCCTCGGATAGTGAATCCGCGGCACGGCGCGTGCCCCAGAGACCCAACACGACCGAACAGGCGAGCCCGGCGGCTTTGTAAAGCCATTCGGGATGCTGCGACGCCGCGAAAGCGCCTACCGCTAATGCCGTCACCGTTGGCGCGGCGAAGAGACGCTGCCAGCTGATATGCAGCCAGAGATTGCGGCGAAATTCGGGATTGATGCTCATTTGCCGCGCTCCGCAGCAAGCTTCATGCGCGCCATATAAGCTTCCTGCAGGCGATGCTTCTCCGCCGCGAAACCGACAACCGGCAGGTCGATCTTGAGCAGCGCCCGCAGAAGCTGGTGCCGGGCCTCAATTGCGGACGACATGGCGATCGTTGCCCGCGTGCCGTCGAGCTGAAGAATGTCGACTTCAGGAAATCCGGATAGCACGTCATCGAGACGTGGATCAGGTCGGGCCAGTTCGATGACCACGTTGATTCGATTGCCGATCGGCTTGCCGATCTCGCCGATCGGAGCATGCTCGACGATCTCGCCGCCGCGGATCATCAGGATATGAGTCGAATAGTCCTCGAGTTCGGCGAGGATATGCGAAGAGACCACTATCGTCATGCCCTCGCCCTGCAGCGTCCGCAACACGGCGGCGAGACCGATGCGCGCTTCCGGATCGAGTCCGGACGCGGGCTCATCCAGGAGCAGGAACGTCGGGTCATGGATCGTGGCCTGGGCGATGGCCAGACGCTGCTTCAGGCCGCGCGACAGTTCGCCTGCCCTTTGATCCAGCCGGTTGGCAATCTCCAGCCTCTCGGCGGAGCGGCGAATGGCGCCGGCCCGATTGGGTCGAGACACGCCTTGCGCGCTTGCGCGGTATTCGAGGCATTGCGCAACAGTCAGCTCTTCGTAGAGGCCGTAGAAATCGGGGAGAAACCCCATGCGCCGATGCGCCTCGCGCGGATCGGAATGGATGTCCAGATCCTGGAGATGGACGCTGCCGGCGAAAGGCCGATCCAGCGCGGCGCAGACCTTCATCAGCGTCGACTTGCCCGCCCCGTTTGGACCTACGAGTGCCGTGATTGTTCGCGGTGCTATCTCGAAGGAAATATGATCCAGGGCACGATGACCCGGATAATCATAAACCAGGTCACGAACGGTGAGCATTCAGCGGGCTCAATCTCTCTGCCAGATTTGGCTTCCAAAAACGAACCCCTCTCCTAGCACATCCCGGTTAAGGAAGCGTTAGGGAGGGGCTGTGGTGAGTCGGCGGACAGGCTGGTCTCAGATGCCGCCCATGCACATGTATTTGACCTCGAGAAAGTCCTCGATGCCGTATTTTGACCCCTCGCGGCCAATTCCCGATTCCTTCATGCCACCGAAAGGCGCGACCTCGGTAGAAATGATGCCGGTGTTGATGCCAACGATGCCGTATTCGACCTGCTCGGCAACACGCCAGACTCGACCGAGATCGCGGCTGTAAAAATATGCCGCCAACCCGAATTCAGTGTCGTTCGCCATCTGAACCGCCTCGGCCTCGGTCTTGAATCTGAACAGGGGCGCCACCGGCCCGAAGGTTTCTTCCTTGGCAACCGCCATCTTCGGCGTCACATCGGCAAGAATAGTCGGCTCGAAGAAAGAGCCGCCAAGGGTGTGCCGTTTCCCGCCGGCAATGATGCGGGCGCCTTTCGACGTGGCATCGGCGATGTGCTCCTCGACCTTCGCGACCGCCTTCATGTCGATCAGCGGACCCTGCTGCGTCTCGCCCTTAAGGCCATCGCCGACTTTCAGCTTGGCAACGGCAGAAGCGAGCTTCGCCGCAAATACGTCGTAGACGCCGTCCTGCACCAGCAAGCGATTGGCGCAGACACATGTCTGGCCGGTATTGCGGAACTTGGAGGCGATTGCACCCTCGACCGCGGCATCGAGATCGGCGTCATCGAACACAATGAACGGCGCATTGCCGCCGAGTTCCATCGACACCTTCTTTACCGTTCCCGCGCATTGCTGCATCAGGATCTTGCCGATCTCCGTCGAGCCGGTGAACGTCAGTTTGCGGACGATCGGGTTTCCGGTCATCTCGCCGCCGATGGCCCCGGCGGCTCCGGTGACGACGTTGAAAATGCCGGCCGGGATTCCGGCACGATGCGCTAGCTCGGCCAGTGCCAGCGCAGAAAATGGCGTCTGCGTCGCTGGCTTCAACACGATTGGGCAACCTGCCGCCAAGGCGGGTCCGGCCTTGCGCGTGATCATCGCGCTCGGAAAATTCCACGGCGTGATCGCGGCAACGACGCCGATCGGCTCCTTCGTCACGACGATGCGCTTGTCCGGCTGGTGCGCGGGAATGACGTCGCCGTAAATCCGCTTGCCTTCCTCGGCAAACCACTCGACGAACGAGGCGGAATAGGCGATCTCGCCCTTGCTCT
The DNA here is from genome assembly GCA_964551505.1 of uncultured Rhodospirillaceae bacterium. Classification (GTDB taxonomy): domain Bacteria; phylum Pseudomonadota; class Alphaproteobacteria; order Dongiales; family Dongiaceae; genus Dongia. The sequence continues at coordinate 25,663 of CAZKDH010000017.1, forward strand.
CTGCCAATGGCTTGCCCTGTTCGGCCGTCATCAGGATGGCCAGATCGTCCTGGTTCTCCATCATCAGGTTGAACCATTTACGCAGAATATTGGCGCGCTCCTTCGCCGTCTTCTTCCGCCATGCGCCCCAAGCAGCATTCGCAGCCTCGATCGCCCGCCGGGTCTCGGCAGCGCCCATCAACGGGATGGTACCGAGAAGTTCGCCGGTCGCGGGATTGGTCACGTCGACGGTCTTGCCCGAATCGGCGCCCGTCCATTGACCGTTGATGTAGCACTGTTGGCGGAACAGGTTCTTGTCCTTCAATGGCAAGGACTGGACCGTCGCCTTCACTGCTGCCTGAGACATGGTGACCTCGTAACTGTTGGAAAAAGATGGCGGAGTATACGCCCCGACCCTGCAATTGCAAAGCATCGCAGGTCTGAGTTTTTTGCATGCTAGTTCAATATGTTAACTAGATTTTGACCCGCCTGGATGGGGCCGTCCACAGGACCGTTTCTGGGTGCTGCATCGGCACCCCGCGCGGCAGCATGCGCATCGTCGACAGTCGAGATCGGTCGACTATTTCCTGCCGACTGTGGCGCCGCCAACCGACCCCTCTCGCCCTTACTTCATCGCGGCCGCGGCGGCGAAGCCGGATCGGATGGCGCCTTCAATCGTCGCCGGCCAGCCGGTATCAGTCCAGTCGCCCGCCAACGTCAAGTTGCGCCACCGCGTAGCAAGTCCGGGGCGCAGCAACAGTTGGTTTGGCGTCGCTGCAAAGGTGGCGCGCTTCTCCTTTACCACCCGCCAGATGGCTGGCAGTGGATCATCCAGTCGATAGGCCCGCGCTACATCCTGCCAGAGGATCTGGGCGAGGTCTTCTGCGGGCGTGTCGATGAGCCGGTCGGCCGCACTGGTCGTCGTTGAAATGATCCCCGGTTTCAGAAATATCCATTCCACCGTACCGTTGATGACGCCGAGATAGCGGTAGGGCGGCCCGGGGAGATCGGTGCGAAAATGCGCGTTGATGATGGCTCGAGACTCCATTGGCGCCTGCAGCTCCGGTACCAAGCCGGCAGCAACGGTAGCGGTCACTGCCAGGACAACCTGGTCATCGGCGCCGACATCGACCTGCATCTTGCCGAAATCAAGGCGAACTGCCCGGCCGTCCGCAAATACGATCTGTCGGAGCCGATGCCCGAAAAGCAGCTCCCCGCCACGTGCCAGGATCTTCGCAATCGCCGGATCCACCAGGCTTTCCGACAGTCCTTCGCGGGGGAACAGGGCATGCAGGCTGGCGCCGCCCCGACCGAATGTCTCGCTGAATATCCTGCCCAGCAAGCGCGCGGAGGCGGCTTCCGGCTCGGTGTTGAGTGCGGCGACGCAGAGCGGCGCCCACAGCCGCGTGAAGATCGGCCGCCTGACGTCGACGACCTCGGTCAGTCTGGCCTCGCCTGGAGCACGCTGGAGCTTCACCGCCTCGAGATAGTCGAGCGGCCGGGTGGCGGCAACCCGCCGCCCCTTCACGAATACCCACCAGGGAAACCGCCCCTCGGTAGGACGAACCGACCAGCGCTCCCCGGATTTCAGGTCGACAAACGGAAACTCCGCGTGGTCGAAACCGACAAAGGTCGCCTCCGCGCCGATTTCTGAAACGTAGGCCATCGCCGCCGCATTGCCGCTCACCAGCAGGTGATTGCCATTGTCGATGCGACACCCCAGAACGTCGTCAAAGTAGGAGCGGCAACGCCCGCCTGCCTGCTGCGCGGCCTCGTAGACGATGACTCGACGCCCCGCGCCGACCAGACGCTCGGCTGCAGCCAGGCCGGCGAGGCCGGCGCCGACGACATGCACCGTCCCGGAGATCATGTGATCGGGTCAGAGAAAGCCATGGCGGACGGCCAGCCAGAGTTTGCGCCACTTCGGCACCGAGATCGGCCGGTATATATCCTGCCAGTCTTCGGCAACCAGGCGATCGAGCAGCGCCCGATAGATCGATCCCATGACCGCCGCCGGGCGCATCGTCGCCTTGGCGCATTGACTCATGGCCGCCTGGGCAGCGTCGAAATGGCCGCGCGCCGCAAGGGCCAATTCCCTGCAGACTGCCGGGAGATTCGGGCTGTCCAGGACAGTCTCGGGATCCGTCGCGTTGATTCCATGCTTCAACAACAGTTCCCGCGGCAGGTAGAGGCGATTCCGGTCGGCGTCTTCGGCCAGGTCGCGCAAGATGTTCGTCAACTGCAATGCACGCCCCAGGTGGAGGGCGACATCGTCGGCGGCGGGCTCCTGCGCACCGAAGGCCCGCACGGACAGGTGTCCGACCGCACTGGCAACCCGCGCACAATACTGATCCAGAGTTGCCATGCTCGGCGCCTGGATATCGCCGACCGCATCCATTTCCATGCCATCGATAACGTCGAGGAAATCCTGCCGGCGGAGATTGAACTCTCTTACCGGATCAAGCAGGGCGCGCGCGATAGGCTTTACCGGCTCGCCGGCAAAGATCTTGTCGATCTCGACTCGCCACTCGCCGAGTTGCCGGCGCTTGGTTTCAAGTGGCCGATCCTCGTCGGCGATGTCATCGACCTCGCGACAGAAAGCGTAGATGGCGAACATGGCGTTGCGCCGCTTCGGCGGCAACAAGCGCATGGCCGAATAGAACGACGTACCGCTTGCCTGCACCCGCGCGGCAATATCTGCCTGCAGATTGCCGGCCGTCACATCGTTCATCCTGTCCTCGCTCAATGCCCGACACCACGTTGTCCGGTAAGGCATGCCCAGGCAATGCCCTGCAGCGCCGCCAGGACGAATGCAGGCCTCTTCGGTTTGACCCGAATTGCCAAGGGATCGCTCCGCCGCAGCTCGGCGATCATCCCGATCGCAAGCCGCACAATGGTCGCACTTTCACATCGCAGCCGGAAGTCCTTCAGATTTCCGGGCAGGCGCCGCGCCTCCCGCATCAAGGACTCGGTTTCATCGAGCAGGCGGTCGAGCGTCCGGCGGAGACCGCTGCTCGTCAACTTTCCCTTGAGATGTTCGAGGCTTACGTTGTTCGCCGCCATGTGATCCTGCGGTACGTAGACCCGGTCCATCTCCAGGTAGTCGACACCGCAATCCTGCAGATGGTTGATGACCTGCAGTGCAGTGCACAGGGCATCTGAAGGGCCGCGTGCGACCGGCGCCTCACCATGCAGATCCAGCAGCTGTCGACCGACCGGCGATGCCGAATACCGGCAGTAGGTCATCAACTCATTCCAGTCGGCATATCTCTGCTTGGTTGCATCCATCCGGAATGCGATGAGGAGGTCGGTACAGTTGGTGGCAGCAAGCCCCGTTGCCAGGAGGCTGCGCCGCATATCGGCAGCGATCTGGACATCCTCGCGGGCCGCATCCAGCAGGACCTGCTCCATCAGGTCCAGCCGGCGGATCTTGTCCTCGGGGTCGAGCGCCGGATTGTCAGCGATGTCGTCCGCCATGCGCGCAAAGCGGTAGAAGGCATGGACATGGGTCCGCAAGTCTGGCCGGATCAGCAACGAGCCCACGGGAAAATTCTCGTTTCCAGCGTTCTTCCCGGACGGTGTGGCGATGTCCAGCGTCTGCGCGCTCATGCAGCGGAGTTCCCGGCGGAGCGTTGGCGAGATCTTCGCGCCTGCGCGCGTCCCTTCCAGGAGCCGCCGCTTCCGATCCAGTATCGGCGCGCGGAATCGAGCGTGGCCAGAATGTAGAACAGCGCAATCACCGGCAGGAAAGGCGCCCAAAGCGGCGCGCTCCGGTAATACTGGAGCGTCGGCAAGTAGGCCAATGACATGGCGGCCCACGCGATATAGCCGAAAGGCCGGACCCCGGCGTCCGGGCTCAGGCAGATCAGCGGCGGCGCCAGATAGGTCATGCCCATTGCAAGGACAGATACCAGCAGGAGCATCGCGGAATGATCCAACTGGGTGAAAGCCGATCTCGCGATCAGCATCCATATTTCGCCCCAGCTCGGATAGCCGCGCAGGCTGCTCACATTCTCTGCCAGTCCAAGCCAGATCGGGCCATGGCGCTTAACTGCCTTGGCAAGGGCACAGTCGTCGATCAGGGCATCCTTGATCGCGGCGATCCCCCCCGCAGCCTTCAGCGATTGCTTGCGCACCAGCATGCAACCGCCGGCGGCGCCGGCAATCCGGCGCTTGGGGTCGTTCACCCAGGAAAAAGGATAGAGCTTCTGGAAGAAGAATACATAGGCGGGGATGAGGGCCTTTTCCGCGAAGGTCTCGGTCTTCAGCCGTGCCATCAGGGAAACCAGGGCGAACTTTCCCTGCTCGGCCCGTGCGACCAGGCCGCGTAGGCTGTCGGGCGCGTGCAGGATATCGGCATCGGTCAACAATACATACCGTGCCTCGGGCATGAGCTTCTCGGCCGCGAGCAGGCCCTGATTCACCGCCCAGAGCTTTCCGGTCCACCCGGCCTGCAGGGGCCGGCCTGCGACGACTTTCAGGCGGTGGGCGTTTGTGGATGCCTGACCGGCAGCCTGTGCGCGCTCGCGCGTCGCGTCCTCGCTATTGTCATCCACCAACACCACACTGAAACGTCCCGGGTAGTCCTGGCCGAGCAGCCCGGCCAGCGCCCGATCAACGACGTCCGCCTCGTTCCGTGCCGGCACTACGGCGACGACATCCGGCCAGGCGGTCAAGTGCATGGCCGGGGTCGGCTGCGGCCGCTCCCGCCAGAAGCCGCCCCGGAACCCCAGGAGATAGGCCCAAATGCCGACCGGCAGGCCGCAGAGGATGATCCAGAAATCCGTCATGGCGGGTTCCTATAACCGGAACAGGCCCACCCCACCACCCGAAATTTTCCACACGCGTCGGGAGGAGATCGCCCTTGCGACCTGCCCGTCATCCGATTATTGTGTTTCACACAATAATAACGTAGAAATATCCCGGCAATGGCGATAGAAATCCGCGGCTTCTTTCACGAGCCGACCTTTTCCGTATCCTACCTGCTGATCGATTCCGCGACCCGCAATGCCGCCGTCATCGACGCGGTGCTGGATTACGACGCCAAGGCCGGCAGAACCGCCACGACGCATGCCGACGCGCTCCTGGCCGAGGCGGCCCGCGATGGGCTCACGGTCGCGCTGATCCTCGAAACCCACGTCCATGCCGATCATGTTTCGGCCGCCAGCTATCTGAAGCAGCGAACCGGCGCTCGCATCGGCATCGGCGCCAGGGTCGGCGAGGTCCAGGCGACCTTCGAGAAGCTGTTCAATCTCCCGGTACCTGTCGCCGCCAGCCGTCCATTCGACCTGCTGTTCCAGGACGGCGACCGCGCCGCGCTCGGCGAGACCCCTATTTCCATCTGGGAAACGCCCGGGCATACGCCGGCCTGCGTCAGTTATCTCGCCGGCGACGCGGTCTTCGTGGGCGACACCCTGTTCATGCCGGATTACGGCACCGCGCGCTGCGACTTCCCCGGCGGCAACGCGGCCACGCTCTACCGATCGATCCAGCGGCTGCTCGCCCTGCCGCCGGCGACGCGCATCTTCCTCTGCCATGACTACAAGGCACCGGGCCGGGATTCCTATTGCTGGGAGACAACGGTTGCGGCGCAACGGGCCGGGAATCTGCACATCAAGACGGGGACCGCGGAAGCGGACTTCGTCGCCATGCGGGAGACGCGGGACAAGACCTTGACCCTACCGGTCCTGATCATTCCGGCGGTGCAATTCAACATCCGCGGCGGCGCGGTGCCACCCGCCGAATCCAACGGCACCAGTTATCTGAAGATACCGATTAACATATTATAATATCTATATTTTTTTAACCACTCGCCGTGACCAAATCCCTTACAGTTGATTAACCTTTGCGTCGTAGGATCCTCTGCAAGCTGCAGACAGGCAGCATCCGGATCCCGCCACCGAAACGACGGCGCGACACGGGAAGCCCCAGGGAAAGCCATGGCCGGAACCCTATTGCCAACTTCGGACTCAGCCGGCCCGTTCTCGGAAGCCCTCGTGGCTTCCGATCTTCCGGAGTCGGACGGTGGCGCCGTCTCCCCTCCGCCGCCGACACCCGAGGTCCTGCAGGCTGCCGCATCAAATGCGGCCAGCGATGCGATCCTGACGCTTTCCGGCGATGGTACCATCGTCAGTGCCAATCCCGGCGCCGCGCGCATGTTCGTCTGCCACCAACGCCTGTTGATCGGCGCGCATATCGGCGCCTTTCTTCAGGGGTTGAAGGAGCATGCCGGAACAGAGCCCTCGGTCGAGCAGCTGCTGGCGCGTCTGCAGCACAGCGACGGGCATGCCCTGGATACCGTCGGTTTCCGCTTGAACGGCGGCGGCTTCGCCGTCGAGATCACGGCGAGACCGTTCGATTGTGAGGAAAAGCCTTATCTCGCCTGCGTGATCCGGGATGTCACCGACCGCAAGAAGAGCGAGGTCGACCTGCTCCAGGCAAAGGAGACGGCGGAGCGCGCAAACCGCGCCAAGTCGCAGTTCCTCTCCGAGCTCAGCCACGAGCTACGGACGCCGCTCTCGACCATCATCGGGTTTGCCGATGTGATGAAGAACGAGATGTTCGGGCCCCTGGGCGTGAAGCTCTACCTGACCTATGCCCACGACATCCTGCACAGCGGCCAGCAGATGCTGGACGTCGTCGACCGGATCCTGGAGGTCACCCGCCTGGAGCGCGGCACCGCCACTGCGGCGGCGCAGATCGTCGACATCGGCCTGGTCACCGACAAGGTGCTGGGCGGCTTTGCCCAGCAGGCGCGGGACGGCAACCTCCGCCTGACCAGCCATATCCGGCGCGGTGCGGCGCTGGCCTTTCTCGATGTCGATGCGCTGGAAAAGATGCTGCGTCATCTGGTCGGCAATGCCGTGAAGTTCAACCGACCGGGCGGTGCCGTCGAAGTCGCCGTGGCGGCCGCTGCCGACGATGCAAAGGAGATCACCATTTCGGTCAATGATACCGGGCTCGGCATGAATCCGGTCCAGCTGGAACGCACACGCCGCAAGATCGAAGCCGATGAAGAAATGCTGATGATGGCCGGCGGCGGCCTCGCCCTCTGCGCATCCTACCTTCGCCTCATCGGCGGCCGCATCTCCATCGAGAGCCGCCTGGGCATGGGCACGACCGTCGAACTGGTCCTGCCGCAGCAGGGCAGCAGCACGTCCTACTAGCATCCCGCAATGAAAAACCCCGCCGGCCGGAGCCGACGGGGTCTGTCATAGGGCCGTGAGGCAGTCAACTTAGGCGACTTCCGCCTTTGGCGTCTGGTCGGGCAGTGCCGTAGCCTTCTGCGCCTGCAGCTCGCGGTCGCGCTTGGCGGCCTCGAGCTTGAAGCGTGCCATCACCGAGCCGGTACCCGCCGGGATCAGGCGACCGACAATGACGTTCTCCTTGAGGCCGATCAACGAGTCGACCCGGCCGGAAACGGCGGCCTCGGTCAGCACCCGCGTCGTCTCTTGGAACGAAGCCGCGGAGATGAAGGACCGCGTCTGCAGGCTGGCCTTGGTGATGCCGAGCAACACCGGCTGGCCCTGCGCCAGGCGGCCGCCGTCCTTCAGGGCCTTGCGGTTCTCTTCCTCGAACTCGGTCCGATCGGTCTGCTCGCCGGCCAAGAACGTGGTGTCGCCCGGATCGGTGATCTCGACCTTCTGCAGCATCTGGCGGACGATCACCTCGATGTGCTTGTCGTTGATCTTCACACCCTGCAGGCGATAGACCTCCTGGATCTCGTTGATGAGATACTGCGCCAGCGCCTCGACCCCGAGCACGTTCAGGATGTCGTGCGGCACCGGACTGCCGTCCATCAGCAGATCACCCTTCTGGACGTAGTCGCCCTCCTGCACCGAGATGTGCTTGCCCTTCGGGATCAGGTATTCGAAGGATTCCGCGTTCTGGTCCTCGGGCACAACGACAATGCGGCGCTTCGCCTTGTAGTCCTTGCCGAACTCGACGCGACCGGCGATGTCGCTGATGATCGCATAGTCCTTAGGCTTGCGCGCCTCGAACAGCTCCGCCACCCGCGGCAGACCGCCGGTGATGTCGCGGGTCTTGGTGCCTTCGCGCGGCACGCGGGCCAGCACGTCGCCGGCCTTCACATGGGCGCCGTTCTCGACCGACAGGATGGCGTCGACCGAGAGGAAGTAGCGCGCCTCGAGGCCGTTCGGCAGCAGGATCAGGTTGCCCTTGTCGTCGCGCAGCATGATCCTCGGCTTCAAGTCGTTGCCGCGGGGCTGCTGCTTCCAGTCGATGACCACCCGATTCGAGATGCCGGTCGTGTCGTCGACCACCTCGCGGACCGACAGGCCCTCGACGAGGTCGATGTAGTTCACCACGCCCTCCCGCTCGGTGATGATCGGCAGGGTATAGGGATCCCACTCGGCCAGTTTCTGGCCCTTGGTCACCTTTGCGCCGTGATCGATCAGCACCTTGGCGCCATACGGCACGCGATGTCGGGCACGTTCGCGGCCCTGGCTGTCGATCAGGACCATCTCGCAATTACGGCCCATGACCACCGGGACGCCTTCGCTGTTGATGACGACGTTGCGATTCTTGATCTGCAGCTCGGCGTCATAGGACGCCTCGATCGCCGACTGCTCGGCACCGCGCTGGGCGGCACCGCCGATGTGGAAGGTACGCATGGTGAGCTGGGTACCCGGCTCGCCGATCGACTGCGCGGCGATGACGCCGATGGCCTCGCCGATATTGACCGAGGTGCCGCGGGCCAGGTCGCGGCCATAGCACTTGCCGCAGACGCCGGTCTTTGTCGTGCAGGTCAGCACCGAGCGGATCTTGACGGTATCAATGCCGGCACGGTCGATCTCATCGACCAGCGGCTCGTCGATCAGCGTGCCGGCCTTGGCCACCACCTTGCCGGTCAGCGGATCCTTCACGTCGACAGCCGCGGTGCGGCCGAGGATTCGCTCGGCCAGCGGCGAGATAACCTCGCCGCCCTCGACCACCGCCTTCACGGTGAGGCCGTCTTCGGTGCCGCAATCCTCCTCGGTGATGATGGCGTCCTGGGCAACGTCGACCAGGCGGCGGGTCAGGTAGCCCGAATTCGCCGTCTTCAAGGCGGTATCGGCCAGGCCTTTGCGGGCGCCGTGTGTCGAGTTGAAATACTCGAGCACGGTCAGGCCTTCCTTGAAGTTCGAGATGATCGGAGTCTCGATGATCTCGCCCGACGGCTTGGCCATCAGTCCGCGCATGCCGGCGAGCTGCTTGATCTGCGCCGCGGAACCACGGGCGCCGGAATGCGCCATCATGTAGACCGAGTTGATCTTCGAGCCGCTGGTGATCTTCGACATCACCTTCATCATCTCGTCGGCGACCTTCTCGGTGCAGTTCGACCAGACGTCGACCACCTTGTTGTACTTCTCGCCCTGGGTGATCAGGCCGTCCTGATACTGCTGCTCGTATTCCTTCACCTTGTCCTGGGCCTCGCCCACCAGCTTGGTCTTCGCCGGCGGCACGATCAGGTCGTCCTTGCCGAAGGAGATGCCCGCCTTGCAGGCCTGGCCGAAGCCAAGGCCCATCATGCGGTCGGCGAAGATCACCGTCTCCTTCTGGCCGCAGTGCCGATAGACGTTGTCGATCACGTTGGTGATCTCTTTCTTCGTCAGCACGCGGTTGATGATGTTGAACGGCAGGTTCGGATGCCGCGGCAGAATCTCCGACAGCAGCATGCGGCCCGGCGTGGTGTTCACCACCTTTGTGACCAGCTGCCCGGTCTCGTCATAGGCCTTCAGGCGCGCCTTGATCTTGGTGTGCAGATTGACGGCCTTGGCATCCAGCGCGTGCTGGATCTCGCCGATGGTGCCGAAGGCCATGCCTTCGCCCGGCTGCTTTTCGGCCTCCATGCTGAGATAGTAGAGGCCGAGCACGATGTCCTGGCTCGGCACGATGATCGGCTTGCCGTTGGCCGGGCTGAGGATGTTGTTGGTCGACATCATCAGCACGCGGGCCTCGAGCTGGGCCTCCAGCGACAGCGGCACGTGGACCGCCATCTGGTCGCCGTCGAAGTCGGCGTTGAACGCCGTGCAGACCAGCGGGTGCAGCTGGATCGCCTTGCCCTCGATCAGCACCGGCTCGAAGGCCTGGATGCCGAGGCGATGCAGCGTCGGCGCGCGGTTCAGCATGACCGGATGCTCGCGGATAACCTCCTCGAGGATGTCCCAGACTTCCGGCCGCTCCTTTTCCACCATGCGCTTCGCCGCCTTGATGGTCGAGGCCATGCCGTAGATCTCGAGCTTCGAGTAGATGAACGGCTTGAACAGCTCCAGCGCCATCTTTTTCGGCAGGCCGCACTGGTGCAGCTTGAGCTCGGGACCGACGACGATCACCGAACGGCCGGAATAGTCGACGCGCTTGCCCAGCAGGTTCTGCCGGAACCGGCCCTGCTTGCCCTTCAGCATGTCGCTCAGCGACTTCAGCGGGCGCTTGTTGGCGCCGGTGATCACGCGGCCGCGGCGGCCATTGTCGAACAGGGCATCGACCGCCTCCTGCAGCATGCGCTTCTCGTTGCGCACGATGATGTCCGGCGCCTTCAGCTCGATCAGGCGCTTCAGGCGGTTGTTGCGGTTGATGACGCGGCGATAGAGGTCATTGAGGTCCGAGGTGGCGAACCGGCCGCCGTCGAGCGGTACCAGCGGTCGCAACTCGGGCGGGATGACCGGAATCACGTCCATGATCATCCATTCCGGCTTGGAGCCGGATTCCAGGAACGAATCCACCAGCTTCAGCCGCTTCACCAGCTTCTTGCGCTTGGCTTCCGAGCTGGTCTCGCGCAGGTCGACCTTCATCTGGTCGCGTTCCTGCGTCAGGTCGATGGCCACCAGCATGTTCTTGATGGCTTCGGCGCCGATGCCGCACTGGAACGCGTCCTGGCCGTATTCGTCCTGCGCATCCAGGAACTGCTCCTCGGAGAGCAGCTGGTGCAGTTTCAACGGCGTCAGGCCGGGCTCGACCACGACGTAGTTCTCGAAGTACAGGATGCGCTCGAGATCCTTCAGCGTCATGTCGAGCAGCAGGCCGATGCGGCTGGGCAGCGACTTCAGGAACCAAATATGCGCCACCGGCGAGGCCAGTTCGATGTGGCCCATGCGCTCGCGCCGCACCTTCGAGAGCGTGACTTCGACGCCGCACTTCTCGCAGATGATGCCGCGATACTTCATGCGCTTGTACTTGCCGCACAAGCACTCGTAGTCCTTGATCGGGCCGAAGATGCGGGCGCAGAACAGGCCGTCGCGCTCCGGCTTGAAGGTCCGATAGTTGATGGTCTCCGGCTTCTTGATCTCGCCGAACGACCACGACCGGATGCGCTCCGGGCTCGCGATCGAGATGCGGATCTGGTCGAAGGCCTGCGTACCGGCAGGCTGCCCGAACACATTCATCAGCTCTTGATTCATCGCCATGTCGTCTCCTCAAGTCGCCGGCCCGGCGGGGTTTTCCGCCGGGCCTCGCAACGATCCGATTTAGTAAGGGGTCTGCGTCAGTTCGACATTGAGACCCAGCGAACGGAGTTCCTTCACCAGCACGTTGAAGGATTCCGGAATGCCGGCCTCGAAGTTGTCGTCGCCGCGGACGATCGCCTCGTAGGTCTTGGTGCGACCCGACACGTCGTCCGACTTCACCGTCAGCATTTCCTGCAGCGTATAGGCGGCGCCATAGGCCTCGAGGGCCCAGACCTCCATTTCGCCGAAGCGCTGGCCGCCGAACTGCGCCTTGCCGCCCAGCGGCTGCTGGGTGACCAGGCTGTAGGGCCCGATCGACCGGGCGTGGATCTTGTCGTCGACCAGATGGTGCAGCTTCAGCATGTAGATGTAGCCGACGGTTACCGGGCGATCGAACTTCTCGCCGGAACGGCCGTCGGTCAGGATCACCTGGCCCGAGGTATGCAGGCCAGCGCGCTCCAGCATCTGCACAATGTCCTCCTCGCGGGCACCGTCGAACACCGGCGAGGCCACCGGCACGCCGCCGCGCAGGTTGTCGGCGAGCTCCATCAACTGGTCGTCCGGCAGGTCCATGATCTCGGCCTTGTAGGTGCGGTCGCCGTAGATCTCCTTCACCTGCTTGCGGAGCTCGGCATGCTTGCCGTTCTCGCGCACCTTGTCGATCATCTCGCCGATCTGGCGGCCCAGGCTGGCGCAGGCCCAGCCGAGATGGGTCTCCAGGATCTGCCCGACGTTCATGCGCGACGGCACGCCCAGCGGATTCAGCACGATGTCGACCGGGGTGCCGTCCTCGAGATAGGGCATGTCCTCGCAGGTGACGATCTTCGAGACCA
>CAZKDH010000018.1:0-63752 GCA_964551505.1 uncultured Rhodospirillaceae bacterium
AATGACGTCCTGCACGGCGAGGCCGACAACGACACCATCGCCGGCGGCAGCGGCAACGACGACATCTATGGCGAGGACGGCGCCGATCTCCTGCATGGCGACGCCGGCTCCGACCTCATCTATGCCGGCAAGGGCACCGACTGGGTCTATGGCGGCAACGACAAGGACTATCTGCGCGGCGAGGACGGCGAGGATTACCTGTTCGGCGAGAACGGCGACGACAACATCGCCGGCGGCGCGGCCAACGATTTCATCGACGGCGGCGCCGGCAACGACAAGCTGATGGGCGATGCGGGCGCCGACCAGATCTGGTACAGCGCCGGCAACGACGATCTCTATGGCGATGGCACCGCGCTGGCCACCGCCGACCTCTTCGCCTTCGACGTCTTCGGCAACAACGGTGCCGACACGGTCTCGGATTTCGACGTCGGCCATGACATCCTGCGCTTCGCGGGCGTCGGCGATGCCGGCGATCCCGGGGTCAGCGTCGGGCACACCGCCAATGGCTGGCTGCAGCTGAACTTCGCCGGCGGCGGCTCGGTGACCTTCACGGGCAACGAGCAGCTGGCCAGCGTCAACAGCATGAGCCAGCTCAACAACCTGGTCGACATGCATTACGACAACTGGAACCAGTAGGCGCGTGCGGAGGGAACATCGCCCGCTTGCCACGCTCCGCCACCGTCACCCGCGGGCTTGACCCGCGGGTCCAGGCCCTGCCCGGGGAATTTCCCGCCGCATAGTGCATTTGGATTATTGCCGCGGCCGGCGGGCCCGCTGTTTCATGGCTTCCGGGCTTGGCGGAAACCACTGCAGGACGGGAGCGGCGCATGGAAGCGATCAGCCGAATGACCTGGATGATGACCCTGGCAGGCACGCTTGCCTTCGCGCTGCCGGAACCGGTGCGGGCACAGGACCCGGACGGACCGGAGATGACCCGGGAAGAGTATGACAGCATCAGGCAGACCGAATCGAGCGTCGAGGGCGAGCCACCGGTCCAGGTTCCCGCTCCGATCCACAAGCTCACCGACGACGAGGAGAAGGCGCTGCGCGATGATGGCGCGGAGCGGATCATCAAGGCCAAGGAATGGCGGAACCTCAGTCCGAAGGAGCGCGATGCGCGTCTGCGCCAGGAACGCATTCTGCATCCCGATACGGACTTCCTGATTACCGTGCCCCAGGGTCAGGTCTGGGCCATACCGAAGAGCAGGTTCTTGTTTGCTTGGTCGCACGGCCATTGGCGCGGGTGGGCGCTGCGGGATCTGGATTTGCTTCCGCAGCACCGCACGCGCTCCAACGACAAGGCAACCCATCGGGAGAAGGAACCGCCGAAGGAGCCTGAGAAAGTCGACTGAGCGTGAGCGTGCGGCAACGCCCGAAATTCATCGGCAAGGAGGCCGAGATGATGCAGGGAAACCTGTTGGGGTTATTGACCTTCGCCCTGTTCGCGATTGCCCTGGCTGGCTGCGCGAGGGAGCGCAGCCAGCCCTACCTGGATCGCGACGGGGGGCGCCATTTCACGGATCGCGAAGTTTTCGGTGGGTTCGAGGACTGAACCCGCCCGGCGTTCGTGGGACGGGTATCCCAGAATTCCCATTTTGCAAGACGTTCCGACAGGTTTCTGTCGGTGTACGATTGACTCCCTGCGGTTCCCTGGCCCAGCCTTGCCGGCGGGGCGGTTCTTCCGGGTGACGGGGGAGCGGAATCATGGGGCGGGTGGACGCGGTCGCGCGGCTCGAGGCGCGCATCGGCGAGGCGGCGCTGGATCCGACGCAATGGCCCGGCGTGATCGGCGATATCGCCGGCGCCGTCGGCGCGCGCAGCGGCGTTCTCTATGTGCACGATTTCAAGCGGCACCTGTCGAAGACCCTGGGCGGATACGAGATCGACGGCGCGCTGCTGGGGGAATACGAGGCCTATTTTTCCGGCATCGATCCCTGGCACGCCAAGGTGATGACCTGGCCGGTCTGCCGCGCCGCGCCGACAACGGCCCTGATCAGCGACGCCGATTTGAAGCGCACCGAGTTCTACAATGACTTTCTGCGACGGACCGACATGTTCTATGGCCTGGGCGGCGTCGCCGACCGCGACGGGTCGCGGCTGGCGGTCTTCGGCATCCAGCGTCCCTTCCGGGCCGCCGATTTCACCGACCTGCAGACGCGGATGATCGGGCATCTCATGCCGCATCTGCGCCGTGCCCTGAGGGTTCACCACGTCCTGGCCGGCCTCGCCGCGCAGCGGATGATGCTGGAAGATACTCTCGACCTGGTGCCACGGCCGATCCTGGTGGTCGACGGCGATGGCCGGATCATCTTCGCCAATGCGGCGGGGCGGCGGGTCCTCGAATCCGGCGACGGGTTGAAGCTGCAGGCCGGGCGTCTGACCGCCGCGCATCGCGGCGACCAGGCCGGCTTCACCGCGGCATTGCAGGCGCTGCACCGGCGCGAAACACCCTCGACGGCGCTGACCCTGCGCCGGCCGCATCGCCGGCCCGCGATCATGCTGCTCGCCATGCCGCTGCAGCCGCGCCCGGGCGACGACGGCGCGACGCGGATCGCGCTGCTGATCGACGCCGACATGGCGCCGCCCCGGCCGCTCGACCGCCTGGCGCGGCTCTTCCATCTGACTCCGGCCGAAACCCGGTTGTGGACGGCAATTGCCGGCGGGTACACCCTCGCCGATATCGCCGCGCGCAACGGCGTCAGCGTGAATACGCTCCGGGTGCAGCTGGCCAGCCTCTCCCGCAAGACCGGCACCCATCGCCAGGCCGATCTCGTGCGCCTGGCGCAGGGTTTCCGGTCGTTGCCGGAGGGGATGGGGCACTGAGGGCGGCGGCTACTTCCAGATCGGCTTGCCGCTGCCCGGCAAACCCAGACTCGCCCATTTCGACGTCACCAGCTCGACGATCTCGTCGGACATGCGGATCTTCTCGCCCCAGGCGCGATGGGTTTCCGGCGGCAGCTTGTTGGTGGCATCGAGGCCGATCTTGCCGCCGAGGCCGGATTCCGGCGAGGCGAAATCCAGGTAGTCGATCGGCGTGCCCTCGATGACGGTGATGTCGCGCGCCGGGTCCATGCGGGTCGACATCGCCCACATCACGTCCTTCCAGTCCCGGGCATTGATGTCGTCGTCGACCACGATGACGAATTTCGTGTACATGAACTGCCGCAGGAACGACCAGACGCCGAGCATCACCCGCTTGGCATGGCCGGGATAGGCCTTCTTCATCGCCACCACGGCGATCCGGTAGCTGCAGCCTTCCGGCGGCAGCCAGAAATCGACGATCTCCGGGAACTGCTGGGTGAGGAGCGGGATGAAGACCTCGTTCAGTGCCTCGCCGAGCACGCTGGGTTCGTCGGGCGGGCGGCCGGTGAAGGTCGAGAGATAGATCGGGTCCCGGCGCATGGTGACGGCGCTGACGGTGAAGACCGGGAAGGGCTCCACCGAATTGTAGTAGCCGGTATGGTCGCCATAGGGACCCTCGTCGCGGTAGTCGCTGAGCGAGACATGGCCCTCGAGCACGATCTCGGCGCCGGCCGGCACCTTCAGCGGCACCGTCTTGCAATCCACCAGTTCCACCCGCTTGCCGCGCAGCATGCCGGCGAACTGGTACTCGGACATGGTGTCCGGCACCGGCGTCACCGCCGCCAGGATGGTGCCGGGATCGGCGCCGATCACCGCCGCCGCCGGCAGCGGTTCCGGCCGCTCCGACTTCCAGCGCGCATGGTGCTGGGCGCCGCCGCGATGCTTCAGCCAGCGCATCAGGGTCTGGTTCCGGCCGATCACCTGCATCCGGTAGATGCCGAGGTTGAAATCGTCCTCCTTGCGCGTGCCGGGACCCTTGGTGACGATGAGCGGCCAGGTGATGAGCGGCGCCGGCTCGCCCGGCCAGCAGCCCTGGATCGGCAGCGCCGCGAGATCGATCTGGTCGCCGGTCAGCACCACGTCCTGGGACGGCCCATAGCCGACGGTCTTCGGCTTCATCGCCATGATGGTCTTCAGCAGCGGGAGCATCTCCCAGGCCTCGCGGAACCCGCCCGGCGGTTCCGGCTGTTTCAGGAAGGCCAGGGTCTCGCCGACCGCCCGCAGGTCCCTGGGCTCGCGGTCCATGCCCCAAGCCACCCGTTCCACCGTGCCGAAGAGATTGACCAGCACGGGCATGGCATATTTCCGGCCGGTCCTGCGGCTGACCGGATTCTCGAAGATCACCGCCGGTCCCTGCTCGGCCAGCAGCCGGGTCTGGATCTCGGTCATTTCCAGCTCCGGATCGACCGGCGCCGTCACCCGTTTCAGGCGGCCGCTGGATTCGAGGCGGGCGATGAAGTCGCGCAGGGAGTCATAGGGCATGATGGCGGCGAGATTAGCGGTTTTGCCCGGCGCTTCCAACCTCGGTATGATCTCGGGTTATGACCGATATCCCCGCCGAATTCGAAGACCTGCTGACCCCCGCCGGCCGGCGCGTCCTCGCCGGCCGGGCGGAGATCTGCGGGGCGCTCGCCGATCCCCGGCGCCGCTTCGTCTCGCTGACGGGAATCATTGCGAAATCCCGGGCCGAGGCCCTGCGCAGGGTGCTGGAAACGCGGCTGCGGCCGCTGCTGGCCGAGATGGCGATGGCGATCCCGCCGGAGACCATCTGGGAGATGACCCATAACTACGAGGAATGGCTGCCGAAGACCGTCCGGGTGAAGACCGCCTATCTGGAGCGGAAACGCGCCAGGGCCTATCTTTGCGCCCAGGACATCGGCCTCATCCGCCTGCTCACCTCCGCCAGTTTCGTGGCCTTTGCCGGGGCGATCGCCGGCCGGCCGCTGGATAAACGCGGCGGCCAGCAGGTGCTGTGCTACGGTCCGGGCGACTATGCCGGGCCGCATAACGACCATCATCCGCAGGACGCCCGCGCCGCCAAGGGCTATCTCGACATTCATCTCTCCCTGGTCGGCCCCGGCGTCCTCAACCAGTTCCTGGTCTATGCGAAATCCGGGCATTTCACCGAGATGGTGCCGGTGCACGAGACTGGGACCATCACCGTCTACCGCCTGCCGTTCTGGCATCTGACGACGCCGCTGCAGCCAAAGCCGGGCCGCGCGGAAAGCGCGCGGCGCTGGGTGCTCCTCGGCACCTTCCTGTTTCAGGACTGAGCGGCGAGCAGGGTCGCGGCGATCGCCGTCCATTCCTCGGCAAGCGGGCCCTTGGCAACGACCTGGTTCGCCTGCGCGTACCAGTATCGCGCGTTGGAAAGATCGCCTTCCTTGCGGTGGAGATAGGCATGGACCCAGGCGGCATCCCGGCCCGTGGCGCCGTCGACGCAGCCATGGGCACGGTGCCAGTAGCCCTTCGCGTCCCACCACAGGGCCGCGAGGTGAACGCCGACACCCGGCGGCGGTTCGGTCCCCTCCAGCGACGTGCGGAAGGCCGCGAGATCCATCGCCCTCAGCGCCCCTTCAGCATCGCACCCAGGATGCCGCGGACGATCTGCCGCCCGACCGAGGAGCCGACGGCGCGGACGGCGGATTTGGCAAAGGCCTCGGCCATGCCTTCGCGCTGGCGGCCGGCGGGCTTCGGTGCGGGCTTCGGCGCCGGCATCCCGTCGCCGGCCCAAGGGCCGCGCATCGGCGGTGCCGCCTCGCGCTGCGGCGCATCCGGGGGCGTCGCCGCCCGCGCGGTCAGCTTCTCATAGGCGGAATCGCGGTCGACGGCGGCGTCGTACTTGCCCTTGACCGGGCTCGCGCCCAGTACCTTCTGGCGTTCCTCCGGTGTTGCAGGGCCGATGCGCGCGGTGGGCGGGCAGATCCAGGTCCGCTCCACCACGGTCGGCGCGCCCTTGGCATCCAGGGTCGAGACCAGCGCCTCGCCGACGCCGAGTTCCATGATCGCCGCCGAGGCGTCGAAGCCGGGATTGGCGCGGAAGGTCTCCGCAGCCGCCTTCACCGCCTTCTGGTCGCGGGGGGTGAAGGCGCGGAGGGCGTGCTGCACCCGGTTGCCGAGCTGGCCCAGCACCGTATCCGGGATGTCCAGCGGGTTCTGGGTGATGAAATAGACGCCGACCCCCTTGGAGCGGATCAGGCGCACCACCTGCTCGATCTTCTCCAGCAGCGGCTTCGGCGCCTCGTTGAACAGCAGATGCGCCTCGTCGAAGAAGAACACCAGCTTCGGCTTCTCCGGATCGCCGACCTCGGGCAGGTCCTCGAACAACTCGGCCAGCAGCCAGAGCAGGAAGGTGGCATAGAGCCGCGGCGACTGGATCAGCTTGTCGGCCGCCAGCACGTTGATGAAGGCATAGCCGGCGCGCTCGACCCGCATGAAATCGTTGAGGTCGAGGGCGGGCTCGCCGAAGAAGCCGCCGCCGCCCTGGTTCTCCAGCACCAGCAGCTGGCGCTGGATGGCGCCGATCGTGGGCTTGGCGACGTTGCCATATCTGGTCGAGATCTCGGCGGCGTTGTCGGCGAGATAGCTCAGCATCGCCCGCAGGTCCTTGAGATCCAGCAGCAGCAGTCCCTGCTCGTCGGCGAGGCGGAAGGCGATGTTGAGGGCACCCTCCTGCACGTCGTTGAGTTCCAGCAGGTTGGAGAGCAGCAGCGGGCCCATCTCCGAGATCGTGGTGCGGATCGGATGACCCTGCTGGCCGAAGAGGTCCCAGTAGACCACCGGGAAGGAATCGCCCTGCCAGTCCTTGAGGGCGAGTTTCTCGGCGCGTTCCTTCGCCTTCGGGTTGTCGCCGCCGACCTGGCTGATGCCCGAGAGGTCGCCCTTCACGTCGGCCATGAAGACCGGCACCCCGGCCTTGGCGAAACCCTCGGCCAGGACCTGCAGCGAGACCGTCTTGCCGGTGCCGGTCGCCCCGGCGATCAGGCCGTGACGGTTGGCCATACGCAGGGCCAGGGTGAGGTCGGCCGGGCCCGGTGCCGACTGGCCTTTGCCGATGAGGATGCTGGCGGTATCGGCCATGGCTCTAGTCCAGGAAAGGGGAGGGATCGGGAAGCGCGCCGCCGGCCTTCTTCACCGCCGCCGCATAGGCGCGCCGGGATGCGTAGGGCCCGACCTTGACGAATTCCGCCGGCGTCGCCGACCGCACCTCGCCGCCATGGGGCATCACTTTGAAATAACCGCCGTCGCGGCCGATCAGCGGGATGATTCGCTTCTGGCGCGAGAAGACCCGGCGATGCGTGGCGGATTGCCCGCGCATCACCTCGCGTTCCTCGGGATCGCGCTTGAAGACCAGTTCATAGGCGGCGACGAACTCCTGGACAAACTGCCGCTCCACCACCTGCATGTTGGAGATCAGCCAGCAGCGGTCAGCGAAGATCCAGTAGGTGGCGAGGCCGACCAGCTCGCCGGCGCGGGTGATGTAGGGATAGAAGGGAAAGGCGCGGCAGGCGAGGGTGCGGTTGTCGCGCTCGCAATGCATGGCCCCCTTGCATTCGATGGCGGTGCAGCTCTTGTGCAGGGTCTCGACGATCTTGCGGCTGGAGGCGTCGGTCGGCGTGTAGGGCCCCCAGAGGTCGGTGCGGGATTTCAGCAGCCGGTATTCGGTCTTGTCGACCACCGGGATGGCGTGTTCGGTATCGCAGCAGACCGGGGTGCCGTTGTTCAGCGGCGCGCAGAACCGGCCGCAGTCGTAGCGCGACACGGCCGCCTGGAAACGTTGGTAAATCGCGCGGAAATCCGCGACCTGCAAGCCATCCGGCACTGTCGTCTCCCTGTTGAAATCCCGCCGCCCCGGCCCTACCTAAGTCCCGCCCTGCCTGAACCCGGCCGCCACGCGCGGTGCGCCTTGGCCGGGGCGGTGCGGAGGGGCGGGCGATCGTGCGCATCTTAACCGACGCTTCACGATGTTTTGACAAATTGGCTTTGTCCTCGACTCGGACTGTAGCCTAGAATCGCCGGGATTTCAGCAGGCCGCTCGATGACATTTCAGCCCGGGACCAGCCCGGGTCGGCCGCAGGAAAGAGCATTGGAATCATGAAGCGCTACTGGGTGATCGGCGGGATCTACACCGACACCAACTTCAACCAAATCGTCGAGCACGGCAACGAGGAGCGCATCGGCCCCTTTGCGAGCTATGAGGCGGCCAAGGCCGCCTGGCAGAAGCGCGCCTGGGAGACCGTCGACCAGGCCAATGCCCGGTTCCGGATCGAGGAAGAGGGCGCCGAGATGTGCTTCTGGGTGGTCGGCGGCCCCTATTGCGACACCAGTTTCTCAGAGCCCGCGGCCGGCGGCGGCGAGGAATGGCACGGTCCCTTCGACACCTACGACGCCGCCAAGGTCGAATGGTCGCGGCGCGCCTGGTCGACGGTGGACGACGCGATGTGCCGCTACCGGGTGGAAAAACTCGCCAAGGGCCAGCATCCCCGCGGTACCCATCCGGGCGGCGAGGGACCGTCCCACGGCAAGCCCGGCAAGGCCGGCGCGGCAGCCAAGGCCGCGACCGGACAGCACGGATCGTGACCACGCCCGCCGGATTCCTCGTCGAGGCGATCGGGCTGGTGGCGGCGGTGCTGACCACCTTCGCCTTCCTGCCCCAGGCCCTGCGCATCTGGCACACCGGCTCGGCGAAGGACGTCTCGCTGATCATGTACCTGATGATGTTCACCGGCTCACTGCTCTGGGCCGTCTATGGCCTGCTGATCGGCTCCGTCGCGCTGATCTTCGCCAATCTCGCGGCGATCCTGCTGGTCGGGTCGGTCCTCGCCCTGAAGGTCCGCGACATGCTGCGGCCCGGGGCGCTGCCGCTCCCGGTCGCCGCCGACCGCACCTAGGTCCGCCGCCTCACTTCCGCAGCACGACGCTTTGCACCATCGCCGGGCGCGGCGCCGCGACCTCGCCGCAGCGATAGGCGAGCACGGTGAGGGCATGGGCGGCGGCGAAGTCCAAGAGCTCGCCCGGCGCGAGCAGGAAGGCCGGGTTGCTGGGCTTGCCGAAGCGCGCATTGCCGGCGCCGAAGGTCTCGTAGATCAGCACGCCGCCGGAAAACAGGGCGCCGGCGATGCTCGGGAAGAGCGGCCGGTGCAGGTAGTTGGCGACGACGATGCCGGCGAAGCGGCGGGCCCCGAGGGGCCAGGGCGAGCCGTCCTCGAGATCGGCCGCGATTGTCTCGACGGCGGGGTCGCCGGCCAGATCCGCAAGCCGGGAAATGTCCCGGTCGAGGGCGGTGACCTCGCGGCCTAAGTCTTTGAAATAGCGCGCATGTCTCCCGCCGCCCGCGGCCAGGTCGAGGATGCGCCCGCCCGGCGGCACGAGGCCGGCGTGGCGCCTGACCCAGGCCGAGACCGGTCCGGCTCCTTCGCCTGGTTGCGTTTTCTCACACGATCGTGTCAAAGAAAAAAGCGCCTCCCGCTTGCATTCGGGGTATCTCGAGCGCAGTTCTTAACATATGACTGTCACGATCCGACAGGTGCCGCGGATGGCTTGGCGGCAGGCGGATCACGACAATGAGGCGGTTCGACCGTTCGAGACGATGATCCTTTACGAACTCAACTGCAGCGCCGGCCACGCCTTCGACGTCTGGTTCAAGGACGGCGACAACTGCGACCGCCAGCTGAAGCGCAAGATCGTGGAATGCCCGGTCTGCGGCGACACCACCGTTGCCAAGGCCCTTATGGCGCCGCGGATCGGCAAGAAGGGCAATGCCCGGCCGGCCCCCGAGATCGTCGCCGTCCCGCCGGCGGCGGAAGTCCCAGGCGCGGCGGCGGCCCAGGCCGCAAAGCTGCCGGCGCGCACCGGCGTCGATCCCGCCAAGATGGCCTTGATGGCGGCCAATCTCCGGGAGACCCTTGGCGAGATCCGCAAGCAGATCGAGGCCAATTGCGACTATGTCGGCGGCAGCTTCGCCGAAGAGGCGCGCAAGATCCATTACGGCGAGGCGGAGGCCCGCGGCATCTACGGAGAGGCCACCGACGACCAGCACCGGGAGCTGGTCGAGGAAGGCGTCGAGATCGCCCGCATTCCCTGGCTGCCCCGCGGCGACGCCTAGATCCCTATTTGATCCAGTCGATGATGTGATCCTCGGCGTCGCGGGATTTCGATTCCGGGATCGCCCTGCGGCGCACCGAAATCCCCGCCTTGTGGACCGTGGTCGGATCGCCGGAGACCAGGGGATGCCACCAGGCCAGGTCCTTGCCCTCGGCCACCAGCCGGTAGCCGCAGGTTTCCGGCAGCCAGTCGATCCGGCGGATGTTGCGCGGCGAGAGCTGCACGCAATCCGGCACGATCGCCTTGCGATTTGCATAATCCTTGCAGCGGCAGGATCGGAGATCGAGCTGCTTGCAGGCGAGATTGGTGAACAGGATCTCGTCGGTGTCGGCGTCCCGCAGCTTGTTGAGGCAGCAGCGGCCGCAGCCGTCGCAGAGGCTCTCCCATTGCCGGTCGGTCATGCGGGACATCGGCACGGTCTTCCAAAAGGGCTCTTTCGGCGGCTTCGACATCGCGTCTGCCCGGATTGTGGCATGCAGGTGCGGATTCGGGCGGCGCTGCCCCGCCCCGGCAGGAACCTACGCCGCCCCGGCGCGGCGGGCAAGGCGGGGTCCGGCGGCCGGGTGTAATTCTATAACCTGCGCCACATATGATAGATTGCGCCGGCAACCAGAATGAACGAGCGAAAATGCACACCGACTGCGTCGACGCCTTCAGGCACCGGCATGCCTTCCTCGGCCATGCCCATGACCGCAACGAGAAGCGCATCCGGCTGGCGATCGCGCTGACCGCCGTCATGATGGTGGCCGAGATCGTCGGCGGCACGATCTACGGCTCGATGGCGCTGCTGGCGGATGGCTGGCACATGTCGACCCACCTGCTGGCCCTGGGGGTCTCGGCCCTGGCCTATGGCTATGCCCGGCGCCATGCGCTCAACCCGAAATTCACCTTCGGCACCGGCAAGCTCGGTGACCTTGCCGGCTTTTCCAGCGCGCTCATTCTGGGCATGATCGCGATCTTCATCGGCTACGAGTCGGTCCGGCGTTTCGCCGCGCCGGTGCCGATCGAGTACCGCGAGGCGCTGCTGGTGGCCGGCATCGGCCTCGCCGTCAATCTGGCCTGCGCCTGGCTGCTGGCCGGCAAGCACGCGCCGGAACACGGTCATGGCCACGGCCATAGCCACACCCATGGCCATACGCACCCGCCGCAGCGGGCGCAGGCCCATCCGCAAGCCCATGCCGACCACAACATGCGCTCGGCCTTTGCCCATGTCCTCGCCGACGCGGCGACATCGGTGCTGGCGATCCTCGGCCTGCTGGCGGCCTGGGTCTATGGCTGGGTCTGGATGGATGCGCTGATGGGTATCGTCGGCGCCGCGGTGATCGCCCGCTGGTCGCTCGGCCTGCTGCGCGACACCGGCGCCGTGCTGCTCGACGCGGTGCCGGACAGGGCACTCAGCGAGGCCATCCGCCGGGCGCTGGAAACCGAGGGCGACCGGGTCGCCGATCTCCATCTCTGGCGGGTGGGCCCCGGGCACATGGCCGCCATCATCAGCATCGTCTCGGATCATCCCGCGCCGCCGACCGCCTACAAGGCGCGGCTGGACCACATCGCCCATCTCGCCCATGTGACGGTCGAAGTGCAGCCCTGCGAACACGCCAGGGCGGCGTAGCTTCACGATGGCCGGGAAACCGAAGGGCAAGGCGCGCGGCGCCCGCAAGCCGGCCGCGAATGCCGCGCAGCTGACGGCGCCCAGCTACCGGCTGGCGGTGGAGGACGTGGATTTCCTGCGCGACCGCGAGGAACTCCGCGGCCTCAGATTCGCACTCGAATACGAGAAGGCCGACATCATCCTGCGCGACTGGGGCATCCGCTCCACCATCATCTGCTTCGGCTCGGCGCGGATGCCGTCGCCGGAACAGGCCGAGGCCCTGCGCCGCGATGCCCGCAGCAGGCCGGCCCGCGCCGCCGCCAGGCTGGCGGCGGAGTGGGTCGCCTACTACCAGGAGGCGCGCACCTTCGCCCGCATCGTCTCGGAGCGTGGCGGCGCGCTGCAGCCGGTGGACGGCATCCGCGACAA
Organism: uncultured Rhodospirillaceae bacterium; assembly: GCA_964551505.1. Lineage (GTDB taxonomy): Bacteria > Pseudomonadota > Alphaproteobacteria > Dongiales > Dongiaceae > Dongia. The sequence goes on from CAZKDH010000018.1 coordinate 11,987, forward strand.
CGTCATCGCGACCGGCGGCGGGCCGGGGATCATGGAGGCCGCCAATCGCGGCGCCGCCGAAGCCGGCGCGCCGTCGATCGGGTTCAACATCACTCTCCCCGGTGAGCAGAAGCCGAACGCCTATTCGACCCCCGACCTCACTTTCCGCTTCCACTATTTCGCCATGCGCAAGATGCACCTGGCGATGCGGGCGAGCGCGCTGGCGGTGTTCCCCGGCGGCTTCGGCACCATGGACGAGATGTTCGAGATCCTGACCCTGCAGCAGACCGGCAAGGCCACCCTGACCCCGGTGGTGCTGATCGGGCGCGACTACTGGACCAGCGTGCTGAATTTCGAGGCGATGGTGGCGAGCGGCATGGTCGCGGCCAAGGACCTGAAAATCTTCGACATCGTCGACACCGCCGAGGAGGCCTGGACGGCCCTGCAGAAGCGCGGGCTGAAGCGGGCAAACCTGCGGCGCGCCTAGGCAGAAGTTCGGGACCCGCACGGTCCTGCGTTTCCGGCATGGTGCCCCCGCGGCAAGCCCAGGTGAACTTTGTGGCCGGGAGGCTAGAGTGATGCGCTTGGCAGATGCCTGATATGGAGACCCGCCGGTGATTCCCTTTTCGGTCCTCGATCTCTCGCCCATCGCCGAAGGCGCCAGCGCGGCCGATGCCTTCCGCAACAGCCTCGACCTGGCGCGCCATGCCGAGGCGCTGGACTACCGGCGCTACTGGCTGGCCGAGCACCACAACATGCCGGGGATCGCCAGCGCCGCCACCGCCGTGGTGATCGCCCATGTCGCCGGCGGCACCCGCAGGATCCGTGTCGGCGCCGGGGGCATCATGCTGCCCAACCATGCGCCGCTGGTGATCGCCGAGCAGTTCGGCACCCTGGAATCGCTCTTTCCCGGCCGCATCGACCTCGGCCTCGGCCGCGCCCCCGGCACCGACCAGCGCACCGCCCGTGCGCTGCGCCGCAATCTTGCCGGCAGCGACGAGAGCTTCCCGGCCGACGTGGCGGAACTGCAGGGCTATTTCCGCGCCGCCCGGCCCGGCCAGGTGCAGATGGGCCAGAGCGTGCATGCGGTGCCCGGCGCCGGTCTCGAGGTGCCGATCTGGCTGCTCGGCTCCAGCCTGTTCAGCGCCCAGCTGGCGGCGGAAATGGGATTGCCCTTCGCCTTTGCCGCGCATTTCGCGCCGGACTACCTGATGCAGGCGCTGCAGATCTATCGCACCAGGTTCAAGCCCTCGGCCGCCCTGGCTAGGCCTTATGCGATGGCCGGGATCAGCGTCTTCGGCGCCGGCACCGACGACGAGGCGCGCTATCTCTTCACCTCGCTGCAGCAGCAGTTCATCAACCTGCGCCGCGGCACGCCGGCCCCGCTGCCGCCGCCCTTGCCCAGCCTGGAGGGCTACTGGTCGCCGGCCGAGCGGCAGATGGTCGAGCATTCCCTGGCCTATGCCGTGGTCGGCGCGCCGGAAACGGTGCAGCGCGGCCTGCAGCGCTTCATCGCGGCAACCCAGGTTGACGAGCTGATGATCACCGCACAGATCTATGACCACCAATCGCGGCGGCGCTCATTCGAGATCGCGGCGGCGGCGCGCGATGCCCTGGCGGCGGAAACGGCGCCTAGGCTTGCGCGCGGATGACGCGTAGCCGGCGCAGGCCGCGGATCGCCAGGTAGGCGACGAAGATCAGCAGCAGGATGGCCGGGAAGCCGTGCGGTCCGAACCAGTCCATGGCGAGGCCGCAGACCACCGAGCCGATCAGCGCGCCCAATCCCCAGACGGTGGAGAAGGCCGAGGTCCCGGCGATGAGATCGGCGCCAGTGAAGCGGTCGCCGAGCTCGGCAAGCCCGATCGTATAGATGCCGAAACCGGCCGCCCCCATGACCAGCACCAGCGGCCAGAGCCAGATCGTGGTGATGGCGAAAGGCAGCAGCGCCAGGCCGAAGGCAGCGGCGACGAAGCAGCCGACCATGGTGCCGGATTTCGAGGTGTGGTCAGCGATCCAGCCGATCGGCACCTGGAAGAAGACGTTGCCGAGGGCAAGGGTGGTGATGGTCAGGGCGGCACTCTCGATGCTCATGCCCTCGCGCACCCCGTAGACCGCGAGGAAGCCCAGCATGCCGCCGTCGAACACCGCATGGACGCAGATCGCCAGCAGCAGCAGCGGCGCCTTCGGGGCGAAACGCAGCATCGAGACGTGTTCCTGATCGGCGCCGCCGGCGTCCTTCGAGACCATGAGGATCGGCAGGGCGGTGAAGATCAGCACGCCGGCGCCGATCGCGAAGGGCAGGTAGCCCTCGATCCCGGCCCAGCCGACCACCGCCGGGCCGATGCCGAAGGTGGCGGAGATGCAGGTGCCGTAGACCCCGACGATGCGGCCGCGCCAGGCGCCCTTGGCATTGCTCAACACCCAGGCCTCGCTGAGCGCGAACAGCGTGGCGACGGTCATGCCCTGCAGCAGGCGCAACGGGAACCAGGCCCAGAGCGTCGGCAGGGCCGGATAGGCGAGGAAGATCAGTGCCGTCAGGAAGGCCATGGCGATGGCGACCGGCTTCGGCCCGAAGCGGTGCGAGAGCTTCGGGATCACCAGGCCGGCGAGCAGGATGCCGACCGGCGCCATCGCGGTGTTGGCGCCGATGACCTTGGCGTTGACGCCCCAGCTCTCCATGTTGAGCGAGAGCAGCGGGAACATCTCGCCCAGCGAGAACGAGAAGACGCAGACCGCGGCGCAGGCGGCGACCAGGTTGCGCCAGTTGACGGTGTCTTCGGTGTCGTTCAAGCGCGGGCCTCGATGGAACGGCGCCGCCGGCCCGCGAGGACCGGCGATCGGGACCCGCAATCTGCCGTAAACCGATGTTCGGCGCCATGGATATCGGCGCGACGGTATTACCGAACGAGGCTGCCCCAGAGGTCGTAGTCCTCGGCTTCCTCGATCTTCACCTTGACCAGATCGCCGGGGCGCAGCTTGGTTTCGCCTTCCAGGAAGACGTTGCCGTCGATCTCCGGCGCATCGGCGTGGGAACGGCCGATGGCGCCGTCCTCGTCGACCTCGTCGATCAGCACCTCGACGGTCTTGCCGACCTTCTTCGCCATGCGGCGCTCGCTGATCAGGCGCTGGTGCTCCATGAAGCGGTCCCAGCGGTCCTGCTTGTCGTCCTCGTCGACCGGCTCGGCGATCTCGTTCGCCTTGGCGCCGGCCACCGGCTCGTACTTGAAGCAGCCGACCCGATCGAGCTCGGCCTCGTCCAGCCAGTCCAGCATGAAGTTGAAATCGTCCTCGGTCTCGCCGGGGAAGCCGACGATGAAGGTCGAGCGGATGGTGAGGTCCGGGCAGGCCCGGCGCCAAGCCTTGATCCGGTCGAGCACCTTCTCCTGGTGCGCCGGGCGCCGCATCGCCTTCAGTACCTTCGGGCTGGCATGCTGGAAGGGGATGTCGAGATAGGGCAGCACCTTGCCCGCCGCCATCAGCTCGATCACGTCGTCGACATGCGGATAGGGATAGACGTAGTGCAGCCGGATCCAGGCGCCGAGCTCGCCCAGTTCGCGGGCGAGGTCGAGGAATTTCGCCTTCACCGGGCCGCGGCGCCATTTGCTCTCGGCATACTTGATGTCGACGCCATAGGCGCTGGTATCCTGCGAGATCACCAGCAGTTCCTTGACCCCGGCCTTCACCAGATTCTCCGCCTCGATCAGCACGTCGCGCGCCGGGCGGCTGACCAGGTCGCCGCGCAGCGACGGGATGATGCAGAAGCTGCAGCGGTTGTTGCAGCCCTCGGAAATCTTCAGATAGGCGTAGTGCCGCGGCGTCAGCTTCAGCCCCTGGGGCGGCACCAGGTCGAGGAAGGGATCGTGCTGCGGCGGCACCGCGCGGTGCACCGCCTCGACCACGGATTCGTATTGCTGCGGGCCGGTCACCGCGAGGACGCCGGGATGCGCCTTTCGGATCTCGTCCGGATTTCCGCCCATGCAGCCGGTGACGATCACCTTGCCGTTCTCGTTCAGCGCCTCGCCGATCGCGTCCAGGGATTCCTGGCGGGCGGAGTTGAGGAAGCCGCAGGTGTTGACGATGACGACATCGGCGCCGTCATAGGAATCCGAGATCTCGTAGCCCTCGGCGCGCAGCTTGGTCAGGATCCGCTCGGAATCCACCAGGGCCTTGGGACAGCCCAGGCTGACGATTCCCACTCGGGGATTGGCCTTCGGCGCGGCTTGCTTCATGACGCTCGTCTTTGCAGCGGGTTGGCGCCGGCGGGCGCTTGCCCGGTCCCGGCCCGGCCGCCGGCCGATGGCTGTCATCGGTCGGCGCGGCGACGGCCGAGGGGTTAAACGGAATCCCGCCCGGGCGCAAGCCCCGGCACGGCGGCCCGCCGCGGATGCGGGAAAATATCCATCCCGGCCAGATGGTTAATCGGCCTTGCGCTTTTCCAGCGCGGCAATCTGCCAGGGCTTCAGCGGTTTCTTGGCGGCGGCGGCCCGGGCGCCCTTCGGCTGCGGCCAGTGGAAGGCGGGATCGCCGAAGCGGACAAGGATCCGCTGGGTGCCCATCAGCGCGTGCTGCACGTTGTCGATGCGGATCCGGTTGTCGTAGACCTCGGTGCGGATGCCGCCGAGCACCCGCTCCGGCTGGGTGACGTAGAACATGTCGGCCGGCGACTTGAACTGCAGCTGCATCAGGTTCCGCAGGCCGCGCAGGATCGCCAGGCGATAGCGCTCGGCCCGCTTGGCGTCGCCGCTGCGGCGCGCCAGTTCGTAGGCGTCGACCAGCCCCTCGAGATAGACGCCGGTTGCCGAGGCATGGGCCTGGCCCAGCTGCTTGCGCTTGGGATCGTAGAACCGGCCGGCGACGTCGGGGTAGGGCGCGCTTTCCCATTGCTGCAGGTCGAGCAGCCAGTCGTTCATCTCGAAGACGAACTTGGCGAGGTCCGGCGCCTGGATCGATTCCAGCGCCAGGACATGCGCCTGGGTATGCCAGGGCACGAAAGCGGGGCTGGGCGCCGCCTTGAAGAACTTGCGGTAGTACCGGGCGCTGCGGAGGTAGGTCTCGGCATCGATCAGCGCCGGTTTCCGGCGCAGCGCCGTCGCCCAGAGCAGCAGCGTCTCGCCGGGATAGAAATTCTGGTTGTCGTCGCGGTCGGCCGGGCCGAAATGCGTGCGGAAGGCGCCGTCCTTCTGCTGCAGGTGGCGTGTCGTGGCGAACAGGGCGGCGAGCGGCTTCTCGAACGGCTTGATCGCCGGGCGCTCGAGCAGGGCCAGGGCGAGGATGGCGATCGCGCCCAGCTTGGGCTCCTTGCCCTCGGGCAGCGGATCGGCGGTGGCGGCGGCCGGCTTCGCCGGGATGCCGCTCACCTGGTCGATCTCCGAGACCACTCCGAATTCGCCCTCCAGGCGATAGCGGTGGCGCATGAAATAGCCGAGATTGTTGTCGGCGATTTCGCGGTGCTCGGGCTTCTTCGAGCGGTTGGCGATGCGCCCGAGGCAGAGCGTCGCCAGCGCCTGGCGCACGGTGTTGTCGGTGGGCGATTCCTCGCCGGTGCTCGGCAGGTACTCGTAGACCATGCGGCCGGGTTCATCGACCTGCCGCATCATCCACTCGGCCATCCGGTCGGCAAAGGCGGTGACGCCGGCGCGGCTGACGGCGGCCGGCTCGACCAGGGGGGCACCGCGATAGAGCGGCGTCAGATCCGGCGGCGAAAGATTGACCAGGACCTGCACCACTTCGAAGGTGACCACCTGGGCCTTGCCCTCCGCGAGATCCGTCGCGGCGAGGCCCTGCTGCTGCAGCAGGGTCTCCAGCGCCGCGCGCATGGGCAGATTGGCGGCGATCATCTCGGCCGGGCCCATGACCGCCAGCAGCTTGCGGTCCTTGGCCAGCGCGATGCCGCGCAGTCCGGTATGGGCATTGGCGAGCCGCGGCGCGATCGATCCGGCCGGCGTCGCCCGGGCGCTGTGCCCGAGTTCGATCTGCAGCGCATCCGCCGCCGCCCGCCCCGAAAGGCTCTTGGAGAGCTGGCCGAAGGCCTGCTGCAGGTTGCCGTCGCCGGGATTGCCGGCGGCCCAGGCGCGGCCCATGGCAAAGCCGCTGCGGCGCGTGGTGACGATGGCCAGGGGCCCGTCGCCCGGGCCGAAGTCCGGCAGCTTGCGTGCCAGTTCGGCGACCTTCTGGGCCGCAAACTTCGCCTGCACTAAAGGGTCGGTCATGGTTCGGCTTCTTTCAGCATCTCCGGGACCCGCACCCTAGGGACTTGACCGGCCCACGGTCAATCCTCTCGGGGTCAATCCAGTCGGGGTCAATCCTCTCGCGGTTTCCCGCGCCCCGCCGCCGGCTGGCCTCAACGACGGGGCGGAATTGGTGCTGGCGGCCCGAGAACCCGCTCGCTACCATGCCCGACCTTCACCAGTCGCGACCGACATGCTCACCGGATTCCTCGATCAGATCATCGCCGCCTGGCCGACCCTCGCCCTGTCCAGCGCCGCCATCTTCCTGGCGGCGATCGTGCGCGGCTTTTCCGGCTTCGGCTTCTCGCTGCTCAGCATCACGGCGATCTCGCTGGTGATGCCGGCGCGGGAGATCGTGCCCTCGATCTTCCTGCTCGAGGTCGCCGCCTCGCTCAACCTCATTCCCTCGATCTGGCGCGAGATCGACTGGCGGTCGCTGCGCTGGCTGCTGGCGGGCTATGTCGTGGCGCTGCCCTTCGGCGTCCACATGCTGAAGAACTTTCCGGCGGCGCCGATGCAGCTCGCCTTGGGGACCTTCGTGCTGGTGACCGGCATCATGATGCTGCGCGGCTTCCGCCTGGCCAAGACGCCCGGCGGCGGCGCCACGGCGCTCACTGGCGCCGCCTCGGGCCTGCTGAACGGCGCTTTCGGCATCGGCGGCCCGCCGGTGGTGCTGTTCTATTTCTCGACCCCGGCGGCGGCGGCCGTCGGCCGGGCCTCGGTCATCGCCTTCTTCCTCAGCACCGACGTGCTCGGCCTGATCAACCAGACATATGAAGGCCTGGTGACGCAGCAGAGCTTCGTGCAGTTCGTGTTCTGGCTGCCGGCGCTGCTGATCGGCGTCGCCGTCGGCGCGCACGGCTTTCAGCGCATCGACCAGGTGCGCTTCCGGCGCTACGTGCTGATCATCCTGGTGGCCCTCGCGGTGCTGGGCCTGGCCAAGGCCGTGGCCGACCTCGTCTAGCTCAGGCCGACAGCAGGCCGTAGGCGCCGCGGCAGGCCGCAATCAGGCCGAGCACCGCCAGCAGCACGATCACCGCCTGCCGATAGAGCCCCTCCGAGGACCGGGCGAACAGCCGGTCGCCGAGAAAATTCCCCGCCAGCATGGCCGGCAGCAGGGCGGCGCCGAGGAGCGCTGCATCCGGCGTCATCAGCCCCTGCGTCCAGGCCGAGGCGGCGCTGATCAGGGCGGAGATCAGGAAGAAGGTGATGAGGCAGGCGCGGCCGGCCTCCGTCGCGATCGGCGAAGCGAGGAAGAGGAAGATCACCGCGGGCCCGGACATCGCGGCCGCCCCGCCGGTCAGGCCGGCGAGGATCCCCAGCCCGCCGCTGACCGGCAGGCGGGGCCGGGCGGCAAAGCGGAAACCGTGGGCAAGCGCCGCCGCCGCGATCAGCACGGCGCCGCCGATCAGCAGCCGCATCAGGTCGTCGGGCAGCCGCGCCAGGGCCAGGGTCCCCAGCGGCGTTCCGAGCGCGGCGCCGACGACCGTCGGGGCCAGCAGCCGCCAGTCGATCGCATGCCAGATCCGGGGCAGCAGCTGCAGGCCCGCCAGCACGGCCAGGATCATGATCGAGGGCACGATGCGGGCCGGCGCGAAGAAGACCGTGAGCAGCGGTACGCCGACCACCGCCAGGCCGAAACCGGTGAAGCCGCGCACCACCGCCGCAAACAGGATGCAGAGGCTGGCGAGGAGGAGGGTGAGGAGGGACAGGCCGCCCGGCATGGCTCACCCGGCTCCGTCGGCGGCCGCATCCGGGGCCAGCAGCCGGCGGCAATGCCGGGCGATGGTGAGTTCCTCGTCGGTCGCAATCCGCCAGGCGGAAACCGGGCTTGCCGCCGCCGAAAGGCGCGGCCCCCCGGCGGCATTGGCGGCAGGATCGAAGGCCAGGCCGAGCCAGGCCGCGTCCGCGCAGACCCTGGCCCGGATCGCGGTCGCGTTCTCGCCGATCCCGCCGGTAAAGACCAGGGCGTCCAAGCCGCCGAGGGCGGCGGCCAGCGAACCCAGTTCGCGGCCGATCCGATAGCAGTACACCTCCACCGCCAGCCGGCTGCGCGGATCGTCGCCGGCGAGCAGCGCCTGCATGTCGGCGGTGCGACCGGAGAGCGCCAGCAGCCCGCTCTCGTGGTAGAGCAGGCGCTCGAGGCCCGCGAGGTCGAGGCCCTCGTGGCGCATCAGGTGCAGGACGACCCCCGGATCGAGCAGCCCGGCGCGAGTCCCCATCACCAGTCCGTCCAGGGTGGAGAACCCCATCGTGGTGGCGATGCAGCGGCCGTCCTTCACCGCCGCGAGGCTGGCGCCGTTGCCCAGATGGGCGATCACCAGCCGCGCCGGAATCCCGCCGGCGATCGCCGGCAGCCGCTGCAGGATCGCCTCGTAGGACAGGCCATGGAAGCCGTAGCGGCGGATCCCCTGCAGCCAATAGCGCTCCGGCAGGGCGAAGCGGGCGGCGCAGGCGGGCTGGTCGGCATGGAAGGCGGTATCGAAGCAGGCCACCTGCGCCAGCCCGGGCAGCAAGGCGGCCAGCGCCGCGATCGCCGCGACGTTGTGCGGCTGATGCAAAGGCGCCAGGGGATAGAGCGCCTCGAGATCCCGGAGGATCGCCGGCGTGACGCGGACCGGCGCGGTGAAGCGGGTGCCGCCATGCACGACGCGGTGGCCGACCCCGGCCCAGCGGTCGTCGACCTGAAGCCGCTCGACCAGCAGCTTCAGTGCATCCGCGTGAGTGTCGAGGGTCGCCGCCGGCCAATCCTGGCGGCGGCCTTCGCCATCTGCGACGGTCAGCCGGCAGCTGCCCTGGCCGATGCCGGAGAGCTGGCCGCGAATCACCGCTTTTGGCTCGGCGGCAAGGGTGAAGGCGGCGAATTTCAGGCTGGACGAGCCGGCGTTGATGGTCAGGAGCTGGTCTGGCAAGGCGCGGACCTCACATCGGCGGCGGGACTGCCGCAGCCTGCCCGGCAAGATAGTGCTGCCAAGGTCGGCCGCACAGGCCCAAAGGGCGGCTGCGCATTGGTCCAGGTCCGCGGTCGCGCCACGCCGGGCCCGGCATCTAGCGGCGCTGCAGCTGGTCCCTGACCACCTCGGCCAGCAGCCTGATGCCGGCGTCGATCCGGTCGGTCGGGATCGACGACACGCCGAGGCGGATGAAGTTGGTCGGGCCCGGCTGCGCCATGAAATGCACCGCGCCCGGTTCGATCACCACGCCCTTCCGCAGCGCCGCCTGCTCGATCCCCTTGGCGTCGAGCTCCGGCGGCCCGCTCATCCACAGCGCGGTGCCGCCGGCGGTGAGGTTGACCGAGAATTCCGGCAGGTGTTTGACCAGTGCCGCGATCGCTACCGCCAGCCGCTCGCGGTAGACGTTGCAGAGGCGGCGCAGCAGCGCGTCATGATGCCCGTCGGCGAGGAACAGGGCGATGGTGCGCTGGTTGTTCGCCGCCGGATGGCGGATCATCAGGCGGCGCAGGGCCCGGGCCTCGCGGATAAGTTCCCGCGGCCCGACCAGGAAACCCAGGCGCAGGCCCGGCGCCAGGGTCTTCGACAGGCTGGAGATGAAGACCACCCGGCCGCTGCGGTCGAGGGATTTCAGGGCCGGCTGCGGGCTGCCCTGATGCGACAGTTCGCTTTCGTAGTCGTCCTCGATGACCACGAAATCTGCGGCGGCGGCGCGTTCCAGCAGGGCCTGGCGGCGCTCCATCGACATCGTCACCGTGGTCGGGAACTGGTGGCTCGGCGTTACGTGGACGTAGTCGCAGGCGTCGAGCGCCGGCCCCATCGTCAGGCCCTGCTCGTCGACCGCGAGCCCGACCAGACGCCCGGCATGCAGGCCGGCGATGTTCCGGGCATCGGTATAGCCCGGATCCTCGATGCCGAAGACCGTGTCGCGGTCGAACAGCAGCGCCGCCAGGGTATAGAGCGCGTGCTGCGCCCCCACCGTCACCAGGATCTCGTCCGCCGCCACCCGGACCCCGCGACGGGGCAGCAACCGGGTGCGGATCTGCTCGATCAGCAGCGGGTCGTCGTCGGCGAACCGGTCCTTCGACCAGTCCCGCACCGCATTGACGCTGAGCGCCTGGCGCGAGCATTCCCGCCAGGCGGCGAGCGGGAACAGGCTCTGGTCCACCTGGCCGTAGATGAAGGGATAGGGGTAGTCCTGCCAGTTTGCCGGCTTGACGATGTTGCGCTGGCGCCCGGGCTGGCATTTGAACCGCGCCTTCCAGTCCGGCGCGGCGCGATCGGGGGCGGATTCGGCGGCGGCTCCCCGCAGCTGGGCGCTGAGAATCTCCGGATTGACGAAGAAGCCGCTGCGCTCGCGCGACACCAGGAAGCCCTCCTCCACCAGGTCCTGATAGGCCAGCACCACGGTATTGCGCGCCACCTTCAGCGACTGCGCCAGGGCGCGGCAGGAAGGCAGGGGCGATCCGGGCGGGATCTGGCCGTCGAGAATCGCCGAGACCAGCATCCGCCGCAGCTGCGCCTGCAGCGTCGACGTCCTGTCGGGCTCCAGGCGAAAGAGAAAGGCGCGGCTGGCATGGACCAAGGGGGTTCCTTTCGGGTGCCACCAAGCGGCACGACCGATTGCATCCAACCACAGCTCGGTCCGGAAGACCATGCGATCCGCATTGCCTTGAGCGGCGGGCTGCCGCTACTCTGATTTCCTGTCTGCGACACGGATTTAAGCGGCGGCGCGACTTGCCGGTGCGTCCGCACATTCCCGGAGCCGGGTGCGGCTAGGCATGCAAGGGGAGGAACCCGATGCCAAAGGTGACCAACGGCCGGCGGGACGTGCGCAAGACCCTGCTGGCCGCCCGCGCGCTCAGCCGACGCAGCCTGCTTGCCCGCGCCTCCGCGGCGATGCCGGCGCTCGCTCTGGCGCCCTATGTCCTGATCGGCGGCTGTGGCAGGTCGTCGGGAGAGCTCAACATCCTGGCCTGGTCCGACGAATTGCCCGATCCGGTGCTGCCGGACTTCACCAAGGAGACGGGCATCGCGGTCAAGATGACGGCGTTCTCGCAGAACGAGCAGCAGATCAACGAGCTGCAGACTACCGCCGGCGCCGGCTACGACCTCTGCATGCCGACCCGCGACCGCGCACCGCAGTTCAAGGATCTCGGCCTGCTGAGGGCCTTCGACACCAGCAAGGTGCCGACCGACAGCCTGCTCGCCTCGATGTTGAGCGGCTCGACCAGCGTCTGGACCTGGGATGCCGGCCTCTTCCATCTGCCGCATGTCTGGGGCACCGAGGCAATGGCCTGGCGGACCGACAGGTGGCAGCGCGACTACCAGGACCTGAGCTTCGGCGACCTCTGGGCCGACGATCTGAAGGGCAAGATCCAGGGCCGCCCGCATTCGCTGATCACCTCGATCGGCCTGTGGTTCGACCGGACCGGCAGACTGCCCTCCAGCCGGATGCTCGACGCCTTCAAGGACGAGGACACGATGAAGCGGATCTGGACCGAACTCACCCAGTTCGCCGTCGACCACAAGCCCTGGATCAAGCAGTTCTGGGACAGTGCCGACACCATCAAGTCGGGCTTCATCGACAACGATGTCTGGGTCGGCCAGACCTGGGATGGCCCGGTCCTCAGCCTGAAGAAGGATGGCAAGCCGGTGACCTACATGGCGCCGCAGGAAGGCGCCATCGCCTGGCTCGACGGCTGGGGCATGCTGTCGGCGGTGAAGAACGTCGATCAGGTCTACGCTTTCCTGACGTATCTCTACCGGCCGGAGGTTGCCGCCAAGGTGGCCGACGGGTCGGGCTACAACCCGGTCGTAAAGGGTGCCGATGCGCTGCTCTCGGCGGCGGCGAAGAAGAATTTCACCGAGGCCTATCCGGGAAACGCCGTCGACAATCTCTGGTGGCGGCCGCCCGAACCCTCCTGGTATGCGGCCCTGCGCGGCGAATTCGCCGACAAGTTCAAGGCGGCCTGAGCCGCCGCGGGAACGGTCCCGCGGCGCCGCCGCCCTGGCGGTCTCAGGCGGCGACCGGCGGGGGCAGCGTCAGGGCATCCCAGGCCGTCATGGCACAATCGACGATGCGGTGCATCGCCTCGGACGAGGCGCCGTCGCGGGCCTGCATCGATTGTCCGTGCAGCACGGTGGTGTAGAAATCCGCGATCGCCTTGGTGTCGATGCCCGGCGGCAGGTCGCCTTCGGCAATGCCGCGCTCCAGGCGGCGGCGCATCGCCGCGGCGCTTTCCCGGCGATGCTGGGCCAGGAACGCCCGCACCGCGTCGTCTTCGGTCGGACTGTTGCGGTCGCCGAGTACCACCAGGCAGCCGGTCGGACGGTCGGGGCGGGTGAAATTCCGCACGTTGAGCCGGAGCATGGCCTCGACGCCGGCGCGCGCCGTGGGCGCGGCTTCGAGGACGTCAAAGGCCTCCTGGCCCGCGGTCGCGACGTAGAGTTCCACCGCGACCCGGAACAGGCCTTCCTTGGATCCGAAACAGGCATAGAGGCTAGGAGAATTTATACCCATGGCAGCGGTCAGATCGGTCAGCGAAGCGCCCTCATAGCCGCGCCGCCAAAAGACCTCCAGCGCCGCCTCCAGCGCCTTTGCCCGGTCGAAACTCCTTGGACGTCCGCGTTCGCTCATCGGCTTCCTTTGTGTATCAGTTAATACATAATTCGCTTGACGCCGGCGTGCAAGCATCCATTTATGTATCGAACAACACAAAATGGAGATGTCGATGCCAAGGCTCACGGGAAAATCCGCCATCGTCACCGGCGCCAGCTCGGGAATCGGCCGGGCGACGGCCAGGCTTTTCGCGCAGGAAGGGGCGAAAGTCGTGGTCGGGGCACGGCGCCAGGCGGAACTGGACAGCCTGGTCGCGGAGATTGCGGCGGCCGGCGGAACGGCGGTGGCCCTGGCCGGCGACGTCGTCTCGGAAGACTATGCCGCGGCCCTGGTGGCGGCAGCGCTGGCGCGCTTCGGCCGGCTCGACATCGCCTTCAACAACGCCGGCACGATCGGCAGCCAGGGGCCCAGCATCGAGATCACTGAGAAAGGCTGGAGCGATACCCTGGCGACCAATCTCACCAGCGCCTTTCTCGGTGCCAAGCATCAGATTCCGGCCATGCTGAAGAGCGGCGGCGGCTCGATCGTCTTCACCTCGACCTTCGTCGGCCATACCGTGGGCTTCCCCGGCGTTGCCGCCTATGCCGCAAGCAAATCCGGCCTCATCGGCCTCACCCAGGTGCTTGCCGCCGAATACGGTCCACAGGGCATCAGGGTCAATGCGATCCTGCCGGGCGCGGTGGATACGCCGATGTACCAGACCGTCAACAACACTCCGGAATCCCAGGCCTTCGTGACCAACCTACATGCCTTGAAGCGGGTGGGCCGGGCGGAGGAGCTGGCGAAATCGGTGCTTTATCTCGCCTCGGAGGACTCCGCCTTCGTCACCGGCACCGCCGCGCTGGTCGACGGCGGGCTGTCGATCACCCGCACCTGAGGAGGGCCCGGCCCGTCATCGTCGCACCCCGCTCCCGCGCCCTGTTGCCTATTTTCCGCATCCGGGGCATTGATCGATCCAGCAGGAGCGTGGGGATATGACCAAGCAGCCGAACCCGAACCGCGCCGTCGCGGCGCGGCCCGCCCATGATCGGCGCCAGGTAAGCCGGCGGGACGCATTGCGCGGTGCCGTCGCCGGCGCGACGCTGATCGCCGCGCCCTTCCTGGTGAAGAACGCCTTCGCCTCGTCGGGTGAACTCAATCTGCTGATCTGGGCCGATGAATGGCCGATGCCGGTGCTGCAGGACTTCAGCGCCCGCACCGGGATCAAGGTCAACGCGATTCCCGTGGCGCATAACGACGAGCAGGTCGCGCGGCTCCAGGCCGGCGATCTCCCGTCCATCGACCTCTGCCAGCCGAGCGGCGACCGGGCGCTGCTGTTCCAGGCGCAGGACGTGCTGCAGCCCTTCGATACCGCGCGGGTGCCGGTCGATGCCATCCTGCCGGCGGCGCTCGCGGCCTCGACCGCATTCTGGACCTGGAATGGCGGCCTGCATCACCTGCCGCATGTCTGGGGTGCCGAGGCCATGGCCTGGCGGGCCGACAAGTGGCAGCGCGACTATGCCGAGCTCAGCTACGGCGATCTCTGGTCCGACGCGCTGCGCGGCAGGATCCTGGTCCGGCCGCAATCGATGCTGCTGGGGATCGGCCTCTGGCTCGACCGCAACGGCAGCTTCCCCTCCAACCGCATGCGCGATGCCTTCATCGACGAGACCAGCATGAAGCAGATCTGGACCGAGGTGACGCGGTTCGCCATCGACCACAAGCCCTGGATCCGCCAGCTCTGGGGCAATGCCGCCGAGGTGAAGGCCGGCTTCATCCAGGGCGACTGCTGGGTCGGCCAGACCTGGGACGGCCCGGCGCTCACCCTGCAGAAGTCCGGCCAGCCCATCGTCTTCATGGCGCCGCAGGAAGGCGCCATCGCCTGGTTCGACGGATTGTCGCTGGCGAAGTCGGCCCGCAACGTCGATCAGGCCTATGCCCTCCTGGAGTACCTGTATGCGCCCGCGGTCGGCGCCGAGATCGCCGACGGCTCGGGCTACAATACCGCGGTCAAGGGCGCCGAAGCGCATCTCCCGGATACCACGCAGAAGGCCTTCCATGAGGCCTATCCCGGAAACGCGCTGGAGAATCTCTGGTGGCGCCCGCCGGAACCCGGCTGGTACACCGCCCTGCGCACCGACTTCGTCGCCAAGTTCAACGCCGCCTGAGCGGTTCGCGGCCCTGGCTCCCCGGATTGCCCGTCACTGACCCTATTGCCGCGCCTGCGGGGAGCTCTAGACTCGGCACTGCCCGATGCCCAGCCGCCGTCCGGAACCGCGCGCCTATTTCACACCTATTCGCTATCGAATCCCCGGTACCTTGTATAGACATGTATAGAAGACTTGGCGCAGCGGAATCCTACGGCGGATCGAAGGACGGATGACCGAACGTCGCTACATTGCCGAACCGCAGGCGGCGCCGGAGACCCGGGCGGGCGAGGAGACCATCGACCTCCAGGCGCCCGTCGGCGATACGGTCAGCTGCACGACCTGCTACATGTGCGCCTGTCGCTGCGGCATCAAGGTCCATCTGCTCGACGGCCGGATCCGCTACATCGAGGGCAACCGCGATCATCCGGTGAACAAGGGCGTGCTCTGCGCCAAGGGTTCGGCCGGCATCATGACCCAGTATTCCCCGGCCCGGCTGCGCAAGCCGCTCAAGCGGGTGGGCGAGCGCGGCGCCGGCGAATTCCAGGAGATCGAATGGGACGAGGCGCTGGCGATCGCCGCCGGCTGGCTCGGCGACATCCGCCGCACCGACCCGAAGCGCCTGGCGTTCTTCACCGGGCGCGACCAGTCCCAGGCATTGACCGGATGGTGGGCGGCCCAGTTCGGCACGCCGAACTACGCGGCGCATGGCGGCTTCTGCTCGGTGAACATGGCGGCGGCGGGGCTCTATTCGATCGGCGGCTCGTTCTGGGAATTCGGCGAGCCGGACTGGGAGCGCACCCGCTATTTCATGATGTTCGGCGTCGCCGAGGACCATGACAGCAACCCGATCAAGATCGGGCTCGGGCAGCTGAAGGGCCGGCCGGCCGGGAACCGCGCCAAGTTCGTCTCGGTCAACCCGGTCCGCACCGGCTATTCCTCGATCGCCGACGAATGGCTGGGGATCACGCCCGGCACCGACGGGCTCTTCGTCCTCGCCTTGGTGCACGAGCTCTTCAAGGCCGACAGGATCGATCTCGATTTCCTGGTGCGCTACACCAATGCACCCTGGCTGGTGATCGATGCGCCCGGCACCGCCGATCACGGCCTCTTCGCCCGCGATGCCGAGGGCCAGCCGCTCTGCTGCGACCAGGCCGACGGCAGGCTGGCAAGTGCGCTGCTGCCGGACGTCGCGCCGCGCCTAGTCGGCGAGGTCACCCTGCCGGACGGACGCAGGGCCCGGCCGGTCTTCGCCCTGATGGCGGCGGAATATCTCGACGACCGCCATGCGCCGGACACTGTCGCGGCGCGGATCGGGATTCCCGCCGAAACCATCCGCCGGATCGCCGCCGAGCTCGCTCATGCCGCCTTCGAGCAGCAGATCGAGATCGCGGTGGCCTGGACCGACTGGGCCGGGCGGCGGCACGACCGCTTCATCGGCCGCCCGGTCTCGATGCACGCGATGCGCGGGGTCTCGGCCCATGCCAACGGCTTCCAGACCTGCCGCGCCATCCACCTGCTGCAGATGCTGCTGGGCAGCATCGATTGCCCGGGCGGTTTCCGCTACAAGCCGCCGTTTCCGCGGCCGATCCCGCCCAGCCAGAAACCGGTCGGCTGTGCCGGGCCGATGCACCCCCTGGCCGGGCCGCCACTGGGATTTCCCCAGGGGCCCGAGGATCTGCTGCTCGACGCCGACGGCAAGGCGCGGCGCATCGACAAGGCCTATTCCTGGGACGCGCCGATCGCCGCCCATGGCCTGATGCATATGGTGATCCACAACGCCTGGGCCGGCGATCCCTATCCCATCGACACCCTGTTCATGTACATGGCCAACATGTCCTGGAACTCGACCATGAACACCTCGGGGACCATGCAGAAGCTGGTCGACAAGGATCCGGCGACCGGGCAGTACCGGATCCCGCATTTCATCTATGCCGATGCCTATTATTCCGAGACCGTCGCCTATGCCGACCTCGTCCTGCCCGATACCACCTACCTGGAACGCTGGGACTGCATCTCCCTGCTCGACCGGCCGATCTGCGATGCCGACGGCGCGGCGGATGCCATCCGCCAGCCGGTGGTGGCGCCCGATCGCGACGTGCGCGCCTTCCAGGACGTGCTGCTCGACCTTGGCGCGCGATTGCAGCTGCCGGGCATGGTGGACGCGGAGGGCGGGCCGAAATATCCGGGCGGACTCAAGGACTACATGATCCGGCATGAACGCCGGCCGGGCATCGGCATGCTGGGCGGCTGGCGCGGCGCGGACGGGACCGGCAGCGGCCGCGGCGCGCCGAACCCGGACCAGCTCCAGCGCTACGTCGAGAACGGCTGCTTCTGGCGGGCGGAGATCCCGGAGAATGCCCGCTTCCTGCGCCATGCCAACCGCGACTACTTCACCTGGGCGATCGGCCACGGTCTGATGGACAAGCCCGAGCAGATCGTGCTGCAGATCTATTCGGAGCCGCTGCGGCGTTTCCAGCTCGCGGCCGAGGGCTTCGGCGCGCAGCAGCCGCCGGATCCGGCGCGGCCCCGGATCCGCGAGGCCTTCGCGCCGCTGCCGAACTGGTACGAACCGGTGCCGGCGGGCGCCGATCCGGCGGCGGCGGAATACCCGTTGCATGCCATCACCCAGCGGCCGATGCACATGTATCATTCCTGGGGATCGCAGAACGCCTGGCTCAGGCAGATCCAGACGAAGAACCCGCTCTTCCTGCACCGCGCGACCGGCGCGCGGCTGGGGCTGGCGGATGGCGACTGGGTCTGGATCGAGAGCGCCCATGGCAGGGTCAAGGCCGAAGTGCAGCTGATGGACGGCGTCAATCCGGATACGGTCTGGACCTGGAATGCGATCGGCAAGCGGGCGGGCGCCTGGACACTCGCACCCGCCGCCCCGGAGGCGAAGCAGGGCTTCCTGCTCAACCACGTGATCTCCGAACTGCTGCCGCCAAGGGCCGACGGCTATCGCTATGCCAATGCCGACCCGGTAACCGGCCAGGCGGCCTGGTACGATCTCAAGGTCCGGCTGGTGAAATGCGCCGCCGCGGATTCCGGCGAGACCGCGCCGCAGTTCCCGCCGCTCGACCCGCCTTTGCCGAAGCCGTCAAAGCAACTGCATTATGGCGCCGCGTTCCGCCAAAGGCGGGAGGGCCGATGACCAGCCTGCCCGGGATGCCGGCGACCAGACAGCTCGGCCTCGTCATCGATCTCGATATCTGCGTCGGTTGCCATGCCTGCGCCGTCAACTGCAAGGAATGGAATTCCGGCGGCCATGCGGCGCCGCTCACCGACGACGATGCCTGGGGCGCGGCACCCAGCGGGGTCTGGTTCAACCGCGTCCACGCCTTCGAAGCCGGCGAGGGGGCAAGCGGGCGCACGGTCAATTTCCCGAAATCCTGCCTGCATTGCGCCGAACCCGCCTGCGTCAGCGTCTGTCCGACCGGCGCTTCCTACAAGCGCGCCGCCGACGGCATCGTGCTGGTGAACGAGTCGATCTGCATCGGCTGCAAGCTCTGTTCCTGGGCCTGTCCCTACGGCGCCCGGGAATTCGACGCCGACGAGGGCGTGATGAAGAAATGCACGCTCTGCATCGACCGGATCTATAACGAGACGCTGGACGAGGCCGACCGGGTGCCGGCCTGCGTTGCCACCTGCCCGGTCGGGGCGCGGCATTTCGGCGATCTCGGCGATCCGGGTTCGGAGGTGTCCCGCCTGGTCGCGGCGCGCGACGGCTATGACCTGATGCCGGAACTCGGCTACCGCCCGACCAACAAGTACCTGCCGCCGCGACCGCGCCAGGATACGGCCGGCTGTACCGGCGCGGCGTCGCGGCTGGATCCGGCGCCGGCGCCTGGAGGCAGCGGCTCGGCGCTGCTGCGCTGGGTCGATCGCATCCTGTCGCGCTAGGGCAAAGCGATGAACCCGGCGCTCTCCGTCATCTTCTTCACCACGGCATCGGGCGGGGGCTATTTCCTGCTGGCGCTGATGGGCGGGCTCGGCGCCCTCGGCCTGCTGCCGTCGACTCCCGGCTTCGGCCTCGCCGGATTCCTCTGCGGCCTCGGCATGGTCACCGCCGGGCTGCTCTCCTCCACCTTCCATCTCGGCCATCCCGAGCGCGCCTGGCGGGCGCTCTCGCAATGGCGCAGTTCCTGGCTGTCGCGCGAGGGCGTGCTGGCGGTGGCCGCCTATGTCCCGGTCGGCGGCCTCGCCGTCGGCTGGGTGCTCCTGGGGCGGATCTGGCCCGTCCTCGGCCTTGCTGCCGCCGTCTGCTGCATCGCCACGGTGGCAGCGACGGCGATGATCTATGCCAGCCTGAAGCCGATCCAGCGCTGGCACAACGACTGGGTGCTGCCCAACTATCTCCTGCTCGGCCTGGCGAGCGGCGGGCTCTGGCTGCTGCTGCTCACCCGGCTATTCCAGGCGGA
The DNA here is from genome assembly GCA_964551505.1 of uncultured Rhodospirillaceae bacterium. GTDB lineage: Bacteria > Pseudomonadota > Alphaproteobacteria > Dongiales > Dongiaceae > Dongia. The sequence goes on from CAZKDH010000018.1 coordinate 31,313, forward strand.
TGCGCCCGCGGTTGCGCCGATCACCCTCGTCGCTTTGGCCGCGGCGGCGCTCGGCAAGTCCGGCTACTGGCGCTTCATCGACCGCTCGCGCAGCGTCGCCACGGCGGAATCGGCGACCGGCCTCGGCGCCCTCGGCAGCGTGCGGCTGCTCGCCGCCCCGCATACCGAGGAGAACTACCTGCTGAAAGAGATGGGCTTTCGCATCGCCCGGAAGCATGCGGCGAAGCTGCGCCGCATCGCCCTGATCTCCGGATTCGCGGCACCGCTCTTGTTGGTGGCGCTGGGCCTGATCCTGTCAGGCGCTGCCGGCACGCTGCTGATCGCCCTCGCCGTGCTCGCCAATGCCCTCGGCACGGTGACCGAGCGCTGGCTTTTCTTCGCCGAGGCGAAGCATACGGTGACGCTCTATTATGGTGCGGCGCAGGCCTAGGGCGCGGGCCGAGGCCTGCTCCTCCTTGCTCAGTTTGGCATGGAAGAAGGCGATGTATTCCTCGATCCGCTGGAAGGTGCTGCTGCCCTTGGCGGTCAGTTCGGCGGCCAGGCTCTTCAGATAGATGCCGTAGCCGCTGACCGGCGCCAGTTCCGCCAGGCGGTCGAACTGCGCCAGGTCGATGAAGCCCTGGCCGAGGGCGATCTCCTCCAGGCAGGCGATCTTCAGGTCGAACTGGGTCTCCAGGGATTCGACGAATTGCGCCGCCTCCGCCATCTGGTCGGCGCTGCGGGCGTTGAACCAGGCGAAGCCCGGCTCCAGCCGTTCCACCGACAGCTTCTCGCGGTTGAGGTACCAGGCGATGAGGTCGGCGATCTCGACCTCGCCCCAGCCCGAGGGGCTGAGCGTGCCGGCGATCTCGCTGGCGCGGCCGTCGAAGAAATACAGGCCAGTCACCGCCCATTCCGAGACCAGGCGGGTCGGGCGCTTGGCGACCGAATGCGGCCTTCCGTCCTTGTAGAGCTCGATCACCTCGATGCGCTTCGGGTCATAGACCCGGTAGGCGAGGACCCGCGCGCCCTCGGCCAGATGCGTCGCTTGCATCAGGCAGTCGAGCATGCCGCTGCCGAAGAACAGGTTGTCGCCGCGGATCAGGGCGACCGGCTCGCCGGCGAGGAAATCGCGGCCGATGACCAGCGCCTGGGCGATGCCCCGGGGCTGGGTCTCCTCGGCATATTGCAGGTTGAGGCCCCAGCGCCGCCCGTCGTCCAGGGCGTCGAGATAGAGGTCGATATGCTCCGGCGGCGCCACCAGCAGGATGTCGCGGATGCCGGCCAGCATCAGGGTGGAGAGGGCGTAGTAGACCAGCGGCTTGTCATGCACCATCGGCAGGTGCGGCAGTGGCTGGGTGCCGGCCGCCAGATGGTCGCCCGCCGGATGGTCGCCCGCCGGTTTCGGGCCCGATTGATGGGGGAGGTCGAACTGCGACCCGGTGCCGCCGGCGTAGATGATCCCGCGCATCTCCCGTCCCCTCACGCCGCGTCTTCGGTGACGGTCGGCTGTGCCGCTGCCGCCTGTTCGGCGGCCAGGGCGGCGACCAGCGGTACCAGGGCGGCGCGCCAGTCGGCCGCCGGCAGGCCGAGCATCCGGGCAAGGCCGCAGTCGAGCACGGCATTCCGCGGCCGCGCCGCCCTGGCCGGCATCTCCGCGGTGCGGATGGCCGAGAGCTGCGGCGCCGGCTGATGCGCCGCGGCGAGGCTGAAGATCTCCTGGGCAAAGCGGAACCAGGTGGTCGGTGCATCGCCGCAATAATGCAGGATCGCCGGATAGGTCCGGCCGGCCAGCATCTCCAGCGCAATCCGCTGCACCGCCTGCGCCAGGGCGGCGGCGGGGGTGGGGCAGCCGAACTGGTCGTCGGCGGCGCCCAGCGAGCGTCGCAGGCGGCCCATGAACAGCATGCTCTTGACGAAATTGTCGCCGTAGCGCCCGAACAGCCAGCTGGAGCGCAGCACCAGATGCCGGCCGCCGGCGCGCGCCACCGCCCGCTCGCCCGCCGCCTTGCTCTCGCCGAGCACGCAGATCGGCGCCAGCGCATCGCCCTCGCTATAGGCGCGGTCCTTGCGGCCGTCGAAGACCTGCTCGCTGGAGCAGTGGATCAGCGGGATGCCCAGCGCCGCCGCCGCCGTCGCCAGGTTCTCCGGCGCCGTCGCGTTCAGCAGGAAGGCCGCCTCCGGCTCGAGCTCGGCGCGATCCGCCTGGGTATAGCCGACGGCGTTGACGATGAGGTCGGGCGCCAGCTCCTGCAGGCGCTCGCCGAGCGCGCCGAGGCGGAACAGATCGATCTCGCTGCGGCCCTGGAAGACCGGGTCGACCCCGGATATCCAGGATAGGTCCGCGAGCTCCCGCGCCAGCTGGCCGTTGCGGCCGAGGATCAGGATGCGGCGCGGTTTCGTCATGATGCGCTCTCCTCGAAGTGGGAATGCCTTGCCGGCCGGAGGGCCGATGAATAAATCGTCGTCGAATGCATGATGTCGGGAATAAATATAGTAACTAAATCGTTTACGTGCATTATTTATTTATTAACTATAATATAGATAAAATTATATTCAAATTTGTATTTGCAAAATACCGCAGATATTACAGGCCGGTGCGAGGAGTGCCCGATTGCCGCGCCGCCTTTGCCGGGCCGCCGGCTTAATCGCTGTTTAAGCAGTGCGGCGATAGGCTGGCGACACGCGCCTCGCGGGGGAAACGGATGCTTGCGCCCTGGATCCGTCGGATGTTGAAGATGCCGTGCCATGCGGCCATGCCGGTGGCGCTCGCCGGCGCCCTTGCCGCCGCCATCGCTCCCGCGGCGGCCGACGACAAGGACATCGTCCTCAACTACGGCAAGTATCTCGGGCAGCCTTATGTCGACACCGATTCCAGCGACCAGCTGCAGGGCGGCCTGATCAAGGTCGTCGGTGAGGAACTCGCTGCCGCGCTCGGCCTGCATCCGCGGTTCATGCTGACGCCGCGGAACCGCTCCGCCGCGCTGCTGACGACGGGCGAGGTCGACGTCATCCTGCTGTCGAATCCGGCGTGGCTGGCGGACAGCGAGCGCTTCGTCTGGACCCAGCCGCTGTTCCGCGAGAGCGAGGTGGTGGTGGCGCTGGCCTCGGCGCCGGTGAGGACCCTCGCCGACCTCAAGGGCAAGCGGATCGGCACCACTTTGGGCTTCAAGTATTTCGGCCCGATCGGCGAGATGCTCAGTCGCGGCGAGCTGCAGCGCGACGACGCATCCTCGGTGCGCAACAGCCTGCAGATGCTGAAGGGCGGCCGGGTCGACTGCGTCATCGGCAAGCTGCCGGTGATCAATGCGCTCGCCCCATCGATCTTCGGCGGCGCGGGGCTGACGGTGCTGAAGCCCGACAACATCGAGAACGACATCCGGGCGGCGATCTCCCCGGCCGCCGTCGCCGATCCCGCACTGATTAAGGCGAAGATCGAGGAGATCTTCCGTCGCCCCGACATCCAGGCGCGGATCCTGCCCCCGAATTTCTAAGCGCCGGAAGGCGCTCTAGAATCCCCGCAGCGGCAGATCGGGGCCGCGCCGCAGCCAGTTGTCGGCCGGATAGCGGCAGGCGCCATCGATGGCATGCAGGGTATAGGCGTGGCGCGAGCGCGCCGAGCGGTTGGGGCCGCTGTAATGCGGCAGCAGGCCGTGCAGCGCGATCAGGGTGCCGCGCTTGGCTTCCAATGCCACCCGCGGCGCCTCCGGCCAGCCGGCCGGGTCGACGGTCTCCGTCGCCAGGGCGCCGTCCCGGCGGTGGAAGCGCTGGCGCAGGGGCCCGCGATGCGCCCCGGGAATGGCCTGCATGGCGCCGTTCTCGACGGTGGCGTCCTCCAGGGCGAACCAGAAGCCGATGCAGCTCATCGGCTCGGTGTAGAGATAGGTCGAATCCTGGTGCCAGGAGACCTCGCCGCCGATTCCCGGCTGCTTGAAGATGTACATCGACTGCAGCAGCAGCGGATCGCCGAACAGGTTGGCGGCCAGGCGCTGCAGGCGCGGCTGCCGCGAGAAGGCGGAGAAGACCGGGTCGAGATCGTGCATCGCATGGCCGATCTTGTTGATCGACAGGGCCTTGGCCTGCTTCAGCCGGCCGGCGGCATCGAAGGCCTCCTCCTCGAAGAAGAAGCGGATCTTGTCGCCGGATTGCTGGAAATAGGCGTCGGCGGCATGGCGCCGCGAAATCGTGGAGAAGACCGTCGCCTGGGCCTCGGCGTCGAAGGCCTCGACCAGTTCCTCCGCCCGGGCCCGCAGCCGGTCGCAATCCGCGGCGGACACGAAATCCTCGATCAGCAGGTAGCCGTCGGCGTCGAAGGCCGCCGCCATCGCGGCGGTGAGGCCGCTGTCGCCGGCGCGGAAGCGGCGCGGTTCCCTGGTCGCGGCGGGAGCGGCCGTCACAGGCAGGCCGTGCCGTGGCGCAGGGGCGCCAGCCCGAGATGGGCGGCGATGGTCTGGCCCATGTCGGCAAAGCTGCGGCGCAGCCCGAGCGATTGCGGCCGGACACCGGGGCCGAAGAACAGCACCGGCACATGCTCGCGGGTATGATCGGTGCCGCGCCAGGTCGGGTCGCAGCCGTGATCGGCGCTGATCAGCACGAGATCGCCGGGCCGCAGGCGGGAGTCGAGCTCCGGCAGGCGGCGGTCGAAGTCCTCCAGCGCCGCGGCATAGCCGGCGACGTTGCGGCGGTGGCCGAACAGGGTGTCGAAATCGACGAAATTGGCGAAGACCAGCGACCTGTCGCCGGCTTCCGCCAGCGCCGCCAGGGTGGCATCGAACAGGCCCATGTTGTCCTCGGCCTTGCGGGTGACGCCGACGCCGCGATGGGCGTAGATGTCGGCGATCTTGCCGATGCCGATCACCTGGCCGCCCTGTTCGGTCAGCCGGTCGAGCAGGGTTTCCTCCGGCGGCGGCGTGGTCAGGTCGCGGCGGTGCGCGGTGCGGCGGAAGGCGCCGGGCGCCTCGCCGAGGAAGGGCCGGGCGATCACCCGGGCGATGTTCAGCGGTTCCAGCAGGCGCTTGGCGACGGCGCAGACCCGGTAGAGCCGCTCCAGGCCGAAATGCGTCTCGTGGGCCGCGATCTGGAACACCGAATCGGCCGAGGTATAGCAGATCGGCCGCAGGCTGCGGATGTGCTCGGCGCCCCACTGCTCGATGATCTCGGTCCCGGAGGCGTGGCAGTCGCCGAGAATTCCCGGCAGGTCGCATTCGGCGACCAGCCGGGCGATGACATCCGCGGGGAAGCAGGGCCTGCGCTGCGGGAAATAGCCCCAGTCGAAGGGGACCGGGCAGCCGGCCATCTCCCAGTGTCCGCTCGGCGTGTCCTTGCCGCGGGAGGTCTCGGCCGCACAGCCATAGGCGCCGGCGTCCGCCGGGCCGGCCAGCCCCGGAGGGACGCGCCCGGTGCTGATCCGCGCCGCCGCGCCCAGGCCGAGTCGGACGAGGTTGGGCAGGTGCAGCGGCCCGCTGCGCCGGTCCTTGAGCTCCGCCTTGCCGGCGGCGCAGGCCTCGGCGATATGGCCCAGCGTGTCCGCGCCGGCATCGCCGAAGCGTGCGGCATCGGCGCTGGCGCCCAGGCCGAAGGAGTCCATCACCAGAATGATCGCCCGTCGGGTCAATGCCTGATCCCTGTCGCAGCCCGGAGCACTCTAGCGCAATTCCTCGATGACGGCAGGCCCGGCCATGACCTTGCGCGGCCCGATGCGGATCGCGCGCCGGAGCTCCTCGCAGGCCGCGTCGCATTCCGCCTCGCCGGCGGCATGGACCAGCGCGATCGGCCGGCCGGCCGAAACCTCGTCCCCGATCGCGGCCATCTCGCTGAAGCCCACCCGGTGGTCGATCCGGTCGGCGGCGCGGCGGCGTCCGCCGCCCAGGCTCACCACCGCCACCCCCACGGCCCGCGCATCCATGCCGGTGACGAAGCCCGGCTGATCGGCATGGCAGGGGCGGATGACCGGGGCGGCCGGCAGATGGCGCTGCGGATGCTCCAGCAGGTCCGCCGGCCCGCCCAGGCCGACGACCATCCGGGCGAAGCGCTCGGCCGCCTTGCCGCTCTCCAGCGCCCGGTCGGCCATGCGCCGCCCTTCGGCCGCCGAGGCGGCGATGCCGCCGATCGCCAGCATCTCGCCGGCAAGCGCGATGGTCACCGCATGCAGGCGCGGCTCCCGCCGCGTGCCGCCGAGATAGGCGATCGCCTCCTCGACCTCCAGGGCATTGCCGATGCTGTGGCCCAGGGCCTGGTTCATGTCGGTGATGAGGGCGCTGGTCTTCACCCCGGCGCCGTTCGCCACCTGGACGATGCTGTCGGCCAGTTCCCGCGCATCTTCCAGCGCGGTCATGAAGGCGCCGCTGCCGGTCTTCACGTCCATCACCAGGCCCTCGAGCCCGGCCGCCAGCTTCTTCGCGAGGATCGAGGCGGTGATGAGCGGGATGGATTCCACCGTCGCCGTCACGTCGCGGATCGCATAGAGGCGCCGGTCGGCCGGGGCGAGGTCGGCGGTCTGGCCGATGACGGCGCAGCCCGCCTGGCGCAGCACGCGGCGGAACAGGTCGAGATCCGGCGCCGTGTTGTAGCCCGGCACCGCATCCAGCTTGTCGAGCGTGCCGCCGGTATGGCCGAGGCCGCGCCCCGAGATCATCGGATTGAAGGCGCCGCAGGCCGCCACGATCGGCGCCAGCATCAGCGAGACCTTGTCGCCGATGCCGCCGGTGGAATGCTTGTCGAGGATCGGCCCGCCGAGCCGCAGCGGCCGCCAGTCCAGCACCGTCCCGGATTCCATCATGGCACGGGTCAGGGCGACGCGCTCCACCATGTCCATGCCGCGGAAGAACACCGCCATGGCGAAGGCGGCGATCTGCCCCTCGCTGATCGACCCGTCGGTCAGCCCCTTTACCAGGAAGGCGATCTCGGCTTCCGAGAGGTGGCCGCCGTCGCGCTTCTTGCGGATGATCTCCTGGGGCAGCATGCCGTTCAGTAGCCGGTCCCGGGCGCCCGGGCGGCCCCGCCGAGTTCGGCCAGCAGGCTGTCGAGGAGGCCGCTGGCGCCGAAACGGAAATGCCGGGGCGAGATCCAGGCCTCGCCGAGGATCCGTGCTGCCAGATCGAGATAGAGGGCGGCGGTTCCGGCATCGCGGATGCCGCCCGCCGCCTTGAAGCCGCAGGTGGCGCCCTTGGCCTTGATGACGCCGAGCATGGTCCGCGCCGCCTCCAGGGTCGCCGAGATGCTGGTCTTGCCGGTCGAGGTCTTGATGAAGTCGGCGCCGGCCTCGATCGCCGCCGCCGAGACCGCGGCGATGGTCTCGCTGTCGCGCAGGCAGCCGCTCTCGATGATCACCTTCAGCCGCGCCTCGGTCCCGCAGGCCGCCTTGCAGGCCGCCACCAGGTCGCGCCCCAGCTGGCGCTCGCCGTTCAGCCAGGCGTTGTAGGGAAAGACCACGTCCACCTCGTCGCCGCCGGCGGCGACGATGGCCCGGGTATCGGCCAGCGCACCCGCGATGTCGGCGGACCCGTGCGGGAAATTCGCCACCGCGGCGACCCTGATGCCGCCATCCCCGGCGACCTTCGCGCCGAGCGCCGCCCGGCATTGCGCGACGAAGCGCGGCCAGACGCAGACCGCCGCCACCGGTCCCTGCGGCGTTGAGGCGCGGGCGCAGAGCCTGGCGATCTTCGTCGCGTCGTCGGTATCGTTGAGGCTGGTCAGGTCAAGCAGGCCGATCGCCTGAAGGCGCCGGTCCGGGCCGGCCGGCCTCCCGGTCATCGGTAGCCCGCAACATAGGCGGCGAGCAGCTCGCCCAGCTTCGCCGCCGCGACCCCCGCCTGGGCCATGGTGTGTTCGTGGCTGAAGGCCTCGGCCGACATGCCGGCGCCGAGATTGGTGATGATGCTGAACCCGGCCGCCTTCATCCCGGCATGGCGCGCCAGGATGACGTCGGGCGCCGTCGACATGCCGACGATGTCGCCGCCGATGATGCGGGCGGCCCGCACCTCGGCCGGGGTCTCGAACTGCGGCCCGCTGAACCAGACATAGACCCCCTCGGGCAAGGCCAGGCCCTGCTTTTTCGCCAGCGCCGCGAAGTCGCGCCGCATGCCCGGGTCGTAGGCGTCGACCATGTCGACGAAACGCTGGTTGCCGGATTCGTTGAACAGCGGCGAGATCTGCGTCAGGCTGATGTGGTCCGAGATCATGAACACCGATCCGGGGCCGCACTCGGCGCGCAGGCTGCCGCCGGCATTGGTGGCGATCAGCGCCTCGCAGCCCATCGCGGCCAGCAGCCGGATCGGCAGCTTCATCGCCGCCGCATCGCCGGTCTCGTAGAAATGCGAGCGCCCCTGCAGCACCGCGACCGGGGTCGGCCCGATCCAGCCCAGAACCAGCCGGCCCGGATGGCCGGCCACATGGGTCCGCGGGAAACCCGGCAGCTCGGCATAGGGAATGGCGGTCTGGCGCTCCAGCCGGTCGACGAAATCGCCCATGCCGGATCCCAGGACCAGGCCGAGGCGGGGCTTGAAGCCGCCGGCCCGGGCGGCGATCAGCGGCAATACGTCAGTGATCATTTCAGGCGGCGTCCATCGAATGACTGGGGCAGCAATTGGGCGAGGGTGAAGGTCTTGCGCCGGCCCTTCGGCCCGCAGATGTGGATGCGGGTCTGCGGCGTGGCGAATTCCAGGATGCGCTGGCGACACCCCCCGCAGGGGGTTACGAGATCGCGACCGATCCCGATCACCGCGATCTCGCGAATCTTCCTGCCGCCGTCCATGACCATCGCCGAGATCGCCGAGGTTTCGGCGCAGACGCCTTCCGGGAAGGAGGCGTTCTCGACGTTGCAGCCGCCATAGACCCGGCCGTTGTCGGCCAGGATCGCCGCCCCGACCTTGAACCTGGAATAGGGCGCATGCGCCCGCTCCATCGCCTGCCTGGCGGCGGCGAAAAGCGGGTCGGTCTTGGGCGCGGTCGGCATGGTTTTCATCGTTCCTTCACATAGGGTTGGCCGATCGCCTTGGGGGCGACCGCCGTGCCGATGAAGCCGGCCAGCAATACCACCGTCAAAGCGTAAGGCAAAGCCTGGATCAGCTGGACCGGCAGCTCGCCGATGCCCGGCACCGAGACCCCCTGCAGCCGGATCGAGACCGCGTCCAGCAGGCCGAACAGCAGGCAGGCGAGCAGGGCCGGCCAGGGCCGCCACTTGCCGAAGATCATCGCCGCCAGGGCGATATAGCCGCGCCCCGCCGTCATGTCGCGGAGGAAGCCGGCATTCTGCGCGATCGACAGATAGGCCCCGGCGATGCCGCAGAGCAGGCCGCCGATCATCACCGCCCGGTAGCGCAGGCCGGCCACCGAGATGCCGGCGGTATCCACCACCGCCGGATTCTCGCCGACCGCCCGCAGGCGCAGGCCGAACCGGGTGCGGTAGAGCACCCACCAGCCGAGCGGCACCAGGGCGAAGGCGAGATAGGTGAGCAGGCTGTGGCCGCTGATCACCCTGGCATAGAGCGGGCCGAGGAGCGGGATTCCGCCGAGGGTCTCGGCCAGCGGCAGCCGGATCGGCAGGAAGCGCTGGTCGGGGCCGAGTTGCGGGGTCTCGCCGCCGCGCCCGAACCAGGCATTGCCGAGCGCCACCGTCAGTCCCGAGGCGATGATGTTGATGGCGACGCCGCTGACCACCTGGTCGCCGCGATGGGTGATGCAGGCGAAGCCGTGCAGCAGCGACAGCAGCACCGCCACCAGGATCGCGGCGCCGAGCCCGGCCCAGGCCGCGCCGGTCAGCGCCGCCACCACCGCCGCCGCGAAGGCCGCCGCCAGCATCTTGCCCTCGAGCCCGATATCGATGACGCCGGCGCGCTCCGAGAACATGCCGGCCAGCGCGCAGAGCACCAGCGGCGTCGAGACCCGCAGCGTGGCGGCCAGCGTCGAGACCAGCATGGCGAGGGCGTCGTCCATCTCAGGCCGCCGCCCTTTGCCCGGCCGCGTGCCGCCACAGGCGCTCGACCCAGGGCCGGTTCATGTAGGCCAGAGCGCCGGAGAACAGGATGACCAGTCCCTGGATGGCGACGATCATGTCGCGGGTGATCGCCGGCATGTCGAAGGCGATCTCGGCGCCGCCCTGGTAGAGCGCGCCGAACAGGATGCTGGCGAGGACGATGCCGAAGGGGTGGTTGCGGCCCATCAGGGCGACGGCGATGCCGGTGAAGCCGGCGCCGGCGACGAAGTCGGTGAGCAGCTGGCGGTGCACGCCGAGGATCTCGTTGAAGCCGACGCAGCCCGCCAGCGCCCCGGAGACCAGCATCGCCCTGATCACCACCCGGTCCGGCCGGATGCCCGCATAGATCGCCGCCCGGGGCGAGAGGCCGGTGACGCGCAGCTCGAAGCCGGCGCGGGCGCGCCACAGATAGACCCAGACCAGGACGCAGCAGACCAGCGCCCAGGCCAGGGCCAGGTTGACCGGCGTCGAGGGCATCTTCACCCCGACCAGGCCGAGCAGGGTGTGGAGATAGGGGATGCCGGCGCCGGGGGCGAATTCGCGGCTGACGATCTCCATGCTGCCCGGCACCTTCAGCACGTTGACCATCAGGTAGATCATCAGGGCGGCGGCGAGGAAGTTGAACATGATGGTGGTGATGACGATATGGCTGCCGCGCCGCGCCTGCAGATAGGCCGGAATGAAGGCCCAGGCGGCGCCGCCGACGCCGCCGGCGACCAGGCAGAGCGGCAGCAGCAGGACGCCCGGCAGGAACGAGTCGCAGGCCAGGGCGGCGAGGCCGACGCAGAGCCCGCCGATATAGGCCTGGCCCTCGCCGCCGATGTTGAACAGCCCGGCATGGAAGGCGACGGCGACGGCCAACCCGGTGAAGATGAAGTTGGTGGCGTAATAGAAGGTGTAGCCGAGGCCGTAGAGGCTGCCGAAGGCGCCGTTGACCATGATCCCGACCGCCGCCAGCGGATTCTGCCCGAGCGCCAGCACGATCAGCCCGGCGACGGCGAGCGCCATCAGCAGGTTGATCACCGGCATGACGCCGATGTCGATCCAGCGCGGCAGCTGGCCCAGAGGGGGACTCACTTTGCGGGGCTCATGGCGCCGCCGGCCGGTCGGGCTGGGCATTGGCCATCAGCAGGCCGAGCTGGCGCTCGTCGGCCGCGGCGCCGGCGACCTCGCCGACGATGCGGCCCTGGAACATCACCAGGATGCGGTCGGCCAGGGCCAGGATCTCGTCGAGCTCGACCGAGACCAGCAGCACCGCCGAGCCCTGGTCGCGCATCGCCAGGATCTGCCGGTGGATGAACTCGATGGCGCCGATGTCGACGCCGCGGGTCGGCTGGCCGACCAGCAGCACCTTCGGGCGCCGCGTCATCTCCCGCGCCAGGATCAGCTTCTGCTGGTTGCCGCCGGAGAATTTCGCCGATTTCAGCGCCGGCTGGCGCGGCCGCACGTCGAAGCCCTCCATCAGCCCGGCGCAGCCGCGCTCGGCCGCCGCCCGGTCGATCAGCCAGCTGCGGCCCCAGCCGGCCGGGCCGCAGCCGGGCTCGCGCTGGTAGCCGAGGAGAGCCGATTCCCAGGCCGGGAACCCGGTCACTAGGCCGAGCCGGTGCCGGTCCTCCGGCACATGGGCGAGGCCCAGCGCCCGCATCGCGTCGGGCGGGCAGGGGGCGGCGCGGGTGATCGTGCGCCCCAGCAGCGTGATCTTGCCGGCGCTCGGCGCCCGCATCCCGGACAGCACCTCCAGCAGCTCGCTCTGGCCGTTGCCGGAGACGCCGGCGATGCCGACGATCTCGCCGGCGCGGAGCGAAAAGCCGATGCCGTCCAGCCGCTTCACCCCGGCGTCGTCGATCAGCGTCAGGCCTTCGACCGCCAGCACCGGTTCGCCGGCGGCGCAGGCGGATTTCTCCAGCCCCAGCCGGATCTTGCGCCCGACCATCAGCTCGGCGAGCTCCGCCCGGTCGGTCTCGGCGGTGCGGCGCGACGCCACCACCTCGCCCTGGCGCATCACCGTGACGTTGTCGGTCACTGCCATGATCTCGCGCAGCTTGTGGGTGATGAGGATCACCGTGACCCCGCGCGCCTTGAGCGCCTGCAGGATGCGGAACAGCTGGTCGGTCTCCTGCGGCGTCAGCACGCCGGTCGGCTCGTCGAGGATCAGGATCTCGCAGTGGCGATAGAGCGCCTTCAGGATCTCGACCCGCTGCTGGTCGCCGACCGCGAGGTCGCCGGTCAGCGCGTCGGGATCGACGCTGAGCCCGTAGTCCCGCGCCAGGCGCTGCAGTTCGGTGCGCGCCGCGGCCCGGCTCTCGCCGAGCAGCGCGCCGCTCTCGGCGCCGAGCATGACGTTCTCCAGCACCGTGAAGCTCTCCACCAGCATGAAGTGCTGGTGGACCATGCCGATCCCGGCCTGGATCGCGTCCTTGGCGGTGCGGATCCGCACCGGCCGGCCGTCGACCTCGATGCGGCCGCTGTCGGCCTCGTAGAAGCCGTAGAGGATGCTCATCAGCGTCGACTTGCCGGCGCCGTTCTCGCCGATGATGCCGTGGATGGTGCCCTTGGCGATGGCGATCGAGACGTCGCGGTTGGCCTGCACCGCGCCGAAGCGCTTGCCGATCCCGATCAGCGCGACGGCGGGCGGGACCGGCAAGGCGGGCGGCCTAGTAGGTGCAGGCGCCGTCGTCGGTGTAGTTGTGCACCTTGATCTTGCCGGCGATGATGTCGGCCTTGGCGGCCTCGACCTTGGCCTTCATCTCCGGGGTGATCAGGCTCTTGTTGTTGTCGTCCAGCGCCCAGTCGACGCCGTTCTCGGCCAGGCCGAGCACCGTGGTCCCGGCCTTCCAGGTGCCGTCCTTCGCCGCCTTGGCGGTCTCGTAGACGGCGATGTCGACCCGCTTCATCATCGAGCTCAGCATGGTGCCGGGCTGGATGTGGTTCTGGTTGGAATCGACGCCAATCGCCAGCTTGCCGTTGTCCTTCGCCGCCTGGTAGACGCCGATGCCGGTGCCGCCGGCGGCGGCGAAGATCACGTCGACGCCCTGGTCGAACTGGCCCTTGGCGAGCTCGCCGCCCTTGGTCGGGTCGTTCCAGGCGGCGCCGGTGGTGCCGGTCATGTTCTGCAGCACCGTCGCGTCCTTGTTGGCGAACTTGGCGCCCTGCTCGTAGCCGCATTCGAAGCGGCGGATCAGCGGGATGTCCATGCCGCCGACGAAGCCGACCTTGCCGCTCTTGCTCGCCATGCCGGCCAGCAGGCCGACCAGGAACGAGCCCTCGTGCTCCTTGAACAGGATCGACTGCACGTTCGGCAGGTCGACCACCGAATCGATGATGACGAAATGCGTCTCGGGGAATTCCGGCGCCACCTTCTTGATCGCCGCCTCCTGCGAGAAGCCGATGCCGATGATCGGGTCGGCGCCCTTCTGGGCGAAGCGGCGGAAGGCCTGCTCGCGCTGGGCGTCGGTCTGCACCTCGAAGTCGAGGTAGCCGGTGCCGGTCTCCTGCTTGAACTTCTCGATGCCGTTATAGGCGGCCTCGTTGAAGGATTTGTCGAACTTGCCGCCGGCGTCGTAGACCACGGCGGGATCGGCCGCGGCGGCGGCGATGCTGAACGAAAAAGCCGCCGCGGCGACGGCGGCGCGAAGTGCCAGATGCATGACGCTCTCCCTTGTCGGTCGGCCCGCGACGGGCCCGACTCATCGTTGCCGCGATCTTGGCAAAGCCGATGGTGGCGAATCAACAAGGAAGTTCGACCAATTGGTCGAATTTCCCCCGGAACGCCCGGCGCAGGGGAATATTACCGAATTGTTACAGTTGCTTGGCGCTGAAGGTGTCGCAGGCGGCAATGTCGCCGCCCTGCAATCCGGTCTGGAACCAGTGCACCCTCTGGGCCGAACTGCCATGGGTGAAGCTGTCCGGCACCACGTAGCCCTGGCTCTCCTCCTGCAGCCGGTCGTCGCCAATCGCGGTGGCGGCATTCAGCGCCTCCTCGACGTCGCCCGCCTCGACGATCTTGCGGTCCTGGTTGGCGTGGAAGGCCCAGACCCCGGCGAAGCAGTCGGCCTGCAGCTCGACCCGGACCGACAGGGCATTGCCCTCGGCCTCGCCCAGCCGCCCGCGCAGCTGGTCGACCTGGTCGGTGATCCCCAGCAGGTGCTGGACGTGATGCCCGACCTCGTGGGCGATGACATAGGCCTGGGCGAAATCCCCCGGCGCCTGGAAGCGCTGGCGCATCTCGTCGTAGAATGCGAGATCGATATAGACCTTGGAATCTCCCGGGCAATAGAACGGCCCCATCGCCGCCTGGGCGAAGCCGCAGGCCGAGCGCACCTGGCCGGAGAACAGCACCAGCACCGGGTCCTGATAGCTCTTCCCCATGTCGCCGAACTGCTGGGTCCAGGTATCCTCGGTATCGGCCAGGACCACCGCCACGAACTGCTTCATCTCGTCGTCATTGGCGCTGGTCCCGGTGGTGACGGCGCCCTCGTCCGGGGCATAGCTGCTGCCGGTGCCGGGATCGAGCCCTTGCAGCAGGGCGGTGGGGTCGACGCCGAACAGCATGGCGACCACCACGATGGCGAGCAGGCCGAGGCCGCCGCCGATGGTGCGTCCGCCGCCGAAGCCGCCGCCGCCCAGTCCGCCGCCCAGTCCGCCGCCGCCGAAGCCGCCCGCCCCGCGCCGGTCCTCGATATTGTCGCTGCGCCGTCCGCCCCGCCAAAGCATCGCCGCCCGCTCCCGTTTCCACTGCCCGCTAAGAAGTTCACCGCAGTCTAGCCCACCCAGGAACCCGATCCAGGGGAAATGGTTGCCGGGAACCCGCCGCCGCACCTGCCGGGACACCTTGCGGACAGCCGCCGGTCAGGCAACGCACGTAGGACTGCGCGGGTCCGCCCCGGGACGCGCCCACGGCTCGGCCCGGGACCGTGCCTCGCCCGACCCATCCCGACAGGAGTCTCCGCCGATGACCAAGCTCGCCTTCGCCGCCACCCTTTCCTGCGTCGCCGTTTTCGGGGCCTTCGCCACCGCCGCCATGGCCGACGACGTGGTGCCCTGCGAGGACATGCTGAAGGACCTGCGCGCCGCATCCGACGGTGCCACGCTCAGCGACGCCGACAAGGCGAAGGTCGCCGATCTCCAGGACAAGGGCATCGAGCGATGCAACGCCGACGACGACGCCCGCGCCGACGCCTTCTTCGCCGCCGCCCTCAAGATCCTCGGCAAGTAGGTCCGCGGCAGGCAGATCGGGCGCGATGCGATGACGACCACAGCCGGTGCCGGCGCGGCACCCCGGTACAACCGCGTGCCGAAGGTGACGGCCGCCTTCTGGCTGATCAAGCTGATGGCGGTGACCATGGGCGAGACCGCCGCCGACTATCTGGCGGTCAATCTCGGCCTCGGCCTTTCCACCACCTCCTGGATCATGGTGGCGGTGCTCGTCGTCGCGCTGGTCCTGCAATTCGCCCAGAAGAAATACGTGCCCTGGGCCTATTGGCTGGCGGTGGTGCTGATCAGCGTCGTCGGGACCCTGGTCACCGACAACCTGGTCGACACTTTCGGCGTGAAGCTGGAGACCACCGTCATCGTCTTCACCCTGCTGCTCGCCGCCACCTTCGCCGTCTGGTACGGGATCGAGCGCACCCTGTCGATCCACACCATCTTCACCACCCGGCGCGAGACCTTCTACTGGTTCGCCATCCTCTTCACCTTCGCACTCGGCACCGCCGTCGGCGACTGGGCCTCGGAGAAGATGGGCATAGGCTATGTCGCCACCGGCCTGATCTTCGCCGCGATCATCGCCGCCGTCACCCTGGCCTATTACCGCCGCCGGATCGACGGCATCCTCGCCTTCTGGATCGCCTATGTCCTGACCCGTCCGGTCGGCGCCTCGCTCGGCGATCTGCTGTCGCAGCCGGTCGAATATGGCGGCCTCGGCTTCGGCACCATCGTCACCAGTGCGATGTTCCTCGGCGTCATCATGCTGACCGTCCTCTACATGACCTTCCGTCACCAGGTCGAGACCGCGCCGGTGCCGATCCGCGGCGAGGCCGAATAGCAGCGCATCGCGCCGCGTCGCGCAGCCGCTGCGGTTTGCGGGTCACGCGCCGCCATCGATTCGCCGCCGCGCCGCCTGCGGGACAGGTGGCGGTAAGCCGCCGGGCGCAACAGTCGACCCTCATCGACGACGCGATCTTCTCCCAGCGAATCAGCAACATACCTGACGCGCCGCGTCGCACAGCCGGAATCGAATCGAGATGCCCGACCGCTCCGCTCTTCGCAACGCCTGGCACGACCTGCGCCGGCACCGGTGGCGCCTGGCCTGGCTGGGCGCCGGCGCCGGCGCCATGCTCTGCGCCGCGGCGCTGCTGGCCGGCGCCGCCTGGAGCACCGGCGGCGAGATCGTCGAGATGCGCGCGGTGGCCGCGCTGAAACAGGGCGGCAACGTCATCTACCTGCGCCACGCCGACCGCGCCCGCGGGCCCAAGGAACACCTCTCGCAGTTCTCCACCGATGCCGAGGTCGCCGACTGCAGCGACCAGCGCAACCTCACCGACCAGGGCCGGGCCCATGCCCGCGAGGTCGGACTCTATTTCCGCGAGATCGGCATCAAGGTCGGCCGGGTCATCGCCAACGGCCAGTGCCGCACCCGCGACACCGCGCTGATCGCCTTCGGCCATGCGGAAGTCGACAAGCGCCTGTTCGACGTCGACTACCTGCGCCGGCTGCTCGCCGCGTCGCCGCCGGCCGGCACCAACACCGTCGTCGTCAGCAACGATTTCGGCCTGCAGCAGCTCACCGGCATCGGTCTCGCCTTCAACGAGGCCGCGGTCGTGCGGCCGGACCGGCATGGCGGCTTCGTCGTCGTCGCCCGGCTCGACCTCGACGACCTGGCCGAGGCGGCGGAACCGGGATGGTGGTAGCCGCCGGCGGGGACGCGCTTATTCCATCAGGATTTCAACCAGGGGACCGGATCATGAAGAACCTACTGCTCGGCACCACCGCCCTCGTCGGGCTTGGCGCGCTCGCCGCGACCGCCCAGGCCTCCGACGGCATCAAGCTCGACGTCGGCGGCTTCTTCAACACCGCCTATCAGGTCAACATCGACAAACACAAGGAGGGCGACCTCGGCAACGAACACAACACCGACGGCGTCTTCAACGACGCCGAGATCCATTTCGACGGCGACGTGACCCTGGACAACGGCCTCACCGCCGGCGCCCATATCGAGCTCGAGGGCGAGACCGCCGCCGACCAGATCTCCAAGTCCTACATGTATTTCTCCGGCGGCTTCGGCGAGTTCCGCGCCGGCTCCGACGACCAGGCCCTGGAGACCATGTGCGTGACCCCGCCGGGCGGCACGACGAATTTCGGCGCCTTCTCGCCGAACCAGATCGCGGCGAATTCCGGCGGCCTGATCTCGGCGGTGACCGCCGGCACGATCTCGTCGAACTCGATCTGCACCGGTGTCGATGCCGAGGGCAGCTCCGAGAAGATCGTCTACTACACCCCGGAGTTCGGCGGCTTCCAGCTCGGCCTGTCATATACCCCGAACGAGAATGCCGAGAACCAGACCAACCAGGGCGGCCCGCATATTGGCATGCCTACCGAGGACGCCGACACCTCGCAGCACAACCTCGCCGCCTATGCCGTCTACAACTACGAGGGCGACGGCTGGAGCCTGAACTGGGGCGGCGGCGGCGCCTGGGAGGGCCGCGTCGAGGGCAACGGCCCGGGCCCGAACCGGCCGCGCCAGGATTTCTACCAGACCGGCGTCAACGTCGCCTTCGGCGACTTCACCGTCGGCGGCGCCTTCGAGTACTACAACGACATCGGCATCACCGACACCGGCCACACGTCCGATGCCTGGGTGGCGGGGGCCGGCGTCGCCTACACTGTCGATGCCTGGACCGTCGGCCTGCAGTATTCCCATGGCAGGTACGACGCGATCGATGCGACCTCGGCCGATCTCGGCCATGTCGACCAGGACCGCGTTGCCTTGACCGGCAACTACGACATGGGCCCCGGCATCGCGCTCGATGCCGAACTCGCCTATACCTGGACCGGCGGCAGCGTCGACAGCGTTGCCAACAGCGACGGCGACACCTTCGATCCCAACGGCTACGACGCCTTCGAGATCGGCATCGGCACCGCCTTCACCTTCTGAGGCGGCGCCACCGGCCCCCCCCACCGTCGCGCCAGCTGGATCTGGTCTCCGCCGCCTCCCGCTGCTAAGACAGGCGCCGCAACGCAGCAGGGGAGGGGATCGATGCCGCATTTCACGGGCAGCGAGGCGGAGATCTGGTACGAGCAGGTCGGCCGCGCCGACGGACCGCAACTGGTCTGGGTCGGCGGCGGCGGCACCATGGGACGCGACTGGCATCGCTTCCAGACGCCGCATTTCGCCGCGGATTTCCGCAACCTGGTGTTCGACAACCGCGGCATCGGCGCCACCCGCTCGAGCGCGCCGATGCCCTGGCCGATCGAGGTCTTCGCCCGCGACCTCGCCGAGCTCGCCGGCGCGGTCTGCGGCGGCAAGTCGATCTTCATCGGCACCTCGCTCGGCTCCGCCATCGTGCAGCAGCTGATGATCGAGCGGCCCGACCTGGTGCAGGGCGCCATCCTGATGGGCACCGGCGCCTGGAGCACCGGCTGGGGCTGGGACTACCAGGCGGCGGAGATCGAGTTCCGCCGCGCCGGCGGCCGCCTCGACGGCATGATGGGCGTCGCCCATTACGCCGCCATGCTCTATCCGGCGCGGGCCCTCGGCGACCGCGAGCTCTGGCCGAAGCTGAAGGCGCTGATGCTGGAATGGATGGACAGCGGCGAGAACGAGGAGAGCCTGGTGCCGCAATGGGACGCCTCCCTGCGCTTCGACCAGCGCGCGGCGCTGCCCGGGGTCACGGTGCCGGTGCATGTCATCGCCTTCCAGGAGGACGTCCAGGCGCCGCCCCAGGACGGCGCGGAGGTGGCGCAACTGGTGCCGGGCGCCGAGCTGTACCTGCTCGAGGGACTCGGCCACGGCTCCTGGTACGGCCATGCCCATGACCGGATCAACGCGGTGATCGAGGGCATCGCCCGCAGACTCGCCGAATAGGCAGGTCGGCCGCCTAGCTAGGCCAGCAGCGGCGTCAGGGTCTCCAGCAGGATGTCGCGCAGCCGCGCCACCGCCGGGCCTGGCCGGCTGCTGGCGAGGTGCAGAGCGAGGTCGATCTCGCCCAGTTCCGGCAGGCCGCTGGCGGCGTCGAGCACGGCGAGATTTTTCCCGAGGCCGAACGGCGTCCTCACGGTGATGCCGAGCCCGGCATCGAGCGCCGCCCAGAGCCCGGCGAGGCTCGGCGAGGTGAAGCCGATCTGCCAGCTGATGCCGGCGCGGTCGAGGGCGGCGAGGGCGGCCTGGCGGAAGCGGCAGGGCGGCTCGAACAGCGCCAGCTGCACCGGCCGTGCAGGATCGCGGCGGTAGTCCTTCGGGCCGATCCAGCTCAGCGGCAGGCGCCCCACCTTCACCGTCTCGGCGCTCGGCCGTTCCGGCGTGCCGAACATCAGCGCGATGTCGAGCTCGCCCTTCTGCAGCCGCTCCACCAGATGCACGTTGCGGTCGACGCGGGCCTCGATCTGCATCGCCGGATGCGCCCGGCGGAAGCGGGCCAGGGCCGCCGGCAGCCAGGCCTCGGCGAAATCCTGCGGCAGGCCGAAGCGCACCTGGCCGGCGATGCTGAGGCCGTTGAGCGCGGTCAGCGCCTCGTCGTTCAGCTCCAGCATCCGCCGTGCATAGCCGAGTATGAGCTCGCCGGCGGCGGTCAAGGCGAGGCCGCGGCCCTGCTTCTGCAGCAGCGGCTGGCCGACCTGCGCCTCCAGCTTCTTCATCTGCTGGCTGATCGCCGATTGCGACCGGCCGAGCCTGTCCCCGGCCCGGGCGAATCCGCCGAGGTCGATCGCCGTCGCCAGGCTGCGCAGAACGTCGAGGTCGAGGTTGAGTGCCATGATCGTTCAGTTTCACTTATGAATAATAACAGAACTATTCATTTATCTTCTGGATTTCAAGCCCCTATCTCTTCTCCTGACGGCGCCGGTTCGGCCACCGTCCCGCGCCGTGAAATTCACCGGGAAAAGCCGGCGGAAATCATGGTCGGAACCCCGGATTTGCTGAACCGGCATTCAACATTTGAACGGTTATTCAAAAAAGGAGAGACCCATGGCCGACCTGAATCTAAGCCGCATCGACGACACCCCGAAGGCGCCCTACCTGCTCGTCACTCTGCTCACCGCGCTCGCCATCGGCGTGGCGATCTTCGCGGCGATGGAGTTCCGGCCGGCGCCGGATCTCGGGCGCGCGCTGGAGCATCTGGTGCCGCTCGACGACGCGGCGGCGCTGTCGAACTTCACCGCCTGACGCGGAGGGCTCAGCGCTTCTGCAGCAGGAACATGCCCTGTTCGCCGAACAGGTTGCACAGGCTGTAGCCGCGCAGGGTCGTCGCCCGGCCATCGCGATCGATGGCGATGGCGCGCAGGATCTCGATGTCGAGCGCGCGGCAGAGGTCGACGAAATCGAGGATGGTGCAGAAGTGGATGTTCGGCGTGTTGTGCCAGTGCAGCGGCAGCGCCTTCGTTTCCGGCATCCGCCCGGTCCACAGCAGGCTCCAGCGCACGCGCCAGTGGCCGAAGTTCGGGAAGGAGACGATCGCCCGCCGGCCGATGCGCACCAGCTGCTCCAGCACCTGCCGGGGATCGCGCGTCGCCTGCAGCGTCTGCGACAGGATGACGTAGTCGAAGGCGGCGCTGGGATAGTCGAAGAGATCGGTGTCGGCGTCGCCCTGGATGATCGACAGGCCCTGGGCCACGCTGGCATTGACGCCGGCCTGGCTCAGCTCCATGCCGCGGCCGTCGACCTGCTTGAAATGCACCAGGTAGTCGAGCAGCGCGCCGTCGCCGCAGCCGATGTCGAGCACCCGCGACTTCGGCTCCACCATGTCGGCGATCAGCTGCAGATCGACGCGGATCCGCTTGGCCTCGCGCGCCTGGACCTCGGCGACGCTCATCGGATCCCCCGGTGCTCAGCGCAGCCGTTGAGGAAGCCGCGCATCACCGCGAACAGCTCCGGCTCCTCCAGCAGGAAGGCGTCGTGGCCCTTGTCGCTCTCGATCTCGACGAAGCTGACGTTGGCGGCCGCGGCATTCAGCGCATGCACGATGGCGCGGCTCTCGCGGGTCGGGAACAGCCAGTCGCTGGTGAAGGAGACCACGCAGAAACGCGTCCGGGTGCCCTTGAAGGCGTTGGCCAGCTGCCCGCCATGCTCGGTCGCCAGGTCGAAATAGTCCATCGCCCGGGTGATGTAGAGGTAGGAATTGGCGTCGAAGCGGTCGACGAAGATCGAGCCCTGGTGCCGCAGATAGCTCTCCACCTGGAAATCCGCGTCGAAGCCGTAGGTCACCTTGGTGCGGTCCTGCAGGTTGCGGCCGAACTTGCGGTGCATCGCCGTCTCGCTGAGATAAGTGATGTGCGCCGCCATGCGCGCCACCGCCAGGCCGCGGCTGGGATTGACGTTGTCCAGCGCGTAGTTGCCGCCGCGCCAGTCGGGATCGGCCATGATCGCCTGCCGGCCGACCTCGTGGAAGGCGATGTTCTGCGCCGAATGCCGCGCCGCGCAGGCGATCGGCAGCGCGCAGAACACCCGCTCGGGATAGGTCGCCGCCCATTGCAGCACCTGCATGCCGCCCATCGAGCCGCCGAGCACGGCGAAGAGCTGGCCGATGCCGAGATGGTCGATCACCCGCGCCTGGGCGCGCACCATGTCGCCGATGGTGATCACCGGGAAGCCGAGGCCATAGGGCCGGCCGGTCGCCGGGTTGCGGTCGCTGGGCCCGGTCGTCCCCATGCAGCCGCCGATGACGTTGCAGCAGACGACGAAGAAGCGCGTGGTGTCGATCGGCCGGCCGGGGCCGACCATGATCTCCCACCAGCCCGGCTTGCCGGTGATCGGGTGGGTGTCGGCGACAAACTGGTCGCCGGTCAGGGCGTGGCAGATCAGCACCGCATTGGACTTGTCGGCATTCAGCGCGCCATAGGTCTGGTAGGCGATGCTGAACGGGGCGAGATCGACGCCGCAATCCAGCTTCAGGGGCGCGCCTGCGCCGAAGTCGAGGCGCTTGCCCGGCGCTTCCGGGCCCTGTCCCGCGGGATGTGAACTCAGACTCGTCATAAGGAAATCAAGGCCTTCCGCGCCGTCGCTGCCAACCGGATGCGATCCGGGGTGACTGAAACCGGGGGGCGGGCCAGTGTCAACGTTTTCTTTGCTTTTCCGCCCCTTGGCGGCTATCACTTGGGGCCTTTTTGGCCCGGCGCAAGCGTTACCGGGGCGCGGTCCCGATGCCGCGCGCCTGCCGGGCCTGGGGTGCTCACGTTCGAAAGCGCGCATACATGGCCAAAACCGACGATCAGCTCGCGGCGCTCCGGCGCGACATCGACGCGATCGACAGCCAGCTGCACGATTTGCTGATGCGGCGCACCGACCTTGCGGTCAAGGTGGGCGAGGTCAAGGCCATGGCCCAGCCGATCGGCAAGAGCCTGGCCGAGGGCGCCAAGTTCATCCGCCCGGCCCGCGAGGCGCTGATCCTGCGTCGGCTGGTCGGCCGGCACCACGGCAAGCTGCCGCGCGGCGTGGTGGTGCGGATGTGGCGCGAGATGATCTCGGCCCTGCTGCAGGTCGAGGGTCCCTTTGCGGTCGCGGTCTATGCGCCGGCCGACCGGCCCGGCTTCTGGGACATGGCGCGCGACCATTACGGCAGCCGCGTTCCCGTCACCATCTGCGACCGGCTCAACCAGACGGTGAGCGCGGTGATCGACGGCAAGGCCACCGTCGCCATCCTGCCCTTCCCCAACGAGGACGATCCGGAGCCCTGGTGGCCGCATTTGATCGGCCGGGCGCCGCATGTCATCGCGCGCCTGCCCTTCGGCGATCCCGGCAACCAGCGCAACCGCGGCCTGCAGGCCCTGGTGATCGGCGCCGCCCAGGCCGAGCCGACCGGGCGCGACCGCAGCCTGGTGGTGATCGAGACCGTCGGCCAGGTCAGCCGCAGCAGCCTGCGCGACGCGCTCAACGCCTGCCGCCTGGAGCCGACGCTGATCCAGTCGCGGCAGAACCAGCAGGGTCCCGAGCTGCACCTGATCGAGATCCGCGAATTCCTGGCCAGGGACGATGCGCGCCTGGCCAACCTCGCCCATGCGGTGGGAGACGGCGCCCGCGCCACCTGGATCGGCGGCTATGCCGAGGTGCTGACCGCGCAGGAACTCGCCGGCGCCGCGGGGATCGAGGAGGCCGCGTCATGAGCCTGATCGTCCGCCCCGGCATCATGGAGATCGCGCCCTATGTCCCGGGTGAGGCCGAGCTGCCCGGCTCCGGCCCGATCCACAAGATGTCCTCGAACGAGAGCGCCCTCGGCCCCAGCCCGGCCGCCGTCGCCGCCTATCGCGACCTCGCCGGCGAACTGCACCGCTATCCCGACGGCGGCGCCGGCAAGCTGCGCCGGGCGATCGCCGCCTCGATCGACGCCGATCCCGACCAGATCATCTGCGGCGCCGGCTCCGACGACGTGCTGGTCATGCTGATGCGGGCCTATGCCGGCGTCGGCGACGAGGTCCTCTATTCGAGGCACGGCTTCCTGGTCTATGCCCTGGCGGCGCAATCGGTCGGCGCGACGCCGGTGGCGGCGCCGGAGACCGGGCTGCGCACCGATGTCGATGCGCTGCTGGCGGCGGTGACGCCGAGGACGCGGATCTGCTTCGTCGCCGAGCCCAACAACCCGACCGGCAGCTATGTCGGCCGTGCCGAGATCGCACGCCTGCATCGCGGCCTGCCGGAGAACGTGCTGCTGGTGCTGGATGCCGCCTATGCCGAATACGTCGACCGGCCGGACTATGAATCCGGCATCGAGCTGGTGAAGCGCCACGACAACGTGGTCACCACCCGGACCTTCTCGAAGATCTACGGCCTCGCCGGCCTGCGCCTCGGCTGGGGCTATTGCCCGAGGCCGGTGATCGACGTGCTGAACCGCATCCGCGGCCCGTTCAACACGCCGGCCCCCGCGCAGGCGGCGGGCGTCGCGGCCCTGGCGGATCACGACCATGTCGCCCGGTCGCGGCGCTACAACGACCACTGGCTGCCCTGGTTCAGCAGCCGGGTGACCGAGATCGGCCTCAAGGCGCATCCCAGCGTCGGCAATTTCCTGCTGGTGCAGTTCCCCAGGGAGCCGAAGCTCTCGGCCGACGCCGCCGATGGCTTCCTGAAGTCGCGCCGGATCCTGGCGCGCAAGATGGGTGCCTACGGACTGCCCGACTGCCTGCGCATCACCATCGCCGAGGAGCCGGCCTTGCGCGCCTGCGCCGACGCCCTCGGCGATTTCGTCCAGAAGGCCGCCACCCAATGAGCGATCCCCTCTTCCAGCAGGTGACCCTGATCGGCATCGGCCATATCGGCTCGTCGATCGCCCGGGCGCTGCGGAAATTCAACCTCGCAGGACGCATCGTCGCCAGCGACCGCAGCGTCGCGGCGCTGGCGGAGGCGGAGACCCTCGGCCTCGCCGATGCCTATGTCGCCTCGGCCGCCGCGGCGGTGGCCGGGTCCGACCTAGTGATCGTCTGCGTGCCGATCGGCGCCTATGCCGAGGTCGGACCGGAGATCGCCGCCCGGCTGGAGCCCGGCGCGATCCTGACCGATGTCGGCTCGGTGAAGCAGGCGGTGATCCGCGACCTCGGCCCGCATGTGCCGGCGGGCGTGCATTTCGTTCCCGGCCATCCGATCGCCGGCACCGAGCATTCCGGGCCGGCCTCCGGCTTCGCCGAACTGTTCGACGGACGCTGGTGGGTGCTGACGCCGCCGCCGGGCGCCGATGCCGCCGCGGTGGCGCGGCTGAAGACGCTGTGGGAACGGGTCGGCTGCCGGGTCGAGGTGATGGAGCCGTCGCATCACGACCAGATCCTCGCCATCACCTCGCACCTGCCGCACCTCATCGCCTATACCATCGTCGATACCGCCGCCGGGCTCGAGGAGTCGCTGAAGGGCGAGGTGATCAAGTTCTCCGCCTCTGGCTTCCGCGACTTCACCCGCATCGCCGCCTCGAACCCGATCATGTGGCGCGATATCTTCCTCAACAACCGCGAGGCGGTGCTGGAGATGCTGGGACGCTTCACCGAGGACCTCACCGCCCTACAGCGGGCGATCCGCTGGGGCGAGGCGGACAAGCTGGAGGAGACCTTCACCCGCACCCGGGCGATCCGCCGCGGCATCATCGACGCGAAACAGGCGTGAGATCCAGATGGCCGAACGCAAGACCTGCCGGGACATGACCGAGGTGCGCGCCGAGATCGACGCCATCGACCGCGAGATCGTGCTGCTGCTCGCCGACCGGCTGCACTACATCGAGGAGGCGGCACGGCTGAAGGCGGACCGCGGCAAGGTGCGCGACGACATCCGCGTCGTCGACGTTCTGGCCAAGGTGCGTGCCGCCGCCCGCGCCCAGGGCATCGATCCGGACCTGGTCAGCAACGTCTATCGCGAGCTGATCGAGCGTTCGATCGCGCATGAATTCAATGTCTTCGACGGGCTCCAGGAGGCCAAGAAGGCGGTCTAGAACCGGAGCGTCCGGTCGGCCTCTCTTCATGCGGGACCCCGGGGGAGCGGTGCGCCTTGAAAAAGGACGATTCCGGCACCTCCCACACGCGCCCTGCCCGGGTGACCGGCCATGGGGGCATGCTGCCGCTCCCGGCGCGGGCCGGTCTTGCAAATGCCCTGGTCCGGCAGCACTCTTCGGCAGGAAGACTGGCCATCCGGTGGATGCCGGTTCATAAGGGGGATGGCGGCTAGACCGTAACCTAGACCCGCGCATGCCGGGAACTTCAATGACGCAGCTCGTCGAAAGACATCTGTCTGCCATCCTTGCTGGCGACGTCGTCGGCTACAGCCGACTGATGGAGGAGGACGAGGCCGGCACGTTCACGCGACTGCGCGCGCACAGGAGAGAGCTGTTCGAGCCGAAGATCGAACAGCATCATGGCCGGATCTTCAAGCTGGTGGGCGACGGTTTCCTGGCAGAGTTCGGCAGCGTCGTCGACGCGGTCGAATGCGCGATCGATCTTCAACGCAGCCTGGCAAAACACAACCAGGGCGTCCTGCAAACGCAGGCCATCGAGATACGCATCGGCATTACGCTCGGCGACGTCATCGTCGAAGGCGACGATCGCCACGGCGAAGGCGTGAACGTCGCGGCCCGGCTGGAGGGGCTGTCCGATCCAGGAGGCATTCTGATATCGGGATCGGCTTTCGACCAGGTGGCCGGGAAGCTGGATTGCGCGTTCGAGGACCTGGGCGAGCAGCAGCTGAAGAACATTGAGAAAAAAGTCCGCATCTATCGCGTGAAGCTCGAAGGAAGACCTCCAGCGAAAGCGGCCGCAGCAGCGGGCAGGCGTCGCCGGACCCGGCTTTGGCGGGTCGTCCCGGCAGCCGCGCTGGTTCTGGCCATCGGCGGCGCCGTCACCTGGGGCGTGTTCCTTGCCGGGCGGGGGCCGTCCGCCGACCTGGCCGCCGTGGACAAGATGGCATTTCCCCTGCCGGGCAAGCCGTCCATTGCGGTGCTGCCCTTCACCAACATGTCAAGCGACCCCGGCCAGGAGCATTTTGCCGACGGCATGACCGACGACGTCATCACCGATCTTTCCAAGAGCTCCGCCTTGTTTGTCGTCGCCCGGAATTCGACGTTCATCTACAAAGGCAAGGCGGTGAAGATCAGCGAGGTCGCCGAAACGCTCGGCGTCCGATACGTTCTGGAAGGCAGCGTGCAGAGTGCCGGGGGCAAGCTGCGCGTCAACGCCCAGCTGATCGATGCCTTGACCGGCGGCCACGTCTGGGCCGACAGATTCGACGGCACGGTCGACGATATCTTCGCTGTCCAGGACGAATTCGTCCGCAAGATCGTCGAGGCCCTGGAGGTCCGCCTGACCGCGGGCGAGATAGCCGAGATCGCGCGCTCCAAGCCGAACAGCGTCACCGCCAAGGAGGCGTTCGACGAGGGCTGGAATCTCTATTCCAACTTCAACGCGAAGGACAATGCCGTCGCCATCGGCCTCTTTGAAAAAGCCGTCGAACTCGACCCCGCCTACGGACGCGGATATGCGGCACTCGCCCTGGCGTACTATCGAATCGCCGACTATTACTGGTTTCAAGAACTCGGCATCAACGCACAAGACGCCTACGCGAAGGTCCAATCCTATCTGCAGCTCGCCGAGACGTATCCCACGGCCCTCGCCTATGTGGTGAAGGCACATGATGACGTCTACTACGGCCGGGCGGAGGACGCCGTCGGGAATGCCGGGCAGGCGATCGCCCTGGACCCCAATGACCCGGAGGCGCACATCATGATGGCGCTGGCCTTGACGATCTCCGGCAAGCCGCAGGAAGCCCTGAACTTTGTCGATACGGCCGTTCGCCTCAATCCAAGCTACCCCGCCCACTATGTTCTGGCGCGCGGACTTGCGCTGATGACGGCGGGCGACCTGGCGCAGGCCGCCGCGGTCCTGGACGAGGGATTCAAGGAGAACCCCGAAGCCGCCTCGCTCCTGGTGCCACTTGCCTCGGTGCTGGCACAGCTCGGTCGCATGGAGGAGGCAAGGCAGGCGCTGCGGACGTGGTGGCCGCAGCCGAACCAGGCCATTCCCACTGGCTACTGGGACCACTTCGAGTTTCCGGTTCGAGGCAAGCCCGAATTCGCCAAAGTGCGGGAGCGCCTGTATGACGGATTGCGGGTCGCCAGCCTGCCGCCGGACGTCACGGTCTCGAGCCTCTTGAGCGAACTCCAGCAGGACTCCCCCTTCCGCCGGCAGGTTGCCGCAAAGCAGTTGGGGTGGTTCGGACCCGCGGCGGCGGCGGCGGTGCCGGCACTCATTGAGGCCCTCGGAGACACGTTGGTTCAGAACTACGCCGCGCAATCCCTTGGGAAGATCGGGCCGGCAGCCGAGGCGGCCATTCCAGCGCTGGAGGCTCTGCAGGACGAAAGTGTCATCGGTGCCTATGCAAGAGACGCCTTGAAGGAGATCAAGGGCAAGACTCCCTAGCCCGCGTCCTGTCGCCGGTGCCACGCGACAGATCTCGGTCTCCCCGCCTCCTGCGGCGATCTTAAGGAATGGCGGGCGATTCACGCTGCAAGCGGAGGCTTCGCTGCCGTTCACGGCGCGCGCGCCGGCGCCACGCCGCCCGCGGCCCCGGCTGCCGCGAAAATTTCCCTTGCGGGGGCGGGGAATTTTCCGTAATGGCCTGATCCCAGACGCACACGCACGTGCCAATGGCCCGGAAAACGTCGCGGCGTGCCGGCAGGATCGCCGGCCATCGCGGATTTCAGTGGTTATGCAACGACGGAAGGCGTCCTTTTGGAACTCTCGGTGCCGGCTCGAGGAGCGGCCGCGCCGATAGCCTCAAAGGGGGGCAGTCGATGCTGAACTTGCCGGCACGGAAATCATCCGCGCTACCGCCGCCGCGATCCCGCCCGGGCAACCAGTGGGCGCGCCCGGCCTTTCGCCGCCCGCTCCTGCTCTGATCGCCGCCGGCCAGCGCCGCGCCCGCCGGGGCGGCGTCGCGCCGGCCCGTCGCGCCGGTCCGCAGCGGCCCTCCGCCGCCGCCGCGGCCCGTCCGGTTTTCCGACCTGATTTCACTGGGGTACTCGCATGACGCACAGAATTTCCTTCAAGGGCCGCATCCTGATGATCGGCTACGGCTCGGTCGGGCGCTGCACCATGCCGATGATCGAGAAGCATTTCGACATGCCGATGAGCCGCATCGCCGTGATCGACGGCGCCGATCATTCGGCCGACGCCCAGCGCTTCATCGACAAGGGCATGACCTACATGGTCAACCCGCTCGACCGCGGCAATCTCGCCAAGCTGCTCGCCAAGTTCGCCGGCAAGGGCGACCTCATCATCAACCTGTCGGTCGAGGTCTCGTCCCTGGCGATCATCGAGTGGTGCCAGAAGAACGGCGCCCTCTACATCGACACCTGCATCGAGCCCTGGGCGAACTACTACGACAACAAGGCGATCCCGGAGGAGCAGCGCACCAACTACTACCTGCGCCATTCGGTGCTGGAGGCGGCGAAGAAGTTCCCGAAGAACGGCCCCTCGGCGCTGCTCACCCACGGTGCCAATCCGGGGCTGATCAGCCATTTCGTCAAGCAGGGGGTGCTCGACATCGCCCGCATGCGCGGCCTCGACGCGACGCCGCCGAAGCATCGCGAGGGCTGGGCCCGGCTGATGCAGAAGATCGGGGTGAAGACCATCCATGTCGCCGAGCACGACCTGCAGGTGACCGACGTGCCGAAGCGGCAGAACGAGTTCTGCAACACCTGGTCGATCCCCGGCTTCGTCGGCGAGGGCTGCCAGCCGGCCGAACTCGGCTGGGGCACCCACGAAAAGCGCCTGCCGGACAACGGCGTCGAGCACAAGGTCGGCTGCAAGGCGGCGATCTTCCTGCGCCAGCCCGGCTGCCTGACCGAGATCCGCTCCTGGACGCCGCATGGCGGGCCGATGATCGGCTTCCTGATCACCCATGGCGAGGCGGTGACCCTGAGCGACTACTTCACCGTCAGCGAGAAGGGCAAGCCGGTCTACCGCCCGACCGCGCATTACGCCTACCATCCCTGCAACGACGCGGTGCTGTCGGTGCGCGAGTTCCAGATGAAGAACTTCCGCATGCAGGACGACGTGCGCCTGCTGAACGAGGAGATCGTCGACGGCATCGACGAGCTGGGCGCGCTGCTGATGGGCGATTTCGGCGCCTACTGGTATGGCTCGCAGCTGTCGATCCACGAGGCCCGGCGCCTGATGGGCCCGGATTTCAACGCCACCTCGCCGCAGATCGCCGCGCCGGTCCTGGCCGGGGCGATGTGGCTGATCGAGAACCCGCATCGCGGCGTGGTCGAGCCGGAGGACATCGACCACGACTACATCCTGGAGATCTGCCGGCCCTATCTCGGCCCGGTGGTCGGCGCCTGGACCGACTGGACCCCGTTGCAGGACCGCGAAAAGCTGTTCCCGGAGCCGCATATCGACCGCAAGGACCCCTGGCAGTTCGAGAATTTCCGGGTCCGGCGTTAGCGGGGCCGGGAGGCCGGAAGGCCGGGAAGGCGCCCGGGAGGGCAGGGTTGCAGTCGTGCCGGGCTTTGACTATGGTGCGGCCCGCCCGGCCGCCCTCCCTTGGGCGACCTTCCGGGGCGACCTTCCGGGGCGACCTCCCCGGGGCGAGTTCCCGGGCAGCCACCCGGGCGGCCTGTTGGGGCGTAGCCAAGCGGTAAGGCAGCGGGTTTTGGTCCCGCCATCCCAGGTTCGAATCCTGGCGCCCCAGCCAGATGTCTCCAGCCCTCCGCAACGCGCGAAACCCCCGGCGGCGCTCAGCTGCCGACCAGCACGTCCTGGCCGATCGTGATCGCGTCGGCGGTCTTCAGGGTAGCTACGGTGAGCTCGAAGCCGTTGCCGAGGATGCCGTCGGCATCGACCGCGACGTCGACCGTGGCGCCGTTGTCCTGGATCGAGACGCGGCCGGCGCGGCTGGCGGCGAGCACGCCGAGGCTGTCGAACAGCGAATCGAGATCGAGGCTGTCCTGCCCGCCGGTCGGGTTGCCGTCGAAGGCGGTGATCACGTCATGGCCGTCGAGGACATTGGTGTAGCGGATGGTGTCGGCGCCGGTGCCGCCGGTGATGGCATCGTCGCCCACACCGCCGACAAGGATGTCGTCGCCGGTGCCGCCGTCGAGCGTGTCCTTGTCGCTGCCGCCCGAGATGAAGTCGTTGCCGCCGCCGCCGCGCAGGGTGTCCGCCTGGTTCTCGCCGAACAGGCTGTCGTTGCCGAGGCCGCCGGTGAGCTGGTCGTTGCCGTCGCCGCCGTCGATCTCGAGCAGGGGCGAATCCGCCTTCAGCGCGCCGGCATTGATCTTGTCGTTGCCGCCGCCGCCCTGGAGGACCAGGAAGTCGCCGGCCTCGGCGGCGGCGATGGTCACCTGGGCCGGCAGGCCGGTGACGGTGATGCCGCCGGCGCCGAGGGCGACGGCGATCGAATCGTCCTTGGCGGAGCCCGTCAGATAGACGCTGTCCGCGGCCCCGTCGCCGATGCCGGCCGGCGCGCCGAGATCGATCGCGATCTGCTGGATCGCGGTGCCGGAGAGATCGCCGACCGAGACCAGATCGCCGCCGCCGCTGGCGTTGAACTCGACCCGCTCGATGCCATCCATGTCGGTGGTGGCGATGCTGAAATCGTAGACCAGCTCGGCGCGGCTGCCGTTGGCGAAGAGCGAGAAGAGCTGGGTCAGGCCGTCGCCGTTGACCGTCAGGGTGTCGGTGCCGAGCTGCCCTTCCACCACGTCGCTGTCGTCGCCCGGATTCCAGATGAAGCGGTCGTTGCCGGCGCCGAGCAGCGCCACGTCGTTGCCGTCGCCGCCGGTGACCGTGTCGTTGCCGCCGCCGCCGGAAAAGACATCGGCGCCGAGCCCGCCGAACATCTGCAGCGCCATCTTGCCGGCGGCGAGGAGGCTGGCGTCGAAGACGTCGAGGCCGGCCGAGCCGGAGAGGATCAGCGCGTCGTTCTTGCCCCAATGATCGACGGTGACCGTCAGCGCGGAAGCCGCGTTGGTCACCACCATCCGGGTGCCGACCGCGGCGACGGTGAAGCTGCCGGCGAAGGGGCCGTTGACGGTCACCGCGTCCGGCTCGGCGTCGGCGGACTTGCCGCCGGGCATCGCCGCGAGATCGACCGCAACCTCCGTCACGTCGGTGCCGGTCAGGTCGCCGATGGCGACGGAATCGGCGCCGCCCAGCGCCCGGACCTCGATCCGCTCCACGCCGTCGACGTCGAGGATACCGCTACCGAGGACGTCGACCAGCACCCGGCCGCCATTGGCGGATAGCGTGATGACGTCCGCATCCTTGCCGCCGGTCGCCCGCAGGGTGTCGGTGTCGGCCTGGCCCTCGATGACGTCGCTGCCGTCGCCGCGGGCCCAGAGGAAGAGATCGTCGCCGACGCCGAGCAGCACGGAGTCGGCGCCGCCCCCGCCGGTCACCGTGTCATTGCCATCGCCGCCGCTCAGGAAGTCGGCTCCCTGGCTGCCGAGGATGGTGTCGTTGCCACTGCCGCCGTCGATCACGAGGAAGACGGCCGCCGGCAGCTTCGAGGCGTCGATGGTGTCGTCGCCGCCGAGGCCGCTGACGGTGAGGCGGTCGAAGGCCGCCTCGGCGCCCGCGACGGCCACCTGCGCCGCCAGGCCGTTGACCTGGATGGCGCCGTCGACCAGGGCGAGGACGGCGGTGTCGTTGCCGAGGCTGCCATTGACGATGACCGAATCCGCGGCGCCGTCGCCGCCCCCGCCCGCGGCGGAGAGGTCGATCGCGACCTGCTTCACGTCGGTGCCGGTGAGATCGTTGACCGTGACCGTGTCGGTGCCGCCCAGCGCGCGGTAGGCGATCCGCTCGACGTCG
>CAZKDH010000019.1:0-23972 GCA_964551505.1 uncultured Rhodospirillaceae bacterium
AGGCGTCCCTGGTGCTCGACGATGTTGCCGGGACGAATCGCATTGCCGTTGATTTTCATCGGATCAACCCGCTAATCCTTGGTTCTGTCGGGAAAATTCGGCGCGGAAGCTAGCAGGAAGGCCGCCCGGAGTAAACCGGCCCGTGGCCATGCAGCGGACACCCTAGGCCCATGCGGAATCCGGGGCCGATTTATGATTTGTTGGCAAAGGCTTACTGTGATACTTCCGATCCCGAAGCGGGTCCGGAAGATCGGCCTCGGGCGCCGCCAGGCGCCGGGCGATCCGGGGCCGTCCGAAGCTCAGGTGAAGACGGGAGTACCGCCATGGCCCATTATCGTTCCAGGACCTCGACCCATGGCCGCAACATGGCCGGCGCCCGCGGCCTGTGGCGCGCCACCGGCATGAAGGACGGCGATTTCGGCAAGCCGATCATCGCCATCGCCAATTCCTTCACCCAGTTCGTGCCCGGGCACGTGCATCTGCAGGATCTCGGCCAGCTGGTCGCCCGCGAGATCGAGGCGCATGGCGGCGTGGCCAAGGAGTTCAACACCATCGCCGTCGACGACGGCATCGCCATGGGCCATGACGGCATGCTCTACAGCCTGCCGTCGCGCGAGGTGATCGCCGATGCCGTCGAGTACATGGTGAACGCCCATTGCGCCGACGCGCTGGTCTGCATCTCCAACTGCGACAAGATCACCCCGGGCATGCTGATGGCCGCCCTGCGGATCAACGTGCCCACCGTCTTCGTTTCCGGCGGGCCGATGGAGGCCGGCAAGCTGGTGATGAAGGATGGCAAGCTGCAGGCGCTCGACCTGATCGATGCCATGGTCGCCGCCGCCGATGACAAGGTCTCCGACGAGGAGGTGACGAAGATCGAGCGCAGCGCCTGCCCGACCTGCGGCTCCTGCTCCGGCATGTTCACGGCGAATTCGATGAACTGCCTGACCGAGGCCCTCGGCCTGGCGCTGCCCGGCAACGGCACCACCCTGGCGACCCATGCCGACCGCAAGGAGCTCTTCCTCGAGGCCGGCCGCACCGTCGTCAGGCTGGCGAAGCGCTTCTACGAGCAGGACGACCCGTCGGTGCTGCCGCGTGCCATCGCCAACATGCAGGCCTTCGAGAATGCAATGACCCTCGACATCGCCATGGGCGGCTCGACCAATACCGTGCTGCACCTGCTGGCCGCCGCCTATGAGGGCGAGGTGCCCTTCACCATGACCGACATCGACCGGCTGTCGCGCCGGGTGCCGAACATCTGCAAGGTGGCGCCGGCCCTCTCCAGCGTGCATATCGAGGACGTGCACCGCGCCGGCGGCATCATGTCGATCCTCGGCGAGCTCGAGCGCGGCGGCCTCATCCATCGCGACGTCGCTACCGTCCATGCGCGCACCCTCGGCGATGCGATCGACCGGTGGGACGTCACCCGCGCCAACGATCCCAAGGTGCACCACTTCTTCCGGGCCGCCCCCGGCGGCGTGCCGACCCAGACCGCCTTCAGCCAGGACCAGCGCTTCGACGAGCTCGACCTCGACCGCAGCAAGGGCGTCATCCGCGACATCGACCACGCCTTCAGCAAGGATGGCGGCCTCGCGGTGCTCTCCGGCAACATCGCGCTCGACGGCTGCATCGTGAAGACCGCGGGCGTCGACGCCTCGATCCTGAAATTCTCCGGCCCGGCGCGGATCTTCGAGAGCCAGGACGGCGCGGTCGAGGGGATCCTGCTCAACACCGTGAAGGCCGGCGACGTGGTGGTGATCCGCTACGAGGGGCCGAAGGGCGGACCGGGCATGCAGGAAATGCTCTACCCGACCAGCTACCTGAAATCCAAGGGCCTCGGCAAGCAATGCGCCCTGGTCACCGACGGGCGCTTCTCCGGCGGCACCTCCGGCCTCTCCATCGGCCATGTCTCGCCGGAAGCGGCCGAGGGCGGGGCGATCGCCCTGGTGCAGGAGGGCGACACCATCGAGATCGACATCCCGAACCGGACGATCAACCTCGCGGTCGGCGAGGCCGAGCTGGCGCAGCGCCGGAAGGCGATGGAGGCCAGGGGGGCGAAGGCCTGGAAGCCGACGGAAGTGCGCCGCCGCAAGGTGTCGACGGCGCTGCGGGCCTATGCCGCACTGACTACCAGCGCCGCACGGGGCGCGGTGCGGGTGGTGCCGTAGCCGGGCGGCCGGGATCCTAGTCCGGCATCTCCGGATCGCGCTGCAGCGGCGGGGTCGAGGCGGCGAGGCCGGGGGCGATGCCGGCGCGTTCCGGCAGGGCCGCCGGCTTCAATCCCATGCGCCGGCAGATGCCGAGCGTGAGGTCGGCGCGGTTCAGCGTATAGAAGTGGAAGTCGCCGACGCCCTCGGTCTGCAGGGCGCGGCACTGCTCGGTGGCGACCATCGCCGCCACCAGCTTCTTGGTATCGGGATCGTCGTCGAGCCCGTCGAACAGATCGGCCAGCCATTTCGGCACCCGGGTCCCGCACATCGCGCTGAACTTCACCACCTGGGCGAAATTGGAGACCGGCAGGATGCCCGGCACCACCGGCGCCGAGATGCCCGCCTTGCGCACGCGTTCCATGAAGCGCAGGAACTGCGCGGTGTCGAAGAAATACTGGGTGATTGCCCGGGTGGCGCCGGCGTCCAGCTTGCGCTTCAGGTTGTCGAGATCGGCCTCGGGCGAGAGCGCCTGCGGATGGGTCTCCGGATAGGCGGCGACACTGACCTCGAAGTCGGCGACGGACTTCACGAATTCGACCAGGTCCGCGGCATAGGCCGGCCCCTCGGGATGCGGCTGGTATTTCTCGCTGCCGAGCGGCGGGTCGCCGCGCAGGGCGACGATGTGGCGGATGCCGGCGCTCCAGTACTGCCGGAGCAGGCTGCCGATCTCGGCGCGGCTATGGCCGACGCAGGTGAGATGCGCCGCCGGGCGCAGATGCGTCTCGTCGACGATGCGCTTCACCGTGGCGAAGGTCGCCTCCCGCGTGGTGCCGCCGGCGCCATAGGTCACCGAGACGTATTGCGGCAGCAGGGGCTCGAGCGCCTTGACGGTGGCCCAGAGCTGCGCCTCGCCCTGCGGGTTCTTCGGCGGGAAGAACTCGAAGCTCACCTTCGGCAGGGTCTGCGCGCCGCGGGCCGAGGCCTGATCCACCAGGCGGCGCAGCGGTCGGTTCTTCATCGCCTTCATCGTCGCGCCGATTTCCCAGTGAGATGGCGTAAAATCGAGAAAAAGCGTCGGTTTGAAGATATATCACAGGCCGTGGTGATTAACGAGCCCGGATTGCGGCCGCCAGGGCGGCAAGGTCGGCGATGGGATCGCCGGCGGCCCACAGGCCCGCATCCGGCGCCAGGAAGTCGATGCCGGCGGCGACGAAGGCACTACAGGCCGCGGGGCTGAAGCGACCGCGGGCGACCAGCGGCACCGTCATCATCTCCGCCCACCAGGCGAGGACCTCGGGCACGGCCTCGGCGGCGCCGATGTCGAACAGCAGGTAGTCGGCGCCGGTTTCGGCGATCTCCATCGCCGCATGGCGCTCGACCGGCGAGGCGATGCCGACGATGGCATCGGGACCTAGGGTCTTGCGGGCCTCGGCATAGGCGGCGGCATCGCCGAGATGGACGCCGTCGGCGCCCAGGCTCTTCGCCAGGCTGGCATGGCCTTCGATGACGACGGCGACGTCGCGGGCCTGCAGCGCCGGCATGACGGCGTCGATCACGCGGCGCAGGGTACCGGCGGGCGTCTCCGGCGCGGCGGCGATCTGCAGGCAGGCGATGTCGGCCACGTCGCAGGCGCGCAGCAGCAGTTCGCCGAAGCCGGAAGCGGCGACGCCGCCCGAGATGAGCTCAGGCGGCGTCGTCAGGTAGAGGCGGCAGGAAGCGGGATCGGGGGCGATCGCCTTATTCCTTCCCTTGGTAGATCTTGATGATCTGGTCGAGCATCGCCAGGGCCTCGTCGCGCGGCCGCTGGAAGGTGTTGCGGCCGATGATGGAACCGTTGCCGCCGCCGTCGCGGATGCCCCGGACCTCGTCGTAGATGCCCTTCAGGTCCTTGGCGGCACCGCCCGAGAAGACGACGATGCGCCGGCCGCCGAAGCAGGCCTGCACGACATGGGCGATGCGCTTCGACAGCGTCGAGATGTCGATCTTTTCCTTCTCGTAGACCTTCTTGGCTTCGGCCTGTTCCAGATGCGCGGTGGGCGGCTTCACCTTGATGATATGGGCGCCGAGCAGGGCGGCCATGTGCGCGGCGTAGGCGCAGATGTCGATCGCCGTTTCCCCTTCCTTGGACAGGGCGTCGCCGCGCGGATAGGACCACACCACCACGGCAAGGCCGGCCGCCTTGGCTTCTTCCGCCATCTCGCGGATCACTTCCATCATCTCGAAGGCGTAGTCCGAGCCCGGATAGATGGTGAAGCCGATCGCCGAGCAGCCCAGGCGCAGGGCATCGTTGACCGAACCGGTCACCGCCTGGTCCTTGGACTTGGCGAGGCTGTTGGAGCTGTTGACCTTCAGGATCGTCGGGATGGCGCCGGCGAAGCTGTCGGCACCGGCCTCGATCATGCCGAGCGGCGAGGCGAAGGCCGACAGCCCGGCGTCGATCGCCAGCTGGAAATGGTAGTGCGGGTCATAGGCCGGCGGGTTGGGCGCGAAACTGCGGGCCGGTCCGTGCTCGAAGCCCTGGTCGACCGGCAGGATCACCAGTTTCCCCGTGCCGCCCAGGCGCCCCTGCATCAGGATCCGCGCCAGATTGGCCTTGGTGCCGGGATTGTCGCTCTCGTAATTGGCGAGGATTTCTTTGACTTTTCTGGTGATCTTCATGGGTCCGCTCTCCGGGGCAAATTCCGGGCCCTGTCTAGCGAAAAAGCCGCGCCACTTCAATGCATCCGCCGCAGTTTGCGCCCGGGGCACCAGGGACGTTAAGGCTGCAGTAACCATGCGGCTGGCAGAATCCCCGCGCGGCGCTTCGTCGCAAGTGGGATTCGGGGACCTGATGCATCGGCTGATCCTGGCGTTTTCGACCCTGCTGATGGCCGGAACATGGTCGGCTGCGGCCCCGGCCGACGTGGTGCGGCTGCGGGCCGATCCCTGGTGCCCGTTCAACTGCCAGCCCGGCGCGGCGATGCCCGGCTATGGCGTGGAGATCGCCACGGCGGCCCTGGCGGCGGCCGGGCACGAGGTCGACTACGCCATCATGCCCTGGGCCCGCACCCTGCAGGAGACCCAGCGCGGCCGGGTGGATGGCGCCCTGGCGGTGAGCGAGCCCGAGGCCGATCCCCTGGGCCTGATCCTGGGGCCCCTGATGGGCTATGCCCAGGCCTGCTTCTTCGTTGCCAAGGACTCCGCCTGGCGCTTCACCGGCTTCGACTCCCTGAAGACACAGACCCTGGGCATCATTCTCGGCTATGGCTTCGGCGACCAGCGCCTGGCCGACTACGTCGAGGCGAACCGGGCCGATCCCAGCCGGATCCGCGTCATCGGCGGCGACGCAGCGGTGGAAACCAATATCGACCTGCTGGTGAAGGGCAGGGTGACGGCCATCGTCGACAATGGCGACGTCATTCGCTACGACATCCAGCATTCCGGCCTCGGCGCCAAGATTGCCGAGGCGGGCTGCCTGGACAGCCGGACCCGGCTCTATATCGGCTTCTCGCCGGCCAATGCCAATTCGGCGACATACGCCGCCGCGCTCGACGTGGGCGTGAAGCGGCTGCGCGCCACCGGCGCGCTGAAGCGGATCCTTGCCCGCTACGGCCTCAAGGACTGGCAATAGCGCCGGGGATCTGCCGGGAACTGCGCCCCGGCATCCCCCGCCGCGCGACGGTCTCAGCCGAGCTTCGCCATGGCGACGGCGGTGTCGGCCATGCGGTTCGAGAAGCCCCATTCGTTGTCGTACCAGCTCAGCACCCGCACGAAGGTGCCGTCGATCACCTTGGTCTGGTTGAGGTCGAAGGTCGAGCTTGCCGGATTGTGGTTGAAATCGCCCGAGACCAGCGGCTCGCTGTTGGTGGCGAGGACTCCCTTCAACGCGCCATTCGCGGCCTTGATGATCGCGGCATTCACCTTCTCCGCGGTGGTCGGCTTCGAGGCCACGAACTTGAAATCGACCAGCGAGACGTTCGGCGTCGGCACCCGGATGGAGGTGCCGTCGAGCTTGCCGTTCAATTCCGGCATCACCAGGCCCACCGCCTTGGCGGCACCGGTGGTGGTGGGGATCATGTTCAGCGCCGCGGCGCGGGCGCGGTAGAGGTCCTTGTGCATGGTGTCGAGCGTGGGCTGGTCGCCGGTATAGGAATGAATCGTCGTCATGAAGCCGTGCTCGATGCCGATTGCCTTGTGCAGCACGAAGGCCACCGGGGTCAGGCAGTTGGTGGTGCAGGAGGCATTGGAGACGATGGTATGCGACTTCTTCAGCTTGGCGTGGTTGACGCCGTAGACGACGGTCAGGTCGGCATTGTTCCCCGGGGCCGAGATCAGCACGCGCTTGGCACCGGCCTCGAGATGCTTGGCGGCCTTCTCGCGGTCGGTGAACAGGCCGGTGCATTCCAGGGCGATATCGACCTTCAGTGCCTTCCAGGGCAGCTTGGCCGGGTCGCGCTCGGCGGTCACCTGCATCCAGCCGCTGCCGACATCCATCGCGTCGGACCGGGTCTTCACCACGCCGGGGAAATGGCCGTGCACGGAATCGTGGCGGAATAGATGGGCGTTGGTCTCGACCGGCCCCAGATCGTTGATGCCGACGACCTCGATATCCTTGCGGCCGGATTCCATGATGCCGCGCAGCACCAGACGGCCGATGCGGCCGAACCCGTTGATCGCAACCCGAACTGCCATGGGACTATTCCTTTCTTCGATCAGAGCCGGGACGTCACGGCCTCGGCGACTGCCGCTGCCGTGATGCCGAAATGCTTGTAGAGCGCCGCGGCCGGCGCCGAGGCGCCGAAACCGGTCATGCCGACGAAGCCGCCGCCGGGGCCGATATAGCGTTCCCAGCCGAAGGGCGAAGCCGCCTCGACGGCGACGCGGACGGCGCCGGGGATGTCGGCGCCGAGCACCTCGCGGCGGTACTTCTCGGACTGCTGGTCGAACAGCTCCCAGCTCGGCAGCGACACCACGGCAGCGCCGATGCCCTGCGCCGCCAGCAGGTCCTGCGCCTCGATGGCGATGGCGACTTCCGATCCGGTTGCCAGGATGGTCGCCTTGCGGGCGCCCTTTGCCGGCCGGATGATGTAGCCGCCGCGGGCGCAATGATTGGCGGTCGCGGCATCCGCGCGCAGATGCGGCACCGCCTGCCGGGTGAGGGCGAGGATCGAGGGCCGATCCTTCGACGCCAGGGCCAGCGCCCAGCATTCCGCGGTCTCCGTCGTGTCGCAGGGGCGGAAGACCAGCAGATTGGGAATCGCCCGGAGGCTAGCCAGATGCTCGACCGGCTGATGGGTCGGGCCGTCCTCGCCCTGGCCGATGGAATCATGGGTCATGACGTAGACGACGCGCTGCTTCATCAACGCCGACAGCCGGATCGAGGGGCGGCAATAGTCGGTGAAGCAGAGGAAGGTGCCGCCGAAGGGGATGATGCCGCCGTGCAGGGCGAGGCCGTTCATCGCCGCCGCCATGCCGTGCTCGCGCACGCCGTAATAGACGTAGTTGCCGCTGTAGTCGCCGGCCTTGATCTGTTTTGCCGACTTGGCCTTGGTGAGGTTGGAGCCGGTGAGATCGGCCGAACCGCCGATCAGTTCCGGCATCACCGGGGCCAGCGCGTCGATGACCCGCTGCGACGCCTGGCGGGTGGCGAGCTTCGGCACCTCGGCAGCGACCGCGGATTTCAGCTTGTCGATGACGTCGGCGAAGCCTTCCGGCAGGTCGCCGGCGATGACGCGGTCGAACTCGGCCTTGGCCGGGTGGGCGGCGTGCGCCTGGGTCCAGGCGGCAAAGCCGGTCTCACCGCGGGCGCCGGCATCGCGCCAGACCTTGAGGATCGGGGCCGGGATCTCGAAGGGCGCCGGGCTCCAGTTCAGCTTGGCACGGGCGCCGGCGACTTCGTCCTTGCCGAGCGGCGAGCCGTGGGTGGCCGAAGTCCCGCCCTTGGTGGGGGCGCCGAAGCCGATCACCGTGCGGCAGGCGATCATCGTCGGCCGGTCGTTCCGCTTCGCCGCCTCGATCGCCTTGGCGATCGCCTCCGGGTCGTGGCCGTCGACCTTGTCGACCGCCCAGCCGCTGGCCTTGAACCGGACCAGCTGGTCGTCGGACACGGTGAGCGAGGTCGGGCCGTCGATCGAAATCTGGTTGTCGTCGAACAGCACGATGAGCTTTGCCAGCCTCAGATGTCCGGCCAGCGAGATCGCCTCGTGGCTGACGCCTTCCATCAGGCAGCCGTCGCCGGCAATCGCATAGGTATAGTGGTCGACCAGCGCGTCGCCGAAGCGCGCATTCAGGATGCGTTCGGCCAGCGCCATGCCGACGGCATTGGCGATGCCCTGGCCGAGCGGCCCGGTGGTGGTCTCGATGCCGGTCGCATGGCCGTGCTCGGGATGGCCGGCGGTGCGGCTGCCCAGCTGCCGGAACCGCCTGATCTCGTCCATCGTCATGTCGGCATAGCCGGTGAGGTGGAGCAGGGCATAGAGCAGCATCGAACCGTGTCCGGCCGACAGCACGAAACGGTCGCGGTCGGGCCAGAGCGGGTGCCGGGGATCGAATTTCAGGAAGCGGGTGAACAGCACCGTGGCGACATCCGCCATCCCCATCGGCATGCCCGGATGGCCGGAATTCGCCTGTTCGACGGCGTCCATGGCGAGGGCGCGGATGGCATTGGCGAGGTCCGTATGGTTAATCCCCGCGGCCTTTGCGACGCGGGCGGAAGCTGCTTCCATCATGCGACCTTATGGCTGGAAATGGCTCGGAAATTCGCCGGGAACATGCCCGCTCACCCGGCTTTGGTCAACAGCGGTTTGCCCCGGATTCGGCCCTGCCGACCCCGCCCTGGAATCCCGCTGACAATTCCGGCCGTTAGAGCGATCTGTTGACGCGATCTATGATCGTCGATTAAATCCTTCCTTCGACAATAATGAAACTGCGCTCGACAGGCAGAGGCTGAAGAAACCCCAATGTCCCGCTTGGAACAGGCGATCAACCGACTCGACGCCGCGATGAACCGACTCGACGCGGCGGTCGAGGAGAGCACCCAGCGCGGCCACAGCGATCGCGACGTGCTGCAGAGCGAGCTGAACGTCCTGCGCCAGACCTATGGTCTGCTGCAGCAGGAGGCGCGGCTGGTCTCGGATCGCCTCGACCAGGTGATCGGCCGGCTGCACAGCGTCAGCGAAGGAGTCTGAGGCATGCCGGTCGTCACCATCGCCCTCAACGGCCGCAACTACGACATCTCGGTCGGCGCCGGCCAGGAAGCGCGGGTCCAGGAACTGGCGGGCGAGATCCGCCGGCACATGGAGACGCTGACCAAGAACGCGGCGCCGGTCTCCGAGAACCTGCTGTTTGCGCTCACCGCCCTGCTGCTGGCCGACGAACTCGACCAGAAGTCCCGGGAGGCCGCCCGGCTCCGGGACGAGGCCCAGAGCCACAGCGATGAGCGGGAATCCGCCCTGGTCCAGACCATCGAAAGCCTGGCCGGCAAGATCGAGGCTATTGCCGCAAGGCTGGAAGCAGCCTAAGTACTGTCTGGGCGGTCTGCTTCTAGGTTCGACAGATCGGGTAATCCCTGAGGCCAATTCTCACCTCTCGGGAGCTGTCCCTACCGAGGCCGTGGTCTCGGCATATGGCGCCCACCTGCGTAAGCAGGCCACAGAGGATTCATACGTGTCATCGGCCGATGAGGCGCCGCCCACCTGATTCTGCGATGATCCACCGATGGATTCCCGGGAAACCGCCGACCTGAAAGCGCAGCTGCGCCGCGATGCCGCGGCCGCGCGGGAAACCGCCTACCGCCTGGATCCCCAGGCCGGTGCCGCGCTCCGGGCGCATTTCGATGCCGCGGTCGCCATCCCGCCGGGGGCGGCGGTCTCCGGCTATTGGCCCCTGGAGGGCGAGCTGGACATCCGCCCGGTGCTGGAGCATCTCCACGCCATGGGCCATGAAATCGGCCTTCCGGTGGTGGTCGGCACCGGCCAGCCGCTGGTGTTTCGCCGGTGGAGTCCCGGTGCCGCGCTGGTCGCGGGCCGGTTCAACGTCCATACCCCGCCGACCGATGCCGCCGAGGTGGTGCCGCAGGTCCTGCTGGTGCCGCTCCTCGCCTTCGATCCGGACGGCTACCGCCTGGGCTATGGCGGCGGCTTCTACGATCGGACGCTGGAAAAGCTTCGGCGCCAGGCGCATGCTCTGGCGATCGGCGTGGCCTATGCGGCCCAGGAGGTTCCCCGGGTGCCGCGCGGGCCCTTCGACCAGCCGCTGGACTGGATCGTGACCGAGCGGGCCGCCTTTCGTTTTAACGGAAAGAATAGATCGTAACTATATGAGATTGTTGTTTTGTGGCGACCTTGTCGGTCGCGCCGGCCGGGATGTCGTCGTCGAGCGCCTGCCCGGGCTCCGCCGCGATCTCGGCCTGGATTTCGTGGTCGCCAATGGCGAGAACGCCGCCGGCGGATTCGGCATCACCCAGAAGATCTGCGACGAGCTCTACGCCGCCGGGGTCGATTGCGTGACCACCGGCAACCACGTCTGGGACCAGAAGGAGACCGTGAGCTTCATCGGCGCGGACCCGCGCCTGCTGCGGCCGATCAACTTCCCGGCCGGCACGCCGGGCAAGGGTGCCGGCATCTACCAGACCCCGAAGGGCAAGAAGGTCCTGGTCGCCAACCTGATGGGGCGCCTGTTCATGGATCCCCTGGACGATCCCTTCGTCCAGGCCGATACCCTGTTGAAAACCAACCGCTTGGGCGGGAACGTGGATGCAATCCTGCTGGATTTCCACGCCGAGGCGACCAGCGAGAAGATGGCCTTCGCGCATTTCGTCGATGGCCGGGCGAGTTTCGTCGTCGGTACCCATACCCACGTCCCCACGGCGGATCACGTGATCCTCGCCAAGGGCACCGCCTACCAGTCGGATGCCGGCATGTGCGGCGACTATGACTCGGTGATCGGGATGGAGAAGTCGACCCCGATCGCCCGTTTCACCCGAAAGCTGCCGACCGAACGCCTGTCGGCGGCGACCGGGCCGGGGACGCTCTGCGGGGTCTTCGTGGAAACCGAGGACGCGACGGGCCTGGCCAAGCGCATCGAGCCGGTCAGGCTCGGCGGCCGGCTGTCGCAATATGTCCCGAAAATGGAGCTCGCCGGCACCTAGCCGGCAGGGAACCTAGTGCGCGGTGCCGGCAACCGCCAGGAACCGCTTGATCTCTTCCTGCATCAGTTCAGCCCGGCCGAGGAACTCCTCCGCCAGATCCTGCACCTGCCGGGGCGCCGTGACGGCACCGCTGGCGGCCATGCCCAAGGCGGCATTGATGCCTTCGACCCCGGTGCTCCGGACCACCGCCGCCACCATGTCCGCCATGCGGCGGATCTCGGCCTGCAGTGCGATGCTGTCGTCCTGTTCCAGCGGGCGGATTTGGGTTCTCGACATCTGGGCGGCTCCCGGTCAGCGCATTAACTTTCGCTAATCTTGGATCGTCACCAGTAAACAACTGGTAAACCCAAGAGTTTCCAGCGCTTTGCCGGAAATCCGCCGAATTGGTTAATGCGCCGATCTGGGCGCTTGGAACATCAGGGGAAT
The DNA here is from genome assembly GCA_964551505.1 of uncultured Rhodospirillaceae bacterium. Classification (GTDB taxonomy): domain Bacteria; phylum Pseudomonadota; class Alphaproteobacteria; order Dongiales; family Dongiaceae; genus Dongia. The sequence continues at coordinate 11,704 of CAZKDH010000019.1, forward strand.
ATGCTAAAAGGCGTCCAATTCCTGCCATATTTCAGGCTTAGCGTCGCCCGTCTGGCCGGGAGCGCGGTCTCAAGATGTGGTATGGATATTGTTCGCAATCTCAAGCGATAGAGTTGAAAGCAGCGCGATGGCCGGTCATTCCCAATTCAAGAACATCATGTATCGGAAGGGCGCGCAGGATGCCAAGCGCGCCAAGGTCTTCACCAAGATCATCCGCGAGCTGACCGTGGCGGCGAAGACCGGACAGGCCGATCCGGCCGCCAATCCGCGTCTGCGGGCCGCCATGATCGCCGCCCGCGAGGCCAACATGCCCCGCGACACCATGGAACGCGCGATCAAGCGCGGCGCCGGCGGCGAGGACAGCACCGCCTATGACGAGGTGCGCTACGAGGGCTACGGGCCAGGCGGCATCGCCATCATCGTCGAGGCCCTGACCGACAACCGCAACCGCACCGCCTCGGAAATCCGCACCGCCTTCTCCAAGTCCGGCGGCAACATGGGCGAGACCAATTCCGTGAGCTTCATGTTCGAGCGCAAGGGTGTCGTCGTCTATGCGAAGAAGACGGCCGGCGGCACAGCGATCGGCGGCGATGCCATGTTCGAGGCGGCGCTGGAAGCCGGCGCCGACAATGTCGAGAGCGACGGCGAGATCCACGACGTCACCTGTGCGCCGGAGGATTTCTCCCAGGTGCGCGATGCCCTGGAGGCGAAATTCGGCGAGGCCAAGGAGGCGCGCCTGCAATGGCGCCCGCTGAACACCATCAGCGTCGACGCCGAAACCGCGGAATCGCTGTTCAAGCTGATCGACACGCTCGAGGACAACGACGACGTCCAGCATGTGAGCGCGAATTTCGAGGTCTCGGAAGAGACCCTGCAGAAACTGACCGCGTAAGCCTGCAAAAACCTTGAGGCGATAGGGACGGATGCGAATTCTTGGCCTGGACCCCGGCTTGCAGCATACCGGCTGGGGCGTCATCGACGCCCTGGGCTCCAGGCTCGTCTTCGTCGCGGCAGGCACCGTCGATACCGATGCGAAGTCGCCGCTGGCTGAACGCCTGGTCGAGATCCATGATGGGCTGCGGCAGGTGATCAACGGCAACGATCCGACGGTGGCCGCGGTCGAGGAGACCTTCGTCAACAAGAACCCGACCTCGACGCTGAAGCTGGGCCTCGCCCGCGGCGTCGTGCTGCTGACCCCGGCGCTCTACAAGCTGCCGGTCTTCGAATACCCCGCCAACCTGGTGAAGAAATCCGTGGTCGGGGCGGGACACGCCGACAAGACCCAGATCCAGGCGATGGTCCGGGTGCTGCTGCCCGCATCGAGCACCCAGACGGCCGACGCCGCCGATGCCCTCGCGGTCGCCATCTGCCATGCCCACCATCTCGGCACCTTGAGCAAATGGGGTGCCAAGGATTTCCGGGAGGCGATGCGTTGATCGGCGTCCGCTCATGATCGGCAAGCTGACCGGTACCATCGATGCGCTCTCGGCCGACGGGCTGCTGATCGACGTCAACGGCGTGGGCTACGTGGTCCATGCCGGGGCAAAGACGCTGGCGCGGCTCGGTCCCGCCGGCACCGCCGCCAGCCTGCTGATCGAGACCCAGGTGCGCGAGGACGCGATCAACCTCTATGGCTTTGCCGACCATGCCGAGCGCGACTGGTTCCGGCTGCTGGTCACCGTCCAGGGCGTCGGCGCCAAGGTGGCGCTTGCCATCCTCTCGGTGCTGACGCCGGACGATCTCGCCACCGCGATCCTGGCGCAGGACAAGGCCTCCGTGGCGCGGGCGAACGGCGTCGGCCCGAAGCTTGCCCAGCGCATCGTCACCGAATTGAAGGACAAGGTCGGCACCATGGCGATGGCCGCCGTGGTCAAGCTGCCGGTCGGCAAGACCGCCAACGGCGCAGACAGTCTGTTGAACGACGCAGTTTCCGCTCTGGTTAATCTCGGCTACCGCCGGGCCGAGGCCTATGGCGCCGTCGCGAAGGCGATCGGCGATGCCGGCAAGGGCGCCAATCTGAATGACCTCATCGTCAGCGGCCTGAAGGAGCTGGCGCAATGACCGAGCCCCGACTGCTGGCAACGGAAACCTCGGCCGAGGATGCGCAAGAACAGTCGTTGCGCCCGCTGCAGCTCAGCGAGTTCATCGGCCAGGAGAAGCTGCGCGAGAATCTCGGCATCTTCATCGAGGCCGCGCGGCATCGCTCCGAGGCGCTGGACCACGTGCTGTTCTATGGCCCGCCGGGCCTGGGCAAGACCACGCTCGCCCAGATCGTGGCGCGCGAACTCGGCGTCGGCTTCCGCGCCACCTCCGGGCCGGTGATCGCCCGGGCCGGCGATCTTGCCGCCCTGCTCACCAACCTGCAGCCCAAGGACGTGCTGTTCATCGACGAGATTCACCGCCTGTCGCCGGCGGTCGAGGAGATCCTCTATCCGGCGATGGAGGACTTCCAGCTCGACCTCATCATCGGCGAGGGGCCGGCCGCCCGCTCGGTGCGCATCGATCTGCCGCCGTTCACCCTGGTCGGCGCCACGACGCGTCTCGGGCTGATCACCACGCCGCTGCGCGAGCGCTTCGGCATCCCGACGCGGTTGAATTTCTACACCCCGGCCGAACTGGAGCTCATCGTCCGTCGCGGCGCCAAGGTGCTCGGCCTCGACATCAAGGCCGACGGCGCCGCCGAGATCGCCCGCCGCTCGCGCGGCACGCCGCGCGTCGCCGGCCGCCTGCTGCGCCGGGTGCGCGATTTCGCCGTGGTCGCCAAGTCGGGGCAGGTGGATGCGCGGATCGCCGATGCCGCGCTGACGCGTCTCGACGTCGATCACCTCGGCCTCGACGCCATGGACCGCCGCTATCTCGGCTGCATCGCCGAGAACTACGATGGCGGCCCGGTCGGCGTCGAAACCATGGCGGCGGCACTGTCCGAGCAGCGCGACACCATCGAGGACGCGATCGAGCCCTACCTCCTGCAGCAGGGCCTGCTGCAGCGCACGCCGCGCGGCCGCATGCTGACCCTGAACGGCTACAAGCATCTTGGCCTCACCCCGACCCGCTCGACCGCGGCGCAGCTCGAACTGCTGGCGGCGGCGGAAGACGCGGAGGGCGAGGCGTGAGGAAATCACCCGCGATCCGCCAAACGGCCACTTCCCGTTCTCCCCTCATGGGAGAGGGCACGGGTGAGGGGGTGCCGGAAGCAGGGCGCGACGGTCGGAACGTTGTATCTTCGGCCCCCCATGTTCACTGCCTCCGGGTCTACATCGAGGATACCGATGCCGGCGGGATGGTGTATTACGCGAACTACCTGAAATTCGCCGAACGCGCGCGCACGGAAATGCTGCGCGCCGCCGGAATCTCCCATGCCGAGATGATCGGCGCGGACGGTCTGATGCTGGTGGTCCGGCGCTGCGCGGTCGATTTCCTGAAATCCGCGCGGCTCGACGACGACCTGACGATCGAGACCCGCGTGCTCGCGATCGGCGGGGCTTCGGTGGAACTCGAGCAGCGCGTTTCCCGGCCGTCCGGGGGCGGCGCGGCGGAACTTCTGGCCACCCTCAAGGTTCTGATCGCCTGCATCACCGGGGCCGGCCGCGCGACGCGGCTGCCGGAATCCCTCAGACGCGTGATGCAGCGCGGTCATCGGTCAACAACGGATAAGTGAGACGGGGTAATGGATCAAACGCAACCAGCACCATCAGCAACGCCGGTCGCTCCGGTCGACGCCGGAACGGTCTTGGACGCCGCCAATCAGGCGGTGCAGACCGGCGTGGGCCTGCCCAGCGCGGCGCACGATCTTTCCGTCTGGGGCCTGTTCATGCAGGCCGACTGGATCGTCAAGATCGTGATGATCATGCTCATCCTGGCCTCGATCTGGAGCTGGGCGATCATTTTCGACAAGCTGATCCGCATCCGCCGCCTGCGCGCCCAGGCCCGGCAGTTCGAGGAGGCCTTCTGGTCGGGCGGTTCGCTGGAGGAGCTGTTCGACCGCATTTCCAGCCGGCCGCCGGATCCGATGTCCTCGCTGTTCGTCGCGGCGATGCGCGAATGGCGGCGCTCGGCCGCCAAGGGCCTGCTTACCACCGACGCCCTGAAGGAGAGCCTGCAGGACCGCATCGAGCGGGTGATGAACATCACCCTGGGCCGCGAGATGGACCAGCTCGAGCGCTACATGGGCTACCTCGCCTCGGTCGGTTCGGCGGCGCCCTTCATCGGCCTCTTCGGCACGGTCTGGGGCATCATGAACAGCTTCGCCGCCATTGCCGGTTCGAAGAACACCAGCCTGGCCGTGGTGGCACCGGGCATCGCCGAGGCGCTCTTCGCCACCGCGCTCGGCCTGGTCGCCGCCATCCCGGCGGTGCTGGCCTATAACAAGCTCTCCGGCGATATCGGCCGCTACGGCAACCGCCTCGAGGCCTTTGCCGGCGAGTTCGGCGCCATCCTCTCGCGCCAGCTCGAGGAGAAGCACTGATGGCCGTCAAGCTCGGCGCCGGGCACAAGGCACGCGGCTATGCCGCGCGCCGCAAGTTCTCGCCGATGGCGGAGATCAACGTGACGCCGATGGTCGACGTCATGCTGGTGCTGCTGGTGATCTTCATGGTGACGGCGCCGCTGCTGACCGTTGGCGTGCCCGTCGAGCTGCCGAAGACCAAGGCCGAGGCGATGACCGATCCCGACGAGCCGCTGGTGATCAGCGTGAAGAAGGACGGCACGCTCTACCTGCAGGAGACGGTGATCAAGCTGGAGGAGGTGGGGCCGCGCCTCGCCGCGATCACCGCCAACAAGCCGGACACCACGATCTATGTGCGCGCCGACAAGGACACCGACTACGGCTCCTTCGCCCAGGTGCTGGGCGAGTTGCAGGCGAACGGCTTCTCCAAGGTCGGCCTGATCACCGACGCCAAGGAACCGGCGCCGGCGAAGGAAGAGAAGAAGTCGAATTGATTAGTTTCTCTGCCTTGATAGACCCGTCGACCCCTCATCCCGCCCTTCTCCCTCAGGGGGAGAAGGAGCGCTGCCGCATGAGCCTTCGGCATATGGACGTGTCGCCGCACTGGATCGACGATTTGCAGGCAGGTGGCGACTGCGTGCCCTCTCCCCTTGCGGGAGAGGGACAGGGTGAGGGGTCGACGGGTCTTTCCGCTATGTATTCTTCGACGGGCGCTCGATAGCCATGCGCGTTGCCCTCGTCGATCAGAAGGACCCGATGACGGCCGGCTTTGTCGGCTCGATCCTGTTCCATCTTTTCATCCTGGCGGTGATCGTCTTCGGCGTGCCGTCCTTCTTCGAGCCGGAGGTGCTGCCGCAGCCGCTGGGCATCGAGGCGGCGCTGGTCTCCGACATCACCGCGGCGCCGAAGGTCGAGAAGGCCTCGAACAAGAAGTCCGAGAAGCCGAAGGAACAGCCGGCGCCGGAGAAGGAGAAACCGAAGGTCGAGGCGCCGCCGCCGCCGGCCCCGCCGGCACCCGCCGCCGCCCCGCCGCCGCCGGCGCCGGCGCAGCAGGCCGTGGCGATCCCGGACAAGACCCTGAAGCCCGAGGAGAAGCAGCCGGAAGAGAAGAAGAAGCCGGAGGAGGCGAAGAAGGAGGTCAAGAAGCCGGAGGAGAAGAAGAAACCCGAGAAGAAGCAGGACGAGGATTTCAACGCCCTCCTCAACAACGTGCTGAAGGACGCGCCGGCGCCGGAACCGACCGAGAAGCCGAAGAAGAAAGCTGCGCAGCCGCCGGCCGAGCCGACCTCCGGGCCGCAGACCGAACTCGCCTCGGACGTGCCGATGACCTCGTCCGACGAGGACGGCATCCGCCAGCAGATCGAGAGCAACTGGTCGATCGATCCGGGCGCCCAGGGCGCCGACCAGATTCTCATCGAGCTGCGTGTGAGCCTGCAGCCCGACGGCACGGTGACCAAGGTCGAGATCCTGAACAACCAGCCGGGCAACGGCACTTTCGACTATTTCGCCCGCAGCGCCCGCACCGCGGTGCTGAAGTCCAGCCCGCTGAAGCTGCCGCCGGGCAAGTACTGGCCAACGATCAAGATGCGGTTCAGCCCGCAGGACGTGCTGTGACCGGATCTTGCGCTGCGCTGCCGGTGGCGTGGGAGATCGATTGATGCTACGGGAATCACGGGAACGAAATGAGTCGGGGCCGGTTAATACAGGCCCCCGAACCTGAGACGGAGAGGTCGAGGAACATGAAGGTCGCTATGAAGGCGGTGACGGGGAGTGTGCTGGTCCTGGTGGCGATGCTCGTTGGCGTTGCCGCATCGACGCCGGCGCGGGCCGAGCCGGTCATCGACATTACCAAAGGCGTGGTGCAGCCGATGCCGATCGCCATCCCGAACTTCTATGCGGCCAGCCCCAACGACTCCCAGATCGCCAACGACATTTCCGCGGTGGTTTCCGCCGATCTCGAGCGTTCCGGCCTCTTCGCGCCGATCAGCCCCCAGGCCTTCATCCAGGACAACGCCTCGCTGCAGCAGGGACCGCGCTTCAACGACTGGCGCCTGATCAATGCCCAGGCCCTGGTCAGCGGCTCGGCCCAGTCCCAGGGCAACGGCCAGGTCAACGTCCAGTTCCGCCTCTGGGACGTGTTCGGCGAGCAGCAGATGACCGGCTTCCAGTATACCGCCGGCGCCGCCAACTGGCGCCGCGTCGCCCACAAGATCGCCGACGAGGTCTACAAGCGCATCACCGGCGAGGAGGGCTATTTCGACAGCCGCATCGTCTACATCTCGGAGACCGGCCCCAAGGCGAAGCGGCAGAAGCGCCTCGCCATCATGGACCAGGACGGCGAGAACCATAAATACCTGACCGACGGCAACGTGCTGGTGCTGACGCCGCGCTTCTCGCCGGCCAACCAGGACATCACCTACATGTCCTATTACGGCAACAAGCCGCGGGTCTACCTGTTCAACATCGACAGCGGCCAGCAGGAGGTCCTCGGCGACTTCCCCGGGATGACCTTCGCGCCGCGCTTCTCGCCGGACGGCTCCAGCGTCATCATGAGCATGGCCCAGGGCGGCAATACCGACATCTACGTGATGGACATCCGCACCCGCCGCTCCAAGCGCCTGACCGACAGCCCGGCGATCGACACCTCGCCCTGCTATTCGCCCCATGGCAGCAAGATCGTCTTCAACTCCGACCGGGGCGGCGAGCAGCAGATCTACGTCATGGGATCCGGCGGCGGGGCGGCGGCGCGGATCAGCAAGGGGGGCGGGCGCTATGCCACCCCGGTCTGGTGGCCGCGGGGCGACCTCATCGCCTTCACCAAGATCTCCCAGGGACAGTTCCAGATCGGCGTCATGCGCCCGGACGGCTCGGGCGAGCGGATCCTGTCGACCGCCTGGCTGGTGGAGAGCCCGACCTGGGCGCCCAACGGCCGGGTCCTGGCCTTCTTCTCCCAGGAGCCGAACGGGCGGACTCAGCTGCACAGCATCGACCTCACGGGCTACAACGAGCGCGTGATGAAGACCCCGATGGATGGCTCGGATCCGGCCTGGTCGCCCTTGCTAGAGAACCAATAATGGATTATGTTCCGCGCCGATTCCGGGGGCTTGACAGCCCGATTCTTGGCTCAATTCAGCGCGGAACACCCACTACAGGCATGTCACCGAACCCGAAATGGGGGCTGGGGGCGGGGCGAAGCCTGCAAACCTGAGGATGAGAGGTAAGAAAAATGCGTCTACAGATTTTGTCGGCTTTGGCTGCAGCCGTGCTCCTTGCAGCCTGCTCGTCGGACACCCCGGTCGAGACCGCTAACGCAGCCGGCGCTGGCGCCGGTACCGGCACCACCGATACCGCCGGTATCAACAGCCAGTACACCCCCGGCTCGAAGGGTCAGTTCGACGCCGAAGTCGGCAATACGGTGTATTTCGCCACGGATCGCTTCGACCTCTCGGGCGAGGCCCAGTCGCAGCTGCAGAAGCAGGCCGGCTGGCTGCAGCAGTATCCGGCCTCGACCATGACCATCGAAGGTCATTGCGACGAGCGCGGGACCCGCGAATACAACCTGGCGCTCGGCGAGCGCCGCGCGAATTCGGTCGCCAATTACCTGGTGGCCCTGGGCATCGACAAGGCCCGGATCAGCGTCATCTCCTACGGCAAGGAGCGCCCGATCTGCTCCGAGTCCGACGAGGGCTGCTACTCGCAGAACCGTCGTGGCGTGACCGCGATCAACCAGTAGTCTCTTCGACCTACTGGCGTCTTTGGACGCCGGCGCCGCGGAATGGCGGCGCCGGCGTTTTCTTTTGCGCCGGACCTCCCGGGTCGGACCTCACGGGCTCAGCCCGCGAAGTCGAGAAAGCGCCGCTTTCCCGCCTCGATTCCGCCCCATTGGCCCACGAGATTGTGATCGGCGTTTCACAATCGCGAGGGGAAGTCTCCATGATCCGGTCGATGTCGTTGGTTCTTGCCTGCGTCCTGGCCCTGGCGGGCTGCACTTCCGACGCGCCGGCCGGGCAGGAGACGGTGTCCGGCGCCGCGGTCCTCGGGCCGGACGGCCAACCGCTGGGCACCGATCCCAGCGGCATTTCCGGCACCGCCCTCGACGGCCAGAGCCTGCAGAAGCAGCTCTCGGTGGAGGCCGGCGACCGGGTGCTGTTCGAGACCGACCAGTACGAGCTTCCCGCCGCCGCCCAGGCCGTCCTGCAGAAGCAGGCGGCCTTCCTGCAGGCGCATCCTGCCGTCACCGTCGCCATCGAGGGCCATGCCGATGAACGCGGCACCCGGGAATACAATCTCGCTTTGGGCGACCGGCGGGCGAATTCGATCCGGAACTATCTGGTCGCCCTGGGCGTTGATGGCGGACGGCTGAGCGCGATCTCCTACGGCAAGGAGCGGCCGGAATGCGCGGAGTCCAGCGATGCCTGCTGGGCGCAGAATCGGCGCGGGATGACGGTGATTACCCAGTAGACCCCGATCCTTACCGGCATTTGCCGCGGCGAAGCTTGCCATTTCCGCGCTTTCTGGCATTTTGCGGCTCAAGACATTGTGTCGGCTGTCGGCGTTCCGATGCCTTATTTTCGCCCAGAAACCGGGCGAGCATCGCGGCAGCGGCCAGGTCGATCGGCGATCATCACCTGAAGCGGAGCGCACATGCTGGGTTTCACCATCGGTAGGGGCCGGGTCGTTTCGGCCGGAATTGCGGTGCTGGGCATGGTCTGGCTGGCGGCCCAGCCGGTGCGCGCCGACGAGATGGACGACCTGCGGCGCGACATCGAGCAGCTGAAGCAGCAGGTCACCTTCCTGCAGAACCAGATCCCCGGCGCCGGGGCGATGACCAATGGCACCGGCGGGACCGGTCCCCTGGCGGCGCAGCAGGAAGTGCGCATGCAGCAGTTCCAGGACCAGATCACCCAGGTCACCGGGCAGATCGAGCAGGTCGGGCTCAAGGTAGACGATTTGTCGCAGCGCCTCGACAAGCTGCAGAAGGATGTCGAGTTCCGCCTCAGCCAGCTGGAACAGGCCGGCGGCAGCGGCGGGATGAATACCGTCGCCCCCGACGGCACGATCATGGCGCCGCAGGGCGGGGGCGCGGCTGCCGCCCCGGCGACGGAGGCCGATGCTGGCCAGGCCCAGGCCTCGGCCCAGGCCCCGGCCGCCACGACCGGCGCCCAGCCCGGCGTCCTCGGGACGCTGACCCCGGAACAGGCCGCCAATCTGCCGCAGGCGCCCGAGGGTGCCGCTGAAGCCGCCGCCGCGGCCGCGGCCGGGGAAACCGCCGCCGTGCAGGAATCCGGCGGCGCGGCGCTCCCCGGCGATACGCCGAACGAGCAGTACGACTACGCGACCGGCCTGCTGCAGCGCGGCGCCTATGCCGAGGCCGAGGTGGCCCTGAAGGCCTTCGTCGCCCAGCATCCCAAGGATCCCCTGGCCGGCAACGCCCAGTACTGGCTGGGCGAGACCTACTACGTGCGCAGCGATTTCAAGAACGCCGCGGTCGCCTTCGCCGAGGGCTACCAGAAATACCCCAACAGTTCCAAGGCGCCGGACAATCTGCTGAAGCTCGGCATGTCGCTCGGCCAGACCGGGCAGAAGGACAACGCCTGCACCGCCTTTCGCCAGCTCGGCAAGCAGTTCCCCGCCGCCTCCGGCGCGATCAAGGACCGTGCCGCCCGCGCCAAGCAGCGCTACGGCTGCCCGGCCTAGCCGGAGGCGCCGCCGGTGAACGCGTGCTGACCGGCGCGGAAAGTCGCCCTGCGGTGCGGCCGGCGGCCGCTCCGGAGGCCCCGCTCGGCGCTGCCGAATTTGCTGCCCTCGTCGACCATCTCGGCCCCTTCGGTCCGGCGCCCCGGATCGCCGTCGGCGTGTCCGGCGGGCCGGACAGCCTCGCCCTGGCCCTGCTGCTGGGCGACTGGGCTTCGGCGCAAGGCGGCCGGGTCCATGCCCTGACGGTCGATCACGGCCTGCGCCCGGAAGCGGCCACCGAGGCCGCCGCGGTGGCGGCCTGGCTGGCTGGCCGGCCGGGCATCGAGCATCACATCCTGCGCTGGGAGGGGCCCAAGCCCCGGTCGGGGATCCAGGCCAAGGCCCGCGCCGCCCGCTACCGGCTGATGGCCGACTGGTGCCGGGCCCAGGGGATCTCCCCGCTGGCGGTGGCGCACCATCTCGACGACCAGATCGAGACACATCTGATGCGCCGCGACCACGGCAGCGGCGATTCCGGCCTCGCCGGGATGAGCGCGCTGCGCGAGATCGACGGCGTCCGCCTGCTGCGGCCGCTGCTGCGGGTGCCGAAGGCCCGGCTCCTGGCCAGCCTGCGGGCCCGGGGCCAGGACTGGATCGAGGATCCCAGCAACCGGGACCGGCGCTTCGAGCGGGTCCGCCTGCGCGAAGCCGCGGCGGGCCTCGACTCCGGCGCCTACGACCTGCTCCTCGCCGGGCTTGGCACCCGCCGCCGCCGGGACGAGGACGCCGCGGCGGCGCTGCTCGCAGAGACGCTCGCCTGGGATCCGGCCGGCTATGCGGCCCTGGCGCCGGAGGGTTGGCGGGGCGCGGATCCCGCCGTTGCGACGGCCGCGCTGAACCGGGTCCTGACCGCGATCGGCGGGCGGGCCTATCCGGCGGCACCCCGCCATGTCGCGGTGCTGCTGGACTGGCTCGTGGTTCCCGATCCGGCCCAGGTCCGGCGCGGCTGGAGCCTGGCCGGCTGCGCCATCGGCCGGCGCCGCGGCCGGGTCATCGTCGCCCGGGACTGGGGCGCCATTCGCGACCGGCAGGCGCTGGCCCCGGGACGCAGCGTGATCTGGGACCGCCGCTTCCGCGTAAGCCTGGAGGCGCCGGTCAGCGGGGTGCCGATGGCCGGCGAGGCGGTCGTGGCATGCCTCGGCGAGGCGGGTTTACGCATCATCGGCGAGCGGCGTTCGGTCTCGCTTGCACGCCACGACCTGCCGGAAACGGCACGTAAGGCCCTGCCGGCGCTGTGGAATGGGAGCAATTTGCTGGCGGTGCCCCATCTGGGGGTCGGAAATTCGCTGATTGCCACGTTTTTGCCGGTTCCCGGACCGACATCTTGCGGCTTTACAGTTGCTTATGCGACGACGCACACTATGTATGGACATGAAAAGTAAACCTGCGGAATGGTGCGGCGGCCAGGCGGGCAGCGCGCCGGATTCGGCCGAATGAGGATTGAATCGTGAACCTTGGCAAGAACCTAGCGATTTGGGCAGCGATCATGGTGCTGCTGCTCATCTTGTTCAGCCTGTTCCAGAACAGCTCGTCGCACAGCAACCAAAAGCAGCTGAGCTATTCCGAGTTCCTGTCCTCGGTTAACGAGGGCAATGTCAACGACGTCACCATCCGCGGCAAGCAGATCGTCGGCAGCCTGCATGGCGGCGGCGCCTTCTACACCTATGCCCCGGACGACCCGAAGCTGGTCGAGACCCTGACCTCCAAGGGCGTGCTGGTGACCGCCGGTCCCGAAGAGGAGTCGATGGGGCCGCTGATGACCATCCTCCTGAACTGGGCGCCGCTGCTGATTATCGCCGGCATCTGGATCTTCTTCATGCGGCAGATGCAGTCCAACGGCGGCAAGGCCATGGGCTTCGGCAAGTCGCGGGCCCGCCTGCTGACCGAACGCACCGGACGCATCACCTTCGACGACGTTGCCGGCATCGAGGAGGCCAAGAACGAGCTGGAGGAGATCGTCGAGTTCCTGAAGGACCCGCAGAAATTCCAGCGCCTCGGCGGCAAGATCCCGAAGGGCTGCCTCCTGGTCGGTCCCCCGGGCACCGGCAAGACGCTGCTCGCACGCGCCATCGCCGGCGAGGCGAACGTG
>CAZKDH010000020.1:0-1589 GCA_964551505.1 uncultured Rhodospirillaceae bacterium
TGGCAAGTCCCCGTCGCGCCGCGCCCCTGCCGCCGCGAACCGCTTCTTCCTGGGTGCGCGAACCCCCCCCCCCCCCCCCCCCCCCCCGCGGGCCCCCCCCGGGGGGGGGGGGGGGGGGGGGGGGGGGCCCCCCCCCCCCCAGCCCGGCAGCCGGAACAGATCGCGCCCCGCGATCGCGACGACGGACTCGTCGGGCGCGGGCGCGACGATCGCGAGCCCGGTCATCCGGCCGAACGCCGGCAGGATCGCGCGCCTGCGGCCGAGCACGAAGCACGGAAGCCGGATGCTCTCGTCGCCGCGGCCGGAGAGCCGCACACCCGGGTGCACGTGCCCGCACAGCGCATAGCCGGTGCGCGGCGACACCGGCGCGTGGCAGGCGAGGAACGGCGGCAGCGCGTGCGGCTCGCCGACCACCTCGACGCCCCAGCTCCCGGGCGGGTCGCCGGCGTTCGCGTCGTGATTGCCGCGCACGAGCGTGATCGCGAGCGACGGATGCCGCTCGCGCCACGCTCGGAACGCCGCGTCGAGCGCCGGCACGACGCCCGCCTTCGCGTGCAGGAAGTCGCCGAGCACGCAGAGCCGCTGCGCGCCGCTCGCCTCGACGAGCGCGCCGAGGCGGGCGAGGTCGTTCGCCGTCGAGCCGCGCGGCACGGGCACGCCGCCCGCGCGGAACGCCGCGGCCTTGCCCAGGTGGACGTCGGCCACGAACAGGGTGCGCGTCCGCGTCCACAGCAACGCGCGGTCGGCGCAGAGCTCGACGGCCTCGCCGCCGATCGACGTCGACCAGCGCTCGGCATGGCGGGAAGGGGCGGCGAGGGGAGAGGCCGGAAGCATCGGTCGGAGGTTGGACGTCGCGGCCACGCGCGCATTGCGTTCGGTTCGCGCAGGATGCAGACTTTGCCGGTCGTCCGGACGCATTCTAAATGCGGGGGCCGCCGGGCGGCGCCGATGCGCCGGTGGGCGCACGCGATCCCATCCCCCGCGAGAGGGAGTCGCGATGCCGCGGTTCTCGGCCAACCTGTCCTACCTGTTCACCGAGGCGCCGTTCCTCGAGCGCTTCGGCGAGGCCGCGCAGGCCGGCTTCCGCGCGGTCGAGTTCACGTTCCCCTACGAATGGCAGGCGCGCGACATCGCCGAGCGCGTCGCGCAGCACGGCCTCGAGGTCGCGCTGTTCAACGCGCCGCCGGGCGACCTCGGCGCCGGCGATCGCGGGCTCGCGAGCGTGCCGGGGCGCGAACACGAGTTCACGGCGTCGATCGCGATGGGGCTGCGCTACGCGCAGGCGCTCAACTGCCGCCGCATGCACGTGATGGCGGGCGTCGTTCCGCCCGACGCGGACGCGCAGGAGCGCGACCGGCGCCGGCGCCTCTACGTGCGCCACCTGCGGCAGGCGTGCGAGGACGCTGCCGCGCACGGCGTCACGGTGACGATCGAGCCGCTCAACCCGCGCGACAATCCCGGCTACCTGCTCACGACGCAGGCCGAGGCGCACGCGATCCGCGAGGAGGTCGGCGCGGGCAACCTCAAGGTCCAGTTCGACCTCTACCACGCGCAGATCGTCGAGGGCGACCTGACCGAGAAGCTCCGCA